>NZ_JBOCIG010000007.1:0-298320 GCF_050565425.1 Agromyces sp. GXS1127
TTGGGCACGATGACATCCTTCCAGCCCGTCCCGCAGGACAAGCCAACTCAGATGTCACCTACTCGTGCAGCAGACCCATTCCCGGGATCGTGGTGGCGAAGGGGAAATCTGACGGGGATGCCACGTTGCCACCTCACATGCAGATGTCATTGGATGCGCTCTTGTCCTCGATCTTGGCTGCGGTTCGCCTCGCTGGAATCGACGTCTACCGCAACGACGAAGATGAGCTCCCCTCAACGGGATTCACGCGCGCTGCAATCCGAGGAACCGTCGCGGACCTAGTTGCGGAAGGGCTGCTCCATGCCGGAACAGAACTGCACTGCACACGTGCCGGACGGCAAGGTGTTGGCACGGTTGCATCAGACGGTCAAATCATCGTCGACGGTGTCGGATACAAGGCGCCATCGCGCGCAGCTGGTGCGTCCCTGGGCGCGGATACCTCCACGGGATACGGAGGTTGGGAGATGTGGCATGTGGGTTCACCCGGCGGCCCGACGCTCGCGGCGCTGCGAGCTGAACTGCGGGGACGTTAGAAGCGCCGACGCCTTGGGAGAGCCACGCTGCGGCGCGACTCGTGGACGGGTCGCACTTCGATGTCGTGGGCAAGGGCTACCGTGTTGTTGTGGAACTCACCGATGTACTGGACCACGCGGAACGAGAGCGTCTCGCTGCGCTTGGCGCGCTTGATGGCGCAAGGCAAGGTGAGCTGGGGCAGTTCTTCACGCCGGCCCCCGCCGCGCAGCTCATCGCATCGATGGCGAAGCTCCCGCCTGTTGATACGCTGCGTGTACTCGATCCTGGAGCCGGATCAGGCATGCTGTCGGCCGCGGTTATCGCCCGCGTACTCGCAGAACGTCCCGAATCTTCGATAGAGGTGGTCGCGCTCGAACGCGATCCCACGGTCATCCCGCACCTACGGGCAACCCTCGGAGCATGCGAGAGTGCATCTAGTGGACGTTTGTCGGTTCGAATAATCGAGGCGGATTTCATCCTCGGCTCGACCGGTATGGATGGACTGCTACCAAGCTTGGGCGAGTTCGACTTGGTTATTGAGAACCCGCCATACGGAAAGCTCGCTGTGTCGAGCGCACACCGGCGCGCGATGCGTGGGTCTGGGGTCGATGCCCCGAACCTGTACGCTGCGTTCCTCGCGCTCTCGGTGTCCGCTCTTCGACCCGGGGGTCAGATTGTCGCAATCACCCCTCGGTCGTTCTTCAACGGCCCATACTTCTCCACTTTCCGCCGATTCTTTCTGAGCCGTGTCGCACTAGACCACATTCACGTATTCGAGTCGCGCTCGACCGTCTTTGCAGACACCGGCGTCCTTCAAGAGAACGTAATCTTCGCGGGAACGATTGACGGTGATCGTCAACAAGTCGAGCTTTCGGTTAGTCGCGACCATACCGACGCGACTTCGCGGCGCACCGTCCCCTATGACGAGGTCGTCCAGCCGCACGACCCGCACCAGTTCATTCGACTCGCGACAGATGCCGAGGATATGGCAACGGCGGAACTCATGCTCTCGCTACCCAGCAGCCTAAGCGACCTTGGCGTGGAAGTGTCTACTGGGCGGGTTGTCGACTTCAGGTCACGTCATGCACTGCATCACGACGCGACTGACGGCGCGGTCCCTCTCATCTACCCGGGAAACATTCGGGAAGGCAAAATCGATTGGCCGAGGGAAATCCGCAAGCCTCAGTGGTTCTCGACGACCGAGCCAAGAGATCAGAACCTACTTGTTCCGGACGGATGGTACGTCGCAGTTAAGAGGTTCAGCGCAAAGGAGGAGCGACGTCGCATCGTCGCCGGCGTATGGTCACCCATGATGGCTGGAGGGAGGGTTGCATTCGAGAATCACCTCAATGTATTCCACATTCGAGGCGCTGGCCTCGATGAGGCTCTCGCGCGGGGTCTCACCGTTTGGCTCAATTCGTCGTTGGTCGATCGCTTCTTCCGCACGTTCTCAGGGCACACCCAGGTGAACGCGACCGACCTCCGCTCAATGAGATACCCGAGCCTAAACATGCTTCGAGCGCTCGGAAAGACCGGCGCAATCATGCAAACGGAGGTAGACGAAGCTGTGCGGGAACAAATCGCAGCCTGAGACTGCCGGCCATCATCAACGCTCGATAGCACCCATGAGCGTTTCCTCCACATCAATTCTCAGGTTGGGCAGGCGCGGCGTACTGGCCGCGGATCACGCTTTGGCCCCGCTGGCAGCCGCTACCTGCTGTACAGAAGTGGGAAGCCTTCCTCACGCATGATCGCCTCGTCCTGATCGAATTCATCTTCCAGATACGTCACGAACTGCGAGAATGGCCGGAACATGCCCGTCTTGTAGTAGGCGGCATCCCGGGTCTCCCGAGGACGTCGACGCACATCGACAAGATTGTCGATCATGTCCCACGGCCGCGCGAACCATAGCCCGACACCTACGAACCGCTCAGTTGGCGCTTGCGCGCGCCCAATGACCTGCGCGTGAAGCAGGAAGACCGGGGCTTCCAGATCCGAAGCAGCACTGACGATGTCGTCACAGTCCGTTGTGTCGAGCTGGAACTGGGCCATGGGAGAACCAACTCCTCCGTGCGGAAGCGAGCTCCGACCGCTCTTCAGCTCGAGCCCGAGGCGCGCTGAGCCGTTGGCGGAGCGCGCGACAAAATCCGCGGTCGCCACCCTGTTGGGGTCGGAGCGCAGTCCTCGCGGCTGGAGTGTTACGGGGTCGACTTCGGACAACTCCAGTTCCGCGAGGTCGCCAAGAAGCTCCCGCCACTGAGTCTCGACGTATCGCGCCGAAGCGATGCCGCGACCCAGCGAGCGGATCACCCGATCACACGTGCCGCACAGGAACCACTGAGTGAGGCTCACGACCGTCTCTGTGTTGCAATGACTGCAATAGCCCTCGATCTGCTCCCCCGAGATCCACTCCGGATCGCGACCGCTGAACGCGTCCGCCGAAAACGCCTGACGGCACGCCTCGCACAAGAAGTAGGACCGCAGCTCGCTGTCTCGCGCAGGCGCTGAGTCTCGAGCGCAGGTGTACGAGGCGTAGGGATCGGCTGCGAGGCTGCGTCCAGTTGAAGCCAGGGCAGCGACGATAGTTACAAGCGATGACTCACCAATTCCCGGAATCGCGAGGACCTCGCGTCGGTTCAATGCAGCAAGTCCATCCAGATCGGTAATTCCAACCTTCTTGAGTCTGGTCCCAACCCCGCGCATATGCTCAATAGAATCGCTCACGCGAATCGACAGTAACGGAGTTCGACCGGGCACAGGCACCAACGTGGCGACCACGAGCAGGCCGACCATCCGAGGCAGAGGACCTGCGACGTCACGCACCCGCAGCAGATCTTGTGCCATTAATGTGCCATTAAGTGCGCGAAGACGAACTGAAACCAACTGTAACGGTGTCGAAGAATCCCAGATCAGCGCGATATCGCGACAACAAGAACTGAGCGGAAACCGCCCAGGCTCACTGAAAATCGAAAGGTCACCGGATCGATGCCGGTCGGAGCCACAACGAAAACCCCCGGGAGACCGGGGGTTTCGTCGTTTCACCTGCACGTCGACGTGTCACCACGTGCGTGAACCCGCCGGGGGCCGCACCACGCGGCCCCGACGAGGATTCAGTAGGGGTGATTCGCGTTGTTGTGCGTCGGGATGTCGATGTTGATCTGCTGGAACGGCTCGAGGTAGAAGAGCGCGAACTTCCGGATCAGCTCCTCGAACGCGGTGTACAGCGCCGGCGCGCCGGGCAGCGGCAGGCCGGCCTCGCGAAGCTTGATGAACACCGGCCACACCTCCTCGACGGTCGCCTCGAGGACCGGGCGACGGGTGAGCTCGAGCATGTCGGTCACCTCGTCGCCGAGCATGTAGCGCGTGACGGCCTCGAACAGCGGCTGGGTGACGAGGGAGAAGTCGATGTACTGGCCGAGGTTGACCAGCATGTCGGCGAGCTTCACCCCCTCATCCGTGCGGGCCAGGATCGGAACGAGCACCTGCTGGCGCTGCAACTCCGCCTCTTCCCAGCTCGAGGGGATGAATTCGTCGATCACACCCAGCATGTGGGCCGTCACCTGCCACAGGTGCAGGTAGGCATCCCGCTCGTTCTGCGGGATCTCCACACCCCACTCGTCGAGCTTCTGCATGACCGACGAGGCGAGGCTGTGCCACGTGATGAGGATGTCGAACTGACTGATCGGCCGCTTCTCCGGCTCGTCGGCGACCTGCATCCAGTACGGCGACTGCGGCAGCAGGTGACGCACGGCGGAATGCGTCAGGCGCGTCTTGACGCACGTGACGATCATCTTCCCGTCCGGCCGGTAGGCATGGAAGTCGCCGATGTCGTACCCGAGCTTCGCGGTCTTCGCGATGCGATCCCTGATGTCGGCACCGCCCTTCGACCAGTACACGGCCCGGGCCTCGCGCGGGATCGCGGCGCTCATCATGCCGCTGTTCATTCCGTAGAGGACGCCGAGGTACAGCCCACGCTTCGTGGCGAACCGGTACGCGACATCGAGCTTGCCGAGGTCCGCCCAGTCGGGAAGCCTGCGCGCCTCGTTGACGACACGCCTCACGTCGGACGGCAGGAGCCACGACGGGGACTGCCAGTTGTAGACCCAGGGCTTGAGCAGTGCGTTGACGCCGGGGACGCCGCCGCGGTCGAGCAGGTCGGCGATGACCGGGTCGGTGAGGTCGTCCCAGACGTACCGCGGGTCGCGAACGGTATCGGTCGCGGCGATGGACCCAGCCGAGGACCACGTCCATGCGTGTGCCGGCGAGATCGCGTTGAGAGCACCTGCGGCACCCAGGGCTCCACCTGCGAGCAGCAGTTTGCGTCGACTGAGATCTGGCATATCGAACTCCCTTGTCCTCCAGCTGCCGCGACGGTGCGGCTTCTGCGCATCGTATTGCCTTATCGGCAGATCGACAATAACTACCGACGATCTGCCGATACGGGTGGACTCCGGAGCTTCTCGCCGGGCTCGCGGTCCTGGCGGGAGGCGTACGGCAGGATGGCCGCATGGGGACAACGCGTCACCGCCTCCCACCCGACGAGCGGCGCAACCAGATCGTGGCCGCGGCCGGCACCGTCTTCGCCACGCGCGCCTACGATGACGTCTCGACCGGCGAGATCGCCGACGCGTGCGGCGTGAGCCGCGGACTGCTCGGCCACTACTTCCCCACCAAGCGCGCCTTGTACCTCGCCGTCGTGGAACGCCTGCTCGGGGCACCGCGGCTCCTGGCGCCCGCCTTCGTCGAGGGCGCGACGGTCGAGGACCGGATCCGACAGGGCACCACCGCCTGGGTGGACAAGATCGCCCGCGGTCGCGAGACATGGCTCGCCGCATCCGGCTTCCTCAACTCTTCGCTCGACCCCGACCTGGCTCGGATCGTCGACGCCTACATCGACAGCATGTCGGACCAGATCTGCGAGACGGCGGGTCTGCACGAGGTGCGTGACGACCCGGCCGTCCGCGCTGCACTGCGCGGGTACTCCGCCTACGCCACGACCATCACGCGCCGCTGGCTCACTGCGGGCGACATCTCTCGCGAGCAGCTCGAGACCCTGCTCAGCAGCACGCAGATCTCGCTCGCGCGACGCACCATCCCCGAAGTCCTCGGAACGGACTGACGCCGCCCGCATCCTCGTCTCGACCCCGACTACTTCCTCTTCTCCGTCTTGGCAAGCGTCTTTCTGCGAACCGTCGGTGGTGCTTCTCTTCGAGGACACCCCCCGCGATCACGAGGAGGAGGCGATGATGGACTCGAGCAGGACACGGCGTGAGGAGCAGCGGACGGGCGCACGGCTCCGGCGGCAACGCTGGACCGACGCATGCCTGGCGGAACTGCCGCGGCTGCGCGGGCGACGGCGCGGAGCGATCGAGGACGCCATCGTGCGCGCGCACTTCGATCTCGTGGCGGGGATCGCCCGGCGCGTGGCGCCGGGCTACCGGGAGCAGGAGGACCTGCGCCAGGTGGGGTGCATCGGCCTGGTGCACGCGGTTCGCCGCTACGATCCCGAGGTCGGCGACGACTTCGTGGCCTTCGCCATCCCGACGGTCATGGGTGAGATCAAGCACTACCTGCGCGATGCCGGATGGTTCGTGAAGCCGCCGCGTCGCGTCCAGGAGCTCGCCGTCCGGCTCGATGCCGCGAGCGGCGAGCTCTCGCAGCTGCACGGCCGCCCGGCAGACCTGGCCGAACTGGCCAGGCACCTCGGCGCGACGCCGCTCGACGTCGGCGAGGCGATGCGCGCGAGGGAGAACCTCCGCCCCGCATCGCTCGACGTGGCGGCGGGCGGTCGCGAGGAAGCCGAACCCGGCGCGATCGCCGGCGGCGAGGACGATCCGGGGTTCGAACGCGCCGAGATCCGCGTCACGCTGCGCCGTGCCGCGCGCAACCTGCCGGAACGGGAACGCCGCATCCTCTACCTGCGCTTCGTCGAGGAGCGCACGCAACGCGAGATCGCGGCCGACGTCGGCGTCACGCAGATGCAGGTCTCGCGGCTCCTGAAGGCGACGCTCGAGCGCATGCGGCACGAGCTCGAGGGCGGCGCGTCCGCCGAGCGACGAGCCGGGTCCGCGCGCGGCGGCACGGCTCCGGTCCCGCAGCGGGCCGGCCGACCGGTCGATCTCGCACCGGACACGGACGCGCTCGCGGCCTGACCCCGCCGCGGCGACGCGCCTCAGGCTCGGGTCGCCGCGCGGGCGAGCAGGTCCTCCGCCGCGGCCAGCACGTCGTCGGCGCCGACCGCGAGCAGGGCGGGGTCGGGCTCGTCGGTGAAGACTTCGCCGCGACGGACCGACGGGTCGGTCAGCACGACGTGCCGACCGGTGTCGGGCGGGCCCCACTCCTCCGGCGTCGCAGGGCCGAAGAGCACCACGGACGGCCGCGCGTAGGCCGTCGCGAGGTGCGCCGCGCCGGTGTCCGCGGAGACGACGAGCCGGGCATCGGCGATGAGGGCCGCGAACCCCGCGAGGTCGAGCCGACCGGCGAGGACCGCGGCATCCGGAAGCCCGGCCGCCCGGGCGACCGCCTCGGCGCGCTTGCGCTCCTCCGGGCCCGCGGTCACGACGACCGGCAGGCCGCCTCGGGCGAACGCTCGGGCGACCGCGGCGAACCGCTCGACGGGCCAGCGTCGGGCGCCGTGGAAGGCGCCGACGTGCACCACGACCGCTTCGCCGACCGCCGGGTCGGTGCCGGGCCGGGCGATCCCCACGTCCGCCGCATCCGCGGATGCGCCCCACGCCCGCACCAGCCGCACCCAGCGCTCCCGTTCCTGCATCCCCTCGATCCACTGCGGTCCCTCCGGCGAGTCGGGGGCGTGCGCCAGAAGCCGTCGCGGCCCGGTCTCGGCGAGGAGCCGGGTGCTTTCGGGGCCGCGTCCGTGCAGGTTCACGGCGAGGTCGACCGGGCGCCCTGGCAGGTCGAGCGGGTCGTCCAGCCCGTTCGCGGGCAGCAGTTCGTCCACGGCATCGACCAGTTCGACGAGCGGGGCGAGCCACGAGCTCGTCGCCAGGACGATGCGATGCTCGGGGAAGCCGCGCCGCAGCCCGCGCAGCGCGGGCACCGCGACGAGGAGGTCGCCGAGCTTCAGCGCGCGAAGCGCCAGGAGCATCGGTCGATCGGCTCCGCGCGCGGACATCGGGACAGGATGCCACCTCGGGGCCGGGAAGGGAACCCCCCTCCCGCGTCGTTTCGCCCGACCGCCTCTGGGTAGCGCCACGGTATGGACCATCGCCTCCCTCGCGCCGTGCTGTTCGACCGCGACGGCACGCTCATCCGCGACGTCCCGTACAACGGGGATCCCGATCTCGTCGAGCCCATGCCGACCGCCGTCCAGGCGGTCCAGCTGCTCCGCGCGCATGGCATCCGCATCGGCGTTGTGACCAACCAGTCCGGCATCGGCCGGGGCCTCGTCGGCGCCGCGGAAGTGGAGGCCGTGAACGCCCGGGTCGAGCTCGTGTTCGGCGGATTCGACGTGTGGCGCGTGTGCCCGCACCATCCGGACGACGGGTGCGCGTGCCGCAAGCCGGCGCCGGGGCTCCTCATGGACGCGTGCGACGCGCTCGGCGTCGCGCCGGAGGACGTGGCGATGCTGGGCGACATCGGCGCGGACATGGCCGCCGCCGAGGCCGCAGGGGTGCGCGGCATCCTCGTCCCCACCGAGGTGACGCGCCACGAGGAGATCCGAGCGGCGCGGGAGGTCGCCGCCACGACCGGCGATGCCGTCCGCACCCTGCTCGGGGACCGGAGCGCCGCATGATGGGCGTTCGCACCGAGCGCGTGCTCGTCGCGCGACTCGACAGCCTCGGCGACCTGCTGCTCTGCGGACCGGCGATCCGCGCCATCGCGGCGCGCGCCGAGGTGCACCTGCTGTGCGGACCCCGCGGCGCGGCCGCGGCGCGGATGCTGCCCGGCGTCGCCTCCGTGCACGTCTGGGACGCGCCGTGGATCGCATCGCCCCCGCCCGTCGCGTCGCGCGGGCACCTCGAGGAGCTCGCCGGGATCCTCGCCGAGGTGCGGGCCGACGCCGCGGTCGTGCTCACGTCGTTCCACCAGAGCCCGCTGCCGCTCGCGCTCCAGCTCCGCCTCGCCGGCGTGCCGCGGGTGACCGGCGCCTCCGTCGACTACGCGGGATCGCTCCTCGACGTCCGGTTGAAGCCCGGCGAGGACTTCCCCGAGTCGCAGTCCGAGGTCGTGCGCGCGCTCACGATCGCGGCAGCGGCGGGCTACGAGCTTCCCGAGGGGGACGACGGCCGCCTCGCCGTCGAGCCGCCGCCCGAGCGCTCGCCCGACCTCTCAGAGCTTCCGGAGCGGTACGTGGCCGTCCACCCCGGCGCCGCGGTCGGCGCACGCGCCTGGCCGCCCGCGAACCACCGCGACCTCGTGCGGCGCCTCGCCGAGCGCGACGTGCCCGTCGTCGTGACCGGCGGACCCGACGAGCGGGAGCTCACCGCCTCCGTCGCCGCCGACCTCGCCGTCGACCTCGGCGGCCGCACGCCCCTGCCCGACCTCGCCCGCGTCCTGCGACAGGCGGACGTGGTCGTGGCGGGCAACACGGGCGCGGCGCACCTGGCCGCCGCGGTACGGACCCCGATCGTGAGCCTGTTCTCACCGGTCGTCGACGAACGGTGCTGGCGACCGTACGGGGTCCCGGTCGTCCTGTTCGGCCGGACGGATGTCGCGTGCGCCGGCACGCGCGCGCGCGACTGCCCGGTGCCCGGTCACCCGTGCCTGGCCGACGTGTCGGCGCCGGCCGTCGCCGACGCCGTCCTCGCCCTTCGTCCCGCCGACGCGGCACGAGCCGTGCCCGCGGAGACGGGCTCGCGCCGAGCCGAGGCGGTGCCGGCATGAGGATCCTCATCTGGCACGGGCACGGCGGATGGACCGACGCGTTCGTCCGCGGACCCCACGAGTACCTGCTGCCCGTCGACGAGCACCGCGGCCCGTGGGGGCTCGGGCGGGGCGGACGCGACTGGCCCGCCGCGCGCGAGGTGCCCCTCGCCGAGCTCCGCGACGAGCACGTCGACCTCGTCGTCCTGCAGCGCACCGAGGAACTGGTCCTCGCCGAGGCCCTCCTCGGGCGCCGGCCGGGCCGCGACGTGCCGGCCGTCTTCGTCGAGCACAACACCCCAAGACCCGAGGCGGCGACCACGCGGCATCCGCTCGCCGACCGCGACGACCTGCTCATCGTGCACGTGACCTGGTTCAACCGGCTCATGTGGGACGTCGGCCGCACGCCCACCACCGTCATCGAGCACGGCGTGCCCGACCCCGGGCTGCAGTACCGGGGCGATGTCGAGCGCATCGCCGTCGTCGTCAACGAACCGGTGCGGCGCGGGCGGATCACCGGGACCGACCTGTTGCCGAGCTTCGCGGCCGCCGCCGGCGTCGACGTCTTCGGCATGGGCGCCGACGAACTGCCCGGCGCGCTCGGCCTCGACGCCGCGCGGCTGCGACCCTGCGGCGACCTGCCCACCGCGCGGCTGCACGCGGAGATGGCGCGGCGCCGGCTCTACCTGCACCCCATGCGGTGGACCTCGCTCGGGCTCTCGCTCATCGAGGCCATGCAACTCGGCATCCCCGTCGTGGCGCTCCAGGCGACCGAGGCCGCGCGCGCCGTGCCGCCCGGCGCCGGCTTCCTCTCGGCGAACGTCGGCGAACTCGTCACCGCGGCCCGGTCGCTGCTCGCGGACCCCGAGGAGGCCGCCCGCCTCGGCGTCGCCGGCCGCGAGGCCGCGCTCGAGCGCTACGGGCTCGCCCGATTCCTCTCCGACTGGGACGCGGTGATCGCCGACCAGGTGGAGCGCACTCCCGGCCGCGGTCGCGCACTCGTCTCGGGTGCCGCGACGCGGTCGGCCGGATGGAAGGAGACCTGATGCGCATCGCGATGGTGTCGGAACACGCAAGCCCGCTGGCGACGCTCGGCGGCGCGGACGCGGGAGGCCAGAACGTGCACGTCGCGGCGCTCGCCACGGCGCTCGCGCGTCGCGGCCACGACGTCCGCGTCTACACGCGGAGGGATGACGCGGCGCTGCCGCGCTCGGTCGACTTCGCGCCGGGCGTGGAGGTCGTCCACGTCGACGCCGGACGGCCCGAGCACGTGGCGAAGGACGACCTGCTGCCGTTCATGCCGGCCCTCGCCGAGGGCATCGCGGAGGACTGGGCCGGCTGGCCGCCGGACGTGGCGCACGGGCACTTCTGGATGTCCGGGCTCGCCACGCTCGACGCGGCCGACGCCACCGCCGATCCCCCGGCGGTGCTGCAGACCTTCCACGCCCTCGGCGTCGTCAAGCGTCGCCATCAGGGCGCGGCGGACACGAGCCCGCCCGAACGCGAGTGGCTGGAGCCCGGGGTCGGCCGCGGCGCCGACCGCGTGGTGGCGACATGTTCCGACGAGGCGTTCGAGCTGAAGAAGCTCGGCGTCCCCCAGGACCGGATCTCGGTCATCCCCTGCGGCGTCGACCTGCAGCACTTCCGCCCCGACGGCGACACCGCGGCGCGGGGCGACCGCCCGCGCGTGCTCGTCGTCGGCCGGATGGTGCCCCGCAAGGGCGTCGGCACCGTGATCGAGGCGATCTCGCTGCTCGCCGCGGACGGCGTCGACGTCGAGCTCCTCGTCGTCGGCGGCGGCGCACCGGCGGGCGGCACGGATCCCGAGCTCGACCGGCTTGCCGCCCTGGTGACGCGATTCGGCGTCGCCGACCGTGTCGAGTTGCGGGGCCAGCTGCCCCAGTCCGACCTTCCGCCGGTGTACCGGTCCGCCGACCTCGTCGTGTGCGCGCCCTGGTACGAGCCGTTCGGCATCGTGCCGCTCGAGGCGATGGCCTGCGGCCGACCGGTCGTGGCGTCCTCCGTCGGCGGGCTGATCGACACGGTCGTGCACGGCCGCACCGGGCTGCACGTGCAGCCGCGCGACGCCCGCGCCGTCGCCGACGCGATCCGCGAGCTCGTCGTGGACCCGGAGCGCGCCGCCCGGCTCGGCGCAGCGGGTCGCCGGCGGGTCGCCGCCCGCTACTCGTGGGACCGGGTCGCCGCCGACACCGAGCGCGCCTACCTGGCCACGTTGCGCGCACCGCGCACGGCGGGCACGGCCGCGACCCGAGGAGCGGTCCGATGAGCGGCACGACCCGCGTCCGCGTGGCGACGACGCCGGCGCCGGGCACCGAGACCGTCGCGGACGCCACCGCCGCCACCGCCGCCGCCGTCCTCGAACGCCACCTCGAGGGCACCCTCGACGTGGTGCGCCGGCTCGACGCCCACCGCGAGCGCATCGCCCGCTGGGGCCGGGTGCTCGCCGAGCGCCTCGACGCCGGCGGACGCCTGCTCGTCGCCGGCAACGGAGGCTCGGCCGCCGAGGCCCAGCACCTCGCGGCCGAGCTCACGGGGCGGTTCCGCGACGACCGCAGGCCCTTCTCGTCGATCGCCCTGAGCACCGACACGTCGGCCGTGACGGCGATCGGCAACGACTACGGGTTCGACGAGGTCTTCGCCCGTCAGGTCCGTGCGCACGGCCGCCCCGGCGACATCCTGCTCCTGCTCTCGACGAGCGGCTCCAGCGGCAACCTGCTGCGCGCCGCGGCCGCCGCCGCCGATCTCGGCCTCCTCCGCTGGAGCATGACCGGCAGCGCCCCGAACCCGCTGCACGCCGCCTGCGACGACGGCATCGCGCTCGACGGCGCCGCCGCGAACGTGCAGGAGGCGGAACTCGTGGCCGTCCACGCGCTCTGCGTGGCCTTCGAGCATGCGCTGGAGGACCGGTCGTGACCGGGCGCATCGTCGTCGTCGGCGACACGCTGCTCGACGTGGACCTCGCCGGCGGCGCGACTCGGCTCGCCCCCGACGGCCCCGTCCCGGTGGTCGATGTCACCTCGCGGAGGGAGCGCGCGGGCGGCGCCGGCCTGGTCGCCGCGCTGCTCGCCGCCGACGGGGTCGAGGCCACGCTCGCCACCGCGCTGTCGCGGGACGCCGGCGGCGACCGGATCCGACGCGCGCTCGGCGGCATCCGCGTCGCGGCGGCCGAACTCGCCGGACCGACCCCGACCAAGACGAGACTGCACGCATCGGGTCATCCGGTCGCACGCATCGACGAGGGCTGCGGGACGATCCCGCCGATCCGCCGGGTCGGCCCCGTGGTCGACGCGATCGCCGCGGCCGACGTGGTCATCGCCTCCGACTACGGCCGCGGCCTGCTCGGCGAGCCGGAGGTGCGCGCCGCGCTCGCGGAGTCGGCGCGGTCCAAGCCGATCGTGTGGGATCCGCACCCGCGCGGCGCCGACCCCGTCGAGGGCTGCGCGGTCGTCACGCCGAACCGGTCCGAGGCCGCCGGGTTCGCCGGCCGCCGGATCGACGATGCGGAGAGCGCCCTGGTGGCCGCGGCCGCGTTGCGCCTCAGGTGGGGCAGCGGATGCGTCGTGCTCACGCTCGACGCCGACGGCGCGGCCGCCGTGCTCGACGACGCGACGAGCCACCTGGTGGCCGCCCAGCCGATCGAGGTGCTCGACGCGTGCGGCGCCGGCGACCGCTTCTCCTCCGCCGTCGGCCTCGCGCTTGCACGCCGCTCGACGATGTCGGAGGCGATCGCGTCGGGAGTCCGCGCGTCGGGCGACTTCCTCGCCGCGGGCGGGGTGGCCGCCCTGCCGGCGCCGACCGCCGCGGCCCGGCGCCCGCTGCAGGCCGTCGGCTGAGCCGCCGGGCGCCCCGGCCCGGGTCGACGGACCCGCGAACCGAGCGACCGACCGACCCGACCGACCGACCGACCGACCGAAACCCGAACCGACCACGCCGCACCTCGCGGCGGAGAGGAGTCATCGTATGACCACCACGTCCACCGTCCCCGATCTCGCGACCGCGCCGGAGCCGCGCGGACCGCGCACCCCGGGCCGCACGCTGATCACCGGCGGCGCCTCCGGCCTCGGCGCCGCCATCGCCGACGCGGTCGCCGCCGCCGGCGGGCGCCCGATCGTCCTCGACCTGGCCGAGTCCCGCGGCGGTCACGAATCGCACGCCGTCGACGTCTCGTCGACGCGGGAGCTCGAGCGGATCGTCGACGAGGTCGCGCAGGCCCACGGCGGCCTCGACTCCGTCGTCACGGCGGCGGGCATCGACCGGCCCGGCCCGCTCGACGGCGTCGACGCCGCGGAGTGGGAGCGCGTCATCGCGGTCAACCTCCTCGGGACCGCAGCGACCGTGCGCGCCGCACTGCCGCATCTCGTCGCCACGCGCGGTCGCGTCGTGACGGTCGCCTCGACGCTCGCGCTGCGGGGCGCCGGCGACGCCACGGCGTACGCGGCGTCCAAGTTCGGCGTCCGGGGCTTCACGCAGGCGCTCGCCGCCGAGACCGCCGGCCGCGTGGGCGTCACCGGGCTCATCCCCGGCGGCATGCGGACGCCGTTCTTCGACGGTCGCGACGAGCAGTACCGCCCCGGACCCGATGCCAGCCTCAACGACCCGGCCGACGTCGCGGCGACGGTGGTGTTCGCGCTCAGCCAACCGCCCGGGTGCGAGGTGCGCGAGCTGCTGGTGTGCTCGTCCGGCGAGACCTCCTGGCCGTGAGGTCGCGAGCGTCCGCGAGCACGGCGTCCGGGTCGACCTCGGCCACGAACGAGACGTCGTGCTCGCACCGCTCGACCGTCCAGCCGACCTGGGTGACGTCCACGCCGCACACCGGGCACGCGACGACGAACGACAGGTGGACCCGGTGGCGCTCCCGCCCGAACGGGGCGGCGTTCATGGCGTTGCCGAACCAGTAGATCCCGACGGTCGGCGCGCCGACCGCCTGAGCCAGGTGGCGAGGGCCGCTGTCGTCGGCGACGACGACCGAGGCGCGCGCGAGCACCGCTGCGAGCATCCCGAGGGGCATCCGTCCGGCCAGTCGGATGACGCGAGCCCCCGCGTCGCCGACGGCGCGCACGAGGTCCGCCTCGAGGTCCCGGTCCGACGCATCGCCCACGACCGCGATGCGGAGTCCGTCCGCCGCGAGCCCGCGGGCCACGTGCGCGAACCGCTCGACGGGCCAGCGCCGCCGCGGATCGGTCGCGCCCGGATGCAGCACCGCGAACGGCGTCCCGTCCGGCATGAGCCGGGTCGAGCGCTCGAGCTCGTCGGGTCTCACGGCGACGACCGGTTCGAGGTGCACGGGCGCGGCGCCCGCGAGGCCGGCGACCTCGAGCCCGCGCATGACCTCGTGCTGGTAGTAGGCGTACCGCAGCGTGCGTTCGAGGGGTTCCGCGTCGTCGGTCGCCGACCCCACGGTGTGGCGAGCGCCGAGGGCGAGCACGAACGGGTTGGAGTTGCGCCCGCCGCCGTGCAGCTGCACGGCGAGGTCGTACCGCTGCGCTCGCTGCCGCGCGAGGAATCGGTCGATCCGCTCCGCCGTGGAGGACGCGCCCGACCGGACCCCCGGCGCGACGGGCAGCACCTCGACCCGGTGCACGGGCCCCGGCCGTCCGTGGAGCAGTTCCCGGTGCGCCGGCGTGCCCAGCAGCACGAGCTCGGCGTCCGGGTAGCTCGCGGCGAGCGCCGTCATCGCCGGCATCGCGAAGAGCAGGTCGCCGAGGCCGCCGCCTCGCAGCACCGCGATGCGGCGCACTCGTTCGAAGGTCGGATGGGGCGCTGCGGCGGCGGGCATGCGGGTCCTTTCCGGGATGGTCCTTGCCACGGCGTTTCCCCGCGCAGGCCGCATCGAAACCCGACGCATCGTCTCGGTGCCGGTTGGGTAGGGGCAGACCATGGAGACGACAGCAGCCGCGGCGGAGCGCATCCGCCGCCTCCGTCCGCGCGTGGTGGTCGTGGGCGACGCGATCCTCGACCGATGGTGGCGCGGCAGCAGCCGGCGACTGAGCCGCGAGGCTCCGGCGCCTGTGGTCGACCTGCTCGACCAGGTCGATGCGCCGGGCGGGGCGGCGAACACGGCGGCGAACGCGGCCGCGCTCGGCGCGGCGTGCGAGCTGGTCGCCGTCATCGGCACCGACGAGACCGGCGATGCGCTCGCCTCGGCCCTGGCCGAGGGCGGCGTCGACCTCGGCAGGGTCCATCGCGATCCGCGGCACAGGACCGTGTCCAAGACGCGCATCGTCGCCGACGACCAGGTCCTCGCGCGCGTCGACGACGACCGGGAGAGCCCGGGTGCGGCCGGCGGGTCCGTCGGCCGCACGCCGGACCCGTCGGCGCGCGAGGCCCTCGTCACCGGTCTCCGGGAGGCGGCCGCCGGTGCGGACGTCGTCGTGGTCAGCGACTACGGGTTCCCGGATCTCCCCGAGCTCGTCGCGGACGCCCTGGGCGCCCTGCCGTCCCGCCCTCCGCTCGTGGTGGACGCACACGAGGTCGCCCGCTGGCGTGACCTGCGACCGGATGTCGTCGTGCCGAACTCCGACGAGGCCGACCGGCTGCTCGGGGGCGGCCTGGGCCGCGGTCGGGAACGCCGCGCGGGCGTCGTGCGGTCCGCGGCGGACCTGCTGGAGCGTTCGGGCGCGTCGAACGTGATCGTGACCCTCGACCGCGAGGGCGCGATCCTCATCACGGCCGACGGAGCCGTGGCCACGACGACGGCGCACCCGGTCGCCGAGCGGTTCGCGTCGGGCGCCGGCGACACGTTCACGGCCGCCGTCGCGGCGGCCGTCGCGGTCGACGTTCCCCTCGAGGAGGCGATCCGGCTCGCGCAGGGCGCCGCCGATATCGCGCTCTCGCACGAGGGCACATCGGTGTGCGCCGGCGACGAGCTCGCGGCCCGACTCGCGCGCTCCCCCGCCACGCTGCTCGATGCCGGGCCCCTGGCGGCCCGCATCGACCGGCACCGCGCGGACGGCCGCCGCATCGTCTTCACGAACGGATGCTTCGACGTGCTGCACGTCGGACACACCACGTACCTCAGGCAGGCGGCCGAGCTCGGCGACATCCTCGTCGTCGGCGTCAACAGCGACGATTCCGTGCGCCGGCTGAAGGGCCCGGACCGGCCCGTGAACTCCGCGGAGGATCGGGCCGGCCTCCTCGCCGCGCTCGAATGGGTGGACTACGTCGCCGTGTTCGCGGAGGACACCCCGATCGCGCTCATCGAGCAGCTCCGGCCCGACGTCTACGTCAAGGGCGGCGACTACAGCCCCGAGATGCTGCCGGAGACGCCGATCGTCGAGTCCTACGGCGGCGAGGTGCGGCTCGTCGACTACGTCCCCGATCGGTCGACGACCTCGCTCATGCACCGCATCCGCACCTCGGGCGAGCCGGACGGCGAGCGCGTGCGGTGACGGACCGGCGTCGCCGGCGTCCCGTGCCCGGCAGGCCCGGGCGTCACCCGCGCCGGGGCCGCCCGATCCGCCCCGCCGGACGCGCGGCGGAGGGCAGCTCGCCGAACGCCTCGGCGTACGACTGCGCGAAGCGCGACAGGTGCACGAACCCCCAGCGGCGGGCGATCACGGCGACGCCCTCCTCGGTCGGGCTGAAGCGCAGCTCGTCGCGCACGCCCGCGAGGCGGATGTCGCGGAGGTACTCCGACGGCGAGCGGCCGAACTCGGCCACGAACGCGGCGTGCAGGCCACGCGACGAGATGTGCACCGCGTCCGCGATGCCCTGTACGGTGATGGGCTCGGCCGCGTGCGCGTGCATGTGGTCGACGGCGGCACGCACGATCGCGGAGCGCGGGCCGGGCGGCATCCGCCGCCCCTCGAGGTCGAGCCGGACCGTCTGGAATGCGTACACGTAGGCGACCGCGAGGCGGGCGAACGCGGCCTGCGCCACGATGGGCTCCGCGAACGCCTCGGGCGCGGCGAGCATGGCCGACCGGACTCGGTGCGCGATCCGCTCCCAGTAGCGGCCGAGCTCCGAGCTGCGGGGCGCCACGTCGAGCAGGCGCGGCTCGGTCGCCGGCTCCCCCGTGACGGTGCGCGCGACGGCCGCGACGCCCTCGCGGTCGAGCATGACGGCGCGCGCGGCGACCGCGTCCCACCGGGCTGCGAGGCCCTCGCGCGGCTGGAGGTACGGCAGCGACGTGTCGACCGCCGTCCGCCCGTGACGCAGATCGAAGTCGCGCCCCTTGGCCGAGATGACGACGAGGTCGTCGGAACCGGCGACGGATGCCGCGGGGGCGGCGAACGCGTATTCGATCACGGTGAACGACGGTGCGGTGTCGAAGCGCAGCCGCACCCGGAAGCGACCCGGGTCGGCGCGACCGAACGCGAGGCGCGGGACCATCGGCTCGAACGCGCGGCACGCGGCTTCGGGATCGCGCGTGTCGAACGCGGAGCGGGCGAGTCCGACCATGACCATCCTCTTGCCCGGCGTCGGGGGTGTGCCGGGTCCGGCAAGTGTACGTCGCACGACGCGCGTTGGATATCCGGAATCGGAACAGTTCGCCGCCGCGCCCTCCGGCCGGTCGACGCGCGCCATAGCGTCTGGATTGCGGGCGGCGCGAGCTCGACGGAGGGGGACCGCGAGATTCAGCGCCGCCCGCGAAGCCCCCGCACCACCCCCGCCGTCGGAAGGAGTCCGGCCGAGATGGGTTCACTCGTCTACGACAGCCGCCTGTCGGTTCCCATGGACGACCGCACGCTCGCGCACCTCCAGGTCGTCGTGCTCGGCAAGCTCCGACGGCGGGAGCGCTTCGCCCTCACGGCGACCGTCGACGGACACGAGGTCGGTCTCTGGCTCGGCCCGTCGGTCGCCCTCGAGTTCCGGTACGCGGAACGAGCTCGACCGGCGATGAACCGGGCGTGGCTCGAACTGCTGGCGGATGCCGCAGCCTCGCGTGACGGGCTCGTCATCGTGCCCGAACCGGTCGAGGTGCCTGAGGCGGCGCCGATCCGGCGGACGCCGCCCGCGCCGTTCCCGGCCCCGGCACCGGCGGCGCCGGCACGAGCGCCGCGCCCGCGCCGGCTTCCCGACGTCGCCTGAGCCGGCGATCCGAGCCGACCGACCTGGAGCAGCGGGAACGACGCCGCTACAGCTCGACGACCGTCATGCCCGAACCCGCTCCCCCGGCCCGGCTCATCGCGGCGAGCGCCTCGGGCACGGCCTCGAGGGAGATCGTGCGCCCGACGAGCTCGATCGGACGGAACGCCTCGGAGGCGACCGCGCCGAGCATGTCGGGGTACTCGTGCGCGGCCATGCCGTGGCTGCCGAGGATCTCGAGCTCGCCGTCGATCACGGCGTCCATCGGCATCGCGGCGGTGGCGTCGCCGGCGAGCATGAGCCCGATCTGCACGTGCCGCCCGCGCTTCCTCAGGCTCCGGACCGACGCGAACGAGGTCTCGGGGCTGCCGAACGCGTCCACCGACAGGTCGACGCCGCCGCCGCTCGCCTCGCGGACCCGGTCGGCGGCACCCTCGCCGCCGCGGATCGGGGTCGCGCCGAGCTCGGCCGCTGCGGCGAGCGCGGCGTCCGAGACGTCCACTCCGTAGACCGGCACGCCGGCCGCGACGGCGATCATGATGGCGGAGAGGCCGACCCCGCCGCATCCGTGCACCGCGACCTGCTCGCCGGGGTGCAGCCGACCCCGGCTGATGATCGCCCGGTAGGCGGTCGCGAAGCGGCATCCGAGCGACGCGGCCTCGACGAACCCGAGCGAGTCGGGGAGGCGGATGAGGTTGAGCTCGGCCTCGTCGACGACGACGTACTCGGCGAACGAGCCCCAGTGCGTGAAGCCGGGCTGCCGCTGGGCGTCGCAGACCTGCTCGTTGCCGGCGAGGCACTCGGCGCACCGGCCGCACGCGCAGATGAACGGCGCGGTGACGCGGTCGCCGACGGCCCAGCCCGCAGCATCCGTCACCTCGGAGCCGAGCTCGGCGATCTCGCCGGCGAACTCGTGGCCCGGCACGTGCGGCAGCGCGATGCCGCCGTCGTGGCCCATCCACCCGTGCCAGTCGCTGCGGCAGAGTCCGGTCGCGCGCACCCGGACGACGGCGCCGCGCGGCGGGCAGGCCGGCCGGTCGACGTCGACGAGCTCGGGCTCCTCGCCGAATCCGCGGTACATGACGGCGCGCACAGGTCCTCCTCCGGGGTGGTGGCAGGCCGCCCGCGGTGCGGGCACCGTGCGCCGGGTCGCGCGCCCCCCTCGGCGATGACTGACGGATGCCGCGGCGAGGCGACCCACGGAATCCTATCGGGCGCGGGGGCGCGGCCGAGAATAGCGGGCCGGACGGCGAGGTGGTGTCGGCGGGGGATCGGTCCTGATGCCGCATTCCCCTCGGGGCAGGATTGTGGAACAATCGTGACCATGCGTTCCGTGCTGCTCGTGCTCGCGGCTGCCGTCTGCTTCGGCACGACCGGCACCGCGCAGGCGCTCGGCCCCGCGGTCGACCCGCTGTCGGTCGGCGCGGCGCGCATCCTGATCGGCGGTGGCGCCCTCGCGGCGGTGGCGCTCGACATGCACGTCGCCGGACGTCGGCGCGATGCGACCGGGACATCCGTCGCGCCGACGTCCGTCGACCGCGCGCCGCGCGGACCCGCCTGGCCGGCCGTCCTGATCGGCGCGGCGGGCGTGCTCGCCTACCAACCCGCGTTCTTCGCCGGCACGGCCGCCAACGGCGTAGCGATCGGCACGGTCGTCGCGCTCGGGTCCGCACCGGTCCTCACCGGCCTCCTCGACTGGGCCGTGCGGCGCCGCTTCCCCGGCCGGACGTGGATGGTCGCCACGGCGCTCGCGACGGTCGGGGTCGCCGTACTCGCCTCGGCCACCGGGACGGGGCCCGCGGCCGTCGACCCGCTCGGCATCGCGGCGTCGATCGGAGCGGGCGCGTCGTACGCCGTGTACACGCTCGCGGGCAAGTCCCTGCTCGACCGCGGGTGGGCGTCGTCGGCGAGCATGGGCGCGATGTTCGGCGTGGCCGCCGCCGCGAGCCTCCCCGTCCTGCTCGCGACCGACACCGCATGGCTCGCGACCGCCGAGGGGCTCGCGATGGCCCTCTGGCTGGGACTCGTGACGACGACCGTCGCCTACCTCCTCTTCGGCGCGGGCCTGAAGCGACTCGCGCCCGCGACCGTCTCGACCCTGACCCTCGCCGAGCCGCTCACCGCGACGCTCCTGGGCGTCCTCGTCCTGCAGGAGCGCCTCCCGGCGACCGCGGTGGTCGGGCTCGCGGTCCTGGCGTCGGGCATCGTGCTCCTCGCCCTCGCGAGCAGTCGACGGATGCCGCGCGACGGCGCCCTCGCGACGGCGTCACCGACGCACGGCCCGATCGCTCAGAGCTCGGAGCCGGCGACCTCGAAGGTGTTGCAGGCGCCGACGCCCTCCTCGTAACCCGTCGCGAACCAGCGGACGCGCTGTTCGCTGGTGCCGTGCGAGAACGTGTGCGGGGTGACCTGCCCCTGCGTCGCCTCCTGGATGCGGTCGTCGCCGACCGCGGCCGCCGCGTCGATCGCCTGCTGGTACTCGTCCCGGCTGATCGGCCGAAGGAAGGTCTCGCCGTTGGCATCCTCCGTCGTCGCGGCGGCGCCCGCCCACGCTCCGGCGAAGCAGTCCGCCTGCAACTCGACCCGCACCGCGTTCGAGGTCGGCCCGGTCTGCCCGTCCCGGGTGGAGTCGAGCACGCCCGCGATGTTCTGGATGTGGTGGCCGTACTCGTGCGCGACGACGTACATCTCCGCGAGCGGGCCGCCCTCCGCCCCGAACCGCTGCTCGAGCTGGTCGTAGAAGGACGTGTCGATGTAGATCGTCTGGTCGGGCGGGCAGTAGAACGGCCCCGTCGCCGACGAGGCGTTGCCGCAGCCGGTGGACACCGCCTGGCTGAAGAGCACGAAGCCCTGCGGGCGCACGTAGTCGACGCCGATGCTCGGCGAGGCCTCCGACCAGTACGCGTCGAGCGAGGCATCCGCGCCCTTCATGCGGCAGTCGATCTGCTCGTTCGCGTCCTGACCGGTCTGGCACTGCTCGAGGGCCGAATCCTCACTCGTGCCGCCGCCCGTGCCGCCGCCCACGAGGCCGGACAGGTCCACGCCGAGGAACTGTCCGATCAGCACGATCGCGAGGACGCCCAGGCCGCCGCCGACGGCGATCCCGGTGTTGCGCCCGCGGCGCGAGGTCTTTCCGCCGCCGATGTCCGCCTTCGGATTGAACGTCATGGCACGAAACTACCGCTCGTCGTCGCCGTCGGGCCCGGCCTTCCGCTCGGCGTCGCCGGAGGCTACGCTCGACGGCCGAGGCGCGTCGTCGTCGTCCTCGTCGTCGTCCTCTTCGTCGGAGTCGTCGTCGTCCTCTTCGTCGTCCTCGTCGTCGTCCTCTTCGTCGGAGTCGTCGTCGTCCTCGTCGTCGTCCTCTTCGTCGTCCTCGTCGTCGTCGCCTTCGTCGTCGTCGTCAGCGTCGGCTGCGCCGTCGTCATCCTCGGCGTCGTCGGGCTCGACACCGACCTCGTCCTCGTCGCCGGGACCCTCGAGCTCCCGGCGCTCGGTCGCCTCGTCCTCGCGGCCGGCGAACCGATCGGTCGCGGCGATGAGGGCGTCCAGGATCCCCGGCTCGTCGAACGCGTGGCCCGCATCGTCGATGATCCGGAACTCGGCCTCGGGCCAGGCCCGGTGCAGGTCCCATGCGGTCATCACGGGCGTGCACATGTCGTACCGCCCCTGGATGATCACGGCAGGGATGCCGCGCAGCCGGTGCGCATCCCGGATGAGCTGCCCCTCCTCCCACCATCCGCCGTGCCGGAAGTAGTGGTTCTCGATGCGCGCGAACGCCGTCGCGTACTCGGGCGAGGTGAACCGTGCGATGGTGTCGGCCTGCGGCAGCAGCGTGATGGTCGACGACTCCCACCGCGACCACGCGATCGCGGCGGGCTGGTGCACGGCCGGGTCGGGGTCCGTGAGCAGCCGGTGGTACGCCTCGATGAGGTGCACGCGCTCGCCGATCGGGACGGGCTCGAGGAATTCCTCCCAGAGGTCGGGGAAGATCGCAGACGCGCCGCCCTCGTAGAACCAGTCGAGCTCCTGCCGGCGCAGGGTGAAGATCCCGCGCAGCACGAGCTCCGTGACGCGCTCCGGGTGCGTCTCGGCGTAGGCGAGGGCGAGCGCGCTGCCCCACGATCCGCCGAGCACCTGCCACCGGTCGATGCCGAGGTGCGCGCGCAGGCGCTCCAGGTCGGCGATGAGATGCCAGGTCGTGTTGGCCGAGAGGACCGCGCCGGGCTCCGAGGCGTGCGGGATCGACAGCCCGCACCCGCGCTGGTCGAAGAGCACGATGCGGTATCGCGCCGGGTCGAACAGCCGGCGATGCGCGGGATTCGTCCCCCCGCCGGGGCCGCCGTGGAGGAACACCACCGGCTTGCCCTCGCGGTTGCCCGAGACCTCCCAGTAGATGTGCTGGCCGTCGCCGACGTCGAGCATCCCCGTCTCGAGCGGCTCGATCTCCGGATACAGTTCCCTCATCGTTCCCCCTTGTCCGCTCACGGTAGTGGACGACCGGATGGCACGCCGACGGCGCGCCGCCGCGGCATCCGCGCTCGTCGGTGTCGGCGCCCTCCCAGCGGCGCCGCCTACGGTGCGGTCATGCGCCCCATCCCCGATCCGGTCCGTCCCGGCCAGGAGTCCGTGTGGGACTACCCCAGGCCGCCACGGGCGGAGCGCCTCGACGTGCGCGTCACGATCGACCTCGGCGGCGAACGCGTCGTCGACACCCGCGACGTCGTGCGCGTCCTCGAGACGAGCCATCCGCCCGTCTACTACCTGCCGGTCGACGCGTTCGCGCCGGGTGCGCTGGTGCCTGCGGCGGGCGCGTCGTTCTGCGAGTTCAAGGGCGCGGCGAGGTACTTCGACGTCGTCGGGGGCGAACGCACGGCCGATCGGGCGGCGTGGAACTACCCGACGCCGTCGCCGGGGTTCGAGGCGCTGCGCGATCGCGTCGCCGTGTACGCGGCGCCGATGGACGCCTGCACGGTCGACGGGGAGCGGGTTCTCCCGCAGCCGGGCGGCTTCTACGGCGGCTGGATCACCGCCGGCGTGGCGGGCCCGTTCAAGGGCGGTCCCGGTTCGATGGGGTGGTGACCGTCACGGCGTAGGCTCGGAACCATGAGCCGCAGACCGGTCACGATCACGATCACCGGCGCCGGGGGGCAGATCGGCTACGCGCTGCTCTTCCGCATCGCCTCGGGCGCCCTGCTCGGGCCCGACACCGCCGTGCGCCTGAACCTGCTCGAGATCCCGCAGGGCCTGCGGGCCGCCGAGGGCGCGGCGCTCGAGCTCCAGGACTCCGCGTTCCCGCTCCTCTCGCACGTGGAGGTGACCGCGGACCCGGCCGTCGCGTTCGACGGCGCGAACGCGGCCATGCTCGTCGGCGCCCGGCCGCGCACCGCGGGAATGGAGCGCGGCGACCTGCTCGAGGCCAACGGCGGCATCTTCGGGCCGCAGGGGCGGGCGATCAACGACCATGCGGCCGACGACGTGCGCGTCGTCGTGGTCGGCAACCCCGCCAACACCAACGCGCTCATCGCCGCCTCGCACGCCCCCGACGTGCCGAACGACCGCTTCACCGCGCTCACGCGCCTCGACCACAACCGGGCGCTCGGTCAACTGGCCGCCGCCCTGGACACCCCGGTCGGCGGCATCCGCGGGGTGACGATCTGGGGCAACCACTCGGCGACCCAGTTCCCGGACGTCTCGCACGCGACCGCCGACGGCGACCCCGTGCCCGCCCTGCTGGCCGCCCGGCTCGGCGGCACGGATGCGACGCACGAGTGGCTGGCCGACCAGTTCATCCCGCGCGTGGCCAAGCGCGGCGCCGAGATCATCGAGGTGCGCGGCTCGTCGTCGGTCGCGTCGGCGGCGTCTGCGACGATCGACCACCTGCGCGACTGGATGCTGGGCACGGGCGATCGCGGACGCACGAGCGCGGCGATCTGGTCGAACGGCGAGTACGGCGTCGCCGATGGCGTGATCTCGTCGTTCCCCGTCGTCGCCGAAGACGGCGCGTGGCGTGTCGTCGAGGGCCTCGGGGTGGACGAGTTCGCGCGCGAGCGCATCGACGCCTCGGTTGCGGAGCTCGTCGACGAACGCGAAGCGGTGCGCTCGCTCGGCCTGATCTGACGCAGACGGATGCCGCGGCTCGCCGCGCCGGCATCCGTCATCGCCCGGCCTGCCGACCGCCGCCGGCGCAGCGGGCGGAGCGGACCCGGCGGCACGGCCTACGCTGGCAGCATGCCCGCACGCGAACCGCTCTCCCCCGCACGCCGACGTCAGCTGGTCGTCGGGCTCGTCGTGGGGCTCATCATCGGACTCGTCGTGAGCCTCTGGACCGGGTTCTGGCTGTGGCTCGCCGCGGGACTCGCCGTCGGGCTCGCGGCCGGCGCGATCATGAAGCCGCCCGGCGACGACGACGCCTCGCCGCGCACGCCGCGACGCTGACGCCGCCGCACGCGGCGGCGGGCCGGGCGCTTCGCGCCCGACCCGCCTCACGCGGCATCCGCTACCGCTTGCCCTTCTCCGACTTCTCGGGCGTGGGCATGGTGCCGGCGGCGCGCTGCGCCGCGTAGTGGGCCCGTGCCTCGTCCTGGCGCTCCTGCTCGGCGCCCGATGCGATCGAGGCCCGCAGGTGCTCGGGCCTGAAGCCGAAGGCGTCGACGAGGTCGAGCGCGTACGGGCGGAGGCGCTCGACGAGCCGGTCGATGTAGGCCGACACGGCCTGCGCGCGCTGCGGCGAGAGGCGACCGTGGATGAGGTACCAGGAGAGGTGCTGCTCGAGGAGGCCCAGGCCGAACAGGTCGCGGAGCCAGGTGAGCACCTGCTTCGTGCCCGGGTCCTCGGCGCGCGCGATGCCGCGCGTGAACGCCTCCCACTGGAGCAGTTCGGCGTGGGCGCGGGCGGCCTCGATGAGCTCGTTCTGGTTGCGGTTGAACAGCGCCGCCTGCTCGGCCTTCGAGAGCTTGCGGGCGTCGCGGAGGCGACCGGCGATCTCGCTGATCATCGTCTCGACGCGGTCGGTGAGCAGCTCCCGCTGCGTCTCCTCGTCGCGGAGCTCGTGCACCGAACGCGCGGTCGATCCGAAGTCGGCGACGGTCTGGGCGAGGCGCCGCAGGCCCGTGCCGTGGTAGGCGCGGTCCGCGGCCTGCGCGACGACGTAGCGGGCCATGGCACCGGCGTCGGCCTTCGCGAACTGCTTCGAGAAGTCGGTGAGCAGGCGCTTGGCGACCAGCTGCAGGAGGACGTTGTTGTCGCCCTCGAACGTGACGTAGACGTCGAGGTCCTGGCGCAGCCCGACGAGGCGGTTCTCGGCGAGGAAGCCCGCGCCGCCGCACGCCTCGCGCGCCTCCTGGAGGGTCTCGAGGGCGTGCCACGTGGACAGCGGCTTGAGTGCGGCGGCGATCGTCTCGAGGTCCTGGCGGTCGTCGTCGGTGTCGGCCTCGCCCGAGAACACCGCGTCGAACTTCACGAGGAACTCGTCGTGCGCGAAGACCTGCGCGTAGGTCGTGGCGAGCTTCGGGATCAGGCGCCGCTGGTGGCGCTGGTAGTCGAGCAGCACCTCCTCGTCGGTGTCGCTCCCGGCGTTGAACTGGCGGCGCTGCGTGCCGTAGGTGATCGCGATCGCGAGGCCCATGGCGCTCGCGATGGTCGCGGCGCCGTCGAGCGAGACGCGGCCCTGCACGAGCGTGCCCAGCATGGTGAAGAACCGTCGGCCGGGGCTCGGGATCGGGCTGGTGTACGTGCCGTCGGCCGCGACGTCGCCGTAGCGGTTCAGCAGGTCCTCGCGCGGCACGCGCACGTCGGTGAAGTGCAGCCGCCCGTTGTCGATGCCGTTGAGCCCGCCCTTGAGTCCGTCGTCCTCGCCGCCGATGCCGGGCAGGAACGCGCCGGTCTCGTCGCGCAGCGGCACGTAGAAGGCGTGCACGCCGTGGTTGACGCCCTTCGTGATCAGCTGGGCGAAGACCACCGCAGCGATGCCGTGCAGTGCGGCATTGCCGAGGTAGTCCTTCCACGCGCCGCGGAACGGCGTGTTCAGGACGAACTCCTCGGTCTCGGGGTCGTACGTCGCGGTCGTGCCGATCGCGGCGACATCGGAGCCGTGGCCGGTCTCGGTCATCGCGAAGGCGCCGGGGACCTCGAGGCTCATGATGCCCGGAAGGTACTTCACGTGGTGCTTCTCGGTGCCGAGATGCAGCACCGCGGAGCCGAAGAGCCCCCACTGCACGCCCGACTTGATCTGGAGGCTCGGGTCGGCCAGGACGAGTTCCTCGAAGGCGGCGATGTTGCCGCCGTGGTCGTCCTCGCCGCCGAGGGCCTTGGGGAACGCCTTGTGCACGGCGCCCGACTCGACGAGGAGCTTCAGCTGGCCGAGGACGCGCTCGCGGTGTTCGGCCATGGTCTGGCCGTCGATGCGCTGGAACTCGGGCTGTGCCGCCCGCTCGCGCGCGGCGAGCCGAGCGTCGGGCCACGTGCCGAGCAGCTGCCGGGCGAGCGCGTCGACGTCGACGACCGGAGCCGCGCTCGCGTCGATCGGGGTGTTCGCGGGAGTGGCGGCCGCGGCACGCTCGGGCGTGGCGGGGCGCTCCGTCTCGGGCGCAGGAGTGGCGTCGGTTCGGGATGCCGTGTCGACCATCGTCGGTTCGTCCTTCGTACGCGGGTTTGGGCTTCGTCTCACGGTACGGCGGGCCGCCGGACGGCGTCGGATCTGCGTCCGTCGCCTACAAACGCCGCTTCACGGCATCCGAGGACGATTGCAGAACCCTACAAACCGAGAGCCAGTCGCCCTTGGATCATCGACAACTCCGGTCAGCGCGTGAAGAACGCGCTCGCCTTCGGGGTCCACAGCAGGATGAGGACGATCGCCGAGACCGCCAGGCCGATCCACTCGCCGACCGGGAAGCCGAGGTAGGCGACGGCCATGAACAGCGAACCGATGAGCGAGAGCACCTGGAGCACCGTCACGATCAGTCGCGCCGGCTGGCTGCCGCGCAGCAGGCCGCCGGCGAGCACCGCGGTGATGAGGCCGACCACGATCGAGCCGATCGCCGCCGTGATCAGCGGCCCGGTGCCGCCGAAGCCGTCCACCACCTCCTGGTTCGGCAGGAGGAAGAAGAGGATCACGCCGGAGATCATGTCGATCGCGCCCGCGAGGAACGCGAGGACGCCGATGATCGTGATCGTGGTGGGCCGGCTGCCCTGTGCGGTCGACATTGCTACCCCCGAATCCGTGCCGCCGCGATGGCGACTCCTGGGCCGATGCTAGCGACGACGGGCGCGCGAACGCGAGTGACCGACGCCCCGTGCCGCGAATCGAGCGGATGTCGCGGCGCGCGCTGCGCGCGTGGACCCGAGCACGACGCGACGCGGAGCGCCGGGGGGGGGGCTCAGCCGGCGTGCTCGGCGACGACGCGCACGAGCGCCTCGCCGTAGGCGTCGAGCTTCTTCGCGCCGATGCCCGAGATGCCGTCGAGCTCGGCGACGCCGGAGGGCCGGCGCACCGCCACGGCGCGCAGCGTGGCGTCGCCGAACACGATGTAGGCCGGGACGCCCTGCTCGCGCGCCTCGCCCGCGCGCCAGGCGCGCAGCGCCTCGAACAGCTCGGCGTCGCGCGGCTCGAGGTCGGCGGCGGCGGGCGCCGCGGCACGACTCGTTCGCGAGGACCGCGTCGGTCGCTCCGGTTCGGTGCGGAAGGCGACCTCGCGCTCGCCCGAGAGCACGGCCGCCGAGGCATCCGTCAAGGTCAGCACGCCGTACTCGCCGACCGACTGGAGGAGGCCCTGCGCGAGCAGCTGGCGGACGACGCCGCGCCATTGCGCCTCGGACAGGTCGGCGCCGATGGACCACGTGGCGAGCGCGTCGTGGCCGTACTGCTCGACGCGGGCCGTGCGCTTGCCGCGCAGGATGTCGACCAGGTGCCCGGCGCCGAAACGCTGGCCGCGCTCGCGCTGGAGTCGGACGATCGTCGACATGAGCTTCTGCGACGCGACCGTGCCGTCCCACGAGGCGGGCGGCTCGAGGCACGTGTCGCAGTTGCCGCAGGGCGCGCTCTGCTCGCCGAAGTAGGCGAGCAGGTTCTGGCGGCGGCACTGCACGGTCTCGCAGAGCGCCAGCATGGCGTCGAGGTGCGCTGCGAGTCGGCGTCGGTGCGCGAGGTCGCCAGGGCTCTCGTCGATCATCCGGCGCTGCTGCACCACGTCCTGCAGGCCGTAGGCGAGCCAGGTCGTCGACGGCAGGCCGTCGCGGCCCGCGCGACCCGTCTCCTGGTAGTAGCCCTCGACCGACTTCGGCAGGTCGACGTGGGCGACGAAGCGCACGTCGGGCTTGTCGATGCCCATGCCGAACGCGATCGTCGCGACGACGACCACGCCTTCCTCGCGGAGGAACCGCTCCTGCGTGCGGCGGCGGGTCGCGGCGTCGAGGCCCGCGTGGTACGGCATCGCGTCGACGCCGTTGGCGGCGAGGAACGACGCGAACTTCTCGGTGCTCGCCCTTGACAGTGCGTAGACGATGCCCGCGACCGCGTTGCCCTCGGCGTCGCGGCCCTCGGTCCGCACGAAGTCGAGCAGCTGGCGGCGCACGTCGAGCTTCGGCGCGATGCGGTACTGGATGTTGGGCCGGTCGAAGCTCGAGACGAAGTGCCGGGCCGCGCCGAGCGAGAGCCGCTCGGTGATCTCGCGGTGCGTGGCCTCGGTCGCGGTGGCGGTGAGCGCGATGCGCGGCACGTCGGGCCACCGTTCGGCGAGCTCCGCGAGCGCGAGGTAGTCGGGCCGGAAGTCGTGCCCCCACTGGGCGACGCAGTGCGCCTCGTCGATCGCGAAGAGCGCGATCGTGCCGCGCTCGAGGAAGCGCTTCGTCTGCTCGGAGCCGAGCCGCTCGGGGGCGACGTAGAGCAGGTCGAGCTCGCCCGCGAGGTAGGCGCGCTCGACCGTCGCCCGCTCGGCCGGCGACTGGGACGAGTTGAGGTACCCCGCCCGGACGCCGTTGCGCACGAGCGCGTCGACCTGGTCGTGCATGAGCGCGATGAGCGGCGAGACCACCACGCCGGTGCCCTCGCGGAGGAGGGCCGGCACCTGGTAGCAGAGGCTCTTGCCGCCGCCCGTGGGCATGAGCACGACGGCGTCGCCGCCCGATGCGACGTGGTCGATGACGGCGGCCTGCTCACCCCGGAACGCGTCGTAGCCGTAGACGGTGCGGAGCGCGTCGAGCGCCGAGTCGAACCGGGCGGGTGCCGCTGCCGGCGCGGCGGCCCGTGGCATCCGCTCGCCCTCGGCGGAGAGGTTCGCCCGATCGGCGGGGGGCGGCGGCGCCCACTCGTCGTCGGGCGGTGCGAGCTCGTCGGGATCCCACGGGACCTCGTCGGCCCACGGGGGTGCGTCGACGGAATCGGCGGGCTCGCTCCAGGTCACCCGACGACCCTACCCGGCGGTTCCGACAGGCCCCACCGGCGTGGAACTCCCCACGACGAACGGATGCCGGGGAGGACGGGTCGCGGTGCGAGTCCCCTGTGAACCCGGCTCGCTCGAGCGCGTGCGACCTAGGCTCGCGACATGACCCGCATCGAACAGGCGCGCATCCTCGTCGTCGGGGCCAGCGGCGCGCTCGGAACGCTGATCGCCCAGCGCCTCGCCGACCGCGGTGCCCGACTCGTCAGGCACGGCCGGGATGCGGCGAAGCTCGACGATTCGGCCGGCGACGCCGTCGTCGCGGTGGACCTCACGGATGCCGACGCTCCGGAGGCGATCGTCGACCGAGCGGTCGACGCGCTCGGGGGCCTCGATGCGATCGTCATGGCCGCCGGCGTCGTCGGGTTCGACGGTGTCGCGGAAACCGCCGCGCAGGACCTCGAGACCCTGTTCACCGTCAACGCCCTCGCGCCGATGCGCATCATCTCGTCAGCGCTTCCGAAGCTGCAGGAGTCCGCCGCAGCGGGGAACGAGCCCGTGGTGCTCACCATCTCGGGGATCGTCTCGGAGCTGCCGACGGCCGGTCTCGCGAGCTACTCGGCCTCGAAGGCCGCGCTCGCGGCGTACGTTGCGGCGGCCGGACGGGAACTCCGGCGCAGCGGCATCCGCCTCGTCGACGCGAGGCCCGGACATACCGAGACGGGACTCGCGGAGCGCCCGCTGTTCGGCACGGCGCCGAGATTCCCGCGCGGGCACGACCCCGAGGCGGTCGCCGATCGACTCGTGCGGGCGATCGAGGAGGGCGCGACCGCGCTGCCGCCCGACGCGTTCACCGGAGCCTGAGGCGGCCCGGAGTCGCGCCGAGCGGCAGCGCGCGTCAACGACCGGGTGCCGGCCCGTCCTGAGCGTCGGTGCCGCCGGGAGCGGCCGTATCGTCGGGCTCCGCGGAGCCGTCGTGAACGGCCGTGCCGCCGGGAGCGGCCGTGTCGTCGTCGGCGCCGCGCGGTGAGCGGCGGACGAACAGGAACGCGACCGCGGCGGCCACGACCACCGCCAGCACGCCGGCGCCGATCCAGACCAGGTCCTGCGCTGCGCCACCGGACGCGGACGCGTCCTCGCCCGTGGTCCCGTCGGCCGCGTCGGCGTCGGCGCTCGTACCCGCGACGTCGGCGCACGGCGACTCGTCTGCCCCCGCGGCCAGGGTCTCCTCGTCGGCGGGCTCCCAGTCGAACTCGAAGTCGCCCGAGATCGGGTGCCCGTCCGCCGAGACGACGCGCCACACGACGGTGTACTCGCCCGGCTCGCCGAGTTCGGCCGCGACACTCGCGACGGGGCCGTCGATCGACGCGCACTCCGTCGCGTAGTGCAGGCCGTCCGGGCCGACGACGTCCATCGCCGCCGCCCCCTCGGCATCGAGCAGCGCATCGTTCGTCTCGAGCCAGACGACGCCGGGCTGCTCCGTGACCGTGGTCTCACCGTCGGGCGAGATCGCGACCACGGTGTTGTGCGCGGATGCGGGCAGGGCCGGTCCGGCGACGGCGGTCAGGGCGGCGAGCGCCGCCCCGGCCGCAGCGAGCGGAATGCTCCGTCGCGACATGGTCGTCAGGCCTTCTTCCCGCGACGGGCGAGGATCGCGACCGTCAGGCCGGCCGCGCCGACCGCGAGTCCCGTGATGCCGAGCACCCGGCCGACCACGTCGACCGAGCCCTCCGTCGCCGCGGTCTCCTCGGCCTCGTGCGTCTCGGCGTGCTCGTCGGTCGACTCCTCGGCCTCGGCGTGCCCGTGCGCGTCGCCCGTCGTCTCGGTGACCTCGATCGCCGGGGCCGGCATCTCCGGCTCGGCACCGTCGGCGGCCGACTCGCTCCAGTCGTTCTCACCCTCGACGCAGGACTGCAGCACCGGGAACTCGAGGCGCTCGCCCGCGGCATCCTCCGGCAGGAGGACCTGGACCTGGAAGGTCTCGCGGTAGCCGTCGGGCTGCGGCGTCTCGGCCGTGTACACGACCTGGCCGACGCGTTCGGCCACGACGTCGCCGTGCGCACCCTCGACTGGCTCGTCGAGCTCGACCATGACCTTCTCGACGGCCCAGCCGGACTTGAGGGTGGGCGTCACCGAGAGGATCGACTCGGGGATCTCGACGGTGTACGACGTGGTCGGCGAGCCGTCGCATCCGTGGCCGGAGGCGAACTCGAGGACGGCGTACGAGCCGGCCTCGGTCGAGCTCGGCGTGACGTTGACATGGGCCTGCGCCGCGACGGGCGCGGCGAGGGCGAGCAGGGTGCCGGCGCCGAGGGCGGTCGCGGCGGCGGCGGTGGTGCGGGTGATGGATCGCATCGGTGTTCTTCTTCTCCAAGAGGGGGGTGCGCGGACGCGCTGCCGTGTTCGTCGACAGGTGGTTCGGCGCGTCGGCGCGAACGGATTCGGGGTCGTGACCGCTCAGGCGGCCGCGTGTGCCGTGGGCGGACCCCGGTGCCGGAGGGAGGAGAGGAGCAGGATGCCGAGTGCGCGCGGGCCGTCGCGCCGGGTGACGGTCGCGTGCAGCTCGCGCACGACCGGGGCGAGCACGCCGGCGAGGACCGCGACGAGCAGGCGGACACCACGGGTGAGCGCGCCGCCGACGGCGGCGACGGCGGCAGCGGACCGGCCGAGGACCGCGAGGAACGCGACGGTGAGGACGGCGGCGGCAGCGTGCGCGACCGGCATCGCCGCGTGGCCGTGGTCGACGGCGACGAAGGCGTCGAGCGGGATGGTTCCGCCGGCGTGCAGCGCGTGGGCGTCGACGGATGCCGCGACGCCGGCGGGTCCGGCCGCGCCGACCGAGTAGAGCAGGTGCAGGGCGGCCTGCGCGACGAGCGCCGCGATCGAGGCGCGAAGCAGCGGCATCCGCCCGCCGACGATGAGCATCGCGACCGGGACGGAGAGCGCGAACGCGAGCGCCAGCGCCACCGGCGCGGGCGGCGTGCCGCCGCCGACCGTGTGCGCGAGGGATGCGGCGAGCACCGCGAACGCGGCGATGGCCGCGCCGCGCGCCGCGCGTGCACCCCGGGAAGTCACCCGACCAGCCTAACCGCCGCGCGGGAACGGGAACGGCCCCGGGCGCGATGCCCGGGGCCGTTCCGTCGTGGGGGTGACGTCAGCCGACGTTCAGGGTGAACGAGCTGGTCGTGCCGGTCGAGGGGACCGTCACGACGAACGTCGTCGGGCCGCTCGCGCCCGCGGGGACCGTGAAGGTCACCGTCGCCTTGCCGACCTCGTCGGTGTTCGGCGTGTACGCCGTGTCGATCGGCGCGCTGCCGAGCGGCGCACCGCCGAACGAGACGACCACGGTGTCGGCGTCGGTCTCGTCGCGAGTGAAGTCGAGCGACGACAGGTTCACCGTGACCGAGGCACCGGCCGAGACCGAGGTGCCGCCGGGCAGGTTCACGCCGACGGCGCGCTGCTTCAGGTCGGGCGTGGCCGTGCCGAACGCGTCGAACCAGTCGACCATCGACTCGAGGTCGATCTTGCCGCTGTCCGCCTTGTTCGCGCCGTCGCCGAGGGTGAAGAAGTTGTCACCGCCGGAGGCGAGGAACGAGTTCGCGCCGACCGAGTAGGTCGCCGCCGGGTCGATCGCGACGCCGTCGAGCCACATCTCGGTGATGCGCGAGCCGGCGGCAGCGGTCGGGTCGTACGTGTAGGTGAACGCCTCGTTGACGCCGAGCTTGAGGAACGGACGCGACGCGCCGGCCGGCTGCCACTGCTCCTCGAGCACCTGCTTGATCTGCGCACCCGTGAGGTCCATCGAGACCAGCGTGTTCGCGAACGGCTGGACGGCCGCCGCCTCGGCGTAGGTCACCTCGCCCGACGCCAGGTCGGCACGCAGGCCGCCCGGGTTCATGAAGGTGATGTCGACGCTGCGGGTGCCGTCGACGTTCAGGGCCCAGAGCTGCACGTCGGCCACGAAGTTGCCGAGGACGGACTCGCCGCCGCGGTTCTCGGGGAACGACGGTGCACCGGCCGGGTTCGCGCGCACGGCGCGACCGAAGTTCGCCGTCGCGTCGCCGAGCACGACGCTGCCGAGCTCCTTGGCGACCGCGACCGCATCGGTGACGATGGGCACGACGTCGGGGTCGGGCTCGGCGATGTAGCCGGTGATGTTCCCGTCCGCGTCGCGAACCGCCATCGTGTAGATGGTGTTCTTCATCCGCGCGATCTTGCCGCTCTTCGCGTTGTAGGTGATCTCCATGTTGCTGAAGCGCTCACCGTACTGGCCACTCGAGATCACCGGTCGGCCATCGATCACGTGGTTGTACGCGAGGTGCGTGTGGCCCGAGACGATGGCGTCGATGTTGTCGTTGGAGTTCAGCACGATGTCGCCGAACCGGGAGTTCGGGTCGGTCGCCGACTCGACGGTCGTGTCTGCCGCGCCCTCGTGGACGAGCAGGACGACGATGTCGGCCTCGCCGTTCGCGTCGTTCCCGTCGCTCAGCTGGTCGGCCACGCGGTTGGCGGCCTCGACGGGCGGGCCGACCTCGATGTCGGCGATGCCGGCGGGGCTCACCAGCGACGGCAGCTCGTCGGTCACGGCGCCGACGAATCCGAGTCGCACGCCCTCGAACTCGGCCACCCAGTACTCGGGAAGCGCGGGCTCGCCGGTTGCCTTGTCGTAGACGTTCGCGCCGAGGTACTCCCACAGCGCGAGCGGCATGACGCGGTCGGTCAGGTCGTCGAAGCCCGCGTCGAACTCGTGGTTGCCGACGGAGCTCACGTCGAGCCCGGCCTCGTTGAACGCCTCGATGGTGGGCACGTCCTGCTGGATGAACGACGTGAAGGTCGAGGCGCCGATGAGGTCGCCGGCGGCGGCGAAGACGGTGTTCGGGTTCGCGTCGCGGATCTCCTGCACCGCACCCGACAGGCGGGCGATGCCCGCGGCGCTGCCGTTCTCCTCGATGCGTCCGTGGAAGTCGTTCACGGTCACGAGGTTCAGGTTGACGAACGCCTTCGACTTGGCGAGCGCCTGCGGCGGCAACCCGCCGTCGGGGATGGCCTGCGCGGACAGCGCGCCGCCGAGGGCGAGCGCGAGGGCGGTGGCTCCGGCGAGCGCCCCGGCCACGGCGCGACCTCGGGTGCGCGTGGTGGACGTGGCACGGCGAGCCGCACCGGGGGAACGTTGCTGCATTGCGTGATCTCCTCTGCAAGACGGATGCGGGAGATCGGCCTACGCGTTCCCCCGGCGTCGCACATGCCCACCCCGGGTACGGGCGGGCATGTTCGGCAGCCTATGGCGGGGCCCGCGCAGAGGGAAGGGACTTGACCCACTCGTCACGCGGCGTTCAACGAATCAGCCGATTTTGCTCGGATGAGCAGCATCGCTCGCTCAGATGAGCAGGATCGGCGGTCGCGTCTAGGCTGATCGGCGATGCTCACCGCGGTCCTCTCGCTCTCCGGCGCGATCGTCTACGGCGCTGCGGACTTCCTCGGCGGCCTCGCCGCGCGGCGGCTGGGCGCGCTGCTCGCGACCGCCGTCGCGTCCGTCGCGGGCCTCGTCGCGATGCTCGCCGCGCTGCCCCTGCTCGGCGGCGTCTGGACTCCGGTCGACCTCGGCTGGGGCGCGCTCTCGGGCGCCGTCGGCGCCGTCGCGATCGCACTGCTGTACGCCTGCCTCGCGATCGGTCCGATGAGCATCCTCTCCCCGCTCACGGCACTCATGTCGGCCATCACGCCGATGCTGTGGGGCACCCTCGTCGGCGCCGAGCGTTTCGGGCCGCTCGGCGTCTGGGGCATCGGCGTCGCCCTCGTCGCGGTCGTGCTCGTCGGATTCGTGCCCGAGCGCGGTGCCGTGCGGCCCAGCGCGCGCGGGCTGCTGCTCGCGGTCGGCTCCGGACTCGCGATCGGCGGGTACTACATCGTGATCTCACACACGGCGGATGCCTCGGGCGTCGTGCCGCTCGTCGCGAACCGCGTCGTCTCGGCGACCCTCCTGTTCGCCGCCTTCGGCGCGTTGACCGTGTTCGCCACCCTGCGTGCCCGATCCGGCGCGCTGGACGTGAGCGCCGCCCGATCGGGTGCGGCGGGCGCGACGGCGTCGGCCGACCTCGGCCCGGTGCCGGATGCCCCGCGGCCGAAGGCAACCGGCCCGACGCGCTTCCGCGACCTCCGGGTGGCGCTCGCGCTCGCCCTCACCTGCGGCGTGGTCGACGCGACGGCCAACGTGCTCCTACTGCTCGGCATCCGCGCGGGCGACCTCGCGGTGGCGGCCGTGCTCGGCGCGATGTACCCGGCGGGCACGATCCTGCTCGCGGCGATCGTCCTGCGCGAGCGCATCGCGCCGGTGCAGTGGGCCGGGCTCGCGCTCGCGCTCGTGGCTGCAGGCCTGCTCGCGCTGGCCTGAGCGCGCGACGCTGGGCGGCCGTACGGGATCGGCGCCCTGACGCGACGCGAGTTCAGAGCCGGACGACCTCGCCGACCCGGACCACGGCGGTGCCCTCCTCGGCCGACGCCTCGAGGTCGACCACGCCGCGGATCCGCCAATCGTGGTGGCCCGCCGGGTCGTCGATCACCTGCTCGACGCGCCAGGTGCCGGCCGCGGCATCCGTCTCGTCGATCGTGACGAGCCGCGGCGAGCGCGCCGGGCCGCCGGTGAGGATGTCGTCGTGCTCGTCGTAGTAGCGGTCGAGCACGTCGGGCCAGCCGACGTCGGGGTCGAGCTCGGCGAGCTCCGCGTCGCGTTCCAGCGCGGCGAGCTGCACCCGCCGGAACAGCTCGTTGCGCACCAGCACCGTGAACGCACGGCGGTTGGTGACGACCGAGGGCGGCGCGGGCGGCACGACGGGCGCCTCGTCCTCGGGCAGGTGCGCGGTCGGGTCGACCAGCTCGGCCCACTCGTCGACGAGGCTCGAGTCGACCTGGCGCACGAGCTCGCCGAGCCACTCGATGAGGTCGAGCAGCTCCTCGTCCTTGTGCTCGTCGGGCACGGTCTGGCGGATCGCACGGAACGCGTCGGAGAGGTAGCGGAGCACGAGCCCCTCGCTGCGCTGCAGCTGGTAGTACGACACGTACTCGCCGAACGACATGCTCCGCTCGAACATGTCGCGCACGACCGACTTCGGGCTGAGCTCGAAGTCGCGCACCCACGGCTGGCTCGACGCGAACGTCTCGAACGCGTGCGCGAGCAGCTCGTCGAGCGGCTTCGGCCAGGTGACCTCCTCGAGCAGCGCCATCCGCTCGTCGTACTCGACGCCGTCGGCCTTCATCGCGGCGACCGCCTCGCCGCGGGCCTTGTACTGCTGCTGCGACAGGATCGGGCGCGGATCGTCGAGCGTCGACTCGATGATCGACACGACATCGAGCGAGTAGTGGCCCGTCCCCTGCTCGCTCGTCTGCGGGTCGAGCAGCTCGATCGCGGCGAGCGCGAACGGCGACAGCGGCTGGTTGAGCGCGAAGTTCGGCTGGAGGTCGACCGTCAGCCGCAGCTCGACGCCGAGCGCGGCCCCGCTGGTCTGCGCCGAGTGATACCCCTCGCGCCGAGTGATGCCGGTGGACCGGTATCCCTCGGCGGCGCCGGTATCACTCGGCGAATGGGGCGCAGCGGGGAGGATCTCGACGACGTCGGCGTCGCGGAGCGTGCGGAGGATCCCGAGCGCGCGGCGCGCGAGCTCGTACTGGCGGGCGCGCGGCTCGTGGTTGTCGAAGACGAGCGAGCGGATGCCGCCGACGACGTCGCCGCCGCGTCCGACGACGTTGATCAGCATCGCGGCCGTGAGCGCCAATTGCGGCACGAGGGGCTCGGGCTCCGCGTCGACGAGGCGCTCGAACGAGCCCTCGCCCCATGTGACGAAGCCGGCCTGCGGCTTCTTGCGCACGATCTTCTTGAGCTTCTTCGGGTCGTCGCCCGCCTTGCGGATCGCGGTCTCGTTCTCGATCTCGTGGTCGGGCGCGAGCACCACGACGGTGCCCGCGGTGTCGTAGCCGGCACGGCCGGCCCGCCCCGCGATCTGGTGGAACTCGCGCGCGGTGAGCTGCCGCATCCGCTGCCCGTCGTACTTCGAGAGCGCGGTGATGAGCACCGAGCGGATCGGCACGTTGATGCCGACGCCGAGCGTGTCGGTTCCGCAGATCACGCGGAGGAGGCCCCGCTGCGCGAGCGTCTCGACGAGGCGCCGGTAGCGCGGCAGCATGCCCGCGTGGTGCACGCCGATGCCCGCGCGCACGAGGCGCGAGAGGATCTTGCCGAACCCGGTCGTGAAGCGGAAGCCGCCGATCGCCTCGGCGATCTCGTCGCGCTGCTCGCGCGTCACGACCCGGATCGACGACAGTGCCTGGGCGCGCTCCATCGCGGCGGCCTGCGAGAAGTGCACGATGTAGACGGGCGCCTGCTTCGTGGCGAGGAGGTCCTCGACGGTCTCCTGCACGGGCGTCTTCGCGTAGGAGAAGTGCAGCGGCACGGGGCGCTCGACGCCGGTCACCCGCGCGGTGTCGCGGCCGGTGCGACGCGTGAGGTCGTCGGCGATGTCCGTGACGTCGCCGAGCGTCGCCGACATCAGCACGAACTGCGCGTGCGGCAGCGTGATGAGCGGCACCTGCCACGCCCACCCGCGGTCGGGGTCGCCGTAGTAGTGGAACTCGTCCATGACGACCTGGTCGACCGCGGCATCCGCCCCCTGCCGGAGCGCGAGGTTCGCGAGGATCTCGGCCGTGCAGCAGATGATCGGGGCATCCGCGTTCACCGAGCTGTCGCCCGTGACCATGCCGACGTTCGCGGCGCCGAAGATCTCGACGAGCTGGAAGAACTTCTCGCTCACGAGCGCCTTGATCGGCGCCGTGTAGTAGGTGCGACCCCACGGCCGGCCGGCGTCGCGGTCGGCGGCGGTGCGGGCGACGGATGCCGCATGCGCCGCGACCGCGACGAGCGACTTGCCCGTGCCCGTGGGCGTCGACAGGATCACGTTCGCGCCGGAGACGAGCTCGATGACCGCCTCGTCCTGGGCGGGGTAGAGCGCGAAGCCCCGGCCGTCGGCCCACTCGACGAACGCGTCGTACATGGCGTCGGGGTCGTACGGGCGCGGGGCGGCCTCGAGCAGGGTGGGGGTCATCCGTTCGAGTCTGCCGCATGCGGCGCGGCGGCGCCCGCCCGGCGTGCACGACGTGATGTCGCATCGCGGCGCTCTCGAGACGTCACGGATGCAGGGTCCCATCGTGCCTGCGCGACGTCTCGTCACAGGAGGGCGCTTCCGGCCGGGTCTGCCGCCCACCCCCGACGCCGTGCGGGGGCGCCTCCCCCAAGGCGCCCGCCGCACGGTCGGATCCGGGGGGAGCCGGCCTGCGCCGCCCTCGCGGGTCGGGTTGGCGCGGCCGGCTCTCCGGTCGGCGACGAGGAGACAGTTCCCCCTGCATGTCCTCGGTGCTCGACCGTGTCCAACGGTACGGAGGGCGAGCGCGGCGGGCATCAGGGGTAACCCTGAAGGTCGGATGGCGGTGGGCCTCAGGCCCGCCGATCGGCGTCGGCGTCGGCGTCGGCGTCGAGCCACGCCACCGAGGCCTCGACGACCTCGGCGATCGGCGCGTCGGCGTCGACGACGACGGCCGGCTCGTCGGGCTCGGGCGGTTCGAGCGTCGAGAGCTGCGAGGCGAGCAGCGCCGCCGGCATGAAGTGCCCGGACCGATCACCGGCTCGCTCGGCGAGCTCCCGGTCCGAGAGGTCGAGGTGCACGAACCGGGTGCCGGGGGCGGCGAGGAGGATGCGCTCGCGGTAGCCGCGCCGCAGCGCCGAGCAGGCGACCACGATCCCGGGCCGCGCCGATTCCGCGAGCACCTCGCCGACGCGGTCCAGCCAGGGCAACCGGTCCGCGTCGGTCAGCGGGGTGCCGGCGCGCATCTTCGCCACGTTCGACTCGGGGTGGAGGTCGTCGCCGTCGACGAAGGGCACGTCGAGCCGATCGGCGAGCCGCTCGCCGACCGTCGACTTGCCCGAGGCGGACACGCCCATGACGACGACGGGACCGGGTGCGCGCGTCATCGCACGCCTCCCGCGTCGCGGCCCTCGGGGTCGGGCCGCACCGTCGGCCGCACGACGGAGCGCACGTCGCCGCCGGCGACGAGCTCGACCACCGCCTCGACCGCGCGGAAGACCCCGATGGCGAGCAGCTGCACGAGCAGCACGGGTGCGAGCAGGGCGAGCGGATACGTCAGCACGATGACGAGGCGCGCGAGGCCGCCCCATGCCAGGGCTGCGAGCGCCGGCGCGAGCGCGAGCAGCAGCCAGGCCGGGTGCGCGATCACCGCGAGCACCACCGCCGCGACGACGGCGAGGACGCCGAGGCCGACCTGGCCGAGCAGCAGCCACCCGCGCCATCCAGCGTAGGTGCGCTCCCGGTCGGCCGAGACCCAAGCCCACATGAGCCGGGCGCGGAGCACCGGCACGCCCTGCTCGCGGAGCGCGCGGTGGAAGAGGTCGTCGTCCTCGCGGCGTTGCGCGAGCGCGGCGGCGGGGTCGTCGAGGGCGGCCGCCGCGAGGGACTGCGCGTCGTGCAGGATCGCCGGGGCGGACTGCCGGCCGTAGCTCGCGATCAGCCCCCAGAGGGGCGTGGGCACCGACGCGAGGTCGGTGATGCCGGCGGGCGGGGGCGCCTCGCCGGCGGCCGGGGCGCGGTAGCGCCGACCGGTCGGCTCGTCGACGTAGACGACGGGCGCGCGGAGCGCGAACCGGTAGCCGTCGGCGGGTCGCTGGGCGAGCGGCAGCTCGTCGAGCACGGCGCCGTCGTCGCGCAGGAAGGGCATTCGGGTCTCCTCGCATCGGTGCGTTGCACCATCCTGCCGCCTCCGACCGTCACGACGGAACCGGGCGGGGATCGATGGAAGGGCGAGCGGATGCCGCGGGCCCGCCGCCGCGGGCCCGCCGCCGCCGGCCCGCCGGCGCCGATCAGCCGAGCAGCACCGACACGAGCAGCAGCACCGGCACCGAGCCGACCGTCGTGACGAACACCGTGTCGCGCGCCACGACCTCGGCGGTCTCGTACCGCTGCGCGAAGTTGAACACGTTCTGCGCGGTCGGCAGCGCCGCGAGGACGGTGACCGCGTAGAGGTCCTGCCCGTCGAGGCCGAACACGAACGCGCCGACCGTCCACGCGATCACGGGCATGATCGCGAGCTTCAGCGTGGCCGCGATCACGACGTCGCGCAGTCCCGTGCCCGGCTCGAGGAGCCGCTTCCCGTGCAGCGAGATGCCGTACGCGATGAGCATCAGCGGCACCGCCGCCTGGCCGATGAGGTGGACCGGGTCCTGGATGATCGGCGGCAGCTCGAGGCCGGACACCGAGACGAGCACCCCGAGGAGCGAGCCGATGATGATCGGGTTCGTGAACGTCGAGCGCAGGATGCCGCGGACGGAGGTCCGGCCCTCGACGGTCGCGCCGAGCACCGCGAGTGCCACGGGGGCGAAGAGCAGCAGCTGCAGCAGAACGATCGGCGCCGAGTAGGCGGCGTTCCCGAGCAGGTACAGCGCGATCGGGATGCCGATGTTGTTGCCGTTGACGTAGCCGCTCGCGAGCGCGCCGATGGTGGTCCGTGCCACGCCGCGCCGCAGCACGAGCAGCGAGATCGCGCCGAACACGAGCATGACCGAGGCCGCGGCGATCGCCGAGACCGGCAGCAGCGCCGAGAACAGCGCGTGCACGTCGGACGTGGACAGCACCGAGAAGAGCAGGAACGGCGAGAGCACGTTGAAGTTCAGGCGCGCGAGCACGGGACGCGCGTTCGGCCCGAGCACGCCCGTGCGCGCGGCGATCCAGCCGACGACCACGGCGAGCGCGATGACCGCGAACCCGGTGAGGATGTCGATCACGCGTCGCCGCCGTCAGGCGGGGCGGGAGCGCCCGCGGAGCTCCACGTCGAGCCGCCGCGGGGATCCCGCCGGGTCACCAGCGGTGGTGCACCGACGCGCGGATGTCGCGGTCGTACAGGTCGCGGACGGCCGCGTCGAACGACTCCGGCAGGTCGAGCGACCCGGCGGCCGCGTTCGCGCGGGCCTGCTCGGGGTTCCGCGCGCCCGGGATCACGGTCGAGACGCCGTCCTGCCGGGCGACCCAGGCGAGCGCGACCTGGGCGGGCGTGGCATCCGGCGCCGCCTGCTTCGCCAGTGCCGAGAACTCGGATGCCGCGCGCACGCCGGTCGCGTAGTCGACGCCCGAGAACGTCTCGCCCACGTCGAAGGACTCGCCGTGCCGGTTGTACGAGCGGTGGTCGTTCGCCGCGAACTCGGTGTCGAGCGTGTAGCGACCGGAGAGCAGGCCGCTCGCGAGCGGCACGCGGGCGATGATGCCGACGCCGTACTGCGCGGCGACCGGCAGCACCTCCTCGACGGGCTTCAGCCGGAACGCGTTGAGGATGATCTGCACCGTCGCGACGTTCGGACGGGCGATCGCGGCGAGCGCCTCGTCGACCTTCTCGACGCTCACGCCGTACGCGGCGATCGCGCCCTCGGCGACCAGCGTGTCGAGCGCGTCGTAGACGGCGTCGTCGGAGTAGACGGAGGTCGGCGGGCAGTGCAGCTGGACGAGGTCCAGCGTCTCGACGCCGAGGTTGCGGCGGGACCGGTCGGTCCAGGCGCGGAAGTTCTCGAGCACGTAGTTGTCGTGCTCCTGGGGCATCCGTCGCCCCATCTTCGTCGCGACCGTGACGCCGGCGCCGGGGTTGGCGGCGAGCCAGCGGCCGATGAGCGTCTCGGAGCGGCCGTCGCCGTAGACGTCGGCGGTGTCGAACACGGTGACGCCGGCCTCGTGCGACGCGTCGAGCACCGCGAGCGCGTCGGCCTCGTCGACCTCGCCCCAGTCGGCGCCGAGCTGCCAGGTGCCGAGTCCGATGGCCGAGACGGTGCGGCCCGTGCGGCCGAGGGTGCGGGTCTGCATGCGGTGCTCCTTGTCGACGGATGTCCCGTCCGAGCCTAATCGCGGGGCGTAGGGTGGCGGGCATGGACGGGACGGCGAACACCCAGCCCACCGACGGCGCCAGGCGGAGGCGGCCCGAGCTCCCGAAGACGAGCATCGAGCGATGGGTGTTCTGGCCCGCAGCGGTCGTCGTCATCGCGTTCAGCGCCTTCGCCCTGCTCGCGCCGCACCTCGCCGAGACGTTCTTCGGCGCCATCCAGGCCTCGATCGTCAACGCGTTCAACTGGTACTACGTGCTGATCGCGGCGTTCTTCGTCGCCTTCGCGCTGTTCGTCGGCTTCAGCCGGTACGGCGACATCCGGCTCGGCGAGGACGACGACAAGCCCGAGTTCTCGCTCGGCGCCTGGTTCTCGCTGCTGTTCGCCGCCGGCATGGGCATCGGCCTCGTGTTCTACGGCGCGAGCGAGCCGCTCAGCCACTTCGTCTCGCCGCGACCGGGCGTCTCGGGCACGCCCGAGCAGCTGGCGCAGTCGGCGCTGAGCCAGACCTACCTGCACTGGGGAATCCACGCCTGGTCGATCTACGTCGTGGTCGGCCTGGGCCTCGCCTATGCCATCCACCGCAGGAAGCGCCCGATCTCGATCCGCTGGACGCTCGAGCCGCTGCTCGGCCGCCGCGTGCGCGGCGCGTGGGGCAACGTGATCGACGTCGTCGCGCTCGCGGGGACGCTGTTCGGCGTGGCGACCTCGCTCGGCCTCGGCGTCCTGCAGATCAGTGCCGGGCTCGACGCCGCGGGGATCGTCGAACCGACCGAGACGACGCAGGTCGTGATCATCCTCGTCATCACGGTGTTCGTGCTCGCGTCGGTGCTCTCGGGCGTGACGAAGGGCATGAAGTGGCTCTCGTCGACGAACCTGATCCTCGCGGGCGTGCTCGTGCTCTTCCTCCTCACGTTCGGGCAGACGGCCTTCCTGCTCCGCGAGTTCGTGCAGTCGATCGGCGCGTACATCCAGAACTTCATCGGCCTCTCGTTCAACGTCAGCGCCTTCCAGGGCGCCGAGGGCGAGGCGTGGCAGGCCTCGTGGACGTCGTTCTACTGGGGCTGGTGGATCTCGTGGGCGCCGTTCGTCGGCATCTTCATCGCGCGCATCTCGCGCGGCCGCACGGTGCGCCAGTTCGTCGCGGGCGTGATCATCGTGCCGACCCTGATCGGCATCCTCTGGTTCAGCGTGCTCGGCGGGTCGGCGCTGTACCTCGAGCTCACCGACCCGGGCAGCCTCGTCGGCGCCGACGGCGCGGTCGCAGTCGAGAGCACGCTCTTCGCGCTGCTCGACTTCTTCCCCGCCTCCGGGTTGCTCACCTTCGGTGTCATCCTGCTCATCACGATCTTCTTCGTCACCTCGTCGGACTCGGGCGCACTCGTGATGGGCATGATCGCGACGGGCGGGCAGATCAACCCGCGGAAGTGGGTCCGGACGTTCTTCACGCTCGTCACCGCCCTCCTCGCGATCTCGCTGCTGCTGACCGGGGGCCTGCAGGCGCTGCAGACCGCGGCCATCATCATCGCGCTGCCGTTCAGCATCGTGATGCTGCTCATGTGCTGGTCGACCGTCATCGCCTTCAGCCGGGAGCGGCGGGCGTACGAGCTCGCGCGGCGGGCGCAGTTCGTCGACCAGATCGGCGAGTACTACGGGCTCGAGGTCGAGGCCCCGCTCGAGGAGGGCGCAATGGGCCGCGGGCCCAGGTGGGTGCGGCAGCTCGGTCGTCGACTCGGACTCAGGCACGACCAGCCGACGATGCCGGTGCTGCGGGTGCCGGGTGCGGCGGCGCCCGGAGGAGCGGGCGAGACGGATGCCGCGGGGCGGCCGCTCCGGCCCGTGCTCACGCACGTCGACGGCGACCTGCCGCCCCGGCACGCGTCGCACCGTTCGCTGGACGCGGTCAACGCCGACGCCGGCGGCGTCGCGACCGAGGACGTCGACGAGATCGTCGACCACGATCCGCGAGCGCGCGGCGACGTCGCCGAGGTGCCCGATCGCACGACCGACGACGACGGGCGGGATCCGCTGCACTGACTGGCCCCCTGCGGGATCGGCTGCGCCGATCCGACGGTCAGTCCGGCCGGCGCCCGGCGCCCGCGGATCGCATGCGCCACGACGGATCGACGGCGACCAGCCGCACCTCGGCGAGCGCCCCGTCGCGGACCTCGGCCGTCATGAACGTCGCGACGGGCTGGCGGCGGCGGTCGGTCGGCGACCCGGGGTTGAGCAGCCTGAGGCCGCCGGGCGCGGTCGTGTCCCACGGGATGTGGCTGTGCCCGAAGACGAGCACGTCGAGGTCGGGGTGGTCGGCCGCCATGCGCGCCTCGCGCCCGGCCGCCGGGCCGGTCTCGTGGATCACGCCGACGCGGAGCCCGTCGACGTCGATCACGGCGAAGTCGGGCAGGCGCGCGCGCAGGTCGGCGCCGTCGTTGTTGCCGACGACGCCGACCAGCCGCCGAGCGCGCGCTCCGAGTGCGTCGAGGGTCGCGACATCCACCCAATCGCCCGCGTGGACGACCAGGTCGGCGGCGTCCACCTCCGCCCACACCTCGGGCGGGAGGCCGCTCGCGCGCTTCGGCACATGGGTGTCGGCGAGGAGGACGAGGGAGGCCACGCCTCAGTCCCGCTCGTCGCCGAAGCCCTGCTCGTCGCCGAAGCGCCCACGCGCCCGGAGCGGGATCAGGGGCCGCTCACCCCGGACGCGGAGCTCCTGCACCGCCCACGTGTTGCCGTCGGGGTCGGCGAACCCGAAGAAGGTGCCGCCGTCGCGCGGGTCGATGACCTGGACGGGTGAGGCGTCGACCCCCCGCCGGACGAGTTCGGCGCGCGCGGCCTCGGCGTCGGCGACGACGAGCTGCAGGCCCTTCAGCGAGCCCGGCGGCATCTCGGTCTGCGCGGGCAGCGTGCCGATGACGATCGAGCAGCCCGAGCCGGTCGGCGTGAGCTGCGCGAACCGGTGCTCGCCCGCGTGCGTGTCGTGGTCGAGCGCGAAGCCGACCCGGTCACGGTAGAACTCGATCGCGCGATCGATGTCGGCGACGGGCAGGATGACGACCTCGAGCGTCCAGTCCATGGTGATGCTCCTCTTCCGGAAGTTTCTTCGGACGGTCGGCGGATGCCTCGCCTCAGCCGGCCAGGACGGCGTCGAGCCGCTCGAAGCCCTCGATGACGCCCTTCGCCATGCCGTGCTCGACCATGGCGTCGCGCGCCTCGAGGGTCGGGTAGACGGCGTGGCCGCGGAGCCGCGTCCGTCCGTCGCCGAGGTCCTCGAACGCCATCGACTCGATGCTCACGACATCGGGCGCGCCCTCGAACTCGAAGGTCTGCACCGCGAACTCGTTCTCCCGGACGGAGTGGAACGTGCCGTTGAACGCCCAGCGGCCGCCGTCGGGATCGACGTGGACGTAGCGGTACCCGCCCTGCGGCCGGAAGTCCCAGCGCTCGATCTGCATCTCGTAGCCGTTCGGGCCCAGCCACTGCGAGACCTTCTCGGGGTCGCGGTGGGCGTCGAAGACTGCGGAGACCGGCGCGTCGAACACGCGCTCGATGTCGACGTAGGGCAGCCCCTCGGGCGCGTCGATGGTGACGGGGTTGGTGGTCTCGGTGGTCATGGTGTCATTCCTGTCCGGTGGATGCCGCGGCATCGGGGCCGTCGGCGGAGGCGAGCAGTGCGTCGAGACGACGGAACCGCTGCTCGTGGATGAGGCGGTAGCGGTCGATCCACTCGGTGAGCGTCTCGAGCGCGGCCGCGTCGAGGTGCACGGGGCGGCGCTGCGCGTCGCGGCTCCGGGTGACGAGGCCCGCTGCCTCGAGCACCTGGATGTGCTTCGACACCGCCTGCGTGGTGATGTCGAACGGTTCGGCGAGTTCGGTCACGGTCGCCGGCCCACGACTGAGCCGGGCGACGATGCTGCGGCGCACCGGGTCGGCCAGCGCCATGAAGGCGCGGTCGAGCCGATCGTCGGCGGCTGCGGCATCCATTATTCAACCAATCGCTTGATCAACTGATCGGTTGTTAATGTACGCCGCGAGGGCTCATCCGTCAACACCCGTCGCGGACGTCGTCGGTCGGGTGCATGATCGGCGGTGCGGGCCGTTCGCCCCGCACCGGTTCCGATCGAGGAGACTTCGATGTCCGTGCTGCTCAACCCGTACCTCAGCTTCCGCGACGAAGCGCGCGAGGCGATGGAGTTCTACCACTCGGTGTTCGGCGGCGAGCTGACGCTGAGCACGTTCGCCGACTTCGGCCAGGGCGACGCCGAGGGCGTCGAGGGCGACAAGATCATGCACGGCCAACTCCGCTCCGACCGGCTCGCGCTGATGGGCGCCGACACCCCCAACGAGATGCCGTTCGAGGCCGGCACGAACTTCGCCGTCTCGCTGAGCGGCGGCCCGGAGGACGAGGAGGCACTGCGCGGCTACTGGGAGGCCCTGTCCGACGGCGGCGACGTGGTGCTCCCGCTCGAGCAGTCCCCGTGGGGCGACGCGTTCGGCATGCTGAAGGACCGCTTCGGCGTGCAGTGGATGGTGAACATCGGCCAGGCGACGCCGCCCGAGGGCGGCGGAGCGCCGGCCGACGGCGACGCGGGTGCCGCCGGCTGAGGCCCGAGCGCCCGAGCGCGCGAGCGCGCGGGCGCGCCCGGCCGGGTGGCCGGGTGGCCGGGCGCGCCCGTCGTGCCGGTCGTACCGCGTCAGTCGAAGAGCTCGGACAACCAGTCGTCCTTCTTGAACGACGGACGCCGGGTCGGAGCATGCTCCGACCCGGCGTCCGGGAAGTGCGGGCGGCATCGCCCGCGCGCGATCAGATCGCGCGGATGTTCTCCGCCTGGAGGCCCTTCTGGCCCTGGACCACGTCGAACTCGACGTTCTGGCCCTCCTCGAGCGAGCGGTAGCCGCTGCCCGTGATGGCGCTGAAGTGGGCGAAGACGTCGGGGCTCCCGTCAGCGGGAGCGATGAAGCCGAAGCCCTTTTCGGCGTTGAACCACTTGACGGTTCCGGTTGCCATGCTGCTGTGTCCTTCGTTCGAACCGGGCCGAACGGTTCGGCCCGCTCACGTTCGGCCGTTCGGCCGTCCGCAGGCCCGACGACGGATGCCGGCGGGCGGTGGTCCGAGGGGCCGGCCGTGCATCGCACGCGCTGCCCTCGGTCTCGGGTCATGCCTGCGGAACGTGCCGCCTCCGGGCAATCGATCGTGATACGGGCGGGCGCCCGCGTATGTGGAGGAAGTTCGAGCCTATCGCATCGGCCGCGCCCGGGCACAGGATCCGACGTCACATCGTGACCCGGGATGGGCACCGGTCCCCGTCGGTCGTCGGCGCGCGCCGCCGCTAGAGTGACCGGGTGCCGACCCCCGGACCCGACCCCGCCGACCCCGCGCCCTCCCCCGGGCGACCGGCCGCCTGGCGCCTCGTGGTCGTCGGCGTGGTCGGCGGACTGCTCTCGGGGCTCTTCGGCGTCGGCGGCGGCATCGTCATGGTGCCGCTCCTGATGCTGCTCGCCGGGATGGACCAGCGCCGCGCCTCGGCCGCCTCGCTCGCCGCGATCGTGCCGACGGCGCTCGCCGGCTCGATCGCGTACCTCGCGAACGGCCAGGTCGACCTCGTCGCGGCGGGGCTCGTCGCGATCGGCGGCATCGCCGGCGGTTGGATCGGCGCGACGCTGCTCGCGAGGCTCCCGCTCGAGTGGCTGCGATGGATGTTCATCGCGCTGCTCGTCGTGGTCGCCGTTCGCCTCGCGCTCGGCACCCCTGACCGCCTGGCCGACCCGGTGCCCCTCGAGCCCGGCCCCGCCGTCGGGCTCGTCGCGCTCGGGCTGGTCGTCGGCATCGCCTCCGGCCTCTTCGGCGTCGGGGGCGGGCTCATCATGGTGCCCGCGTTCATGACGGTCTTCGGGCTCGGCGACCTCATCGCCCGCGGCACCTCCCTCGTCGCGATGATCCCGACCGCCGTGAGCGGCTCGGCGAAGAACCTCCGCGGCGGGCTCGTCGACCTGCGCGTGGCCCTCATCGTCGGGATCGCCGCGACGGTGGCGTCGCTTCCGGGCGTCGCGCTCGCGTTCCTCATCCCGCCTGCGGTGGGCGGATGGCTCTTCGCCGCGCTGCTCGTCGTCGCCGCGGCCCAGCTCGCCGTGCGTGCCGTCCGGGCCCGCCGGTCCGGAGCGGCGTGACCGGCTCGGACCCGGCGTCGGCCGGGTGGCATCCCGACCCGACCGAACCGCACCTCCTCCGGTACTGGGACGGCACGGGGTGGACGCCGCACACGGCCGCCGCGGCGGCGTCGGCTCGCGAGCCTGACGCCGAGCTCGCGCACGCCGCCGAGGAGCCCGCGATGCACGCGACCACGCGGATGCCCGAGCCGCTCTCCGACACCACCACGGTGCCGCTGCGGCCGGAGACCCCCTGGGTCGGGCCGATCGCGCACCCCGCCGTGCGCCTGCTCACCGCGGCGAGCGTGCTCACCGCCGTCGCGTCGTTCGTCGTGGCGTGCGCGGCGCTCGGGGTGGCGCTCGGGGGCTGAAGCGCGGAGCGCCGCCGCGGCGCGTCGGCGCCCCGGTGGTCTCGGCGTCGGTCAGGCGCGCGCCTTCGCCTGGAGGTACCGGCGCTCGGTCGCGTTCAGCGCGATGCTCGCCGCGACGGCGAACTCGGCGCGAGCCTCGTCCGAGCGCCCGGCGAGCGCGAGCAGGTGGCCCCGCACGGCGTGCACGCGGAAGTGCCCTGCGAGGGCGGGTTCGAGCGCGACGACCGCCAGGTCGTCGAGCGCACGTTCGGGCCCGTGCACCATGGCCACCGCGACCACCCGGCCGAGTTCGACCATCGGCCCGGGACCGACGACGCGGAGCAGGTCGTAGAGCCCGAGCACCTCGACCCAGTCCGTCTCGGCGGTCGACGGCGCCTCGGCGTGCACGGCGGCGATCGCCGCCTGCAACTGGAAGGGACCGGGCTCGCCGGTCGCGAGTGCGCGCTCGACCATGCCGACGCCCTCGTCGATGAGATCGCGCCGCCACAGCGTGCGATCCTGCTCGTCGAGCGGGACGAGCTCGGGCGGGCCGCCGGGCGACGTGACGCGCAGTCGCGCGGGCCGGCGCGCCTCGGTGAGCAGCATGAGCGCGAGCAGCCCGTCCGTCTCCGCGGACCATGGCACCTCGGCCGGCGTCGCCGCCCGGAGCAGTCGGGTGAGCCGGATCGCCTCGGCCGTCAGGTCGGGGCGCGCGAGCGCGTCGCCCGCGCTCGCCGTGTGGCCCTCCGTGAACATGAGGTGGAGCACCTGGCGTACGGCCGCGGTGCGGCCGGGCAGCTCCGGGGCCTCGGGCAGCCGGAATCGCGCGCCCGCGGCGCGGATGCGCTGCTTCGCCCGTGAGATCCGCTGGGCGACCGTCGCCTCGGGCACGAGCAGGCCGCGCGCGATCTTGCCCGTCGTGAGCCCGCCGACGGCGCGGAGCGTGAGCGCGAGCTGCGACGGTCGGGACAGCGCCGGGTGACAGCAGAGGACGAACAGGGCGAGCGTGTCGTCGCGAGCGGATGCCGCGGGCGCGCGCCCCTCGTCGACCGGCGCGAGCACGGCGTCGCGCTCCTCCCGCCTGCGGCGCGCGATCTCGTTGCGCACCGCATCGACGTGGCGCCGCTGGGCCACCGCGACGAGCCAGGCGCGCGGATGCTCCGGCACGCCGTCGCGCGGCCACTGCGTCGCGGCCGCGATGAGCGCCTCCTGGAGGGCGTCCTCGCTCGCGTCGAAGTCGCCGGTGCGCCGGACGAGGACGGCGAGCGCGGAGGGAGCCGCCGAACGCAGGATCGATTCCATCCTGCGCCCGCGCTCCCCCTGCGGGTCGGTGCTCACGCCACCGAGACGTCGGGCTCCGCGTCCTCGGCGAGGATCGGGTGGACGTGCACGCCGCCCCACGACGCCTCGGGCAGCCGGGCGGCGATCTCGACCGCGCGCTCGGGAGACTCCACGTCGACGAGGTAGTAGCCGGAGAGGAACTCCTTCGTCTCGGCGAGGGGCGCATCGGTGGCGACGCCGTCGGTCGAGCGCACGGCGCGGGCGGTCTCTCGACCGGCCAGCTGCTCCGCGTCGACGAGCTCGCCCGATGCGCGCAACTCGCTGACGAGGTCGATGTAGGTCGCCATCGCCTCCGACTGCTGCTCGGGCGTGAACGCCTCCCAGGCGGCGCCCCACTGCGCGTTGGACTGGATCAGGATGAGGTACTTCACGGTTCGCTCCTTGCCTCGGTGTGCGGGGGCGACGATCGTCCCCATCAGTATGTCGAGGCCGACCTCGCATCCTCGACACGATCCCCGATTCCGCCGACGGATCCGGCGCCCGCTCCGCTAGCAGAGGCATCCGCCCCTGACAAGGGCTGGGATCGGTTCGCCGGTCCTCGTAACGTTGCCGTCGACGTCGCACCCGAACGCGACGCACGATCGGAAGGGGGCCCCGAATGGGTGAGTCCGACAAGATCGGCAACAAGGCCGAGGAGCTCAAGGGCAAGGCCAAGGAGGCCGCCGGCAAGGCGACCGACGACGAGCGACTCGAAGCAGAGGGCCGGGGCGAGCAGACCTCGGCCAACCTCAAGCAGGCCGGCGAGAACGTGAAGGACGCGTTCCGCTCGTAACGGCCACGGACTGATGGGGCGCGCATCGCGGGGGTGCGCGTCCCATCATCTTGTCCACCCTCCCCGAATCGACTTCTCTCAGGAGTCTTTCGGGCGGATGGTGCGGGGCGGAGTCTCCGGTTCGATTCCGCCGTGAGCGATATCGGCCGACCGACGTATGTCGGCGGCATCCGCTTGGATGCAGTATTGACGATGCGACTCGGGCGACGGCCCGAGCCCGGACGGCGCGGCATCCCGCGTTCGCACACCCCGTACGCACCTCGCGGAGAACCATGCTCGGAAAACTCCTCATCCGCTATCTGAAGCCCTACCGGTGGCTCATCGCCGGCGTGCTCCTGTTCCAGTTCCTGTCGGTGCTGGCGACGCTCTACCTGCCGAGCCTCAACGCCGACATCATCGACGAGGGCGTCTCGAAGGGCGACACCGGCTACATCTGGTCGACCGGCACCTTCATGCTCGCCATCTCGCTCGGGCAGATCGTCGCCGCGATCATCGCGACGTACTTCGCCGCCAAGGCCGCGATGCGCGTCGGCCGCGACATCCGCAACGACGTCTTCGACAAGGTCAGCGCGTTCAGCGAGCGCGAGGTGTCGCACTACGGCCCGGGCTCGCTCATCACGCGCAACACCAACGACGTGCAGCAGGTCCAGATGCTCGCGATGACGGGTGCGACGATGCTCGTCAGCGCGCCGCTCATGGCCGTCGGCGGCATCATCATGGCGCTGCAGCAGGATGTCGGACTGAGCTGGCTCATCTGGGTCGCGGTGATCACGATCCTGGTCGTGGCGAGCCTCGTGATCAGCCGCATGGTGCCGCTGTTCCGCAGCTTCCAGAAGCGCCTCGACGCCGTGAACCGGGTCATGCGAGAGCAGCTCACCGGCATCCGCGTCGTGCGCGCGTTCGTGCGCGAGCCCATCGAGCAGGCGCGGTTCGAGGTCGCGAACCACGACATCATGGATGTCGGCCGCCGGGTGGGCACGCTGTTCATCACGCTGTTCCCGCTGTTCATGCTCGTGCTGAACCTCACCGTGATCGGCGTGATCTGGTTCGGCGCTGCCGAGGTCGACGCCGGGAACGTGCAGGTCGGCACGCTCTTCGCCTTCATGCAGTACGTCGGCGTGATCCTCGGCGGCGTGCTCATGGCCGCCTTCACGACGATCATGATCCCGCGCGCCGCGGTCTCCGCCGAGCGCATCGGCGAGGTGCTCGCCACCGAGACCACGCTGCCCCGACCCGAGCACCCGATCGCGGAGTTCCCGACGCCGGGCACGGTCGAGTTCCGGGATGTCGCATTCGCGTACCCGGGCGCCGAGCACGCCGTCGTCGAGGGCGTGTCCTTCCGCGCCGAGCGCGGCGAGACCGTGGCGATCGTCGGCTCCACCGGTGCGGGCAAGACCACGCTCGTCTCGCTGATCCCGCGACTCTTCGACGTGACCGGCGGCACCGTGCTCGTGAACGGCACCGACGTGCGCGAGGCCGACCTCGACGAACTCTGGAAGACCATCGGGCTCGTGCCGCAGCGACCGTTCCTGTTCGCCGGGACCGTGGCCTCCAACCTCCGGTTCGGCCGCGAGGAGGCGACCGACGAGGAACTCTGGCATGCGCTCGAGATCGCCCAGGGCCGCGACTTCGTCGCCGCGATGGAGGGCGGGCTCGACGCGCGCATCTCCCAGGGCGGCACCAACGTCTCGGGCGGGCAGCGCCAGCGCCTCGCGATCGCGCGGGCCATCGTGCACCGCCCCGAGATCCTCGTGTTCGACGACTCGTTCTCGGCGCTCGACCTCACGACCGATGCGAGGCTCAGGCAGGCGTTGTGGCGCGAACTCCCCGAGGTGACGAAGGTCGTCGTCGCCCAGCGCGTGTCGACCATCACCGACGCCGACCGGATCGTCGTGCTCGAGGACGGCCGCGTCGTCGGCCTCGGCCGGCACGACGAGCTCGTCGAGACCTGCCAGACCTACCGCGAGATCGTCGAATCCCAGCTCGGAGTGGAGACCCAGGCATGAGCCGCGAGAACAGCACCCCGAAGCGCCGCGGCGCGCGCGGTCGGGCCGCGGCGGCGGTCGCAGAGGCCCAGCAGCCGACGCTCGAGCAGCTCGAGGAGCAGCAGCTCGCCGAGGAGGCGCGCATCAACTCGGGCTCGTGGGACTCGGTCGCCCCCGGCAAGGCGCAGGACTTCGGCCGCAGCTTCCGCCGGATGCTCGGCCTGCTCGCCCCGTGGAAGTGGTCGTTCGCGTTCGTCTCGCTGCTCGGCGCGATCGGCGTCGTGCTCACGGTGATCGCCCCGAAGGTGCTCGGCGAGGCGACGAACGTCATCTTCGAGGGCTGGATCTCGCTCCAGCTCCCCGCGGGCGTCACGCAGGAACAGGTCGTCGAGCAGCTGCGCGCCACCGGGCAGGACGACCTGGCCAACATCGTGGGCGCTGCGACGCTGACCCCGGGCGAGGGCATCGACTTCGTGCGCCTCAGCCAGCTCGTCATCATCGTGCTCATGCTCTACGTCGTGGCGTCGATCCTGTCGTGGATCCAGGGCTACGTGATCAACGTGATCATGGTCCGGGCGATGTACGGACTGCGCGAGCAGGTCGAGGCGAAGATCCACCGACTGCCGCTCAGCTACTTCGACCGCACCCAGCGCGGCGAGCTGATCTCGCGCGTCACCAACGACATCGACAACATCACCCAGACGATGCAGCAGTCGCTCTCGAGCGCGCTGACGAGCATCCTCACCGTCATCGGCGTGCTGGTCATGATGTTCTCGATCTCCTGGCAGCTCTCGCTGGTCGCGCTCGTCGCACTGCCGCTCATGGGCGTCATCTTCGGCATCATCGGCCCGAAGTCGCAGGCGGCGTTCGGCATCCAGTGGCGCAAGGTCGGCCGCCTGAACGCCCGCGTCGAGGAGTCGTTCTCGGGTCACGCGCTCGTCAAGGTCTTCGGCCGCGAACGCGACGCGAGCGAGAAGTTCCGCGCCGAGAACGAGGAGCTCTACGAGGCCGCCTTCAAGGCGCAGTTCCTCGCGGGCATCATCATGCCGGGCATGCAGTTCATCGGGAACCTCACCTACGTGGGCATCGCGGTGCTCGGCGGCCTGATGGTCGCCGGCGGCCAGCTCCGGCTCGGCGACGTGCAGGCGTTCATCCAGTACTCCCAGCAGTTCACCCAGCCGCTCTCGCAGCTGGGCGGCATGGCCGCGGTCGTGCAGTCGGGCACGGCATCGGCCGAGCGCGTCTTCGAACTGCTCGACGCCGACGAGGAGGAGGCCGACGCCCCCGACGCCCCCGCGGCCGTCGATGGCCGCGGCGTCATCGAGTTCGATCACGTCGCCTTCTCGTACACGCCCGACCGGCCGCTCATCCGCGACCTGTCGTTCCGCGTCGAGCCGGGCCAGACCGTCGCGATCGTCGGCCCGACCGGTGCGGGCAAGACGACGCTCGTCAACCTCGTCATGCGGTTCTACGAGCTCGACGGCGGTCGCATCCTGATCGACGGGCAGGACATCGCCGAGCTCACGCGGCACGACGTCCGTGCGCGCACCGGCATGGTGCTGCAGGACCCGTGGCTGTTCGGCGGCACGATCCGCGAGAACATCCGCTACGGCCGCCAGGACGCCTCCGACGACGAGATCGTGGCCGCCGCGAAGGCGACCTACGTCGACCGGTTCGTGCACTCGCTGCCCGACGGCTACGACACCGTGCTCGACGAGGACGCCTCGAACGTGTCCGCCGGCGAGAAGCAGCTCATCACGATCGCGCGCGCGTTCGTCGCGCAGCCGAGCGTGCTCATCCTCGACGAGGCGACCAGCTCGGTCGACACGCGCACCGAGCTGCTGCTGCAGCACGCGATGGCGGCGCTCCGCGAGGGTCGCACGTCGTTCGTGATCGCGCACCGCCTCTCGACGATCCGCGACGCCGACCTCATCCTGGTGATGGAGCACGGCGACATCGTCGAGCAGGGCACGCACGACGAGCTCATCGCCGCGCAGGGCGCGTACTACCGCCTCTACAACTCGCAGTTCGAGCAGGCGGCCTACGACGTCGACGCCGAGCTCGCGATGGAGGCCGAGGCCGCGGTCGGCACGCCCGCCGAGGCGGCACTCGGGTTCGACGGCGGCGCCGAGGCGTCCGCCGACGCATCCGTGAACTGATCGACACGACACCGGGGCCCTGGGTCGGACATGGTCCGGCCCAGGGCCCCCGTCGTGTTCGGCGCCGGCGTTCAGAAGAGCGGGCGCCCGGCGGCGAGCCGCCGCTGCACGTCGCGCAGCTGACGTCGGATCGGCCACTCACGCGCCGCCCTCGGGAGCACGTGCATGAGCCGCGCGAGCCGTCGCGAGGACCGGTCGAACGCCCGCTGGTCGGCCTCGCTCCACGGCATCCGCATGAGTTCGCGGAACTCGGGCGGGAGGTGCCCGGCGACCATCCGGTTGCGCCAGCGGAGAAGTCCGGGCGGGAGCCGGCGGTCCAGGTACTCGAGGCGCACGATCCGCATGAGGTAGTCCCGGGTCTCGTCGTCCATCTCGAGCGAGGCGAGCGTCTCGCGCCAGTAGACCTCGAAGTCGTCGCGCGTGGGCGGCCACATCTCCGGCGGCAGTTGCAGCGTGGTGCCGAACACCATGCCCTGACGGTAGAACTCGTCGCGGAACGCGCCCTCGGGCGGGCCGAACACGGCGGTGTACGCGTCCTCGGCTCCGCGGTAGAGGCACGCGGCGACCCACTGCTGGAGGGCCGGGTCGAACGCGTCGTACGACACGCGAGACCCGGGTTCGGAGCGGACGCGAGCGTGCGAGCGGTTCGTCGCCCGGCGCATCGCCGCACGTTCCTCGGCATCGCCGAGCATCGTGACGGCGATGTAGGCCATCGTGGTGCGCGCCCGCCGCTTCGGGTTGGTGAAGAGGTTCCCCTCGACGACGGGGCTCTCCATGACGCCGGAGGCGACCGGGCGCATCGAGAGCTGCATGATCACGTTCGCGGTTCCGCCGGCGAGGACGGTCCAGTTCACGGCGCGGCGGAGCGCCCAGTTCTCGATCGCGTCGAGTGCGCGACGTTCGTCGGCGGTGCGCCGACGACCCGGCCGAGTCCGCGCCACCACCTCATCGTGGGCGTCGACGTCCACCTCGACGTCACCCATGACCTCGACCTCGACCTCGACCTCTCCGTCGCCGTCCACGCCGCGATCGTACCAAGAAGTGAACGGAGATTCACTTCCCCGGCGTCGACGCGATCGGGCGCCCCACAGCGCCGGGGTAGCCTCGAAGGGCCGTGACCATCCCCAGCCCGCTCCCCATCGCCCCGACGTGGCGCCTGTGGCTGGTGTGGGGTGTCGGGGTCGCGGCGTACATCGTCTCGGTCACGAACCGTTCGTCGTTGTCGGCCGTCGGTGTGGACGCCGCGGTGCGGTTCGACGCCGACGCCTCGACGCTGTCGATGTTCGCCGTCATCCAGCTCGCGGTCTACGGCGGCATGCAGATCCCCGTCGGCCTGCTGCTCGACCGGTTCGGCGCGAGGCCGATCATCACCGCGGGCATGGCGCTCATGGCGATCGGGCAGCTCGTGCTCGCGTTCGCGCCCGACGTCGGCTGGGCGATCTTCGCGCGCATGCTCCTCGGCGCCGGCGACGCGGCGGTCTTCCCGAGCGTCCTGCGCGTCATCGCGGTCTGGTTCCCGGAACGACAGGCGCCGCTCATGGTCCAGGTGACCGGACTGGTCGGCCAGTCCGGCCAGATCCTCGCGGTGCTGCCGCTCGCGGCCCTGCTGCACGCGACGACCTGGACGATCGCGTTCGGCTCGCTCGCCGGACTCGGCGCACTGTTCACCGTGCTCACGTTCGCGGTCATCCGCAACCGGCCGCCCGGCCGGGTCGAGGATGTCTCGGTCGACACGGTCACGGGCGCCATCCACGATCCTCGGCCGACCTCCGGCAGGGCTTCCGGGAGTCGTGGGCGCACCCGGGCACGCGGCTGGCGTTCTGGTCGCACTTCACGACCCCGTTCTCGGGCACCGCGTTCGTGCTGCTCTGGGGCTTCCCGTTCCTCACCGTCGGCGAGGGCCTGACCCCGGCGATGGCGTCGCTGCTGTTCACGGTCTACGTCGTGTTCGGCATCCTCGTGGGTCCGGCCATCGGCGCGCTCTCGATCCGGCACCCCACGAACCGGTCGCGCCTGCTCGTGCTGCCCGTCATCGGCATCCAGGTCGCGGCGTGGCTCGCCGTCATCCTGTGGCCCGGCCCGTCGCCGCTCTGGCTGCTGTTCGTCCTCGCGTTCGCCATGAGCACGGGCGGGCCGGGCTCGATGATCGGCTTCGACCACGCGCGCACGTTCAACCCGAGCCACCGCCTCAGCACCGCGACCGGCATCACGAACGTCGGCGGGTTCCTGGCCGCGCTCCTCGCGATCCTCCTCATCGGCATCGCGATGGACGCGCAGGGCGCCGGCACGCCCGACACCTACACGCTCGAGGCGTTCCGGATGGCGTTCCTGACCCAGGTGCCCCTGTGGCTGCTCGGCTCGCTCTTCATCGTCATCGAGCGGCGCCGCACGCGCGTGCACATCGGGCTCGACGAGCCGCGCGCGCGGCGCCGCGACCGCGGCACCGACCGCTCGAGCTGAGCGCCCGTCGAGGGCGAGCGGATGCCGCAGCCGCGGCCCGCACGTCGGGTCGGCGCTCGCTCCGCCTCCCGCCCCACCCCGTCCGGGCGCGTCGTCGCGTGGCGCCTCGACGCGGCGGTCCGTGCGCCCCTAGGGTTCAGACATGGACGGCGCGCTGGGGGCGATCGCGGCCTGGATGCCGGAGCAACGGTGGTTCGGCGGCAAGGGCCGGATCCCGACGCTCCGTCGCATCGGCGCGTGGGAGCTGCCGACGACCGAACCCGGAGTGCGCGTCCTGTCGCTCCTCGTGATGGACGACGCCGCCGAGCCGCCGGTGCTCTACCAGGTGCCGGTCGTCGAGCGTCACCAGCCCGTCGCGGGCGCCGAGGCGCACCTCGTCGGCGTGCTCGCCGACGGCACCCACGTCTACGACGGGCCGCACGACCCGGCGTTCACGGGCGGGCTGCTCACCCTCATCCGAACCGGCGGCCGGGCGGTCGCGCATGGCGCGTCCGCCATCGGGCACCCGGCCGCGGGGCCCGACGCCGACGCGCTCCCGGGTCGCGCCGACGTCGTGCCCGCGACGGTGCTGGGCGGCGAGCAGTCGAACACCTCGATCGTGTACCGCCCCGACGGCGCGGCACCCGTCATCTGCAAGGTGTTCCGGCAACTGCACCACGGCGAGAATCCGGATGTCACGCTGCAGTCCGCGCTCGCGGCATCCGGTTCGCCGCACATCCCCCCGGTCGTGGGCGACGTCGTCGGCGAGTGGGACGACGTGGGCCGCGGCGACGGCCGCGCACGCGGGCACCTCGCCTTCGCGCAGGAGTTCCTCCCCGGCGTGGAGGACGCCTGGCGCGTGGCGCTCCTCGCCGCGGCATCCGCTCGGGACTTCGCCGCCGAGGCGCACGCCCTCGGCCTCGCCGTCTCGGAGGTGCACGCGGCCCTCGGCGCGTCCTTCGGCCGGGCGCCCGCTTCGCCGGAGCTCGTGGCGGCCGTGGCGGCGGCGTGGACTCGACGGCTCACCATCGCGGTCGCCGAGGTCCCGGCGCTCGAGCCGCACCGGGCCGAGATCGAGGCGTTCTACGCGCGCGCCGAGGCCGGCGCGTGGCCCGACCTGCAGCGGGTGCACGGCGACCTGCACCTCGGGCAGGTGATCCTCGCGCCGGGCCGCGGCTGGTTCCTGCTCGACTTCGAGGGCGAGCCGATGCGGCCGATGGCCGAACGCCGGCGACCCGACCTGCCGGTGCGGGACGTCGCGGGCATGCTGCGCTCGTTCGACTACGTCGCCGGCGCGACGGGGCTCGCGAAGCCGGAACGGGCCGCCGACGCGCACGCCTGGGCGGCATCCGCTCGGCAGGCCTTCGTCGACGGGTACGTCGCGGCATCCGGCATGGACCTCACCGTCTACCGCGACCTGCTCGCGGCGTTCGAGCTGGACAAGGCCGTCTACGAGGCGATCTACGAGACGCGGAACCGCCCGGACTGGGCGCCGATCCCGCTCCGCGCGATCGCTGGTCTGCTCGAATCGGGCCCGCTGCAGGCCTCGCCGGAGGCGAGTGCCGGCTGATGCCGGTCGCCTGCGTGCGCCGGCTCGGGCACGGGGTGCGCTCGGCGGTTCAGCGGATGCCGCGGGCCCAGAGCAGCAGCGGCGTCCGTTCGGCGTACTCGCGGTAGTCGTCGCCGAATGCGGCGAGGAGCCGGTGCTGCTCGAGGTGGGCCTTCACGACGAGCACGACCGCGAGCAGCACCCACACCACCACGAGCTCGATGCGCGCCCGCCAGATCACCCAGCCCGCGGTCGCGATGAGGAGGCCGACGTAGACCGGGTTGCGGGTCAGCCGGAACACGCCGCCGGTCCGGAGCGTCGCGCCCTCCCGCGGCGCGACCCACGGCACGAGGTCGCGGCCGAGCGCGACGACGCCGGCGCCCGAGATCACGAGTCCGGTGATGACGAGGAGCACCGCGAGCACCGTGGCCTGCTGCCCGGCCCAGAGCGGGTCGCCCGGCAGCAGCGGGAGGGCGAGCAGCACGAACTGCGCCAGGACGAGCCAGTTCGCGCGATCCTTCATACGAGCCATCCTCTCGCGGCCGGCCCCGGACCCGCCAGGCGGGACGGGCCGAGCCGGAGCCGCCCTGCGGGACGCACGCGCACCGCGCCCGCCCGTCACGCCCGCCCGTCACGCCCGCGCGTCACGCCCGCCGTCACGCCCGCGCCAGGATCGCGCCGACGTCGACGCCCGGCGGCAGCGCGCCGTACATCGACCCGCCGTCGCCCTCGAGGCGCGACCGCACGAACGCGTCGGCCACCGCCCCGGGCGAGTGCTGGAGGAGCAGCGACCCCTCGAGCACGAGCGCGAGCCGTTCGGTCAGTTCCCGTGCGCGCAGCGCCGCCGTCGCGGCATCCGCCCCGCTCAGTTCGCCGACGACGGCGCGCGCCTCGGCGAGCGCGAGGTCGAACCCGGGGTCCTCGCCCGCCGCCTCGCCGACGACGTCGAAGAAGGCCATGAACGCCTCGGGCTCGCGGGCGAGCACGCGCAGCACGTCGAGCGCGATGACGTTGCCCGAGCCCTCCCAGACGGCGAGGAGCGGCTGCTCGCGGTAGCGGCGCGCGAGCGGGAAGCCCTCGGTGTACCCGTTGCCGCCCAGGCACTCGAGGGACTCGGCCGCGTGGTCGGCGCCGCGCTTGCAGATCCAGAACTTCGCCACCGCGGTCGCGAGCCGCCGGAACGCCTGCTCGGAGTCGGACGCGTCGACGTCGTATGCGCGCGCGAGCCGCATGGCCGTGAGCGTCGCGGCCTCCGACTCGAGGGCGAGGTCGGCGACGACCGCGGCCATCGCGGGCTGGTCGACGAGCAGCGCGCCGAAGGCGCGGCGGTGCCGCACGTGCCAGGCCGCCTCGGCGACCGACTGCCGCATGCCGGCCGCGGTGCCGATGACGCAGTCGAGGCGCGTGCGGTTCACCATCTGCACGATGGTCGCGACACCGCGGCCCTCCTCGCCGACGAGCCAGCCGGTCGTGTCGTCGAGCTCGATCTCGCTCGAGGCGTTCGAGCGGTTGCCGAGCTTGTCCTTCAGCCGCTGGATGCGGAACACGTTGCGCTCGCCGCCCGGGAGCACGCGCGGCACGAAGAAGCACGACAGCCCGCCCGGCGCCTGTGCGAGCACGAGGAACGCGTCGCTCATGGGCGCGCTGCAGAACCACTTGTGCCCGGTCAGGGCGAACTCGGCCCCCCACTCCGAGCGGATGCCGCCTCCCGCGCGCGGCACGGCCCGCGTCGTGTTCGCGCGCACGTCGGAGCCGCCCTGCTTCTCGGTCATCGCCATGCCCACGAGTGCGGAGGACTTCGGGGCACCGTCGCCGCCGTCCAGCCCGGGCTCGTACGCGCGGCTCAGCAGCCGCGGCATCCACTCGGCCCGCAGCCCGCCGGCGGCGTACTCGAGCGTCGCGACCGCGGCGTGGGTCATCGAGATCGGGCAGGCGTGCCCCGGCTCGACCTGCGCGAGCAGGAGGAACGCGGCCGCGCGGTCGACGCTCGCACCGGGCCGCGGGTCGGCCCACGCCGAGGTGTGCGCCCCCGCGGCGGTCGCGATCGCCATGATGCGGTGGTAGGACTCGTCGTACTCGACCTCGTCGATCCGGGTGCCCCAGCGATCGTGGGTGACGAGCCGCGGCGGGTCGGTGTTCGCCAGTTCGGCATCGTGCTGGAACGCCGCCGCGCCGACACGGCGGCCGAGCTCGTGCAGCGCGCGGGACGCGGCATCCGCCTCATGGGAGGGTGCACCGGAGCACGCTGCCGTCCCCCACCGCGCCACCGACTCGACGAGCGGGACGTTCGCGGCGAACTCGTCGACGCCCTCGCGGGGCGGAGCCTGGTTCGGGACCTCGTGCGTGATCATCGTCGACCTCCGCCGTCCATTCTCGTGTGCCGCCTGCGCTCCGCCGCTAGGGTGTGGCCAGACGAGTTCCCGAGGGGGTCCGGTGAGCATCGACACGAGGCCGCAGTCATCGCCGTCGCCGGCGCCCGAGGAGCCGGGCACGGCCTGGTGGTCGCTCCACCCGGAGGACGCCCTCGCCGAGGCGAGGAGCGACGCCGCGCACGGGCTCACCGAGGCCGACGCGGCCGCCCGGCTCGCCGCCGTCGGGCCGAACGCCCTCGTCAGCGCCCCGCCGCCGAGCACCTGGCGCATCGCGCTCGGCCAGGTGAGCCAGCTGATGACCCTCATGCTCATCGCCGTCGCCATCGTGTCGCTCCTCATCGGCCAGGTGTCGACCGCGATCATCGTCGCGATCCTCGTGCTCTACAACGTGATCAGCGGCACCCGGCAGGAACTGAAGGCGCGCCGCAGCGTCGACGCGCTCGCGAAGCTGCAGACGCCGCAGGCGCGCGTGCTGCGCGACGGCTCGATCCGCCTGGTGGATGCCACGGATCTCGTGCCCGGCGACATCGTCGACCTCGAGGCCGGCGACCTGGTGCCCGCCGACGGGCGCATCCTGCGCGCCGCGAACCTCGAGACCCAGGAGGCGGCGCTCACCGGCGAGTCGCTGCCGATCCCGAAGGGCCCGAGCGCGAACGACGCCGACACCGCGCTCGCCGATCGGACGGCGATGGTGTTCCAGAACACGTCGGTGACGCGTGGCACCGCCCGCATGGTGGTCGCCGAGACCGGGATGCGCACCCAGATGGGCCGCATCGCGTCGCTGCTCACCGAGGTCGACTCCGGGAAGTCGCCGCTGCAGCGCGAGCTCGACGGGCTCACGAAGGTGCTCGGACTCATCGCGTGGGGCGCCGTGCTCGTCATCATCGTGATCGGCGCCGTGCGCGGGCAGAGCGTCGAGGAGCTGCTCTTCCTCGGCACGGCGGTCGCGATCTCGGCGATCCCGACCGGCCTGCCCGTGTTCGTGCAGGGGCTGCTGTCGTGGGGCGCGTCCAAGCTCGCCGCGGAACGTGCGATCGTGGCCTCCCTCAACGACGTCGAGACGCTCGGCGCGACGAGCGCGATCTGCTCCGACAAGACCGGCACGCTCACGATGAACGAGATGACCGTGCGGACGGCGTGGATGGGCGGCGACCACTTCCGCGTGACGGGCGAGGGCTACTCGTCCACCGGGCAGATGCTCGGAGCGACCGACGAGCCCGTCGAGGCGAAGACGCTCGGGCTCGCGATCAGCCTGCCGAACGACGCGACCGTGTCGACCGAGGGCGTGGTCGTGGGCGACCCGACCGAGGCGGCGCTCATCGTGCTCGGCGCGAAGCTCGGCATCGACGCGGATGCCGCGCGGCGCGACTTCCCGCGCCTGGCCGAGGTGCCGTTCGACTCCGACTACAAGTTCATGGCGACGTTGCAGCGCATGCCGGTGCGCGGAGAGACGCGCCTCGTGCTGCTCGTGAAGGGCGCGCCCGATGTCGTCCTCGGACGCTGCACGTCGATGCTCACGACCGAGCGCGAGGTCGCGCCCGTCGACGCGGAGGCCGCGACCGCCGAGCTCGAGGGCATGTCGGCGCAGGGCCTGCGGACGCTCGCCTTCGCCGCGCGGTTCCTCGACGACGCCGACGAGGGTCGCGTCGCGGCCGACCCCATGTCGTGGGTGCAGGAGCTCACGCTCATCGGGCTGGTCGGCATCGTCGACCCGCTGCGTCCCGAAGCGAAGACCGCGGTCGAGCTGGCCGCGTCGGCCGGCATCGAGGTGCGCATGATCACGGGCGACCACGCGGTCACGGCCGGAGCGATCGGCCGCGAGCTCGGCCTCGGCCGCGGGGCGGTGAGCGGCGCGGAGCTGCAGGCGATGAGCGACGAGGAGCTCACCGAGCGCCTGCCCGACCTGCACGTCTTCGGGCGGGTCACGCCCGATGACAAGCTCCGGCTCGTGCGGCTGCTGCAGTCGCAGGGCGCCATCGTCGCGATGACCGGCGACGCCGTGAACGACGCCGCGGCGATCAAGCAGGCCGACGTGGGCGTCGCGATGGGCTCCGGCTCCGAGGTGACGAAGCAGGCGGCGAAGCTCGTGCTCACCGACGACAACTTCGCCACGCTCGTGCACGCGGTCGAGCTCGGCCGCATCGTGTACGCCAAGATCACCGCGTTCCTCCGCTTCCAGATGACCCAGCTGATCAGCCTGATCCTGCTGTTCCTCGCGGCGAGCGCGTTCCAGATCGCCGACGGCGTCGCGCTGTTCCCCGCCCAGGTGCTCTTCCTCAACTTCTTCGTGACCCTCTTCTCGGTCCTCGCGATCGCCGCCGACGCCCCGCCGCCCGCGACCATGTCGCATCCGCCGCGCGACCCGAAGCTCGGCATCGTCAACCCGCACGCCGTCGGCGAATGGCTCGGATACGGGCTCGTCATCTTCCTCGTCTCGCTCGTGCCGCTCGTCTGGGGTCCCGATGCACCGAGCCCCGACACGCCGACGGCGTCGATGACGATGGCGTACGTGATCGTCGGCTTCGGCACGGTGCTCAGCGCGCTCATGATGCGCCGCTCCCCCGAGTCGGGCCTCGTCGCACCGATCGCGGCGGTCGCGAAGCTCCTCGTCTGGCCGGTGCTCATCATCGTGCTCTCGACCGAGCTCGGCTTCCTGCAGCGGCTGCTCGGCACCGTCTCGCTCACCGGATGGCAGTGGCTGGAGTGCCTCGTGCTGCTGCTCTTCGTCGTGGTGGCCGTCGAGGGCGACAAGTGGATCCGGCGGCTCCGGGCTGCGGAGCGGGAGCGGGTGCGCGAGCAGGAGCGGGCGGACGGGCCGGTCGAGCCGGCCCGCACGACGGGAGCCTAGCCCTCGAGCAGCCCGCGGAGGTCGTCCGCATCGAGCGTCGCGCGGGAGAACGCGCCGTCCGCGGCGTCTGGCCGCCCGTCGGCGCCCTCCTCGACGCCGACGGCCGCGTCGCCGTCCGCCGCATCGAGCACGGATGCCGCGAGCTCGCCCTTCTTCGCCTTGAGCTCCATGACCTTCTGCTCGATCGTGCCCGCGGCGACGAGCCGGTAGACCATGACCTGCTTGTCCTGCCCGATGCGGTGGGCGCGGTCGATCGCCTGGTCTTCGCTCGCCGGGTTCCACCACGGGTCCATGAGGAACACGTAGTCGGCCTCGATGAGGTTCAGCCCGACGCCGCCGGCCTTGAGGCTGATGCAGAAGACGGATGCCTCGCCCGCGCGGAAGCGCGCGACCTCCTCGTCGCGGCGGCGCGCGGGCGTCGACCCGTCGAGGTGCGCGTACGGCACGCCCGCGGCATCCAGCCGTTCGGTCACGCGGTCGAGGAACGAGGTGAACTGGCTGAACACGAGCGCGCGGTGGCCCTCGGCGAGCACGTCGTCGAGCTGCTCGAAGAGCGCGTCGAGCTTGGCCGACGGGATGCCGGCGTGCCGCTCGGCGTCGACGAGGCTCGCGTCGAGCGCGAGCAGGCGGAGGAGCGTGAGCGACCGGTAGACGATGAACCGCTGCCGGTCGAGGTCGTCGACGAGGCCGAGCAGCTTCTGCCGCTCGCGCTGCAGCACGACGTCGTAGAGCCGCCGGTGTTCGGGTACGAGCTCGACCTCGAGCACCTGCTCCTGCTTGGGCGGCAGCTCGGGTGCGACGGCCTCCTTCGTGCGGCGCAGCACGAGCGGCCGGATGCGTCGGCGCAGCCGGTCGAGGCGCTCGGCGTTGCCCTCCTCCTCGATGGGCCGGCGGTAGCGCTCGTCGAACGCCCGGCGCGATGGGAACAGCCCCGGCGCGACGATCCGGAGGATCGCCCACAGCTCGCCGAGGTGGTTCTCGAGCGGCGTACCGGTCACGGCGAGGCGGAACGGGGCGCGGATGCCGCGGGCGGCCTCGTGCACGCGCGTCTCCGCGTTCTTCACGAACTGCGCCTCGTCGAGGATCAGCCCGCCCCATTCGAGGTCGCCGAACTCCTCGGCCTCGAGACGGAGCACGGCGTAGGTCGTGACGACGAGATCGGCGCCCGCGGCGATGTCGGAGAGCGACCGGCGCCGCTTCGCGGTCGTCGCGGTGACGGATGCCACGCGCAGCCCGGGCGCGAACCGGGCGGCCTCGCGCACCCAGTTCGAGGCGACCGACGTGGGGGCGACCACGAGGAAGGGCGGCGCTCCGGCGGCCGGCGCGGCCGCGGCATCCGTCGTCGCCCGCTCGACCGCGTGCTGCATGAGCGCGAGGCACTGCACGGTCTTGCCGAGGCCCATGTCGTCGGCGAGCACGCCGCCGAGTCGGTTCGCGTGCAGGAACGCGAGCCACCGGAACCCGTCGAGCTGGTACGGGCGGAGCGGCAGCGTGAGGCCCGCCGGAGGGGGGAGGTCGGGCACGTCGCCGTGCTCGAGCCCCGCGACCGTCGCACGCCACGCGAGCGCGGGCTCGGCGACATCCGCCAGGTCTTCGAAGTCGGCCCAGAGGCTCATGCGGCTGGGCGGGATGCGCACGCCCGTCTCCCACTCCTCGAGCGTGCCGGCCTCCTCGATGAGGTCGCGGAGCTCGTCGAACACCGGGAGGTCGAGCGAGAGGTACGACTTGTCGACGAGGAGCAGGCGCTTGCGGCCCGTCGCGAGCGCGCGGAAGAGCGGCATGAACGGGACCTTCCGCCCGCCGACGGTCACGACGACGCCGAGGTCGAACCAGTCGCGCTTGCGGCTCTCGACGAGCGAGACCGCGAGCTCCGGCCGCTCGGTCGCCTCGCGGTAGTCGGGGCGCTCGCCGCGCACGTCGATGCGGAACGGGCTCGGGCTCCGATCCGCGAGCGCCTCGAGACGCGGCATCCGCTCGGCCGAGAACTCGGCCGCGTCGATGCCGCGGAGGAGGACCGCCTCGAACGGCACCCAGCCGAGCTCGTCGGCGACGCGGGCGACGAGGTCGTCGTCGAACTCGGGGTCGGGCTCGGCGGACGGGTCGACCTCGGAGACCCGGCCGTCTGCGCGTTCCCACCGCCAGGCGAGGCGCAGCACGTCGTCGGGCTCGTACCGGGCGTCGAGCACGAGCGTCGCGGGCGGCGTCGGCGGCAGCTCGAAGGTGGCGTCGCGGCTCGTGATCGCGAGCGTGCGGGCGAGCGGGTGCACGTGCGCGGTGAGGAACTCGGGCACCTCGGCGGCCGGCACGCGGATCGGTTCGGGCGCATCGAGGAGCGCGAGCTCGGCGGAGCCGAGACCGCTCGGGACCGGCGCGAGCTCGATGCGGCCGGCGTCGAGGTCGAAGCGGTAGAGCCCGTGCGCGGCGATCGGGCGGATGCCGACGCCGGTGCTGCCGCCTGCTCCGGACGCGTCCCCGCCCGTTCCCGCGCCGACGCCCGCACCGAGGCCGAGCGATCGCGGCGCGCCGTCGACCGTCAGCGTCGGGGCGAGCACCAGGTCGCCGTCGGCGCGGCTCGCGTCGAGGCCGAGCGTCGCCGCGCCCTGCAGCACGACCTCGGGCGTGACGTCCGATCCGACGAGCGCGATGCCGAGCCGACCCGCCTCCGCGAGGAGCGCCCACAGCAGCGGGCTGTCGAACTCGTCGACCGTGATCCACTCGGAGCCGTAGACGTGCACCGACGGCGTCGTGCCCTTGAGCATCGCGAACTGCGCGAACCACCGCGACTGCGCGGGGTCGACCCCCGCGGCGGAGGCCTGGTAGGCGATGTTCTGCCACGTGAGGCCGTCCTTCACCCAGGCGCCGCGGGCGCCCTGCGCGACCGGCCGGACGGCGAGCCGGTCGACCGCCGGCGCGCGCCGTGCGGGCTCGTCACGCGGACCGCGCCACTCGCCGTTCCGGCGCTGGACGCGGCGACGCAGCTCGAACTGGAGGCCGAGCGGACGGAGGTCGCCCGTGCCGCGGACGGACGCGGCATCCGTCGTCGCACCGGCCGCCGACGCGACCGCGGCGCTCGCGTCGAGGCCCGCGAGGGCGGCGCGCCAGTCGGGCGTGCGGTCGGCGGGCATGCCGTCCATGCTCGCACGCACGTCCGACGATCGGTTCGCGAGTGAGCGCGGTCAGGTCGCGGGCCGCAACGGCGGAAGGCCACGGTGTCGACCTCCGTGTCGGGCGTCACGAACGCGGCGGTCGTGCGGGCCGGGTCGGATAGCGTGAGCGGATGCAGGTGACCCGCCTCCGCCTCTACCCGGTGAAGTCGTTCGCGGGGTTCGACGTCGGTTCGGCCGTCGTGCGCCCCTGGGGGCTCGAGGGCGACCGGCGGTGGGGCGTCGTCGAACCGGATGGCACGCCCGTCACGGCGCGGGAGCGCAACGCCCTGCTCGGACTCACGGCCGAACCGCTCGCCGACGGCGGCCTGCTGCTCGGCGGGCCGGACGGTGCCGAACCGCTGCGCGTCGATCCGCCGCTCGGCGCCGCGCCCATCGCGGTCGGCCACTCGCGCCAACGCGAGGCGCTGCCCGCCGGCGACGAGGCCGACGCGTGGGTGAGCGAGCGCATGCGGATGCCGCTGCGGCTCGTCTGGCAGCCCGACCCGTCGCAGCGGCCCGTGAAGGACACGCACGGCGGCCTCCCCGGTGACGGGCTGACGCTCGCCGACGCGGGGCCCCTGCTGCTCGTGAGCGAGTCGTCGCTCGCGCAGCTGGACGCGTGGACGCCGGAGGACGTGGCGCCGCTGGATGTCGTGCGGTTCCGGCCGAACGTCGTCGTCGACGGCGACGTGCCGTTCGCGGAGGACTCGTGGCGGAACGTGCGCATCGGCGGCGTCCGCTTCCGGTTCGGCGAGGTCTGCGACCGCTGCGTCATGACGACGATCGATCCCGACACCCTGGCGCGCGGCAAGGAGCCGGTCCGCACGCTCGCGACGCACCGCAAGTGGGACGGCGCGACCTGGTTCGGCATCCGGATCATTCCTGAATCGGAGGACCGCGGCCGGCCCGAGCGCGCCGCCTCGGTCGTGCGGCGCATCTCGGTCGGCGACGAGGTCGAGGTCGAGGAGGCCTGACCGGCCCCGCCCGGCTGGAACCGGAGGCGACCATGCGCGGGGGATTGGGTTTACCGACACTCTGTCGGTAAACTCTCCGGCATGTCCCCTTCGAAGCTCCGCTGGCTCGGCCTCGCCGTCATCGGACTCGCCGTTTCGCTCATCATCGTCGACACGACCATCGTGAACGTCGCGATCCCCTCGATCGTCGACGACCTCGGGCTGAGTTCGACGCAGGTGCAGTGGGTGCAGGAGTCGTACACGCTGGTGTTCGCCGCACTGCTCATCCCGTTCGGTGCGCTCGGCGACCGGATCGGTCGCCGACGGATCCTGATCCTCGGCGTCACCGTCTTCACCGCGGCGTCCGTCCTGGCGGGCATCGCACCCTCGGGCGAACTGCTCATCGCGGCCCGCGTCCTGCAGGGGGTCGGCGGCGCCATGGTCCTCCCCGGCACGATGTCGCTCATCAACGCGATGTTCCGCGGGCGCGATCGCACGACGGCCTTCGCGGTGTGGGGCTCCATCATCGGCGGCATGGCAGCGGTGGGCCCCCTGCTCGGCGGATGGCTCATCACCGACTTCTCCTGGCGCTGGGCGTTCGGCATCAACGTGCCGTTCGGGATCCTCGTCGTCGTCGGCGCCCTCCTGGCCCTCGACGAGTCGCGCTCCGAGCGAACCGGCTCGCGGTTCGACGTCCTCGGCTCGGTCCTCGTCGTCGTCTCCGCGGGAACGCTCGTGTTCGCGCTCATCGAGGGGCGCACGCTCGGCTGGTGGGCGACGGGCGAGGTTCCGACCGTCGCCGGATGGTCCTGGCCGTTCGCGGTCTCGCCGACCCCGTGGCTGCTGGCCGCGGCACTGGTCTCGGGCCTGGCCTTCCTCGCTTGGGAGCGGCGTCGACGACGGCACGGCCGATCGACGCTGCTCCCCCTGGACCTCTTCGCCGTCCGGACGTTCTCGGTCGGCAACCTGGTCTCGGCCATCATCAGCCTCGGCGAACTCGGCATCCTCTTCGTGCTGCCGCTCTGGGTCCAGAACGTCCTCGGCTACGACGCCCTGCAGGCGGGACTCGTCCTGATCGCGCTCGCCGTCGGCTCGTTCCTGGCCACCGGAGCGGTCAGCGGCCTCGCCCGCAGGCTGACCCCGATCGGCATCCTCCGGGTGGGCATCGCCCTCGAACTCGTCGGCGTCCTCGGCCTGGCGATCACCCTCAGCGCGGACTCGTCATGGGTCCAGCTCAGCGGGCTGCTCTTCGTGTACGGCATCGGCATCGGCCTCGCCAGCTCCCAGGTCACCAACGTCGTCCTCGCCGACATCCCCGTCGACCAGAGCGGCCAGGCGTCGGGCACGCAGAGCACGGCGCGCCAGATCGGCTCGGCGCTCGGCATCGCCATCCTGGGCACGGTGCTCTTCGGCACGCTGCAGGCCGATCTCGACGCCCGCCTCGACGGGCTCGACGCGACCACGCGGGATCAGGCCGTGACCGTCGTGACCCGGAGCGCGGGCGCCGCCATCCCGGCCCTCCGCGCCGACCCGGCCACGGCCGCGGTCGGCGACGAGGCGGCCGCGAGCTTCACCGTCGCCGCTTCGGCCTCGGCGTACGGCGCGGCCGCGTTCCTCGCACTCGCGCTCGCGGCCTCGACGTCGCTGCGCTCACGCACCGTCGGCGAGGGCGCCTCGCGCAGGAGGCGGAGCGACGACGTCGGTGCGCCGACGGCCGCCGTGGACGGCGCACAGGAAGGTCCGAGGGCATGAACACCCCGTCGTCGTCGACGAGCGTCGGGGAACCGGCGCGCCGTGCCGGCTGGAGCACCTGGCTCGTCCGCGTCGTCGCTGCCGCCGCCCTGCTCGTCGTCGGCTGGGTCGCCGTGACCGCCTGGGACGCCGTCGCGCACGGGCACCCGGCGTACGCGATCCTGCTCGCCCTGACCGCGATCGGCGGCGCGGTGACGCTCGTCCTCGCCATCCGCCGCCCCGCTCGCGCGAGCGGATGGCGCCTGGCGGTGCGGGTCGTGCTCCTCGTGGCCGCGGTCGCCTGGATCGGGGTGATCGGATGGCTCCGTCCCCACCCCGCGACCGAACCCTCGCTCACCGCGATGACCTCCGACGGGACCGTCGAGGTGACCGAGACCCCGACGTCGATCACGATCGCCCCGACCTCGGGGGGCGGCGGCACGGGCGTCTTCTTCCAGCCCGGCGCCCTCGTCGACGCTCGGGCCTATGCCGCCGTCCTGAGCCCGCTCGCCCGGGACGGGAACACCGTGGTCATCGCGAAGCAGCCGCTCGGGATCGCGTTCCTGGCCCTCTCCGCGTTCGATGACGCGCGCGCGACGCATCCCGACGTCGGACGATGGGTGCTCGGCGGGCACTCCCTGGGCGGCACGGTCGCGACGATGCAGGCCGATGGCGCCGATGCCGACGCGACGGCGCCCGCCGCCGGACTCCTGCTCTACGCCTCCTATCCGGCGGGCGACGTCTCGGAGAGCCTGACCGTTCCCGTGGCGTCGATCTCCGGCTCGCGCGACGGATTGGCGACGCCCGCCAAGATCGAGGCCTCGCGTGCGGACCTGCCGCCCGAGACCCGGTTCACCGAGATCGCGGGCGCATCGCACGCCCAGTTCGGCGACTACGGGCCCCAGGCGGGCGACGGCACGCCCGAGCTCACCGACGACGAGGCCCGCGACCTGATCTCGGAGTCGAGCCTCGACTTCGTCGCGGGTCTCGCCGAGTGAGGTCGCGGCCGCGCTCGCGGACCTCGCCGCTCACGGAAGCCCTGGCCGACCTCGTCGGCGCGCAGCGGACCGCCGCCTGAGGCGCATTCGGCATACGTGCGCGAGGTCGCACGGATCGACGGCCGGAACGGACCGGATACGCGATTCGTGCGACCTCGCGTCGTCGGAGCGCCGGAAGCTGCGACATCCGCGTGCGCCGTTCGTGAGGGTTCGTCAAGACCCCTCCGCACTCTTCCCCCTGTCCGGAGTGCGTGTTAGCGTCCCTCTCACTCGCCCGTGAATCCCGGGCGAATCCCCTGTAAGGAGTGCACGTGAAGCAACGCACGCGCGGATGGCTCGCTGTGACCGCAGCGAGCGCGACGATGGTCGCCGGGGCCGCCTTCGGCCCGGCCGCGATCGCCGCCCCCGCGAACGATTCCCCTGCCGAGTCGACCTCCGCATCTGCGGCCCGACCCGACAACCGACCCGGCCCGCTGACGCAGCGACAGGACGAGCGCCGCAAGGCCGCGCAGGAGCTCATCCTGTCGGGCCAGGCCTCGCCGAGCGAGGACGGCGTCGTCGAGGTCGCGGAGGACAAGTACTACGAGGCCGCGGTCAGCGGCAGCGGCCGCCTGTTCACGATCCTCGCCGAGTTCGGCGACCAGGGCAGCGGCAAGCTCGGCACGACGCCCGGCCCGCTGCACAACGAGATCGCCATGCCCGACCGCACGGTGAACAACAGCACGCACTGGCGCGCCGACTTCGACACCGCGTACTACGAGGACCTGTTCTTCGGCGCCGAGGACTCGATGGCCGACTTCTACTCGAAGCAGTCGTCGGGCAACTACACCGTCGAGGGCGAGGTCAGCGATTGGGTGCAGGTGCCCGGCAACGCGTCGACCTACGGCGACAACAGCGTCGAGGACTACGGCGGGGCGTGGCAGTTCATCGCCGACTCGGCCGACGCGTGGTATGCCGCGCAGGTCGCGGCGCAGAAGTCCCCCGACGAGATCCGCGCCGAGCTCGCGAGCTTCGACGTCTGGGACCGCTACGACTTCGACGGCGACGGCGACTTCGACGAGCCCGACGGCTACCTCGACCACTTCCAGGCCGTGCACGCCGGCGAGGGCGAGGACGCCGGCGGCGGCGCCCAGGGCGAGGACGCGATCTGGTCGCACCGCTGGTACGTCAACTCGACCGACTTCGGCCAGACCGGGCCGATGGTCGGCGACACGCAGGTGAAGTTCGGCGGCACCGAGATCGGCGACTCCGGCATCTGGATCGGCGACTACACGGTCGAGCCCGAGAACGGCGGCCTCGGCGTGTTCGCGCACGAGTACGCGCACGACCTCGGCCTGCCCGACTTCTACGACACCGCGGGCGGCGAGAACTCGACGTCGTTCTGGACCCTCATGTCCAGCGGCTCGTGGCTCGGCGACGGCACCGAGGACATCGGCACCAAGCCCAACTACATGGGCCCGTGGGAGAAGCTCCAGCTCGGCTGGCTCGACTACGCGGTCGTGAGCGAGGGCACCGGCGACGCCGGCGAGTTCACGCTCAGCCCCGCGGCCCGCCAGGTGGCCGACCAGGAGCAGGCGCTCGTCATCGACGTGGCCGACGCCGGCATCGAGAGCACCTACACGGCGCCGAACTCCGGTGAGTACGCGTGGTGGACCGGCAGCGCCGACGACCTCAACACGACGCTGACCCGCACGCTCGACCTCGGCGGCGTCCGCTCGGCGACCGTCACGGCCAAGGCCTGGTACGACATCGAGGCCGGCTACGACTACCTGTACGCCGAGTACTCGACCGACGGCGAGAACTGGACGCAGGTCGGCAAGCCGCTCGACGGCTCCTCGAACGGTCGCTGGTCGACCCTGCGGTACACCGTCCCCGGCGGCGCCGAGACGCAGTTCCGCTTCCGCTACCAGACCGACGGCGGCGTGCACTACGCCGGCGCGTTCCTCGACGACATCGTCATCAAGAGCGGCGGCACCACGCTACTCACCGACGACGTCGAGTCGGGCGACAACGGCTGGACCGCGGCGGGCGCGGGCTTCAAGCGCTCGACGGGTGTCGAGACGAGCGAGGGCGACCGCTACTACCTCGTCGAGAACCGCACCTACGTCGACTACGACGCCACGCTGCAGACCGGCCCGTACCAGTTCGACCAGGGCTACACGGCGCCCGACCACGTCGAGCACTTCCCGTTCCAGGACGGCATGCTCGTGTGGGCGGTCGACGAGGCCTACAGCGACAACAACACCATCGAGCACCAGGGCCACGGCCTCGCGCTCCCGGTGGACGCCAACCCCGTGAAGTTCACCTACGAGGACGGCACCGGCCCGAGCAACCGTCGCCAGCCGTTCGACGCGACCTTCGGCCTGCAGACGATCGACAAGGTCGAACTGCACAAGGAGGTCCTGGTGGGCAAGGGCAAGAGCCAGGCCGTGGACTACATCGCCGCGGTCGGCTCGACGGGTGACACGAAGCAGACGGCGACCTTCACGGACGCCGACGAGAACGCGTTCTTCCACTCGTCGAACCCGCTCGGCGGCGTGATCGTCGCGGGCGCGGGCGTGCAGGTCACGGTGACCGACCAGAACACGGGCGGCACGATGACGGTCCACGTCGTCAACCCGTGAGCTGACGCACACGTCGTCCCCAGCGGATGACACGCGAGGGCCCGTCTCCATCACGGAGGCGGGCCCTCGTCGTACGCTCGGCTCAGCGCCCCGGAAGCGGGCGCCGATCGAGGAGCCCAGCATGTCCCAGCCTCCGTCCGCGCAACCGTCTCCGGAGCCCGAGCCCGTCTACCCGCCGCCGCCGTCGGACGCGCTGAACCGCATCGAGGACATGCGCGCCTCGGTGTTCTTCGACGGACCGAAGCGCGTGCGGAAGATCCAGCGGTTCTGGATCCTCCTCTCGCTCTCGTCGGTCATCGCGGCCGCGGGCGTCGTCGGCGATTCGACCGCCACGGTGATCGGCGCCATGATCGTCGCGCCGATGATGCTGCCGATCCAGGGCACGATGCTCGCGACGGTGCTCGGCGATCGACGGAACCTGACGTTCTCGCTGCTGATGATGATCGGCGGCGCGGCCGCCGCCATCCTGATCGGCTGGGGCGTCGGGCTCCTCGCCGCGACCCCGATCACCGAGCAGACCAACTCGCAGGTCGCCGCACGCGCGACCCCAGGGCTCATCGACCTGCTCGCCGCGCTCGCCACCGGGGCGGTCGGCTCGATCGCGCTCGTCCGGAAGGACATCTCCGACACGCTGCCGGGCGTCGCGATCGCGATCTCGCTCGTGCCGCCGCTCGTCGTCGTCGGCATCGCCGCCGAGTCGGGCGACTGGGGCAGCTCGATCGGCTCGCTCATCCTCTTCATCGCCAACGTCGCCGCGATCCTCGGCACGGGCGTCGTGATCATGGCGATCTACCGCGTGCAGCGGTGGGGCCGCATCGGCCAGGCGGGACCGCCGCCGGGCGTGAAGGCCGTCAATCGGAAGCGGTCGAACATCGCGATCGCCGGCATGCTGGTGCTCGTCGCGATCCCGCTCGCGCTCTCGACCTTCGTCACCACGAGCCTCAACACGCAGCAGGCGAACATCACGCAGGCCGCGGAGGCGTGGGCGCTCACGGCCGACCTCGACGTGATCTCGGTCGACTACGTCTCGGCGCTGTCGTACCTCGTGCGCATCACCGGTGGCGACGAGGCTCCGGATGTCGCTGACCTCACCGACCGGCTCACCGCCGCGGGCATCGACCCGACGACGGTCGACGTCGAGTGGATCCCGTCGGTGCGGGTGAACGCGGGGGACTGAGGCGGGCTCGCGACGGCGCGCGCCGTGCCGGCGCGGTCAGGGTGCGCCGTGCCGGCGGGCTCAGTGTGCGCCGTGCGCGTGGCCGAGGTGCAGTCGGTCCCGCAGGCCGGCGCCGACCGACGAGCGATGCAGTCGACGGTGGGCGCGGGCCGCGCGGCGCTCGTCGGCCGCGGCCGTCCGTGCGGCCGCGCGCTCCGCGTGGAGTGCGGCGTTTCGGGCATCGTTCGCGGCCATCTGCTGTGCGAGCAGGGTGTGTGCGAGGTCCATGGCGGAATCCCTTCGTGCGTCTTCGGTGGCTGACCACCTGCACTCAGGTTCCTCGCTGAGGTGCCTGCGTCGTATCGGGAGGGTGACCTATCTTCGGGCGCCGCCGCGCCTCAGTGCGCCCTGAGGTACCTCAGGGCGGCCCGCCCCGCGCCCGCATGAGGATCCGGGTGATGGGTCCCGTGGAGCGCCATCGGCCGCATCCTCATGCGGAGGACGTTGCTGCGGCGGGATCCGCCTCGGTGAGGGCCACCAGCTCCGCGACGCCTGCGGGGCGCGGCTGGCTCGGGTGCGGGGCGTCGCCGAGGCGCGCCTGCTCGAGCCACATCGCGCGCTCGAGCTCGGCCCGGACATCCGCGTACGCCGGGTCGTGCGCGACGTTCCGCAGCTCCTCCGGATCCCGCTCGAGGTCGTACAGCTCCCACTCCGGCGGGTAGGTGAAGGGCCCGGTGCCGGGAAGCCCGAGCCCGTCGTTGTAGTAGTAGATGAGCTTGTGCCGATGCGTGCGGTAGCCGTAGTGGGCCGGTGCCTTGTGGAACGTGTCGTCGTGTTCCCAGTACCGGTAGTACATCCCCTCGGCGGGCGGTGCGGCAGGAGACCCGACGAGGTCGGGCCAGAAGCTCCGGCCCTGCATCCGCTCGTGCGCGGGCACCCCCGAGGCATCCAGCACCGTCTGCGCGAAGTCGACGTTCGTCACGATGCCGTCGAAGACGCGTCCGCCCTCGAGCGCGCGCGGGTAGCTCAGGACGAGCGGCATCCGCAGCGACTCCTCGTACATGAAGCGCTTGTCGAACCATCCGTGCTCGCCGAGGAAGAAGCCCTGGTCGCTGGCGTACATGAGCAGGGTGTCCTCGAACTCGCCGCGCTCCCGCAGCCGGTCGATCACCCGGCCAACGTTGTCGTCGACGGATGCCACGCAGGCCAGGTAGTCCTCCATGAAGCGCTGGTACTTCCAGAGCGCGAGCTCCTCATACGAGAGACCCTCGGGCGGGGAGATCTTCAGGTCCTCCTCGTTGAGGTTCTCGGCCAGGCGCATGAGCGCGCGCCGGGTCGACGACGACCGGGTCGCGTAGTCGTCCCAGAACGTGGAGGGCACCGGGACGCGGTCGCGGAACCGCTCGGCGTCCTCGGGCTTCGGCTCCCACGGCCGATGCGGCGCCTTGTGGTAGATCAGCACGCACCACGGGTCGTCGCCCTCGAGCGAATCGAGCCAGTCGAACGCGAGATCGGTGATGCGGTCGGTCGTGTAGCCCTCGACGATGCGCTCGCCGTCGGCCGAGAGGAACAGCGGGTCCCAGTACTCGCCCTGCCCGTCATGGCCGATGAGGATGTCCCAGTAGTCGAAGCCCTGCGGCGTCGAGCCCTCGTGCTCGCCCATGTGCCACTTGCCGATCATCGCGGTGCGATACCCCGCGGCCTTCAGCTGCGAGACGAACGTCGGCTGGCTCGCGTCGATCGGCGTGACGAGCGTGGAGACGCCGTTGACGTGGCTGTACGTGCCCGTGAGGATCGACGCCCGGCTCGGCGAGCAGAGCGCGTTCGTCGCGAAGCAGTGCTCGAAGCGCCATCCGGCACCCGCGATCTCGTCGATGCGGGGCGTCGCGTTGAGCACCGATCCGTAGGCGCCGATCGCCTGCGACCCGTGGTCGTCGGTGAGGATCATGACGACGTTCGGGCGACGTGCGCCCGTCATGCGGACCGCCGCTCGGGCGCGTCGGGCGCTGCGGGCGCCCAGGCCTGATCACCCGGCGCGGGCGCGACGGGTGCGACGGATGCCGCGGCATCCGCCCGCTCGCCGGCCTGGTAGGTCGTCTCGTCGAGCCCGCTCTGCGTCGGGTCGTAGTCGACCTCGCCGACCTCGTACATCGTCGTCATCCAGTGGTAGAAGTTGTCGCCGCGCTCGCGCAGCAGCCCGTAGAGCCGCTGCATCATCGCGTTCCGGACGTCCCGCATCTCGGGGTGCTCGTACACGTTGAGGAGCTCGTCGGGATCGCGCTCGAGGTCGTACAGCTCGTTCACCGAGTCGGGGTTCACGACGAGCTTGTAGCGGTCGTTGCGGAGCATCCGCTGCGGGTACGGGAAGTGGTGGCCATGGAACTCGCACACGATGTCGTCGGCCCACTCCGGGTGCTCGCCCGCGGCGAGCGGCACGAGGCTGCGCGAGTCGACCGCGGGCGTCGGGTCGATGCCGGCGAGCTCGAGGATCGTCGCCGTGCAGTCGAGCAGGCTCACGAACTCGGTGCGCACCTGGCCGGCCGGGCCGCCCGGGATCCGGAGCAGCCCGGGCGTGCGGTAGATGTCCTCGTACATCGCCGGGCCCTTGTCGTGCAGCCGGTGCGAGCCCGTGAACTCGCCGTGGTCGCACGTGAAGAACACGGCCGTGTCGTCGACGAGGCCGAGCCGCTCGAGCGCCGCCATGACCCGGCCGATCTGCTCGTCGATGAGGGCGACGTAGCCCCAGTAGACCGCGATGAGCTTGCGCGTCACCTCGATCGGCATGGTGTCGAAGGTCCAGTGCGCGCTGTAGTTGCGCTGCACGGGCGGCTTGCCCTCGAAGGTCTCGGCGATGGACTTCGGCAGCTCGATCTCGGCGGGGTCGAACAGGTCGAAGTACTCGTTCGGCACGATGTACGGCAGGTGCGGCCCGAAGAAGTTCAGTTCGAGGAAGAACGGGGTGCCGTCGCGGTCGGCGTCGGCCGCGTACCGCTCGAGCAGCTCGATCGTGCGCGTGGCGAGGTAGTACTCGAAGGTCGCCTCCACCGGCTGGTGGAGCCGGGCAGCCAAGAGGTTGCCCGGCCCACCGTTCGGCAGGGTGCCGCGGATGCGGTCGCTGATCGCATACGGCGGCAGGTCGTGCTCCGCCAGGTAGCCGAGGTAGTCCTCGTTCTCCACGGGGTTGTGCCATCCGGGAAGGTCGGGGCCGTCGAAGCCGAAGTCGGCGGCGTTCTTCTCGGTGCCGGCGTGCCACTTGCCGACGAGTCCCGTGTTGTAGCCCTTGCCGCGCAGCGCCTCCACGAACGTGAAGCTGCCCTCGGCGAGGTCCTCCAGGTAGCCCACGTTGCGCTCGTGGTTGGCGAGCACGCGGTGGCGGAAGGGGGCCTGACCGGTCAGCAGGCTCGCGCGAGCCGGCGTGCAGATCGCGGTCGGCGTGTACCAGCGGTCGAAGCGCGTGCCCGTGCGGGCCAGCTCGTCGAGCACGGGCGTCGCCGCCATCGCGTTGCCGTACGCCCCGAGCGTGTCCGCCCGGTGCTGGTCGGTCATGAGGAAGAGGATGTTGCTCGGCTTCATGGCTGGATTACTCGCCCGCCTGGAGGAACAGGTCGCCGGTGTAGAAGGACGACGGGTCGGCGACCTCGGTCAGCTTGCCCGCGGCGACGAAGTAGTCCTGCATGCCGTTCAGCCACGAGTCGACGGTGCCGTCCTCGGTGAGGGTGTCGAGCTCCTCGAGCGAGAGCACCTTGTTGTTCGCGGCGTCGGCCGCGACAGCCTCCGCATCGAGCGCGTTGTACGCAGCGGTCAGCTCGACGGCCTCGTCCGGGTTCTCGTAGCGGAAGGTGATCGCGTCGCGCAGGGCCTTCAGCACGCGGTCGACCTTCTCGGGCTCGTTCTCGACGACGTCGTTGCCGGCCACGAACGCGGTCGGGAAGGCGACGGTGTCCTCGAAGTCGGAGTTCTGCGCGATCTCGACGAGGTCGGGCACCTGCTCCTTCACGGTCGCGAGGGCCGGGTACCAGAAGCCGGCGCCCTCGACCTGACCGGATGCCAGTGCGGAGACGATCGCGGACGGCTCCATGGGCACGAGCTCGACGTCGTCCTTCGTCATCCCGGCGCCCTCGAGGGCGAGGGTCAGGATCATGTCGCCCGACGTGCCCTCGGGGACGGCGACGGTCTTGCCGCGCAGGTCCTCCATCGATTCGTTGCCCGGCTGGCCGACGACGCGGTCGGACTGGCCGAGGGTGTTCATCGCGACGATCTTCGCCTCGCCGCTCGCCGGCAGCCAGAAGGCGCCCGGCCCGATGTAGCCGAAGTCGAGGTCGCCCGTGCCGAGCGCCTGGATCTGCAGCGGGCCGTTGGTGAAGGACGGGGTCTCGACGTCGAGGCCGTACTTCTCCCAGTAACCCTGGTCCTCGGCGATGGCGAGCAGGCTCGTGCCGTTGAAGTCCGGGATGTACCCGAAGTTCACCTCGAGGACGTCGTCGTACTCGCTGTCGGCGGCGGCGGAGTCGCCCGAGCCGCCGTCCGAGGCGCATCCGGTCGCGAGGAGGGCGACGGCGGCGCCGACGGCGGCCGTGCCGAGGAGCTTCCTGGAAAATCGCATGGCTGTGCTTCCCTTCGATGGGGTTGGGGTGATTTCGGTGCTGGATGGATGGGTGGGGGCAGGGCTCCGCGTCAGTGCGACGCGGCCCCGGCGGCGACGCCGGGCTCCTGGTGGTACACCGCGTGCCAGACGCGGTTGCGCAGTTCCCCGAACTCGGGGCTCAGGCGCACGTCCTCCGTGCGGGGGTACGGGAGGTTCACGTCGATGACGTCGTAGATCCGGCCGGGCCGCGCGGCCATCACGACCACGCGGTTGGCGAGGAACACGGCCTCGTCGACGTCGTGCGTGATGAACATGACCGTCCGCTTCTCGCGGCTCCACGTCTCGAGCAGCTGCTCCTGCAGCTTCACGCGCGTGAGGGCGTCGAGGGCGCCGAACGGCTCGTCCATCAGCAGGATCGAGGGGTTGACGGCGTAGGCGCGGGCGATCGCGCACCGCTGCTTCATGCCGCCGGAGAGCATCTTCGGCAGGGCGTCGGCGAACTGCTGCAGCCCGACCATCTCGATGAAGTGCTCGGCCCGCTCGCGGCGCTCGGCCCTCGGCACGCCGTTGACCTTCAGTCCGAACTCGACGTTCTTGCGGACCGAGAGCCACGGGAAGAGCGCGTACTGCTGGAAGATGACGCCGCGCTCCGGGCCGGGGCCGGCGACGGGTCGGCCGTCGACGAGCGCCTCGCCCGAGGTGGGCGTCTCGAGGCCGGCGAGCACGTTCATCAGCGTCGACTTGCCGCAGCCCGAGGGCCCGACGACGGTGACGAACTCGTTGTCGGCGATGTCGATCGAGACGCGGTCGAGGGCGACGAACTCCTCGCCCTTCAGCGGGAAGGTCTTCCTGACCTCGCGGACGGAGATCTTCGCGGCGGTGGTCGTCGCAGGGTTCGTGGTGGTCATCGGCGTTCCTGCCATCCGGTCAGCTTGGTTTCGGCGAAGAGGAGCAGGCGGTCCATGACGAGGCCGAGGATGCCGATCAGGACGATGCCCACGAAGATGGTCGCCAGGTCGTAGTAGATCTGCGCCTCCTGCATCCGCCGCCCGAGGCCGGCCTGTGCGGCCAGCAGTTCGGCTGCGACGAGGGTGGCCCACGCGGAGCCGAGGCCGACGCGCATGCCCACGAGGATGAACGGCGTCGAGGCGGGGACGACGACCCGCGCGAAGATCGTGCCGTCCTTCGCGCCGAGCACCCGAGCCGCGTTGATGAGGGTCTTGTCGACGCTCACCACGCCCTGGTAGGTGGAGATCACGCAGGCGAGGAATGCGGCGAGGAAGATGACCACGATCTTCGGGATCTCGCCGATGCCGAGGAGCACGAGCACCAGCGGCAGCAGGGCGAGCGGCGGGATGGTGCGGAAGAATTGGATCCACGGCTCGAAGAGGCCTCGGGCCACGGTGTACCAGCCCATGAGGAAGCCGACCGGGATGGCCGCGGCCGAGCCGAGCAGGAAGCCCGCGAGGACGCGGCCGAGGCTCGCGAGGATGTCCTCCTGGAGGATGCCGGCGTTCCAGAGCTGGACCGCCTTCTCGACGACCTCGGGCGGCGTCGGGAGCTGGAAGCCGTTCAGGGCGAGCGCCCACCAGATGGCGATGCCGCCGATGATCGAGACGGCGTTCAGGATGAGGAGCTTGGTGCGCGTGCTCATCCGACGACGCGCGAATCGCGCCGGCTTCTGTGGATGGGGGCCATCCGCCGGGAGGTTCTCGTGGACGGCCGTCGAGGTCATCGTGAACGGCTGGATGTCGGCGCGCGACGGGGCCTCGGACATGCGGACCTCCGTCATGGCGCGACCTCGCTTCGTGTGGGGGTGGCGTTCACCGTGCGCTCCTTTGCTGCTGAACGGGTTCGGCGGATGCCACGGGGTCGGGGTATCCGGCGAGGAGGGGGGACTGGTGGAAGATCGCGGCGATCGCACCGAGGGCACCGTCGCTGTCGCGCAGCTGCGCCGCGCGCACGATGTGCGGCTGGTCTGAGGGGATCGAGTAGAGCTCGTACCGCAGCGTCGCCGCGGCCTGCTCGACGAGCACGGGCGCGATGCGGACGATCTCGCCGCCGATCACGACCTCGCGCGGGTTCAACGTCATCGCGGCGGCGCCGAGCACGCGGCCGACCGCGGAGCCGACCTCGCGGAGCACCGCGTCGACGGCGGGGTCGCCCTTGGCGACGGCCGCGGCGAGGTCGGCGAGCGTCTCGACGTCGGCGCCCGCCTCGCTGCACGCCCGGAGGATCGCCGGGACCGAGGCGATGGTCTCGAGGCATCCGCGCTTGCCGCAGCGGCACGCCGCGCCCGACGGGTTCGCGGTCACGTGGCCCAGTTCACCGGCGAAGCCGCGCGATCCGGTGACCAGCCGGCCCGACACGACGAGCCCGCCGCCGACGCCGTCGGAGAGGCGGAGGTAGACGAGGTTGTCGACCGCATCGGGTCGGCTGATCGCCTCGGCGAGTGCGGCGAGCCTCGTGTTGTTGTCGACGACGACCGGGGCGCCGAAGCGCTCGGCGAAGGCGAGGTCGACGCCGTCTGGCGCGAGCTGGTTCTTCCAGCTGACGGCGGGCATACCGGCGAGGGCACCCGTGTACGGGCCGGGGACGCCGATGCCGATCGACTGCAGCGCACCGAAGTGCACGCCGGTGTCGCGGCTGATGCGGTCGATGAGTTCGAACGCGATCTCGAGGCGTTCGGCCCAGGGCGGGTCGTCGTCGTAGCGCTCGACGCCCTGCGCGATGATCTCGTGCGACGCGTCCGCCACGGCGACGTGCACCCGGCGGTGGCCGAAGTCGACGCCGAGGAACTGGCCCGAGTCGGGATCGAGGGCGAGCCGCTCGGCGGGGCGGCCGCTGCCGGCACGGGTCGCGGCATCCGTGTCGGCGACGATGATCGCACCCCGCTGGAGGAGGTTCGCGGTGATCTCGGAGAGGGTCGTGCGGCTGAGGCCGACGCGCTTGGCGAGTTCGCCGCGGCTGAGCGCGCCGTGGGCTCGCAGGGCCGCCAGCACCCGCTCCTCGTGGGTCCGCCTCACGAGGGCGTGGACTCCGGTCGTCATCGACATGCGAGCAAGATTCTCAGGGCCGAATTTTTCCGTCAACAGCCCGACAGAAAAACTTCCGATATCGGCTGTGCTCCTTGCAAAACGGATGCCGCGCCCCGCTCGCACACGGACGGGGCGCCCACCCGAAGGTGGACGCCCCGCCTGCTCGACGCCGTCGAGGGTCAGTCGCCGGACCGCGCGACCGTCAGCACCTCCCCCGTCGGACCGGACTGCTCGAGCCGGACGACGCCGGGCACGGCCGCGTCGTCGATGCGCGACGGATCCGCCCAGTACCCGAAGTTCGGGTTCCGGAAGAACGTCGCCCACACCGTGCCGTCGCCGTCCACGAACATGTTGTTGTGGCCGGCGCCGACGCCGAGGGTTCGCCGCACCGTGTACGGCCCCTCGAACGAGTCGGAGGTCGCGACGATCGCGTCGTACTGGTCCTTCACGCCCGTGTTCGGCAGGTACGACCACGTCGGGGCCTCCGCGGTGCCGCCCTTCAACGCCCACGCCGCGTGCATCAGGTAGTACGTCTCCCCCACCTTCGTCACGGTCGCGCCCTCGAGGTAGGGCTCGGGCGAGTACTTCCGCTGCGTGAACGTCGGCAGGTTCGTCGGCGTCTCGAGGTTCTCCATGTCGGGCGTCATCTTCGCGTAGAGGTCGTTGTGGAGCACCAGGTACGTCGTGTCGCCGTCATCGAAGAGCCCGCCGTCGATGTGGTAGTACTGCGGGTTGGTCGCACGGACCGGCTCGCCGAGCGGATGCTCGACGCTGCCCTCGATGTTCCGGTACGGCCCCTCGGGCCCGCCGTCGCTGACGAGGATGAACGATCCGGTGAGCGTCGACTGGTCGCCCATGCACGCGACGAGGTACCACTTGCCGTGGATGAAGTGCAGCTCGGGCGCCCACGCGTTGCCCGCCTTGGTGGCCGGGTCGTCGGGGTTCTTGTATGCCTGCCAGTCAGCGACGACGACCCGCTCATCCGTGTTCTCGTCGACGAACTCCGGCGACCAGACCTTGCCCTTCGGCTGGTCCGGTCGGATGCCCGTCGTGTCGGCGAGCGTCCACGGCCCGTCGAGCGCGGGCGCGGTCCAGACGTAGATGCCGTCGTTCCACGGGCCGGCCTTGTCGAGGCCCTCTGCGCGCGTCGTGCCCGTCGCGACGTAGAGCGGCTCGCCGTCGACCTCGAAGCGGTTCACGTAGGTGTCCCGCATCCAGACTCGGCCGAGCTCCTCGTCCTGCGGACGCAGCTCGAGGTCGAGCACCATGGAGTTCTCCTCGTTGGGCGTGAGCTCCTCGCGCGCGTCGGCCGTGCCGTAGGGCATCGAGACGGGCCAGCTGGCCGGGAACGCCCGGTCGTCGCCGCCCATCGCGTAGGTCCGCACGTAGTCGAACTCCGCCGTCGCACCCGTGGCGTTCATCGAGATGAGACCGATCCGGATGTCGCCCTGCACCGGGAACGTCCAGACGCCGCCCCACTGCCAGTCCTCGCCGTCGGTGCTGGAGGCCATGCGGAACTCCCACTCGCCTGCCTCCTGGTCGACGTGCGCGTACAGGCGCAGCCACGTCGTCTCCGCCGGCGCGGCGCCGAACATCGGCCCGTTGGCGACGGCGGTCGGCGTCGGCGTGGTGGGCCGTTCCGCCTCCTTGCCGAACTCGACCTTGTGCAGGAACTGCCCCGGCTTCCGATTCAGCGGAAGGATCGAGTGGGCGAGCTTCACGTACCGGTCGTCGTGCTCGTAGAGCACCAGCCCGGCCTGCTGGTTGCCGCGCGTGCCGTCGAAGTCGAGCTTCGTCTCGACGACGAAGTCGCCCTCGGGCGCGTCGCGGAGCAGCACCGAGGCGGAGTTGTTGCCGGTGTGCAGCTCGGCGGCCTGCGTGGGCCAGACGAGCGCGCCATCCGTCACCGTCGGACCGGATGCCGGCCGCCGGACCCAACTCCACGCGTCGTCGCCCGCCGTCGGTGCGCCGTCGGCGTCGAACTCGTCCGAGTACTCCGGCAGCAGCTCGCCGAGCTCGGGGTCGGCGACGCGCTCGGTCACCGGCTGGTACAGCTCGGCGGCCGAGAGGTTGTCCCCGTCGACGGATGCCCCGGACGCCGCGACGCCGATCGGGCCCTCGGAGGTCGCGTTCTTCGGTACGGTCACGTTGGTCTCCGCGAGCGGTTCGCGCAACCCGTCGCCGGACACCTCGGCCGTGACCGAGCCGTCGCGCCATTCCAACGCCACGACGTGCCAGGCGTCGTAGGCGAAGTCGGTCGGAAGCGGCGCGGCGTCGACCGTCGTGCGGCTGCCCTGCCGGACCTCGAGGCGGAACTCGCCCGCCCCGCGATCGATCGTGGCGGTCGCGCCGTTCTGCCCCTGCGCGCCGACCCGGAGCGCGGCCGTACCGGCTGCGCCGACGGCATCCGCTGCACTGAACCGCAGATCGGCCTGCACGCGCAGGTCGCCGCTCACCTCGCCGGCGGTCACGATCTCGGTCGTGCCGGCCGTCGCCGGAACCACCCGGGCGAACGTGCCGGCGTCGGCCTCGCTGGCCGTGCCGACGGAGCCCGCCCCGCGGATCGGCGCGTCACCGGGCAGGCCGTCTTCGAAGTCGGTCCCGAGGACGGGCGCCGTGACCGGCGCCACCTGGGCGTCGCTCGACGGCCCGGCGCCGGCCCGCACCACGGGCCATCCGTCGATCCAGTCGAGCCGGTCGATCATGAGCGGCCGCTTCGACAGGTTGAGGTTCCCGGCACGCGTCTGCACGGTCGGGAAGTCGGGGTCGTCGGTCGGGATCGCGTGGTAGACGATCCAGTCCTGGCCGGAGAGGTCGGTCTGGATGGCGTTGTGCCCGGGGCCGGCGAAGCCGTTGCCGTTCGAGGCGAGCACGTAGCCGCCCTTGCTGCTGAGCTCCATGAGGTCGACGCCGTGGTCGTCGACGAACGGCCCGCGCGGGTTGTCGGCCCGCCCCACCTTGACGGTGTACCCGCTGAACGCGCCGTCGCAGCATCCGGCGTCGGAGTACATCAGGTAGTACCAGCCGTCGCGCTGGACGACGTAGCCGCCCTCCATCCGGCGGCCCTGCGCGATCTGGGTGACCTCGCCCGTGAGTTCCGTGGCATCCGCCGTCAGCTCGGAGACGCAGATCACGTCGTAGCTGCCCCAGTAGAGGTAGTGCGTGCCGTCGGAGTCGGTGAAGATCGCCTGGTCGATGTTGCCGGTCGGGCATCCGGCGACCTGCGCGCCCCCGAAGTAGAGCCCGTGGTCGGTCCACGGGCCGGTCGGCGTCTCGGAGGTCAGCAGCGCGACCCCGCCGTTCGAGAGCGAGTAGGTCAGGTGGTACTGCCCGTCGATGTATCGGATGTCGGGCGCCCACGGCCGCGTTCCCGACGCCCAGTACGCGGGCTTCGGGTCGGCCGCGGGGTAGACGTCGCCGACGTACTCCCAGTCGACCAGGTCGGTCGAGCGCAGCATGGGCAGGATGTGCTCGCCACCCTCGCCGTCGCTGTTGAAGATCGGGTTCGTGGTGCCGTAGGCGTACCACGCGCCGTCCTTGCCGCGGATCATCGCGGGATCCGGGAACGTGTCGACGACGCCGGCGGTCACGGGGTTCGTGTAGGTCGCGGGTGCGGTCGCCGCCTCCGCCGCGGCCGGTGGCCCGGCGAGCGCGGGCAGGCCGCCGCCGATCAGGACGGCCGCCGCGAGCGCGGCCACCGCCCCGAGGCTGACTGATCTGAATCGCATCAGGTGTGCTCCTTCTCCATCGAAGTCGCCGCGCGGGCGCGCAGCAGTGTCCGCACACCCGTCCAGGGTGCGCGCGAGCGTCGGGGAGTGTCTCCGAGCCGACGTCGACCGTGCCGACGGTGTGGCTCAGGCTCCCCCGTATGTGCTTCGCGTTCATCCAACGGATCCGCGATTTTTCCGTCAAGACACCGACGGAAAGGTCGTGGGATTTCGATCGGATCCGGACATCCGGCAGGGCGGGATCCGCTTTAGCTGACTAGAGTCAGAGATATGGACGACATCGCCAGGGTCCGACGGTTCAACCGCACCGTCACCGAACGGATCGGCGCGCTCGACGACGGCTACCTCTCGCGCGGCCGACCGCTGGGCCAGTCGCGGCTCCTCTGGGAGATCGGCGCGTCGAACGGCGGCGGAGCCGAGCTGCGCGCGCTGCGCGAGCGGCTCGAGCTCGACTCGGGGTACCTCAGTCGACAGCTGCGCGCGCTCGAGTCCGACGGGCTCGTCCGCGTCGAACCCTCGCCCGACGATTCGCGCGTGCGCGTCGCGCGGCTCACGTCTGCGGGGGTGGCCGAGCGCGACGAGCTCGACCGTTCGTCCGACGCGCTCGTCGGCGGCATCCTCGACCCGCTCACCGTTCGGCAGCGCGAGCGCCTGCTCACGGCGATGGACGAGGTCGAGCGGCTCATGACCGCCTCGGCCATCGAGGTGCGCACGGTCGACCCGGCCGACCCGGCGGCGCGAGCGAGCGTCGGCGCCTACTTCACCGAGCTCGCGAGCCGATTCGACCTCGGCTTCGACCCGGCGCACACCCGGCCCACGCCCGATGACGAGTTCCGCGAGCCGCACGGCACGTTCCTCGTCGCGTTCCTGCACGGCGAGCCGGTCGGATGCGTCGGCCTCAAGCTCCACGGCGGCGACCCCGCGGAGATCAAGCGGCTCTGGGTCGCGACGAGCACGCGCGGCATGGGCCTCGGCGCGCGGCTGCTGCGCGAGATCGAGGCGGCCGGACTGCGGCTCGGCGCGAACGTGGTGCGACTCGACACGAACCGCACGCTCACCGAGGCGATCGCGATGTACCGGTCGCACGGCTACGACGAGATCTCCGACTTCAACGGCGAACCGTACGCCGACTTCTGGTTCGAGAAGCGGCTCGCGTAGCCGGCCCGCGACCGCGGACCCGCGGGAGGTTCCCGCAGCGGCCCGATCGCGAGAGGATCGCCGCATGACCGCGGACGCAGTGCGGCAGCTGACCGAGGCGATCGAGCGGATGCCGCTCGTCGACCACCACGTGCACGGCATGCTGCCCGATCCGTCCGACGCCGAGCTGGTCGACGCGCTCACCCAGGCCGAGCATGCGGCCTCGCCCGCCGACGTGTTCGACAGCGCGCAGGGGTTCGCGCTGCGGCGGCACTGCGCCCCGCTCCTCGGACTCGAACCCTTCGCGAGCCCGGACGACTACCTCGCCGCCCGCCGCGCGCTCGGCTCCGACGAGGTCGCGCGCCGACTGCTCCGCGCCTCCGGCATCGCCGCCCACCTCGTCGACGACGGGCACCGGCCCGACCTGCTCATGGCAGACGAGCGGATGGCGCGGCTCGCCGACGCACCGACGCACCGGGTCGCCCGACTCGAGACCATCGCCGAGACGGTGCTCGCGCAGTGCGCGTCGGGCAGCGAGTTCGTCGAGCGACTCGGTCCCGCGCTCGAGGCGGCCGAAGGCGACAGCGTCGCGTTCAAGACCGTCGCCGCGCACCGGTGCGGGCTCGTGCTCGACCCGGCACGACCGACGGACGTCGACGTCCGCTCCGCCGCCGACGCGTGGTTCGACGAGTGGCGCGCGCACGCGGCATCCGCTCGCCCTCGCCTCACCGACCCGACGCTCACCCGGCACCTCATCTGGTGGGCGCTCGAGCACGGTGCGGTGCTGCAGGTGCATGCCGGGTTCGGCGACGCCGACCTCGTGCTCGAGCAGGCGAATCCCGCGCGCATGCAGGCACTCGTCGCGGCCACGGCGGGCACGGGCGGGCGCATCGCGTTCCTGCACTGCCACCCCTACGTACGCGAGGCGGGCTGGCTCGCGCACGTGTTCCCGCACGTGTTCCTCGACGTCGGGCTCGCGGTCGGCGTCCTCGGCGCGAACGCCGATTCCGTCGTGCGCGAGTCGCTCGATCTCGCGCCGTTCTCGCGTGTGCTGTTCTCCACCGACGCGTGGGGCGTGCCCGAGCGCGTGCTGCTGGGCGCGCGCCTGTGGCGGATCGCCGCGGCGCGCGTGCTCGGCGGATACGTCACCGCGCACGACTGGCCGGCCGACGAGGCGCTCCGCGTGGCCGAGGGCATCGCGTGGCGGAATGCCGAGCGGCTCTACCGTCGGCGGTTCGTCACGGCGTGATCGCCCGGAGGCGGCTACGGGCCCCCGCCGCCCCCGCCGTCGAATCCGCCGCCGCCGTCGAAGCCACCGTCGAACCCGCCCGCTCCCCCGCCGTCGAACCCGTCGCCGGCCGCGCCGCCGTAGATCGTGCCCCTGCCCCATCCTCGGGTCTCGCTGAAGTACCCGTCATCGGCGTTCACGCCCCGATACTCGATGAGCGGAACCCCGAACCGCCCGTCATCGCGGCCGCCGAGGGCGATGGGCTGGGCGAGTGCGAGCGAGGCGACTCGAACGCAGGAGGCGAGCCGCTCCGGGCTGATCGGCGCGGACGAGGCGTACCAGCGGGAGTCGGCATCGCGGACTGTGAGCGTCTCGGCCGCCCGCGCGACGACCTCGTCCTGACCGAAGAGCACGGCCCACGGGAGCGTCGACCGGGCGGCGGACGGGTCGCGGAGGTCGACGCTCGCGATCCGCTCGCGGAGCCGGTTCGCGCGCTCCCGCAGTTCGAGCCCGGTCGCGTTGAGCGGGATCCAGCGCGGCAGCACGGCGCGGACGCCGAGCGAGACCGCACCGATGGCGAGCGCGGTCCAGGCGATCGAGTCATCCGTCCCGCGTCCGACGAACTGCCCGACGAAGCCGAGCACGACCCCGATGACCCCGGCGAGCGACGCCGTGCGGAGGCGAGCGGCCGGCCGCGGCTCGCGATAGCGCGACGCAGCGTCGACGAACCGTCGGCGGGTGGCCCAGGCCAACTCGCCGTTCTGCGCCACGACGCGGTCGACCGGCACGGTGGCCCCGTGCGCGATCACCGAGGCGGTGCCCGTGGTCCCCGGCCCGAAGACGGCGAGGATGAGGTCGGCGGAGACGTCGCGCGGAACGCCCGCCCGCGTCGAGGGCAGGTCCGACGAGTAGACGAGGCGGATGCCGCGGGCTGATCCCGACGCGTCGCCGTCCGCGCTCGGAGGGCGCCGGTCGTCGATCATGATCGCGCCGTCGAGTGCGAGTTCCACGACGGCTGCCGGCAGCCAACGCGTGGAGGCGCCACCGGACACGAAGGCGACCGGGAGCAACCCGACGACCTCCGGATCGACGAGCGACGGGTCCGGCGCGTCGCGCGGTCGCTGCAACCACGCGACGACGAGCGATCCGGCCGCCGCGGCCGCGACGAGTGACGCGAGCAGCGCGACGATCGGCAGCACCGCAAGGCCGAGGGTGCCCCCGCCCGCTGCAGCGAGTTCCACGCCGTCGCTCCCGCCTCGGCGCGCCGATGCGCGCCGCTGGGTCGCACCGTACTCCCCTCGGACGCTCGGGCGCCAGCGCGGACCGCACGTCACCTCCTCGTGCATGAGGAGGCCGGCGCCGGATCCGCTCTCCGCGTGCCGGCACTCAGTCGTCGACGATCACGTACAGCTTCCGGACGTGCTCGTGCACGTCCCACACGCCACGCCACCCGCTCGGCATCACCAGCGTGTCGCCCGCAGCGAGCGTCGCGGGCGCCTCGCCGTCGACCTCGATCGTGACGCGACCGGCGAGCAGCTGGCAGATCTCGGTGTAGCCGTCGCGGACCGCGGTGAAGCGGCCGGGCGTGCACTCCCAGTAGCCGACGTCGAGGCCGGCGGCCGTCCAGATCGAGGCGCTCGCCTCGAGGAGTCCCCGGGTGAGCGCGGTCGGCTTGGGCGCGAGCTCGCCGAGGTCGCGGTCGAGCGGGCGCGCCACGGCGACGGTCGGCACGGGGCCGGGCGCAGCGGATGCCGCGGCATCCGTCGCGTCCTTCGATTCAGGAGTCTCGGACATGGGTTCCTCTCGCAGTGGTCGGCGCGGCGGGCGGCAGGCGGCGACGAGGTCAGCGGCCCGCGACGAACCCGGCGACCCTCGCGATCGGCGATGTCGTCGCCCGTCCGCGCAGCTCGGCGCGATCGGCCGCGTGGTACGCGGTGTAGATCGCCTGCACGGCGAGCCACCGGAGCGGCTCGACCTCCCAGCGCTTCGCGCGGTGGTTCACCCACGGCAGGCGCGTGAGCTCGGTGTCGCGTCCGAGCACGAGGTCGCGCAGCGTGCGACCGGCGAGGTTCGTCGCGGTGACGCCCGTGCCGACGTAGCCGCCGGCCCAGCCGAGCCCCGTCGCGCGGTCGAGCCCGACGGTCGCCGCCCAGTCGCGCGGCACGCCGAGCACTCCGGCCCAGGCGTGATCGATCGCGGCATCCGCTGCGGCGGGGAAGTACCGGTGCAGCAGTGCCGTCAGGCTCTCGATCGTGCGCGGCTGGGTCGCGCCGTCGACGTCGACGCGCGAGCCGTAGCGGTAGGGCACCCCGCGTCCGCCGAACGCGATGCGGTCGTCGGCGGTGCGCTGGGCGTACATGTAGACGTGCGCGAAGTCGCCGAGCGTCTCGCGGCCGTTCCAGCCGATCTGATCCCAGACGGATGCCGCGAGCGGCTCGGTCACGATCATCGACGAGTTCATGGGCAGCCAGGTGCGGTGCTCGCCGGCCAGGTTCGGCGTGAACCCCTCGGTCGCGCGGAGCACGTGCTGCGCGCGCACGGTGCCGTGCTCGGTGCGCGCCTCGCCCGGCGCGATCTCGGTCACGCGCGTGCCCTCGAAGATCGTCACGCCGAGGCGCTCGACCGCCGCGGCGAGCCCGAGCGCGAGCTTCGCGGGGTGCACGCGGGCGCAGTGCGGATGCCACAGCCCGCCGAGCACGCCCGCCACGTTCACGCGGGCGGCGGTCTCACGCGCATCGAGCTCCTCGACGTCGGTCGCGGGCCACTCGCGCTCGGCTGCGGCGGCGGCGCGCAGGCGCGCGAGCTGCGCGGGCGCGGTCGCGACCTCGAGCTCGCCGCCCTTGTGGATGCCGGCGTCGATGCCCTCGGCACCCGCGACGCGGATCACCTCGTCGACGGTGTCGTTCAGTGCCCGCTGCTGCGCGATCGCCGCGTCGCGCCCGTGCGCCTGCACGTACTGCTCTCGGCCGCCCGTGACCGAGTTGGTGAGCCATCCGCCGTTGCGACCCGATGCGCCGAAGCCGGCGAAGCGCTGCTCGAGCACCGCGACCCGCAGGTCGGGCTGGTCGCGCTTCAGGTAGTACGCCGTCCAGAGCCCGGTGTAGCCGCCGCCGACGATTGCGACGTCGACGTCGAGGTCGCCCTGGAGGGGCGGACGCTCGGCGGGCACGCCGACCTGCTGCATCCAGAACGAGATGCCGCCGTTCACGACTCCGCCGTGCACGACCTCGCTGTTCGCGGCCACGCGCCCTCCATCTTTTTTCAAACACTGTTTGACAACGCCTGCAGCGACGTTAGTGTGGGGCCCGTCGGGATGTCAACGAGCGGTTGTCGCGGCATCCGCCCAGGCCGAAGGGAGCCGCAGTTGCCGGCCGAAGTCGACACCGCCGAACGCCTGGCCGACATCGCGCGGGCGACCGTCGCGGTCGCGCAGGAGCGCGGCACGCACGCCGTCACGCTGCGCGCGGTCGCCGAGCGCCTCGGACGCTCGACCGCGTTCATCACCCACTTCGTGCCGAGCCGCGCCGAGCTCATGGCCAACGCGCTCGAGCACGCCCGCGCGCAGTGGGACGCCGAGCGCCGCGACGAGCTCGGTGGCCTCCTCGGCGTCGAACGCCTCGCCGCGCTCACGCGCTGGATGTGCACGTCGTCGCCCGACGAGTCGGTGTTCCGGAGCCTCTGGATCGAGGTCATCGCCGACGTCCGCGCCGGCCACGATCGCGCGTACGAACTGCTGCGGTCGGTGACGGATGCCACGTACGCGAGCTTCCTCGACGGCGCCCGCGCCGCCGACCGCGACGAGGCGGCCCGCATCGCCGACATCCTGTACCTCTACTGCCGCGGCTACGAGATCAAGTCGGTCGAGGATCCGGACGGCTGGCCCGACGAGCGCGTGCAGCACTCGCTCGAACTGCTGCTGCGCGTGCTTGTGTTCGACCGGCGTCAACCCCGTGCGGATGCGCCGGGCCGCACGTAGCCTGCCCGAAGGACGCGACACGAGGAGGACGCCATGAGCGATTCGACCATCCCCGGCGACGGCGGGCGCGATGACCGGGAGCACGAGGAGGTCCGCGACGAGCCGATGCCTGCCGAGGAGACGCCCGGCGATCCCGACAGCGACGCGCCCATGACCGAGTCGACCGACGGCGGGCTCGAGGGCGGCGACCCGGGCGTCGAGGAGTAGCGCGGCGCGCGTCCGGGCGCGCGGCGCGCGTCTGGGCGCCCGGCGGCGGGTGGGACCAGCCGTGATCTGCTTGGCGCAACCCTGAAGGGAAGGCCGCCTGAAACCCGGTGCTCCCGCTCTTGTCTCACGGCTCGGCCGGCCGCGCGCTCACGCTACTCGCGATCGGGGACTGTCCGCACGGGCCGAAGGACCCGACGCGCCGGGCGGCGTCACTCCACGCCGAGCGCACGACGCGCGTGCCGGTACTTCTCGGCGAGACGCTGCTGCTTGGCGAAGTCGAGGCGGCGCAGCCGCCACGGCGCAGTGTTGTCGTCGATGTCGGCGAGCTTGACGCGAAGGGCCACCGGATGGCGCCGGATGCGCGCGTAGTACTCGTCGGGCGTCACCTCGGGCCGGCGGGTGAGCAGTTCGACGACCCCGACGATCTCGAGCAGGATGCCGGCCTCGAACAGCTCGCGTGAGGTGAGCGGCGTGTCCTCGAGCACGTCGTGCAACCACGCGGCGGCCGCCGCGATCGGATCGGCGACCGGGTCGAAGCGCTCGGCGATCCGGCCGGGGTGGTCGATGTAGGGCGTGCCGCTCTTGTCGAGCTGCCCGCGATGCGCGGCGAACGCGATGCCCTTCGCGAGTGCGACCTGGGCGACCGCCTCGAGGTCGGTGAGGGGTCCGCGTCGCGGTGCCGACGCCACGGGCGGTGCGGGTCGGGGTTCGGTCGGGGCGGACGGCTCCGCCGCGGCGGGCGCGGAGGGGTCCACCTCGACGTGTGCCGGAGCAGACACGACGGATCCGATCGGGTGGTCAGCCGACGGCGCGCCCGGCTCGGACGCCTCGGACGGCACCACGGGCTCGGCGGGCTGGGGCACGGGTTCGAACGTCGAGCGTCGCCGCCCGCTCGGCTCGAGCGCCTCGGCTTCCGACGCACCTCCGTCGACCGCGGACGCCGCGTCGGCCACGACCGAGCCGGAGTCGCGCTCGGCGTCGGCCGCGCCATCCGTCGTCTCGTCACTCACCGTCTCGTCGGCCGGGCCGCGATCGGCCGCCTCGGCCCCGGCGGCTGCCGCCGGCGCGCCGACCGGCACGATCGCCATCGGGCGCGTCGCCTCGAGCGAGGCCCGCTTCGCAGCCGCGACCTCGGCGATCGGATCGCGCCCGTCGAGCGGTCGGACGAAGATCAGCGCTCCCTCGAGTTCGCGCAGCTCGTGCTCGCCGATCTCGAGCATCGAGCGCGAGCCGCTCTTGCGGCGCTGCTCGAACGAGAGCTCGTCCACTTCGATGAAGTGCGAGCCGTCGCGCGAGCTGAAGTAGCGACGGCGGGCGCCGTCGGTGATCGCGACGATCACGGCCTCGTAGTCGCCGCTCGGCTGGATGGAGCTCAGGAAGTACCGGCGCCGGTCGGGATCGTGGTGCTCGTCCGGGTCGAGGGTGAGGCTCGCCGCGCGCCGCCGGGAGCGTCGTCCGGGGTGCGCGCTCGCGCGCATCGCCCAGCGGTCGCGCTCGAGCGCGGTGGCGTCGTCGACGCCCTCGGAGTACCGGTCCTCAGGTTCGCCGTCGCCGCCGCGGGCACGATCGCGGTCGCGGTCCCGGTCGCGCCGCAGCATGCGCTCACCCGGGCCGGTACCCCGGCGACCCGCGTCGGGCGCGCCGAACTCGGGCGTGGGCTCGTCATCGGCGGGGGCTCTCAACGGGGGCTCCGAGGGGGATCGGGGGCGTCGTGTCGGCGGTACGGCTGGGGTGCCGCGGGGGTGGCGCTGCGGATTCGGATGGTGCGCGGGGTCGCGCGTACGCCGATCGTACGGCTTCGACCCGCTGTCCGCTGCTCCTTGCGCCCGGTATGCCCGAATCGTTGCCTGTCCCGACGACGAAGCGGGGCGGATGCCGCAGCATCCGCCCCGCTTCGGATTCGGCCCGGGCGGGCCGTCGCCTCCGTTCAGTCGGCGCCGGAGGTGACCTCCGGGGTCACGACGTCGTCGGCCGCGGAGCGCACCTCGACCTTGCGCGGCTTCGCGCGCTCGGAGACGGGGATGATCACGCTCAGCACGCCGTTGTCGTAGTGCGCGCTGATGCCCGTGGTGTCGATGCCCTCGCCGAGGGTGAGCTGCCGGAGGAACGAGCCGCTCGGCCGCTCGTGCACGAGCCAGCGGACGTTCTCGTCGTCGCGCAGCGTGCGCTCGGCGCGAATGGTCATCAGCTGGCCGTCGACGTCGATGTCGATCGAGCCCGGGTCGACCCCGGGCAGGTCGGCCGACAGGACGTAGTGGTCGCCGTCGCGGTGCAGGTCGATCGGCATCATCCGAGGGCCTCGGCTCGAGTCGAGCATGCTCGCCGCGAGACGGTCGAGGTCGCGGAACGGGTCCCAGGTCATTGCCATGAGCGTCTCCTCTCGTAGGTTCCAAGAGTTGAGCCTGATCGACTCAACTTGGAATGAGATTAGCACTCGTTACGCGAGAGTGCTAAGCCTTTCGACCCGTCGTTCGCCCAAGGCGATCACCGGCCCTCGCGCGCCGCTGTCGTTCCCTCGCGCGCCGCTGTCGTTCCCTCGCGCGGCACGCGGATGTCACACCCGGACGCCCCGCGGGGTCGTATGTGTGAAGCCACTCACGAGGAGGCACCCCATGCGCACCCCGTCCATCACCGACCGACTCGGCGAGCGGATGTCACGCGCCACCGTCTTCGGTCGGCGGCTCGGCGACATCCGCGCCGACCTCGCCCGGCGGCCGGTGCCGCTGCACTGGACGAACCTGTTCGGCGTCGTGACCGTCGCCTGCATCGTGGTGCTCACGGTCACGGGCATCCTGCTCATGTTCTGGTACATCCCGTCGAGCGCGACCACGAGCTACGACGGGACGTACGCGCCGCTGCGCGGCGCCGAGGTGTCGCACGCGTTCGCGTCGACGATGCGGATCACGTTCGAGGTGCCCGGCGGGTTGCTCGTCCGCCAGGCGCACCATTGGGCGGGACTCCTGCTGCCGGCGGCGATCATCATGCAGCTGCTCGTGACGTTCTTCACCGGCGCCTTCCGGAAGCCGCGCCGCGGCATGTGGGTGCTCCTGTTCCTCATCTTCATCGCTGCGCTGGCCGGCGGATGGAGCGGCTACGCGCTGCCCGACGACATGCTCTCGGGCACCGGGTTGCGGATCACCGAGGGCATCGCGCTCGGCGTCCCGGTCGTCGGCACGTGGCTCGCGTCGCTGCTGTTCGGCGGCGCGTTCCCGGGCGAGGTCATCGCGCACCTCTACCCCCTGCACATCGCGATCGCGCCGGCGGCGCTGATCGCGCTGGTGGCGCTGCGTGCGTTCGCGGCATGGCGGGTCGGGCCGGCGCAGTTCCCGCGCGCTGCCGCCAACACATCCGGCGGAGGACGCGTCACCGGAGATCGGGTGACCGGTGTGCCGCTCTGGCCCCACGCAGCGATGCGCGCCGCGGGGCTGTTCGCGCTCGTCACGGGCGTGCTCCTCCTGATCTCGGCGACGGTCACCGTGAATCCGGTCTGGCTGTACGGCCCGGCATCGCCGGGAGACGCAGGGGCGGGAAGCCAACCCGATTGGTACACCGGGTTCCTCGACGGAGCGCTCCGGCTCGTGCCATCCGGTTGGGAGGTCGTGCTCTTCGACCGCACCTGGACCCTCGCGGTGCTCGTGCCGCTCGCGGTCGTCACGGTCTTCCTCGTCGGGATCCCGGTGTACCCGTTCCTCGAGGCATGGGCGACGGGCGACCGCCGCGAGCACCACCTGCTCGAGCGGGCGCGCACGACGCCGACGCGCAGGGGCATCGGGGTCGCCGCGATCGTGTTCTACGCGACACTGTGGGCGGCCGGCAGCGCCGACCTCATCGCGACGCAGTTCTCGGTGACGTTCGAGGGTGTGATCGCGACGCTCCAGGTGACCCTCGTGCTCGGGCCGATCGTCGGCTTCGTCGTCGCCCGCCGCGTGTGCCTCGGGTTGCAGCGGCGCGATCGGGACACCCTGCTGCACGGCTTCGAGACCGGACGCATCGTGCGACTGCCCGGCGGCGAGTACATCGAGGTGCACGAGCCGCTCGGCGAAGTCGAGCGCGCGCGGATCACGCGGCCCGAGCCGCGGTTCCTGCTGGTGGTGCACCCGGACGAACGCGGCCGCCTGCCGTTCGCACGTCGCCTCCAGGCGCGGCTCTCGCGCTGGTACCTCGCCGACAGCATCGATTCGGAGACCGGAGCACGGATGGTGCCGGTGGACGCCGCGCGGACTCCCTCCTAGGGTCGCGTCATGGCGATGGGCAGGCGGTCACCCGTCGGCCTGGACCTCGACCGACTCGGCGTCGAGGTAGTGCAGGCCGTCCCAGTCGCCGAAGAGGTCGTCATCGAGATCGGTGCGGAGGATCGCGACGACGCGGCCGCCCTTCGGCCGGTGCGCGTCAGAAGAGCCGCCGCTGCGCGACGACCTCGGCACCCTCGAGTTCGAGCAGTCGGCGCTTGCGGTCGAGCCCGCCGGCGTAGCCCGTGAGCGACCCGTCGGCGCCGACCACGCGGTGACACGGCACGAGGATGCTGATGGGGTTCCGTCCGACCGCGCCGCCGACGCGGCGCGCGAGGTTCCGGTCGCCGAGCCGGAGGGCGAGCTCGCCGTAGGTCACGGTCGCGCCGTACGGGATGTCGCGAAGCATTCCCCAGACGGCATGCTGGAACTCGTCGCCCGACGGCGAGAGCGGCAGGTCGAAGCGGATGCGGCGTCCCGCCAGGTACTCATCGAGCTCGACGCCGAGCCGGCTCAGGAGCGCATCGCCGCCCGGGTCGACCTCAGCGCCGAGCGATCCGGCGGCCGGCGGATGCCAGTGCCCGGGGAAGTACAGCCCGGCGAGCCCGCCGTCGTCGGCCACGACGAGCAACTCGCCGATCGACGTGCTGAGGGTGGCGTGACGGCGGGGCATGCGTCGATTCTCGCGCGCCACGACCGTCGCGGCGCGCGGGAATCGGACATCGCGACCGGGCCCGCCCCGCGTCGCCACATGGCGTCCGCCCCGCCGCGACGCTCCCACTTCTCCCGCGACATCCGTCAAGCCCCCTGCGGACGCCGCGGCGCTGTGCCTACCATCGCGGACATCGTGTGGAGGGAGATCGAAATGCCAGTTGCACGCGACCTCATGACGCCGGATCCCACGTGCGTGAAGGAGGACCAGACGCTCGTCGAGGCGGCGCGGATGCTCCGCGACCTCGACGTGGGCGCAATGCCGATCTGCGGGAACGACGACCGGCTGAAGGGGATGCTCACCGATCGCGACATCGTCGTGAAGTGCATCGCCGACGGCGGCGACCCGAAGGCCGTGACGGCCGGCGAGCTCGCCGAGGGCAAGCCGGTGACGATCGGGGCGGATGACGACATCCGCGAGGCGCTGCGCATGATGCAGGAGCACCAGATCCGCCGCCTGCCGGTGATCGACGGGCACGATCTCGTCGGCATCATCGCCCAGGCGGACGTCGCGAGGGCGCTCTCCGATGGGGCGACCGCTGAGACGGTCGAGGAGATCTCGCAGCCGTAGGGGACGAGCTGCGGGCGCGCCCACGCAGACGACGGGGTGGCCGGAGCCTTCGGGCTCCGGCCGATCCCTGTCCTGGGGCCGATCCTCCGTTCAGCGACGAGCGGATGCCGCGGACCCCGGCCGCACGTCGACCGGTGTGTGATCCTCCGAACGCACCCACTCGTCGAACGTGATCGCGGCGCGATCCGCATCGGCGCCGCCACGCAGCACCCCCGACGCCGCGGCGCGGCCGTATGCACCGGGCAGACCGAACTCGACGACCGGCCGGCGCACCCCGTCGTGCGCGAACATGCGGCGCACCATCTCGGCGATCCGTTCGTCGCGCGGTCCGGTGAGGTCTCGTGCCCGCCCGGCGGGGCCCGACTCCGCAAGCTCCACGAGCCGCGCCCCGACCTCGCGCGCCGCAATGGGCCGGAACCGTCCGACCGGGATCGGCGTGATGAGCCGCCCGAGTGAGAGTCGCTCGGTCATCTGCTCGGCGAACTCGTGGAACTGCGTCGCGCGCAGGATGGTGAACGGCACCGGTCCGGCCTGCACCAGTCGCTCCTGCGCGTGCTTGCCGGCGAAGTACGACGCGTCGACGCCGTCGATGCCGACGATCGAGAGCGCGACGTGGTGCTCGACGCCGGCGTCGCGCTCGGCGGCGAGCAGGTTCCGGGTGACCGCCGTGAAGAAGTCGCGCGACCGCGCCGTGGCGGTGGTCTGCACGCTGCTGACGTCGACGAGCGCGTCGACGCCGGCGAGCACGGCCGCGAGGCTCGTGCCCGTCGGGCCGGTGCCGCGCTCGAGGTCGAACCCGGTGCCACGGGTCAGGGGCAGGATGTCGTGCCCGCGAGAGGTCGCCGCGGCGACCGTGTGGCGACCGACGACGCCCGTCGCTCCGGCGATGGCGATCCTCATCGGGCGGCCTCCGTCTTCGCCGGCGTCGGCGTCGCCGCCGCGCCGGTCGCCGGCGCGACATCCGCTCGCCCCCGATCGCGCCCCGGGATCAGCAGCACGACGCCGAGCGCGAGTGCGAGCGAGAGCGACGTGATCGCGGCGGTGTCGTCGGCGGCGTCCTGGTGGCCGAGGTGGGTGGCGTGGTAGCCGAGGTGCAGGGCGCCGAAGACCGTCCAGGCGAGGCCGAGCGTGCGGAGCACGGCGGGGCTCCGCCAGACGAGGCCCGCCACGCTCGCGACGCCGAGCGCGAGGTAGAAGGCGCCCACGTCGCGGATGAGGTGCTCGTTGAACGGCCCGTCGGTCGAGATCCAGGTGCCGAGCATGCCGGGGAAGGAGTCGTAGAACGCGCCGGGCGCGAAGAACGCCCAGCCGCCGACGATGAACGCGATGGCCGCCGATGCTGCGAGTGCGGCCGTGTGGATTCTGCTCATGTCAACTCTGACGAAACTGCGGCTCGATGTGTGACGCGACTCACGATCTCCGGTGCTGTGTCGTCATGCTGGGTGGGAGGGAATGGGATGACGATGACGGATGACCCTGAGCCGACCGGCCGCGACGACCTCGCCGACGTGGTCGACGAGCGACGCCGGCTGCTCGCACTGGCGTACCGGATGCTCGGCACGACGGGTGAGGCCGAGGATGCGGTGCAGGAGACGTACGTGCGCTGGTACCGGATGTCGGACGCCGAGCGCGACGCGATCGCGAACCCCGCGGGCTGGCTGACCCGCGTCGCGGGGCGCGTGTGCCTCGACCTGCTGGGCACCGCCCGAGCGCGGCGTGAGCGGTACGTCGGCCCGTGGCTGCCCGAGCCGCTGCCGGCTGGGTACTTCGCTGCGGGCACCGGCGCGGCCGCGACATCCGCCGCCCGACGTGCCGCCGGTCCGGCCGGCGCTGCCAGTGCTGCCGGTGCGGCCGGCGGCTCGGTGACCGCGCAGCCGGACGCCGCGGCCGACCCGCTCGAGCGCGTGACCCTCGACGAGGCGGTGAGCAGCGCGCTGCTCGTCGTGCTCGAGGCGATGACGCCGCCCGAGCGGGTGTCGTTCGTGCTGCACGACGTGTTCGCGGTGCCGTTCCCCGAGATCGCCGAGATCGTCGGCCGCTCCCCCGCCGCGGTGCGCCAACTCGCATCCTCGGCGCGCCGCCGCGTGGCTGCCGAGCGCTCCCGCCAGGTGTCGCGCGCGGAGCACGACGCCGTAGTCGCCGCGTTCGCCGCCGCCACGCAGGCCGGTGACCTCGCCGCCCTCACCCGCGTGCTCGACCCCGACGTGACGCTCCGCTCCGACGGCGGCGGCCTCGTCTCCGCGGCCCGCAAGCCCGTGTTCGGCGCCGAGAACGTGGCGCGCTTCCTGCTCGGCCTGCTCGCCAAGAACCCGACCGACCTGGTCGCGCCGACCGCCACGACGGACGGCACGGGCTTCGCGGTGCTCCGCGACGGCGTGGTGATCGGCGTCGTGAACCTGAACGTCGTCGCCGGCCGAGTCGCCGACCTGTGGATCGTGATGAATCCGGAGAAGCTCGGGGCGTGGCGGGGCTGAGCCGCTGGGCCCCGCGGCGCGATGCGATCGCTCCGCGACGGGCAGGACCGCACGGCTACCCGATCGCTGGGGGATCCGTCTCCGGTCGGGCCACCGCAATGATCTCCACGAGCTCCTCGAGGCCCGAGAAGTCGCCTGGGTTCGTCGTGTACAACGGCAACCCCTGGACTGCGGCGGTCGCGGCGATCATGAGGTCAGCGACCCGCCGCCTCGGCGTGCGACCGATCGCGTGCACCGCCGCGGTGATCCGCCCGAAGGCGCGCGCCGCATCAGCGTCGAACGGGATCGGATCGAACTCGTGTTCCACGCGCTGCAACTGCTCGACGCGTCGAGCTCGCTCGAGCGCGGCATCCTGACCGCGCGCCAGGTGCACCCCAGCCGAAAGCTCCGCCAGGGTGACGGCTGAGATCGCGACGTCTTCGGGCAGATCCCTCGCGCTGATCGCGTGCCGCAGGATCACGATGTTCGTGTCGAGGAGCCCTCGCTCGCGTTCAGCGCGCATACGGGTCCTCCACCCCGGTGTCGACCGTCGCGTCCTGGTCGGCGCGGAAGCGCTCGAGGTCGACCACCGCCGCGATCCGCGGTGCGGCGGTGAACTCGGTGCGACTCACGAACCTGCGCCGGCCGCGGAGCGGGATGAGTTCGCCGATCCCGCGCCCGTCGCGCGTCACGGTGAACGATTCCCCTCGCTCGATGGCGTCCATGATCTCGCGCGACCGCAAGCGCAGGTCGCGCTGACTGATCTCCTCGGACATGCGACGAATGTAGCATTCGGTAGCACGCTGTGCTACCACGGCGATGGCATTCATCACGCCCCCTCCCGCGATCGAGGTCACGCCGCTCGCGGGCAGGCTCCTCGAGCTGCTCGCCCGCATGACGGGAGCCCGACGGGTGCTCGAGATCGGCACCCTCGGGGCTATTCGACGATCCACCTGGCACGAGGCATCCGCCCTGACGGTCTCGTGGTCATGCTCGAACTCGCGACGTGGCCCGCGCCAACCTCGAGCGAGCGGATGTCGCAGACCGCGTCGAGATCATCGTCGGGCGCGCGGCCGACACGCTGCCGCACCTCGCCGAGCGACTCGCCGAGCACGGCCACGGCGACGACGACGACCCCGCCACCGCGTCGAACTGATCCGCCGAAGGCTCGCGCGCGAGCCTTCCTCAGACCAACTCGCTGCGCCGGATGCGCCCCACCTCGGCGATCCGCTCGACCAGGGCGGCCGACGGCATCACCGCCCCCGAGAGGTACGAGTTCAAGCGCGTGCGACTGGTGCCGATGCGCGCAGCCAGGTCGCCCTGGCCCAGGTCGGTCTCGAATGCGAGCATGCGGAGTCGTTCGATGACACGCTGCTCGGGCGTCTGACGGGCGCGCTCGAGGGCGCTTCGGAGCAATTGCGCCGAACCTCGGGACTCGGCCAATTCGAGGGCCTCTTCGAGGTCGGCCGCGACCGGGCCGTACGGTGCGACTTGGATCGCGAGGATGATCTTCCGCCAGTCGTCCGCGCCGCCGCGGTCGATCGCGGCGAGCATTCCTTCGGCACCCCACCGGTCGACAGAGTCCTCCGGCGTCACCTCGAGATTGCGGAACCGCAGGGCCATCTCACACCTCCTCCGATCGGTCAGCAGCCCGGACCGTGATGGCGGCGGCGAGCGCCTGGCATGCTGCCGTCACGTCGTTCCAGTCGTGCCAACGCGGGTTCAGGGCCTTGTATCCGGCGAGCCGCCGCGTCGTGCTGGCGTCGCGCGGTGCTGGCTCGGCGAGTTGGCGCACGAGCTGGTCGCGCACCGGCCGTTCCGACGCGGGCTTCGTGTCATCCGTGTAGTAGGCGTCGATGTCGGCGAGCACGTCTGCGGCGCGGTCGACCCCGTACCGCGCGGTGAGTGCGGCGACGTCGAGGTAGTCGCGGGTCTGGTTGCGGCGCACGATGAGGAACCCCTTGACCCGGAGCGTCTCGGCGAGGGTCGGCACGGTGACGCTCCGGCCGGACGGCAGATCCACCCGCTGCGTCTCCAGCGGGCGGGTGCGGATCAGCTGGCGGATGCCGGTCTCGATCCCGCCGAGTTCACCGAGGATGATCTTGCCCGGCACGAGTCGATTCGTCACGAAGTCGCCCTCGCGTTCGAGCGCGTCGAGCAGCACCTCGAAGCGGTCCCGCAGATCGGCGACCACGTGGTCGTGGTCGTACGAGGCGCGGAACCGTGCGTAGCGCGCCGCCGCCGAGCCTCCGACGAGCACCGCATCGGGCACCAACTCCTGCAGACGGGCCGCCGACTCGAGGACGAGCCGAAGGTCGGGGTGGATGTCGGCGAGTTCCGGCGACTCGCCGCCGTGGTCTTCCCGCTCCATGAAGATAGTGTATCGGATCAGATACATATGCGCCCATGGACCGGGATCGGCACGTGTTCGCCTGCGGTCCGCCTTCGTCGGCCGCGGCCGCGCCCTCGACGACGACGCCCGGCGCCCGTACGTTCGAGGCATGGCGATGGGACGGTTCAAGCTCGGATGGCTCACGTTCATCAAGCACACGCTGAACCACGTCACGCTGGACATGGCGCGCCGCGGCATCCCCCCGTTCTCGCTCGTGCGCACCGTGGGGAGGAAGAGCGGCCGCACGTTCGAGACGCCGCTCATCCTGGCGCGCGTGCCCGGCGGCTTCATCGCCGAGCTGACCTACGGCGACGAGGTGAACTGGTACCGCAACCTCATCGCCGCGGGCGGCGGCACCATCCTCTGGAAGCGTCGCGAGATCGTGGTCGACGCTCCCGAGCCCATGGCGACGGATGCCGGCCTCCGGGCATTCGGCCCGCCCGCCGAGTGGGTGCTCAGGCTGCTGCGCCGGCACGAGTTCCGGCTGCTGCCGGAAGCCGTACCCCCTGTGGACGAGTGACGCCCCAGGGCGTGCTGCGCACGGCCTCCGGCGTATGCCGTGAATTTCCCATGTGCACGATCGCGCACATGGCGGAATGTGCGCGATCGCGCACCCTCGGAGTGCGTCACGTCCCGCAGCTCGCCGAGCGCGTCGAGCGCGTCCGCGCTGATCCGCCGGGTGCCCACTCGAGGACGGAAGCTAACGCCCGAGCGCCCTGAACGCCTTCTCCGCGATCCGATCCAGCTGCTTCGCCGTCAACCGCCCGTCGAACGCCCGCGCCTCGCGCGCGATCGCCGCGACGAGCTCCCGCCGCCCGCGCACCCCGACGTCCCGCCAATCCGGATCCACCGGCACCGGCCCCTTGCCCGGCACCCAGATGAGCCCGGGCGCGTCGTTGATGATCCCGAAGAGGATGTACACCCAGTACACGAACCGGTCGTCGATCCCCGTGAAGCGGTCGTTCCACTCGATGCGCTCGAAGATCGCCTTCAGGTCGGGCATGACCCCGATGCGGTCGGTCGCCGGGTCGGCGCTCGGCGTGTTGAGCGACGACGACAACCACGACCGAACGGTGCCCGGCGAGAACGGATGCCCCGAACGCGCCCGCTGCCAGCTCTGCAGCAGCACCGCGGCGCCCGTGACAATCGGGCTCGCGCCGGACGTTCCGCCGAACGACCCGGTGTACGCCGTGGTCGAGGTGCCGGTCCATCCGTCGCCCGTGGTGTCGACGTTCTGGCCCCACGCGTAGCAGTCGATGCGGCTGCCGTGGTTCGAGAACGACAGGCGCGAGTGCGGCGCGGCGGATGACGCGGCGCCGACCATGATCGCCCCGGAGTCCCGGTAGTCGGCGTCGCCGACCTTCAGCAGGTGGCGGCCGGAGGCATCCGTCCAGTCGTCGAGGTCGTTGCCGCCGTTGCCGGCCGCCTCGACGACCACGATGCCGGCGTCGACCGCGTCGCGGATGGCGTCGAACACCGCCTGCTCGACCTCGACCGGAAGGTACGTCGTCGACGACCCGGCCGCGGTGGTCTGCGCCTCGAGCAGCAGCACGTCGCCCGGCGACATCGCGTCGGCCGCCGAGATGATGGCCGCCGCGGTGCTGTACGTCGTCGACGTGCGGAACTGCGACACCACCCGAGCGGATGCCGCGGGCGCGATGCCCACGCCGCCCTTCGCGTTGTCGACCGCGACGACCTCGCCGAGCACCGCCGTGCCGTGCCCGTGGTACGCCTGGCTCACGCCCGAGATGATCGTGATGCCCGCCGCCGCGAGGTCCTCGTGGTTCAGCGTCCACCCCTGCTCGAGGTCGACGAACCCGATGCCCGTGCCATCCGTCGCACCCCACGCCCACCGCGCGTCGATGCCGTGGGGCGCGGGATCCAGGTACCCCTGGTTCCCGCTGCGCGGGTCGTCGCCCGCGTTCACCGGCGGCGGCCCCGGCGGCGGCGTCGGCCCGCCCTCGACGTAGGCGGTCTCGACGTCGTCGCGCGCGTCGAGTTCCTTCGCGAGCTCGGCAGCGGATGCCTCGTCCCGCACCGTGATCGCCGCATACCCGTCGAACCGGGCCCGCCGCCCCCGCCCGAGCCGCTCCTGGTCGTCGCGCCCGACCACCGGCTCGAGGTACGCCTCGGCAGCCACCCGATCCTGGTACTCCGCGACCACGTCCCCGAGGTACGCGAACGCATCGACCATGTCGCGGCCGACGTCGTCCTCCCGCTCCCCCGCCCGCCGCTCACCCGGACGCTCCTTCAGCGCCCGCTCGCGCCGCGCCGCATCGGTGACCTTCACGACCACCCGCCGCTGCACGTCCGGCGCCTCGACCGGGTCAAGCTCCTTGCCGTCGATCATGCCCATGATCCGCTCCCCTCCGTTGCGGATGGCGGTCGTGCGCGCGCGTGCGCTGGGCGCCGCGCGCGGGCGGCCGGCCAGTTTCGATGGTTACGTGGCGATCATGCGTCGGGGTGGGGGCGGATGCATCGGGGTGGGCCCGGAGGCAAGAACCCTGCACGACAAGATCGCCAGTAGGGCTGTTGATGACATTGCAAGGTCACCCCCTCCTGACCGCCTGGCTAATCCTTCGTACCGAGAGACGCTCGTGACGATGTGGCGACCGTCGCCCGCGTTTCGAAGCGCACCTCGCGGCGGTCAGCGTGCGCTCGAGCCATACCTCCCGGCCGGTCAGGCGATTTCCTTCGCCCGCTTCCAGACGAGTACTGCGCCACCTCGATCGATCATCTGGCCAGCCACCCGATGAACCCCTCTACGACCCGCCGGTGCGGGCCGGCTCAAGCTTGGAGTCGACTTCGCCGTCGGGGCGGTCGGCAAGCGCGGCAAGCGCGGCAGGCGCGGCTAGGATGAGGCTCCCCGTTCTCAAGCTCTCCTGCCCGTCGATGATGAGGTTCGGCGACTGGCTCGTTTGCGTGCCGGCGGCTTCGTCGACGTAGACGACTGAGCCGGTGAACTGCTCACCGAACGCGCTCTTCTCGCCAGGGCGCAGAATGTCCTTCCAGAGCTGTTTGCACTCGGCCCCACCTCACGCGTACGCGCGCTGGTAGATGGGCGCCTCGAACACTCGTGACTTTGAGCAGGTCGAGCAGATTCGTAAGACGGCCTTCACCGCCACCTCATTTGGACGGAGTCGTCCGCTCGAGCTCGCGTCTAAAATCAGGCCGAAACCAGCTGCATCAACATGTCGAAGTCCGTCACCACGTCATATTTCACGTCATCGTGGCGCTTACTGAGCGCCTCGAAGTATTTCTTCGCACAGTCGATCTTTGCCTGCTCGACGCCCTTCAACTGGAGCGAGGAGAGCGAACCCTTCGTCTCTGCGACGAAATAGACGTGCTTGACCGAACCATCCTTGAACGCGATCGCCCAGTCCGGGTTGTAGTCACCCACTGGGGTCGGGATGAAGAACCCGCGTGGCAACTTCGAGTAGACGACGACTTCGTCACTAACATCGAGCCTCTCAACGAAGGACCGCTCGACCTTCGAGTCGGTGACGACGTACTCGTACACGCTCTTCTTCAGTTTGTCGCCTGCCTCCGAAAGATCTTGGGCGGTCTGGTTCTCAGTGAAAATCGAGGAATCGTAGCGACCGTCGAGCGAGTCGTAGGTGAGGTGCTCGACGATGACGGTCGCCTTCTGCTCATTTATGAGCCGCGAGGCCTCGGTGATGAACTGCTCGGGGTTCTGTTTAAACTTCGCGAACGTGCCCGGCTGGATGCCGGTGAGGATCGCCGCACAGGTACGACGTGTGAGCTGCGTCTTCTCCGCGATCTCGCCGAGCAGGTCGTACTTCACGGTTGAGCCTGCGGACACAGCGGAGTGCTCGACCTTGGTCTCCGAGACCTTGAACCCGGTCCCTGCTTCGAGTTGCTCGACCTCGAGGGCCACGACCTGCTTGCCGGTCTCGACGTGATACTGCATGACAGTGACGTTGAGCGACGTGTCGAGCGCGCGGATGCACTTGGCGACGAGCTCATTGGATTCGAACTCGACCTGGTAGACGGCCTTGTGGTTGATACGGCTCCACAGCTCTTGAAACTCGCGCTTCTTGAAATTCGTCTCGTTGAACGGGATCTTCTTCGGCTTGCGGCCGTCGGTCGGCTTCGGCACGTCAAGGTACAACGCATCGACGAGCGGCCAGACGAAGTCGATGATCGGCTTGAGCAGCTCCGACGACGGGTCCGCGAGGGCGCCATCCTTTCGCGCCTTCTTGTATGCCTGCGTCACATGTCCTGATTCGTCGATGTAGTCGTTCTTGATCAGGTGGAAGTAGAGCGCCTGCGCTACAGACTTCTCGAGCACGCTGGTGGACCCGTCTGCAGCGTTGAACTGCTTGCCGGTGAAGTAGTCGACGCTCGCTTTTCGGGGCCGGGCCGACAGCGACTCGATGATCTCCTTCTGGAGCGCGGTAACGAACGCGGTGTATGACTCATCGGTGACGACGGTCAGCTCGTTGATATCATGCACGGTGATAGGGTTGTCCATCCGTTCACCGTTCTGATCGACCGAGAGGCGCAAGCCGCGCCCGATCTCCTGCCGCCGTGTTGTGGTGTTGTCGCTCTTCTTGAGCATGCCCATGACGAACACGTTAGGGTTGTCCCAGCCCTCGCGTAGGGCTGAGTGCGACCAGATGAACCGAACGGGTTCTTCAAAGGAGAGCAACCGCTCTTTGTTCTTGAGAATCAGGTCGTAGGCGTCAACATCGTCCGACTGGCCCGCAAAGTCGCCACGTGCGGCGATCTTGCCGTCGATGGAGCGGCCGCTCTTCTTGTCGATCGAGAAGTAGCCCTCGTGGGTCGAGCGAACCGGGATCGCCTCGACGTGGCTGCGATACCGCTCAGCGGCCTCGTCGAGGTCGAACTGGCCGAGGTGATCGGCGAGCACCGCCTCGTACTCCTTTTCGAATACGCGCGCGTACTCGCCGAGGGTGTCCTCGCGGGCGTAGTCACGATATTTGGCTACCTCATCGATGAAGAAGAGTGACAGGGTCTTAACGCCCTGCGCGAACAGCTCGCGCTCCTTCTCAAGGTGGGCGCGGATGACCTCGCGGATCTGGATGCGGCGCTTCTGGTCCTCCACCACGTCCTCGGTGACCTCACCAGCGCCGATGATGTCGCCGCTGCTCAGCTCGATGATGTCGCGGTTTGCATCAACGTCGCGGACGAACAGCCCTTTGTAGGCCTCGATGCCGCCAGAGATGTCGTGCAGATTCGCGCCCTGGTTCAGCCGCTTGATCTGTCGCTTGATGCCCTGGGCGGTCTGCACCTCCATCTCAACCCTGGCCTTCGGGAAGTCCGCGCCCTTGCCAACCTCCAGACCGTCGACATACAGGTACGCGGAGCTCCCGGCCAGGTGCTTGACGGTGATACCGCGCACCGCGATCTTCTTCACGAGCTTTCGGTTGTACGCATCCACGGCATCGAGGCGGTGCACCTTTATGCGATCGGTCTTGTGCGTGGCCGAGTAACGGATGGCGAATAGGGCGTTGAAGTCCCTGAGCGCCTCTAGCGACTTTGACGGCTTTTTTGCGTCTCCCTCGATCTTCTGCGGTTCGTCGATGATCAAGATCGGCCGATTTGCGGCGATGATGTCGATCGGCCTGCGGGAGCCGAAGTCATCCAAGCCCTCCATCACAATCTTCCCACTCGGAAGCCGGCGCTCCGTGCCATAGATGCGCCGAGCGTCACTGCCTCTGGCATTGAACGCCTGGGTGTTGATGATCATCACCTGCACGCCAGCGTCCGACGCGAAACGCTCCAACTCGTGTAGGCGTGAGGAGTTGTATACAAACGTTCGCGGCTTGGTGCCGTACAGCTGCTGGAAATGCTCGGCCGTGATGTCGAATGAGTTCTTTACCCCCTCACGGATGGCGATCGACGGAACGACCACGATGTACTTTGACCACCCGTACCGCTTATGCAGCTCCATGATTGTCTTCGTGTAGACATAAGTCTTGCCAGTGCCAGTCTCCATCTCGACATCGAGGTTTAGCGGAGCTGCTGACACTTTAACCGGGTCGGTCAAGTCCTCGGTCAATGCCAGACCCCGGGCCTGCTGTATCCCGCGCAGATTCGCAAGAAGCTGAGGCGCCGTCAACGCGATATCAGCGTTCCTCAGCCCCGCGTCCTCCGTTAGTGTCGGCGCAGGCTTCGCACCCGGGTCAATGCGGTACTTGACGCCGTCGGCGTACGACTGTCCAGCGAACACGTCGACCACCGCGTCGACGGCCTCGGTCTGGTACTGCTGAACCTTGAACTGAAGCTTCATCGAGTCAGATCGCCCGTACATCGGTCTCAGGAGACACCTCGCGGAAGATCTGCGAGGCGTTGATGCGTGCGGCGTCATCCGAGAATCCGCTGTCCTTGAATACCGCCCGGAGTGGGTGACGCTCGGCGATGCCCTTGACGACATCGTCCGTCAGCTCGGCCGCGAAGCAGGCGATAAGTGCGCCGTCGGCCACTGTCAAGACCGAGCGGTTCGCGATCTCTTCGACAACGATCGGCTCAGTAAGATCCAACCCCCAGTCGAGCAGCACCTGGAAGATCAGGTCATCGTCTGAACGATCTGGCTTGATACTGTCCTCTGCGAAACCTAGCGTCTGCTGATCAGTCTCATCGGGAGTGCGGAGCACGTCGGCCACGTTTGTGGTATCGACGACAAGCGAGCGGAACCCTACGTCGACCTGCGCACCAAGCAGGTCCGATTGAAGCTTCTCGCCAACCACGCGTATGCGCGCACGTGCCAAGTCTCCAATTGTCTTATAGCCAGCCTCATACGCGGCGGAGTCGCGCTCAACTACTTCAGGCAACTGCACCATCACAAATCGACGGCGCCCTCCGTCGCGAGCATTCAACTGCATCACTGCATGCGCGGTCGAAGCCGTCCCAGCGAAGAAGTCCACGACGATGTCATCACCACGAGTCGTGGCCTCGAGGATTCGCTGGAGCATGCGAACGGACTTTTGACCTTTGAAATCCTCTCCAACCCCAACCAACTTAGATACCTTCTCGCCCGAGAACGAGACGATGGCAATGCTATTTAGGTCGTCGTACTCGTTACTGTTCCACGTGTCCTCAATAGGATATCGATCCGGGCGATTGCCGTGATTTACAAAGTCGAGCAGCTCCTTCTGAGCCTCTCCCGACAGTCCGAGTTGGCCAAGCTTGTCAGTCAAATTCTTATCAGGCTTGAGCACCGGCTTGAAATCGGCGTTCTCAATGTACTGCTTCCGGAAATCCAAGGAATCCGCGTTGCGCGAGTAGAACAGAATCGTGTCATGATTGCGAATAAAGTTGTTCGCGAGTGTCTTGTATCCCGAGAGCCAACCAATTCTCCAGATGATCTCGCGCTGAAAGTTGCTTTCTCCAAAAACCTCGTCCATGAGTCGCTTCAAGTTGTGCGCTTCGTTGAAGTCGATGTTCACGAAGATTGCACCGTCCTCACTAAGGAGGCTCCGGGCCAACTTCAAGCGAGAGTACATCATGCTAAGCCAGTCCGAATGGAAACGGCCATTCGACTCCGAGTTGGACACGAATCGAGAGCCGTCGATGCCGACTTGACCGGAGCGCTGAAGATACCCAGCACTGGACTCTGCAAAGTCATCCTCGTAGATGAAGTCGCTCCCTGTGTTATATGGCGGATCAATGTAAATTAGCTTGACCTTGCCAAGGTAAGACTCTTGAAGCAGTTTCAGAGCGTCGAGGTTATCGCCCTCAATGAATAGGTTCTTCGTGGTGTCGAAGTCAACGGATTCCGCACGCTGTGGCCGCAAAGTCTTGGCGATCGGTGCGTTGGCTGCGAAGGCCGCGGCACGCTTGCCGGGCCAGTCGAGCTGGTAGCGCTCGTTCGGTCCCTCGACGATGTGGTCGGATAGCTCCTGGCGCAGCCCGTCAAAGTCGATCGCGCGCACGGGGTTGCCGTCCACGTCAAGAGTCTCGGTAACCACAGTGGGGAACAACTCGGCGATGGCCTCGATGTTCCGTTGGGCTAGGTCCGGCGAGTGCATCTTGAGCTTGTCCATGGTCATTCCTTGTTGCTCGGTACGGGGTCGGTCAGCTCGGCGAGCACTGCGGTGCGCTCCTTGATCTGCCTGCGGAGTTCGATCTTGCGGTTTAGCTGAGGTTCAGTGCGCAACCTTCTTTCGAGCGCGTTAATCTCCCGCTGAAGCTTTCGGGAGCGGTTCAGTCTGTCTGTTGCCTCCGACACTGACTCGCCGGGCCGCATCGCAGCGGGAAGCAACGTGGAGAATACTGCCGCATAGAGTGCCGGTAGGTCGACCGCAGCGGGCAGCGCCTGGCGCGCTACGTGGGCCCCCACCCAATCAGTGCTGAAATGGGGGCCAACCTTGGGCGCTCCACTAATGAGAGTCTTCTGTGCCCCGGTCATGCGGGTCTCGCCGATCACTTCGCCTCCGCGGCGGATCTCGAAAATGACCGGGTACCGCACCACGGAATCGATCGCGGTGAGCACCGCCGCATCCACATCGGTTCCCTTCGCCACGATCGTGAAGACCTGGAACTCGGGCACCTGCGAAGAGCCGTCCAGCCGGGTCGTCGACGGCGACAGCTTTGCTGTCCACGACATCGACTCCACGTCATCCACGAAATGCGCTCGCACCGCCGAGCTGACGTCAGCATTGCGGTATATGTCGACTTTCCTGAGCGGGCGATCGACGCGCGCGCCGGCCGGCCACTCGAAGAGCACACCCGTCATGCCACGGGCTCCGCGACGACTGCCAGGAACGCGATGAGCTCGAAGTCGTCGAGCCCCGCAATGGTCTGCTCGAGCGCCGTTGTTCCGCCCGGGCTGAAGAGGCTGTCGATGTCACGTTCCTCCGTGACGTCGATCATCGAACGGATTGCGTCGGTGAGGAGTCCGCTGTACCGAGCCATTTCGGCACCGTCCTTCGTCGCTGCATTGAAGATCCGGCAGACCTCCCAGGCCGGTTCGCCCTGCGTGCGGCAGCCCGCGCGAATGAGATCAAGAAGGCGCTTGACCTCCGTGTGGTCCGCGATGACCTCACCGTGTTCGTCGAGGTACACGAGATAGTGCGGGTGCAGGCGGTTACCGCGGTTGAAGTGCTCGTCAGCGTTGACGTTGCGCAATGCGAAAAGCACGCCGGGAACAAGGCCCTTCTCAGGTTGCGACGGAATGACCGCATGCAGGCCCTTCGGGGCGTTGCCGAGGTCGCCGATCTCCTTGACGTATCCAAGCAGATCCATTCGGAAGTCGTTCAGCCCGAGGTCGGTGATTGACACGCCGGTTCGCACGTCCTCGAGCTCGATGACCTCGGATTGAAGCTTGCGCAACTGTTCCTTGCGGAACTGCGCGTCACTCGACTCGAGGGTGAGTACGTTGTCGTCGGCGGTCCCAGCAAGGTCGGCGATCACCATGCGGCTTTCGACGCGGTCCTTCAGGTTGATGTACTCGTCGAGTGAGATGTCGGGCCAGAAGTTGACGAGCTGAATCCGTGCGTTCGTCGATCCGATGCGATCCACTCGGCCGAACCGCTGGATGATGCGGACCGGGTTCCAGTGAATGTCGTAGTTCACGAGGAAGTCGCAGTCCTGCAGGTTCTGGCCCTCGCTGATGCAGTCGGTGCCGATAAGGACGTCGATCTCAGATGACTCAGTCGGCATTACGAGGTGGCGCTGCTTCGAGCGCGGAGAGAACAAGGTCAGCGTCTGCTGGAAACCGTAGCCGCGACCCAACGTGGTCGACGGGTTGCCCTGCCCCGTGACGAGTGCCGTATCGATGCTGCGCTGCTTGAGCCAGGGTGCGAGCTCGCGGTAGAGGTAGTTCGCGGTGTCGGCAAAGGCAGAGAACAACAGCACTTTGCCGTTGTTGGGGTTGATCGGGTGATCGATCTTGTTCGTGATGAGCGACTTCAGCTCTTGCAGCTTGAGGTCATGGGCAGGAGTGATTGCTCGGACCCCCTCGAGGAGGTTGCGGATGACATGACGGTCAGCGTTGAGGGCCGCGAGCCAGGACTCGACGTCCATGTCGGCGAGGGCGATCTGCACCTTCGTTCCGACCGTGCCGGGTGACTCTGCCCCGGGAAGCTCGAAGTCGTCGTCGTCGGCTTCGAGATCGCCCAACTGCAAGCTGACGTCGCCGATGCTCCCAGCGTGCCGCTCGACCGCGTCGATAGAAGTCTGCACCGTGGCCTCGAGCTTGCCAAGCGTCAGGCGGAACGCCTCGATCGAACTCTCAAGCCGCTTTAGCAAGTTGACGGTCATGAGCTTCTGAATGCCTTTTTCGCGGCTTGCCTGCCCAAGATTTGCCGTCGCACCGCCAAGTGCATTCAACCCGCCGCCGACGTTGCCGTAGAGCACTTCATACTTCGAACGACGGCTGGGGAAGACGTAGGACAGCGGCGCATAAACCGCGAGCGTCAACGACGAAAGCGCGTCGAACATCTCATTGAAACTCGGCGCGCCAGGGAGGTCGGTTAGCGGCGGCCGCAACGACACCGGTGGGAGACGCTCCGGGAACACACCGATATCGCTCGTATCGTAGAACGCCTGGATGTGCTTGCGCGACCGCGCGATCGTCACCGAGTCGAGCAGTTCGAAGAAGTCGAAGTCGAGCCGCCGAAGGATCGCATCCGTCGTCCGTTGCTCAGCGGGCAGCTTCGACCACTCGTTAAACATGCGCTGCGCCTGACGGAAGATTTCCTCGACCGAGCTCGAGAGATTCAGCTTAATCGAGAGCTGCTCCGACTCCCCTTCGTAGGCGAGCTGCAGCTGGTTCTTCAGGTCGTTGAACCGATTGTTCACAGGTGTCGCCGAGAGCATGAGCACCTTGGTCTTCACACCTTCGCGGATGACCTTCCTCATCAAGCGCTGGTAGCGCGTCTCTTTCTCCTCGGCGAAATCGGCGTTTCTGAAGTTGTGCGACTCGTCGATCACGACGAGGTCGTAGTTGCCCCAGTTCACGCGGTCGAGCGGCATGCCGAGCGATTCGCCACGGTCGCGCGACAGGTCGGTGTGCGCGAGCACGTCGTAGTTGAATCTGTCCTTCGCGAAGATGTTCGTCGTCAGGTTCGCGTTGTAGTTCGTCCAGTTCTCAGCGAGCTTCTTCGGCGCGAGCACGAGCACCGACTTGTTGCGCAGCTCGTAGTACTTGATCACGGCGAGCGCCGTGAACGTCTTGCCGAGGCCCACGCTGTCTGCGAGAATGCAGCCGTTGTAGGTCTCGAGCTTGTTGATCACGCCCGTCGCGGCGTCGCGCTGGAAGTTGTAGAGCGACTGCCAGATCAGCGAATCCTGGTAGCCGGTACGATCGTTGGGCAGCACGTCCTCGCTAATGTCGTCGAGGAAGTCAGCGAACAGGTTGTACAGGATCAGGAAGTAGACCCGCTCAGGCGAGTTCTCGGCATAGACGCTTGCGATGTGGTCGTGCACGGCCTGGGTGACGTCCTCGAGGCGATCCGAGTCGTGCCAGAGCTGGTCGAAGAGCTGAACGTACTGACTCGCCATCGGGGCGTCGTCGATCTTGTGCACGAAGTTCGATGCTGCGGGCCCTCGTTCGAATCCGAGATCGGAGGTCGTGAAGCCCTGCAGCGGTGCGTAGGCTGCACTGTCGTCGACCACCGCGAACGACTGCATCGGGGCGGCGGTTCGGTTCGAGCGGAACGTCACCTTCTGGCGAACCCACTCTGCACACTCGCGGGCGATCGCGCGCTGAGTGAGCTTGTTGCGGAGGCGAATCTCGAACTCTGACCCATACAGAGTGGCGTCGCGTTGCGCGTCATTCGGGATGAAGAATAGCCGACGTTCAGGCGTGGGCTTGTCGGTCGCCTTCGCCGCAGTGAACGACGGCGCCGTGAAGACGAACTCGAGCTCCTCGAGCTGCGACAGCTCATTCTTCAGAGCCTCAAAGGCGAAGATCGAGAATGTGGAAGCTGCGATGCGCAGCTTCGAACCTGGCTTGATCGCACGCTTGATGTCGTCGCCGAGCAGTTCGTTGAGGTTGTCGATGATGCGCATCAGCAAATGACCCCGTTGTGCGGCACTGCCATTTGGGAACTCCAGATCAATCGCGAGGTGAGGGCCCGGATGTATGCAGACTACTGGTGAGCTTTATACCTCGGCCACATCCCGTTGCCCCAATTGGGGTCGTGAATTTCCGCCAGAGCACCCGGTTGATTGATGGCTACGACGCCGGTTGCCTCGGCAGTTCCTAGATCGCTCGCCAGCTCGCCTGGGTCTGCCCCGGGTTGCGGCAGAGCTCCTGCGGATGTGGTGCTGCGCGAGCTTAGGGCCCATGCCCCGGCTCCCGGAGTGCGGGAACAGCCACACGGCAGCCGTCTCGTCGAGCGAGACCTCGATGAAGTGATTGCCGCTGCCGGGCGAATGCGGCGGTCGAGGCCACGCCGTACTTGCGGACTGGTCAGGCTTGCCGACCGTCGCGGCATCGAGGATCGCCGTGGACGTGGCATCCGTAGAGGTCGCCGCCCATTCAACAAACGCACGGGTCTCTATTCAACGAATGGACGCCACCGCAGTGCGCAGGTGGACTGCCTTTCATGCGTGGGCAACGTCTCGTTCCGTCAGTTGTGGAGGCTCCGTCCCGTGATTCGTGGACAGGTCCCCGACCTGGCGCACCGCGAACGCTGAGATGTCACCGGGACGCGCTACCCTCGGCCGGAACGACCTCCGATCCAAGACACCTCCGACGCCAGACCATGCCGATCCTCGCCACCGCACACGCCCTCTCCACGCTCGTCGAATCCGACGCAGCATGGCGGCTCATGCGCGCCGACCACGCGCCGATCATCGTCGCGCTGCTCCGCGAGCACCTGGGCGCCGAAGAGCGCAGGCTTGCGGCCGAGGAGCTCTATCTCCGTGTCGACGACGACCTCGAGCAGCTGCGCGCGCACGGCTTCACCCTGCCGCAGTCGGCACAGGGGTACTGCGCCGAGTGGCGGCGGCTCGGGTTCCTCGTCCGGCGGCCCGCTGAGGAGGCCCGTGGCGAGACGTTCGAGCTCTCGCCCGCCGCGTTGACTGCCATCCGCTTCGTCGACCAGTTGCAGGCGCCCCGGCAGACCGTCACCGAATCACGCCTCGCGAGCCTCGCCGCCCAGGTGTCGCAGCTCGCCGTCGATTCCGACCCCGACACCACGAATCGGCTTCGCCAGCTGCACGCGCAGCGCGACCGCATCGATGCGCAGATCGAGGCGATCGCGTCCGGCGCCGACACGGCGATCGATCCGCAGCGCGCGATCGAGCGCATGCGCGACATCCTCGCCCAGGCGGAGGACATCCCGACCGATTTCGCGCGCGTCCGCGCCGACTTCGAGGCGCTGAACCGAGACCTCCGGGCGCGCATCATCGAGTCCGAGGCCGCGCAGCGCACCGTGCTCGACGAGGTGTTCCGCGGTGTCGACCTCATCGCCGAGTCCGACGCCGGAAGATCGTTCACCGGGTTCTCAGCACTCGTGCTCGATCCCGCCGTCGGCGAGGCGTTCGATGAAGACATCCACGACGTCCTCGATCGCGACTTCGCCGACGGCCTCACCGCATCCGAACGACGGTTCCTCCGACGCTTCCTGGGCACGCTGAAGGCGCGTAGCGCCGAGATCCACGACGTCATCACCGCCTTCGCGCGAGGCCTGCGCCGCTACGTCCAGTCGCAGGACTACCAGCGCGACCGCGTGCTCCGCGGCGCCCTGCGCGAGGCGATCGCTGTCGGCGCGGCAGCCTCCGAGCACGTGAAGCCGTACCGGGCGACCGGCATCGATCTGGAGCTCTCCGCGGTGCAGCTCACGAGCGTCGGCGCCATCCGCCTGCACGACCCGGCCGAGCTCGACGCGACCTCGCCGATCCGGCGCAACCTGCCCACCGTCGCGAGCATCGAAGAGCTGCGCCGCCTCGCGCGCGAGACCGAGATCGACTTCGCCGAGCTCACCGACAACGTCAACGCGCTGCTCACCGAGCGCGATGCCTGCACCATCGGCGACGTGCTCGCCCGCTTCCCCGCCACCCAGGGCGTCGCGAGTGTCGTCGGCCTGCTCTCGCTCGCCGGCAACCAGGCGGTGGCCGTCGATGACGAGACGGAGACGGTCCGCTGGACGGGCGGCGACGCGATCCGCCGTACCGCCGACATCCCCACCTACCGATTCACCGGGAGGGTCGCATGACGCCGGATGACTCTGCGTACCGCGAGTACGCCGACACCACCCAGCAGACGGATGCCGCGGCAGGCGCCTGGACCGAGGACGGCGTCGTCGCGGGTGCGGATGGCCTCGCCGGCGCCGAGGCCCCGATCGAAACCAGCGGGCTCTGGCGCGGCGACACCGGATCCCTCTCAGAGCCGGCACGACGCGCACTGCTCGAACTGGTCAAGGGACCGTACCTCTCCGGCGCCCGCTCGCCGCAGCTGTGGGCGGCGCTGGTCGCCGACGAGCGAGCCATCCGGTCGCGCCTGCACGACCTCTTCCTCGACCTCGTCATCGACCGAGTCGGAGAGTTCGGCTTCGTGCGGAACGTGCAGGCCGATGGGATGCAGGCCCCGGCCGCGGTTCGGACCGAGGCACTCACCTTCATCGACACGGCGATGCTGCTCGTGCTGCGACAGATGCTCCTCGTCGGAGAGGCGGACGGCCGCGTGATCGTCGGACAGGACGAGGTCTACGAGCAGCTGCAGGTGCATCGCTCGGCCGACCGCGACGAGGCCGATTTCACCAAGCGACTGAACGCAGCCTGGACGAAGATGCAGAACAAGCTCCGGGTCATCCACCAGGCGGGCGAGGGGCGCGTCGAGATCTCGCCCGTGTTGCGGCTGATCGTCGACGCCGACCAGATCGAGGCGATCGCGGCCGAGTACCGACGGATCGCCGGGGGCGCGGCTGGTTCGGGTACGGGCGCCGGCGATGCGGGCGCGGCCGGCGACGATCTCGAGGGGGTCGCATGAGTCTGTTCGAACTCGAGGATATCGCGGAGTCGACCGCGACCCGTACCGGCATCCATATCGGCCAGTGGCGGCTCTCCCGTGTCGAGCTGCTCAACTGGGGAACCTTCGACGGCCACCACCGCATCGACGTCGCTCGCAAGGGTCAGCTGTTCACCGGGGCCTCCGGGTCCGGCAAGTCGTCGCTCCTCGACGGGATCGCGGCGGTGCTCACGCCCGACAAGTGGCTGCGGTTCAACGCGGCGGCGCAGGATGCCTCGAGCCGGTCCGACGACCGGAGCCTCGTGAGCTACGTGCGCGGCGCCTGGAGCCGCGAAGCCGATGAAGCCCTCGACCGCGCCGTGTCACGGTACCTGCGGCCGAAAGCGACGTGGAGCGGCATCCTGCTGCGTTTCGACAACCTGCGCGACGAGCCGGTCACGCTGGTTCGCCTGTTCCACCTGCGCGGGACGAGCGTCGACCGCAACGACCTCCGCGACGCATGCCTGCTCGACCGCCGCGAGCTCGGGCTGCTCGACTTCGCCGAGTTCGTTTCGAACGGGATCGACGCGCGGCGCATCAAGGCGGCCTGGCCCGACGCCACCGTCACGACCTCCAACCACGGCGCCTTCTACGGCCGGGCGCGACGCCTGCTCCGCATCAACTCCGAGCACGCGCTGAATCTGCTGCACAAGACGCAGTCGGCGAAGAACCTCGGCACGCTCGACCACTTGTTCCGCACGTTCATGCTCGACCGCCCGTCCACCTTCGACCGGGCCGACAACGCGGTCGAGCAGTTCGGTGAACTCAGCGAGGCGCACCGGCTCGTCGTCGACCTGCGCCACCAGGCCGAGCACCTACGCGGACTCAGCGGCCCGATCGCCGACTACGAGCGCGAATCCCGCATCGCCGCAGAGACCGAACGCCTCGGCGGACTGATCGACGTGTTCCAGGACCGGCTCATGCTCCAGCTCGCCGAGTCGGACCGCGGCGATCTGCTCGCCGAACATGCGCGCACCGAAGACGTCGCGCGACGCGCCGAGTCGGCTCGGGCGATCGCCGCCGAGGCGCTGCAGGCGGCCCAGCGGCTCGAGCTGCAGGCGGGCGGCGGCGACGCCGAGCTCGCGCGGCGCGGCGTCGATGACGCCGTCAAGCAGGTCGCCGCGGTCGACGCGGCGTGGGGTCGGTTCGCCGAGCAGCTCGCGTCCGTCGGGCTCGATCAGCCGCCGACGGATGCCACCGAGTTCGCCGAGCTCCGCGAGCAGGCCCGTGCCGAGCTGTCCGTCGCCTCGCCTGCCGCGGTGCACGACCACGACGCGAACCAGGCTTACTTCGACGCCCAACGACGGCTCAAGCGGATCGACGCCGAGCTCGCCGAGCTCCGCGACCGTCGAAGCAACATCCGGCCCGAGCTGCTCGTCGTCCGGAAACGGCTGGCGGAGGAGCTCGGCATCCGGGAGACCGCGCTGCCGTTCGCCGGCGAGCTCATCGAGGTGCTGCCGGAGTTCGCCGACTGGACCGGCGCGATCGAGCGTGTCCTCCAACCCATCTCGAGCGCACTGCTGGTGCGCGACGAGCACCTCGCCGACGTCCGCCGTCGTATCGAGCATCGGAACCTCGGCACCCGGCTCGTCATCGAGGCCGTGCCCATGATCGCGGATGCCCCGCGCGCCGCGCGCTCCCAACGCTCGCTGCTGCACCGGGTGCGGATCGGCGATCACCCGCTCGGCGCCTGGCTCCGCTGGCGACTCTCGGGCGAGTTCGACGTGGAGTGCGTCGACCACCCCGACGAGCTCGACCGCGTCGACCGCGGTGTCACCATCGGCGGTCAGATCAAGAAGTCCGCGCGCCGCTACGAGAAGGACGACCGGCGAGCCGTCGACGATCGGCGATTCTGGATCCTCGGCGGCGACAACACCGCGAAGGTCGACCTGCTCCTCGCCGACCGCGCCGCGACCGAACAGCGCGTCCGCGACGCCGCTGCCGCACTCGACCGAGCCCAGCGCGAGCGTGACGACGCCACCCGCCGCCGAACCGTGCTCGAGGGACTGCAGGGCCTCGACTGGGCCGCGATCGACCGCGCGAGTGCGAATGACCTCGTGACCGCGCGACGTGCCGAACTCGAACGGCTCACCACGGGCAACGTAGCCCTGCGCGACGCGGTCGCCGCGGTCGACGCCGCGCGGTTGCGGCACACCGAGGCCGAGCAGTCGGCGCGCGAGGCATCCGTCGCCTTCAACCTGGCGAAGCGGCAGCTCGACGAGGTGGAGGGAATCATCGCGTCACTGCAGGACCGGGTCGCGTCGACATCGCTCGACGCGGCCGACGCCACCGACCTCGAGGCGCGCTACCGGTCGGTGCGGCGCCGCATCTCGCGCGCGGATGTCGCCGAGGTCAGCCGGCAGGTGACGAACGCCCTGCACAGCGAATCGAACCTGGCGCGCCGGCGCCTCGCCGAGGCGCAGAACCGCTTCACCGAGGGAGCGACCGCGTTCAAGGCGCGGTGGGCGGCGGAATCCGCCGATCTCACCGCCCAGATCGGGGACCGCGGCGGATACCTCGCCCTGCTCGGAGACATCGAGTCGCGCGGACTTCCCGAGCACGAGGGCAACTTCCTGAAGCTCCTCCGCGAGAAGTCGCGCGACCTGATCGGCCACCTGCTCGACGACCTTCGCTCCGCACCACGTCAGGTGGAGGAACGCATCGACCCGGTGAACGCCTCCCTCGGCCGGTCGCAGTTCGACATCGACCGATTCCTGCGCATCCGGGTCAAGATCCGGCGCGCGCCCGAAGTCGAACGGTTCATGGCCGACCTCAAGACCGTGGTCGACGGCAACTGGAACGACGAGGACTTCGCGCGCTCGGAGGCGCGATTCGCCGTGCTGCGCGAGATCATGCAGCGACTCGGGTCGAGCGACCACACCGACCGCCAGTGGCGCTCGCGCTGCCTCGACACCCGCGAGCACGTCACCTTCATGGCACAGGAGGTCGACCGGGCGGGCCGCGTCGTCAACGTGCACGACTCGAGCGCGGGACTCTCGGGCGGCCAGCGCCAGAAGCTCGTCATCTTCTGCTTGGCCGCCGCGCTCCGCTACCAGCTCACCGCCGATGAGGACCGCCTGCCGTCGTACGCCACGATCGTGCTCGACGAGGCGTTCGACAAGGCCGACAGCCGGTACACCCGCATGGCCATGGACGTGTTCACCGAGTTCGGCTTCCACATGATCCTCGCGACGCCCGAGAAACTGCTGCAGACGATCGAGCCGTATGTCGGCGCGATCACCTCGATCACGAACCCGACCCGCCAGGCCTCGCACACCGCGAACGTCGTGCTCGAGGTGGAGGAGTCGCGCGACGAACCCGGCCCGTCACCTGACGTCGCGGCGACGGTCTCGTGACCGCGAAGAGCACCTCCTCGCCGGTCTCGGTCGCGGAGGCGCGCGCCCGCGCGGCGCGACGCGTCGATCGGGACCAGCGCACGTGGGCCGCGTACGGGGGTGAAGATGCGGCCCTCGAGATCGCGCTCCGACCCCCGACCGAGCGGGCGGTGCTCGCCGACCAGGCCGCGATCATCGACTGGGTGCACGGATGGCGCGAGGTGTCGGTCTCGGCTGGCGTCGTCGTCGCCTGGGAGGAACGGAGCTGGCCGAGCGTCGGTCGGCAGACGCTCCCGGTGCGGTGCGTGCTCACCAGCGCTGACGCGATCGCGCGGTTCGCGGGCGGCGGCGCCCAGCGCGGCTGGGCGCTGCTCGACCTCCGCGCTCGCGCGCTGCTCGACCGGCTCGGAACCCCTCCGACGGATGCCGCGCTTCGCGCCGCCCTCAACACGCACGGGACGGCGATCCAGCGGTTGCCCGCCGGGGATTTCGAGATCCTGCTCGGGGTTGTGGCCTGGCTCGTGGAGCATCCGTCGTCGGGCGCGCGCGTCCGTCAACTGCCGATCGAAGGAGTGCACACCAAGTGGCTCGAGGCGCATCGCGCGGTGGTCGAAGGGCTGACCCGGGCGGTGACGGGTCGCGAGTCCCTTGGACTCCTCGGCGCACCTGAGCTCCTGCGGATGCGATTCCTCGATCCGACGCTTCGTCCGGGCGGCCTGCAGGATGTCACCATCCCGATCGCCGAGGCGGCCTCGCTCCGAGTCGCTCCGCGGGTCGTTCTGGTGCTCGAGAACCTCGAGACGCTCCTCTCGCTGCCGGAGGTCTCGGGCGTCGTGGCGGTGCACGGCGGCGGCTACGCGGTCGGCCGGCTCGGAGACATCTCATGGATGCACGATGCGCGCGTGCTCTACTGGGGCGACCTCGACCTCGACGGTTTCGCGATCCTGAACCGGCTCCGCCAGCGCTTCCCCGACGCCGAAAGCATGCTCATGGACGAGGACACGCTCACGCGGTTCCGCCATATGTGGGTGTCGAACGACCGAGCGGCGATTCGCGCACTTCCCGCCCTGTCGCCGGAGGAGCGTCGCACGGTGGAGCGGATCGTCGCCGAGGGCAAGGTTCGCCTCGAACAAGAGCGGGTGCCGTGGGCGTGGGCGCTCGCGGCGCTCAGCCGCGCGCTCGTGAGCTGAGGGTCCGACTCCCATCGCCGCTGCCGAGCGCGAGCGACCGTCACGGACCGAGCAGAGCGAGCGGCACGACCGCCACGCCGTCCCTGCGGCGATACGCGAACTCGCCGGTCGTGATGACGACCCGGTCCGCAACGCGGTCGCCGATGCGGTCGCGGAGCCAGTTGAGGTGTCGGACGTCGCGATCGTCGACGGTGCCTGCCAGCTTGACTTCGATTGCGAGCACGGCTCCGTCACCGCGTTCGACGATCAGATCGATCTCGCGGTCGGTGTTCTTGGTCCGGAGGTGCCCGACCCTGGCCTCGGCGGCCTCGGCATAGGTCCGCACGGACTGCGTGACGAGGGATTCGAACAGCGCCCCGAGCCACGTGCCGGTCGCAGGGACGACCGAGCCGGCGTCGCCGCGCAAGAGCCCTGAGGCATCGATACCGACCAGCCTGGCGGCCAGTGCGGGATCGACGAGGTGATGCTTCGGCGTTCGGGTGAGCCGCTGCAGCGGCGCGAACACGGGTTCCCACGCCGGTACGGGATCGAGTACGAAGAGCCGCTGCAGATGCTCGCGGTATCCGACGACGGTCTGACGGACGGGCTTGTCGGGCTCGCCGGCGGTCGCGGCATCGAGGATCGCCGTGTATGTGGCATCCGTCGCCGTGGCCGCCCCGTAGGCGGCGAGCCAGGCGCGGAGTGCCGCCGGGCGGCGCACGACCACGCCGTTGTCGGGCAGGTCACGCTCGACGATGCGAGCGAGATAGCCGTCGAGCTGCGCCCGCCTGGCTCGCTCGGGGAGGTTGCGAATGCCCGGGAAGCCGGAACGCAGGATCTCCTCGACGTAATCGGACAGTCGGAGGTTCGACGCGCCGGCGACAGGCGGCTCGCCGCCGGCGAGCAGGGCGCGAAGCGAGACGGATGGCGCTTCGATGGCGCGTTCGCTGAAGGCGAGCGGGCGCATGGTGAGACTCACGATGCGGCCGGCACCGGAGTGGATGCGCGCGTCGGCACCGGCACCGGCGGACCCCGTGAGCAGGAACCGCCCTCCGGTCGGGCCGTCGTCCACGGCTCGCCGGACGCGATCCCAGACAGCCGGCTCCAGTTGCCACTCGTCGATCAGCACGGGAGGCGGCACCTGGGTCACGAGGTCGAGGTTCGCCGCGAGCACCTGACGCTGCGCCGGATCGTCGAGTGACAGCACCGTCGTGGCGCGCTGACCGGCCGTGGCCGTCTTGCCCACGCCCTTCGCGCCCTCGAGCGCAACGGCCGCGAGGTCGGGCAGGAGCTCGTCGAGCGTCTCGTCGATGATCCTGCGGTGGTAAGCCATGCTCGAATCTAACAAATGGACGGGTTTCTATTCAACATTTGGACGCCTTCGTATTGAACAGATGGACGGCTCGTCGCCGTGTCGTCAGGCGAACCGAGCTCGTGGGGGTCGGCCACGTCGATGATTGCCACGCCGCCCCCGGGCGACCAGAAAACTAGTGACTCGCGCAGAATTCTGTGCGACCGAGTCGACTCGTCTCGTCGGCAGGGGAGTTTTCTCCTCCTCCAGCGTTCGGCGGGTTTCCTCGAGAGAACCGAGTTGTTTCCCGCGACCTGGGGGCGCCGCCGCGACCCGCACCCGCCCGTCTCCGAGCGGGCGCGAGCCGCGGCATCCGTCACCCCTTCATGCGGTCGCGATGAGACCCCTCAGTCCCCCTTCACGTTCACCACCTGCCGCAGCGTGTGCCGCACCCGCACGAGGGACGCGGCATCCGCCATCACCCGGTCGATCGGCTTGTAGGCCGCCGGGATCTCGTCGATGAACGCGTCGGTGTCGCGGTACTCGATGCCGACCATCGCCTCGCGCAGCTGCTCCTGCGTGAAGGTCCGCCGGGCGGCGGAGCGCGAGTACGTCCGGCCCGCGCCGTGCGGCGAGGAGTTCAGCGACATCCGATCGCCCAGGCCCTCGACCACGTACGACGCCGTGCCCATCGAACCCGGGATCAGGCCCGGCCGGCCGGCATCGGCCTGGATCGCGCCCTTCCGCGACACCCATACCCGCTTGCCGAAGTGCTCCTCGCTCTCGGTGAAGTTGTGGTGGCAGTTGATCCGCTCCCGCTCCTCCACCGGCGTGCCGACCCACTCCGAGACCTGCCGGATGACCCGGTCCATCATCTCCTCCCGGTTCAGCAGCGCGAAGTGCTGCGCCCACCGCAGCTCCGCGATGTACCGCGTGAACTCCGGCGTGCCCTCGACGAGGTACGCGAGGTCCTTGTCGGGCAGGTCGATCCACCACTTCCGGCAGAGCTCCTGCGCGACCCGGATGTGATGCTGCGCGATCTTGTTGCCCACGCCCCGGCTTCCGGAGTGCAGGAACAGCCACACGGCATCCGCCTCATCGAGCGAGACCTCGATGAAGTGGTTGCCGCTGCCGAGCGACCCCAGCTGCAGCCGCCAGTCGCCCCGGTAGCGGGCCGGGTCGAACCCCTTCGCCTCGGCGAGCGCCTCGAGCTCGGCGATCCGCGGCTCGGCGGTCGCGACGACCTTGCGGTTCGCGTGACCGGCCGACAGCGGGATGGCGCGCTCGATCTGCTCCCGGACCTCCCTCCGGTCCTCGGGCAGGTCTTCGCTACTGAACTGCGTCTTCACGGCGATCATGCCGCAGCCGATGTCGACCCCGACCGCGGCGGGCATGATCGCGCCGAGCGTCGGGATGACCGACCCCACCGTGGCGCCGAGGCCCAGGTGCGCGTCGGGCATCAGCGCGAGGTGCGGGTAGATGAACGGCATCGTCGACGACGTGCGGGCCTGCTCGACGGTCTTCTCGTCGATCAGGCTCGCCCACGACACGAGCCGTGCGGAGAGCTTCTCCATGTTCCTTTCCTGTCTGGTTGCGTTGCGTTCTCTCGATCGCGGAGCCCGAGGGCTCCCGTCGCGCGCAGACGGAAGGAAACCCCGGGCCTCGGATGGCACGGGGTGACGCGATTCTCGCGGCCATCGGGCCGCGGCCGCGTCAGCGTGCCGGTTCGAGCACCTGCTCGAGTTCGCGAAGCGTGCTCGCTTGGCGAGCCTTCGCGGGCTCGACGAAGGACTGGCGATTCGTGTGCTGCAGATACACGGCGGCTCGTCCTTCCTCGTGCAGGTCTCCGGGATGCTGCGCGGGTGCGCAGCCTTCGAACGTTAGCGGTGGGGCGGGGGTGGGGTCAATGGTGGGTTTCGCGGCATCCGGCCCGCCACCCCACGTTCGGGGACTCCCCCGCATCCCGACACGGCTGTCAGGATCGAGCGACCCTACCGCCGCGAGGACCCCATGAGCACCGAGCACGTCGCGACACCGTCGCTCGCGAACCGCCGCCCCGCGGCATCCGTCATCGCCGAATGCCTGCGCGTGCAGTCGACCGTGCCGCCGAACACCGCCGTGCAGCGGTTCTTCGGCGTCTCGCCGCTGGGACGCGACGCCGAGCCCTGGTACGTCGGAGCGCTCGGCGAACTCGAGGTCGCGCGACGCCTCGAGGCGCTCGGCCCGGAGTGGGTCGTACTGCACTCGGTACCGATCGGTACCGAGTCGAGCGACCTCGACCACGTCGTCATCGGGCCGGCGGGCGCGTTCACGATCAACACGAAGCACCACCGCGGGCAGCAAGTGTGGGTCGGCGCGAAGCGCATCCTCGTGAACGGCCAGCGCACCGACCACCTGCGCAACGCCGCGTACGAGGCGAAGCGCACGGCGAAGCTGCTGTCGGCGGCGGCGAGCGTGCCGGTCGGGGTCACGCCCATCGTCGCGATCGTGGGGGCGAGACGGATGACGGTGCGTGAGCGTCCGTCGGAGGTCGTCGTGCTGCGCGACAGCGAGCTCGTGCGTTGGCTGCGGCGACGGCGCGTGGTGCTGGCGCCGGAGCAGGTTCAACGCCTCGCCGCCGTCGCGGCGCAGCCCTCGGCCTGGCAGCGGATGCCGGAGGCCGAAGTCGTCGACCATGTCGCGTTCGAGCGGCTTCGCGTCGCGGTGGATCGGGCGAGCCGCCGGCGCGTCGGGTGGGCGTTCGGTCTGGTAGCGGGGCTGGGCCTCGTGGCGTGGGCGGCTCTCCCGCTCGTGTCGGGGGCGATCAGCGCGCTGTTCACGGGCTGATCGCGGAGGACGACACCTCGCTCGCCCCGCTCGCCCCGCTCCTCAGCTCGCTCCAAGTGAGGGTTCTGCGCGTGAGGCAGGCCTGCAACCTCGCTCTGACGCGCAAACCTCACTTGGAGGGAAGCCCGGGCTCTGAATCCGTGAGTTCTCGGCGGGACAGGCTGCCTGTTCGACAAATGGACCGGTTCGTATCAGGCAAACGGACGGATATCCCTTGCCGCAGACGCTCTGTCCGAGGACGAGGTCGGCGAGGCTCCAGGACGTGCACTCCCAGTCGACATCGCAGTCGCGGCGCTCGTTCTCAGCGCCCCAACGGAAGCGCTCCTGGCCGATCAGTGATTGGAGATACGCGGACCTCCGCCGCCCCGCGGCATCCGCCCGCCCTACAGCACCGCCCACCCGATCAGCTTCGCGAGGTACCCCACATCGAAGCCGCCGGCGAACTCGAACCGCACCCTGCCGAGGCCGCTGAGCCACACCTCGAGCTCTGCGTCGCGGTCGAGCGTGCCCGCGGTCTCGACCGAGAAGGCCTGGATCTTCGAGTAGGGCAGCGACGTGGTGTCGCGCTTCTTCCCGGTCATGCCCTGGATGTTCACGGCGATGATCCGCTTGTTCGTGAACATGATGAAGTCGCGCATGCCCTTCGCCGCGACCATCGACGTCTCGCCGTCGACGTAGAGGCCGCGGACGCTCGGCTCGATGCTCGCGACATCCGCCTTGGACAGCTTGACGAAGGTCCCGTTCTGGAAATCGATCACTCGTCGAGGGTAGGGCCGAGAGCGCGAGCCGCGCGGGTCGTTCCCTTCGCGCGGATCGCGTCGCGTCCGCGGCCGCGGGGCGTCGCCGTCCCGCCGTCGCCGGATCGCGTGTGCAGCAGCACCGTCGCGTGCGCGCGTTCGCGCGGGCCGCCGTGGTCGAGCAGGTCGGCGATGGTGAATCCGATCGGCGCGCGGCCCGAGACATCCGTCGGGATGTCGGCGACGTGCACCCAGACGTTCGGCCGGTCGGTCTGGACGAGCAGGAACTCGGTGACCAGCGCGTCGAGCGCGGCGGGCGAGACGTAGCCCTCGACGACGGATGGCGTGGGGGCGGGTTCTGGGGCGGGGCGATCGGACGGCGCGGGGACGGGTTCGGTCTCGAGGCGAGCGGATGCCGCGGGGGCGCGTCCGCCGTCCACGCGAGCGGTCGGCGCCGGCCCGAGCGCCGGCCGTCCGGAGGCGGCGGACGCCATGGCCCCCCTCGGGTCCGACAGCCCGGACGGCACGAGCCGCGGATCCGCGAGCAGGTCGGCGAGGTCCACCTCTCGGGCGTGGAGCGCGAGCCGCGGCGCGCGCTCGCGAACCCAGCTCCACAGCAGCATGGGGTCGACGTCGCCGCGGAGCACGCGGTCGGTCTTCTCGGCGATCCGCCGCCGCACGACCGCATCGTCGACCGCGACCGCCACCCCCGACACGGATGCCAGCAGCCGACGCGCATTCCCCGGCGACATCGGGCGCGAGACGGGCGTCGGCGCCGACACCGCCTCGTCGGGAACGACCCACTGCGAACCGATGCGATAGGCGCCGATCCCGCCGCTCCGCACCCGCTTGAACGCCGCGGCCCGCGAGATGCCGAGCCGCTCGGCATACTCGCGGACGCTGTACGGCATGACACAACAGTAACTGCCTTGATACGGATGTGTCGGGGTGTCGGGTCGGGCCCGCTGCCCGTTCCCGGTCCCGCCACCCCATCCGTCCCGTCCTGCCGACCGGCCCCGGCCCCGCCCGTCCACCCGCGCTGACTCGTCCTCCACAGGCGGCGGACCACCGAAGTTCTCCACAGGTGATTTCGCAGATGAGGAGGTGTTTCCGCGACATCCGAATGTCAGTGGGTCGGTGCAGCATGGACTCATGGATCAGCCGCTGCTCACCCTCGACCGCGATGTCGAGGCGCTGCGTTCGGCCTGGGCCGGCGCGATGCCGGCGGCCGGGGCGATCGCCGGCGTCAGCCAGGTCGAACTCGAGCAGATGAGCGACGCCGGGCTGGTCCGCGTGACCGACGCGCTCGCGCGCGTGCGGCGCGACGCCGATGCGCTGCTCGCGCGCGTCGCCGCCGAGGTCTCGAAGCGGTCGAACACCGAGCTCGGGCAGGCGAGCCTCGCCCGGTCGCAGGGCTTCCACAGTCCGGCGCGGCTCATCGCGGCCGCGACCGGCACCACCCAGAAGGATGCGGCCAAGCTCATCGCCGTCGGCACCGCCACCGCCGAACGACAGACCTTCGGCGGGGAGCGCGCACCATCGCGTCATCCGCACGTCGCGGCGGCGCTCTCCGCCGGCCGCATCGGCGTCGACGCGGCGTCCGCGATCACGTCCATGCTCGAGCGCGTGCGCGTCCACGCCGACCCCGATCTCGCCGCCGACACCGAAGCGGCCCTCGTCGACCTCGCGGCGCAGGTGCCGCTCGACCTGCTCGTGCGCGCGGTCCGAGAGGCCGAGGCCCGACTCGACCGCGAGGGCATCGAACCGCGCGAAGAGCAACTGCGCGCCGAGCGCTCGCTGACGATCCGAGAGGATGCCGCGGGCATGGTGCACCTCCGTGCTCGACTCGACCCCGAGACCGCCGCGCCCATCAAGGCCGCCGTCGAGGCGCTCGTGAGCGATGTGCTGCGGCGGCGTGAGGCGAGCCCGGTCGGAGCCACTCGGCGCGGGCCGATCGTCGACGACGACCGATCGATCCCGCAGATCCAAGCCGACGCGCTCGCTGCCATCGCCCGTCACGCGCTCGGCTGCGAACAGACCCTGGCGCCGCTCGCGAAGGTGACGGTCGTGGTCCGCCTCGACCACGACGCCCTCGTCGACGGGCTCGGTCAGGCGCGGGTCGACGGCCTCGACCAGCCGATCTCCGCCTCCACCGCGCGCCGCATGGCCGCCGACGCCGAGATCATCCCCGCCGTTCTCGGCGGTGAGAGCGTGCCGCTCGACCTCGGCCGGTCCGCACGACTCTTCACCAGGGCCCAGCGGCTCGCGTTGGCCGAACGCGACGGTGGCTGCGCCTGCTGCGGCCAGAACATCACCTACGTCGACGCGCACCACATCAGGTGGTGGGAACGCGACGCCGGCCCGACCGACCTCTCGAACGGAGTCATGCTGTGCTCCTTCTGCCACCATCGCATCCACCGCGAAGGTTGGGCCATTCGCGCCGGCCGATCCGAGGTGTGGTTCATTCCTCCCCCGCACGTCGACCCCGCCCGAACTCCCCGCCTCGGCGGCCGCGCGCGCTTCGCCGTGCCCGCGTCGCGCGCGGCTGCGTGAGGCCGCACACGGCTGCATGCGAGGCCGGCGCGGCGAAGGCGCCGGGTCCGAGCAACAGGCGGCCACCGGCGGACGAGCACAGCCCGCGTCGCTGCAGAACACGGCACACGGCGTCCCGTCAGGACACTGCGGACGACGTCGCATCAGGACGCGGCGCACGGCGCCGAGTCAGGACGCCGTGCGTGCGAACGCCCGAGCAGCCTCGAGATCGCGACGCGCGAGCCGCACCGCCTCGGCGGCGAGCTCGGCGGCACGTCGCGCCATCCCGATCACGCGGTCGCGATGATCGAGGTCGACGACCGCGACCTCCGCGGCTGAGCTGCCGAGATAGTGACCGAGGTCGATGCGGAGGTGCTCCGACTCCGCCAGCCGCGCGAACGCCGCCGCGCCGACCCGGCCGGGATGCCCGACGACGGCGTCGCGCGCGAGATCGAGCTGACGATCGGCGTTCGCGACCGCATCGTGCACGTGGGACGCCGGCAGCACCCGACGAGCCCCACGCTCTCCGTCAGCCGCGAGCGCGGCGGTCAATACCGCGTGCGCCTCGCGCAGCCGCTCGAGGTGACCGATCGGGTCGGTGTCGACGCCCGCGACCGGAAGATCCGCGAGCACGCTCTCCAGCACGACGATCGCATCGGCCACGGCCCGCGAGCGTGTTGCGGTCCCCGCGGATGCGGCGCGGTCAGATCGGTCCGCCATCACCGCAGCCCGCGAGCGCGATGCCATGGCCTCGGGTGCCGGTGCCGGTGCCGGTGCGGGTGCGGCAGCAGGTGCGGGCGCGTCAGGTGCGGGCGCCGGTGCTGCACGCTCACGAGCACGCGACCCGACCGCCGTTGGGCCTCGCGAGTGCGGCGAAGCCGCCGCGACGGCGAGGGTCCGTCGCGCCTCGACGACGAGCTCGCCGAGCTCCGCCTCAGCGCGCAGGGCGTCGATCTCGAAGCCCTCGACGGCGTCGAGCAGCGACTCCGCCCGACGCACCGACCGAGCGGATGCCTCGAGCGCCACGAGCATCGCGTCGCGCTCATCGGCCTCGAGCCGACGCACGGCCACGGCGAGCGAGTGCTCGGCGAAGCCGAGCTGCCGGGCGGCTTCGGCGGGACCGGACGCCACGTCGACCAGCGCTCGACGTGCGTAGCGCGCCTCGAGCCGAGCGAGCGTGGCACGAGCCTGCGGGATGCGGGCGCGGAGTCGCTCCACGTCGACCCGCAAGCCGACGATCGCCTCCGGCGCTCGGCGCGCACGCGCCATCCGATCAGCCAACGCCGACGTCTGCTCGAGCAGCACCCGCTCGATCCACTCGCAGAGTTCCAGGATGCGGATGGTGCGCGCACGAACGTCCTCGGCCGTGCCGGGTATCGCATCGCGATTCAGCCGGTCGAGCCGGAACGCCTCGCCCAAGCGGTCGCGCGCGACGACGAGCAACGCCGCCGTGCGCGCGGTCGCGATGTCCGTCCCCAGCACGGCTTCGGCGAAGCCGAGCTCCTCGGCGGCGAGCCGGATGCGCTCATCGGCGGCGAACAGGGCCGACCCGACCCGCTTCGCCTCCGCGGCGTCGCGGGCCTCGAGTTCTCGTGCGCCGCGCCGGCGCCCGGCCCAGAACCCGGCCATGCACCGATTTTACGAGCCGGACGGATTGCACGCCATGAGCCGCCCCGAGGGCGGGGCAGGGGCAGGGGCGGGCGCGGTCGCGGTCGGCGCACCCGGCCGCGTGGCGCAGGCCCCGGCCTGGGCACTCCTCCCCCACCCGCGCCGCTAGTCGAAGATCCCGTCGAGGATGCTGCCGATGACGAGTCCGCCGAGGATGCCGCCCATCATGTCGCCCCCGCCGCCGCGACGACCGCCGCCCCACCCGGGACCGCCCGGGCCGCCCCACTGCCCCGGATCCTGCGGACGCGACGAGTCGATGTCGCGCCGTGCGAGCTGCAGCGCCTCGCCCGCAAGGTACGCGGCACGACGCGCCATCGTCATCGCCTGCTCGCGATGGTCCTCGCCGATCGTCGGCACGGTCGCGGCCGGCAGTCCGAGGAAGCGATCGAGGTCGAGACGCACGCGCTCGCCCTCGGCGAGCCGGGTGCGCGCATCCGCACCGATCCACCCGCGGTGACCGGCGATGACGTCGCGGGCGACGGCGAGCTGCCGGTCGGCGTCGTCGATGGCGTGACGCACGTGCTCCAACGGCGGGATCGGACGGGCCGCACGTTCGCGCGCGGCCGCGATCGCGGCATCCAGCCCCGCATTCGCCTCGCGCAGCCGGGTGAGCTGCGAGAACGGGTCGGTGTTGACGCCCGCCGCCGGGAGGGCCGCCAGCGCGGCCTGGAGCTCGGCGACCGCGGCGGAGACGGTCGGCGAGTGCGGTTCGCGCAGCGCGACGACGATGTCCTCGCGCGAGTCCTCGACGATCGCGGCGAGCGTCGATTCGGCCCGCAGCGCCTCGACCTCGAACGTCTCGACCGCGTCGAGCAGCGTCGCCGCGCGGCGCACCGACTCGGTGGCCGCCTCGAGCGCGAGGTTGGCCTGCTCGCGCTGTCCGGCAGCGCGACGGCGTTCCGCGACGCCCACGCCGTGCTCGGCGAACCCGAGCAGCTGCTCGGCCTCCGCGGGGTTCGCCTCGACCTGGGCGAGCGCCTGCGGCGCATATCGGACGGCGAGGCGGTCGACGATCTCACGCGCCTGCGGGATGCGCTCGCGGAGCAGCGCGACGTCGCCGCGCACCCCCGCGATGATCTCCGGCGCGCGCCGCGCCCGGGCGATCCGCTCGGCGAGCTCCGCCGTGCGCTCGTCGAGCACGTCCTCGGCCCACTCGCAGAGCTGCACGATGCGCGAGTTCCGCGCCCGTAGCTCCTCGGCGGTGTCCGGGATGTGGTCGTGGTTCAGCTGGTGCAGCCGGAACGCCTCGCCGAGGTGCGTGCGCACCGCCGCGAGCGCTTCGCGAAGAGCGGATGTCGCGTCCGCGCCGAGTTCCGCCTCGGCGAAGTCGAGCTCGTCGGTCGTGACCCGGATGCGCTCGTCGGCCGCGACGAGCTCCGTGCGAGCCCGCTTCGCGAGGTCGGCGTCCTGGGCCTGCAGCTCCTGCTGCGCCTCGAGCTCCTCGCGCTTCCGCTTGCCCCAGAATCCGGCCATTCTCCGATCCTACGGTCGCCTCGGTGAGCGGATGCCGCGTGCCTCCCTCACCCGGCCGCGCCGGCCGGCGCGCGCCCCGCGCAGCCCGCGACCGCCGCACTTGCTGAACTCAGACCGTCCCGACCGGCGGCCACACCCCGATGATGATCCCCATCACCACGAGCGTCACGAGCTCGTGCGCGATGTTCAGGACCGTCAGCGACGACGGACGCCCCTCGAACGCATCGTGCGTGATGAACCGCGCCGCGGTCAGGCCCGCCCACAGGATGATCGCCGTGAAGACCGCCGCGAGCAGGTAGCTGCCGCCGTAGAAGTGCCACGCGATCGTCGAGGCGCCCGCAAGCACCCACGCCGTCACGAAGCTCACCAGCACGGTCACGACGATCGGACCCACGGCGCTCGAGCCCGGACGGTCCATGTCGACCCCCGCGAGCTTCGACCATCGCGTGCCGAACACCCCGCGGGCGTACCAGATCGAGCCGACGACCATGCTCGACAGCGTCGCGAGCAGCACTGCCCAGTAGTTGATCTCGGGAACCGTCATCTCCGCCTCCTCCTCGGGCGACCGGAGGCCGCCGCGACCGTGTCCGGGTGCTCTGGCCGCGAGCGTACTCGCGGTGCGCCCGCGCATGCCATGGCTCGCCGAGATGCCACCCGACGCGGCATCCCGCCCCTCGATCCCGCCGCAGGTGGCATGTCGGCGGGCGCGCCGAGCGCGCGAGAACCGGCTGCGGCGTGCGGCGCGCCGGCGCGACATCCGCCCTATGCTTCGAACCCAGGGGGTGCGCGATGTCCGACCGGATGCCGAAGTCGCTCTACAAGGACGCACTCAAGACGTTGCAGGCCCAGCTCGTCGAGATGCAGGCGTGGGTGCAGCAGTCGGGCGCCCGGGTCGTCGTGATCTTCGAGGGGCGGGATGCCGCGGGCAAGGGCTCGGCGATCAAGCGCGTGTCGGAGTACCTCAACCCGCGCGTGACGCGCATCGTCGCGCTTCCGGCGCCGAGCGAGCGCGACAAGACGAGATGGTACTTCCAGCGGTACGTGCCGCACCTGCCTGCCGCGGGCGAGATGGTGCTCATGGACCGCTCCTGGTACAACCGCGCGGGCGTCGAACGGGTCATGGGGTACTGCACGAACGAGGAGTACCAGCGGTTCCTGCACCAGGCGCCGATCTTCGAGCGGATGCTCGTCGAGGACGGCATCATCCTGCTGAAGTACTGGTTCAGCGTGTCCGACGTCGTGCAGGAGGAGCGCTTCCGTTCCCGCCTCGAGGACCCGATGCGGCGCTGGAAGCTCAGCCCGACCGACCTCAGCTCGATCACCAAGTGGGAGGACTACTCGCGCGCGAAGGACACGATGTTCCTCCACACCGACATCGCCGAGGCGCCCTGGTACGAGATCGAGAGCGACGACAAGCGGCGCTCGCGCATCAACGTGATGGCGCACATCCTGTCGAAGGTGCCGTGGGAGCAGGTGCCGCACGAGACGATCGAGATCCCCGAACGGCCGCCGGCCAGCGGCTACGAGCGGCCGCCGCGCGGGTGGAACAACGCGGTGCCCGACTACGCGCGCGAGTTGGAGAAGCGCGCGGCGTCGGCCGACTAGCCCGACGCTGTCAACCGCCTGCCGGCGGGATGGCCGACGTGACAGCGTGGGGTGCTCCGACGGAAGGAGCACCCGCATGACCGACATCTCCAACGGCTTCCTCGACCCGGGCGACAACACGGATTCCGACCGCGACGAGCTGCCCATGACCCAGGTCGACGACGAGGCCGTGCAGGCCCACCTCGACGACGACGAGACCGGTACGGATGTCCCGGAGGGCCAGGGCTCCGGGATCGGCGGCGAGACGACGCGACTGCCGGAGGACGACAGGCGCTGACCGGCGGCGGGCCCTGACCGGCGGCGGGCACTGACCGACGGCAGGGACCGACGGCAGGGACCGACCGGCATCGGCGGGCACGAGCGGCGAAGCGAACTTCGCGGCCGACGCGTCGAGCGTCCGGCGAGTGCGGCGCGGACCGACTCCGAGCCGGCCGAGGCGCGCGAGCCGGGTGCCGGGTGCCGGGGCGGCCGTCGAGGCCGGGGCGCAGCGACGGGTACCGGATGGCGCGACCGTCCGCTATCTTCGGCGCGTCAGGTTGACGCGACGCGAGACGGAGACGGCATGGGCCAGGACCAGCGACTCGGATTCCTCGCCGCCGATGGGCTCGACGGCTGGCGGGTCGCGTACTGCGGGCCGATCGCGCGCTTCGCGACGGGTTCGGTGCGCGACGGCACGGCGTTCGCGACCGCGGTCACGGCACTCGACGCGCTGGCGCAGCATCCGCCGCTGATCGACATCCGCCCGGACGGCGTGATCGTGCGCCTCTGCGCCGACCTCATCGACCTCGACGACGGCGCGGCCGATCGCGCACGAGCGGTCACGGCGATCGCCCGGGAGCACGGCCTGACCCCCGAGCCGCATCGAACGCAGGACGTGCAGGTGGCGATCGCGACGAGCCGGCCCGTCGACGAGGTCCTGCCCTTCTGGCGCGCCGCGCTCGGGTACGCCGACCACGTCGGCGACGACCTCGTCGACCCCCGCGGGCGCGGACCGTCGGTGTGGTTCCAGCCGCTCGACCCGGCGAAGCGGCTGCGGCACGCGATGCACCTCGACCTCGCCGTACCGCGCGAGATCGCCACCGCACGTCTCGAGGCGGCGCTCGGTGCGGGCGGCCGGGTCGCGTCCGACGCCGAGGTCCCGCAGTTCTGGACCTGCGCCGACGCCGCCGGCAACAAGGTCGACCTCGTCACCTGGCCCGACCTGCCCGTGCAAGAGGACGACCCGGCATCGCCCGCTCTCCTCGAGGTCGACCGGGGTGGAGTCGGCGGCACCGTCGGCTCGGTCGGGGCGCATGCCGCGAACGAAGCGGGTGCCATGAGCGAGGCGGGTGCCACGGCGGCCCCCGAGCGCCTGGCGGATGCCGCGCCGCCGGCCCCCGCGCGGATCGCACCGCTCGTGACGGCGGGGCCCGCACCGCTCGTGGCGGCGGGGCCCGCTGAGCTCGCGCGGGGTGAGGCGATGTTCGGCGCCTTCCGCGCGGCATCCGATCTCGACGACTGGCCCGTCGTGTTCTGGGGGCCGACCGCGTGGTTCGACACGGGGTCGCTCGCGCGCAGCGCGGCGCTGGCGGCCGAGTTCGCCGGGCTCGACGGCGCCGATCGGCTGCACCTCGACCTGCGCGCCGACGGCCTGGCGGTTCGACTCGCCCGCGATCTCACCGAGCTCGTCGAGTCCGACCTCGACGTGGCGAAGGAGATCTCCGCGGTCTCGGCGACCTTCGGCGCGCGCCCCGACCCGTCGAAGGTGCAGGTCGTGCAGATCGCGATCGCGTCGAAGGCCGAGGCCGGGGTGCGCCCGTTCTGGCGCGAGCTCTTCGCGTACGCCGAGCACGGCGACGAAGACCTCGTCGACCTCGACGGCCGCGGTCCGAGCCTGTGGTTCCAGGAGCTCGAACCGGAGAAGCCGCTTCGGCACGCGTTCCACCTCGACGTCTCGGTGCCCCGCGCGGTCGGCCGGGCACGTGTCGAAGCGGCGCTGCGCGCCGGCGGGCGCATCGCCGCAGGCTCAGAGGAAGGCGGCTGGTGGACGCTCGCCGACCCCGCGGGCAACAAGGTCGACATCGCGATCTGGGCGGATCGGGACGGCACCGGTGAATGATCGGCGTGAGGCCGGGCGCGCGCACGGCGAGTCCGCACCATCCGGAGCCGACCGCGTCGACGGCCGACTGGCTGATGCCGCCATCGGCGATGTCTGCTGGCTCGCCGCGACCTGCGACGAGTGCGGTGCGCTCGTCGAGGGAGGCACGTGCTGGAACTGCGGGACTCGACGCTCGGGGTGAGCCGGCGGCCCGACCGCTCCTCCACAGGATGGTGCGACGGCGATCGACGGTCCGATCCGGGCGCAGCGGGCTGAGGTGAGCGCGGAACCGCGATGCTCGGCGCATGCCCAGTCGAACCGGTGCGCCGCGCGCACGACTCACCCTCCGCGTCGAACTCGTCACGATCGACGGCGATCCGCCGTGGCGGGCGATCAGCATCGATTCCACGGTCGGGCTCGACCGGCTCGCCGATGCGATCATGCTCGCCTTCGGCTGGACGGGCGCAGGGTCCTGGCGGTTCGGCACGACGCACACGCCGTGGTGGGGGCGCGAGGCCGATGCGTGGGGGTCCGGCATCCTCACTCCGGCTCGCCCGATCGCGCGCCGGTCGGACGGGGGCGGATACGGCCCCGGGTCGGACGGGTACCGGTACGGCGCGGCCGGCTACGGGTACGACGAGGACCGATATGCGGGTGATCCGTACGGCTGCGACGATCGCGCGTCCGAAGACGACCGCGGGTGGAACGTCGGCCAGGTCGTCGAACGCTTCGGCGGCGAACTCGAGTTCGAGTACCGCCAGGTCGACCTCGGGCGCGTGGAGGGCACCGGTCCCGTCGGAACCGGTCCGACCTGGCGCCATCGCGTCAGGCTCGACTCGGGGCTCGACGCGGCGACGTCGGACACGGCTGCGCCGACCGCCGCTCTCCTCGGCGGCGAGGGAACCGTGCCCCGGAACGGAACGGAGGCGGCGTACGGCGAGCTCGGGGATCCCGTGGACCGTGCGGCGCTCGACCACGAGTTCGAGCTGATGTTCGGAAGCGACGCCGCCCACCGGCCCGCCGGCGACGCGAGCTGGCGCCCGCTCGACGCGGCGATGAGCGGGTCGAGCGCTCCCGGTCGCCGCGCGCTCCGCATGGACCTGGTCGCGCTCGGCGTGTTGGAGCCTCCGACGCTCGACGCCGAGCAGGTCGTCCACGCTCTCGCGCCGATCCGGCAGCTGCTGCGGGCCGCCGCAGATCCCGACGGGGTCGACGTCGATGCCGCGGGGCCGCTGGGCGATGACCTGAAGGCGCTTCGGTTCGCACGAGTGCAGAAGGGGATCATGAGGACGTACGTTCCGGTGCGCGACACCCTCCTCGGCGACCCGGTCGCGCTCTGGCACACCCTCGCCGCACGGCTCATGGAGGACGGACGAACCGGCTCGCACCGTTCTCGGGCCGACGTCGCCGAGCGCGCGGTCGACCTGGTCTGCGGCGACCGGGACGTGCGTCGCTTCGCCTTCGACGAGGCCCACCGCCGTGCCTGGTCCGCGAGCCGGAGCAGCGAGTTCGGACCGGCCCGACTGGACCGGTTGCTCCGAGTGCTCGAACTCGTCGACGGCGACGGCCGCATCGCCCATCCGAACGCGCGAGCGTTCGGACTCGCGATGCTCCGCGGCGGCCGCGGGGCGCTGCATGCGTAGTGCGTGCGTGCGGGTCGCGACGCCGGGTGCGTCGCGCCGGCGGAGCGATCACCCGCCCTGGCGGAGCGGTCATGGTCCTGGGCAGCGGTCACCGTCCGGCGCACCGGTCACCGGGTGAGGCACACCGCGGGCAGGTCGAACCAGCGGAGATGCTCGAAGTCGGCCGAGAGACGTGCCGGCGCGGCATCCGTCGTCGTCTCACCGGGAGCGGCTGCGACGCCGGGCGCCGCTGCCACGCCGGGCGCCGCTCCGTCGGCGGAAGCGCGTGCGTCGGACTCGCCGGGTGCGGCCGCGAAGATCGCCTCGGCCAGGTACCCGGCGAGCGCCGACTCGGGTGCGCGGTCGTCGTTGTGCGGGTACACGAGGCGCCCCTCGGCGTCGTACGACACCTGCGAGAGCCGGAGCGGCGGCTCGACCGGGCCGCGGCGGTGGTGCCAGATGCCGGACGTCGGATCGAAGGTGTAGTCGGGCAGCATCCGCCACCCCTCGCGCGCGACGAGCTTCACGGCCTTGACGAGGTAGTCGAGGACGCGCTCCGAGATGAAGTAGTTGAAGTTGATGCGCACCCAGCCGGGCTTGATGCCCTCGCAGCCGCGCGCGATCTCGCGCTCGAACTCGTGCGAGCGCTCGATGTCGATGCCGAGCAGTTGGTGTCCGTAGGGGCCGGCGCAGGAGCATCCGCCCCTGGACTGGATGCCGAACAGGTCGTTCAGCAGGGCCACGATGAAGTTGTGGTGCAGGTACCTGCCGCTCGGCGCGCGCACGACGAACGACACGATCGACAGCCGCTCGGCCTCGAGGTTGCCGAGCACCTCGATCGCGGGCTCGTCGTGCCACGCGGCGATCGCGCGGCGCAGGAAGTCGTCCTCGAGTGCGCGGATGGTCGGCACGCCGACGGCGTCCTTCAGGCCGAACACGAGCCCGGCTCGGATCGACTCGACGATCGCGGGCGTACCGCCCTCCTCGCGGTGGGCGACGTCGGCGAGGTATTCGTGCTCGGTCGGGTTCACGAAGGCGACGGTGCCGCCGCCCGGGACATCCGGCACCCGGTTCGTCGCGAGCTCGCGCCGCATGACGAGCACGCCCGGCGTCGACGGGCCGCCGATGAACTTGTGCGGGCTGAGGAAGATCGCGTCCTTGTACTGCCCGGTCGCGAGCGCCACGGCCGGGTCGCCGTGGGTCATCTCGATGTCGACGTACGGCGCAGCCGCCGCGAAGTCCCAGAACGACAGCGCGCCGTAGGCGTGAAGCAGCGCCGAAATGCCCGCCGTGTCGCTCACGATGCCCGTGACGTTGCTCGCGGCCGAGAACGAGCCGATCTTCAGCGGCCGGTCGACGTGACGCACGAGCTCGGCCTCGAGGACGCGCCGGTCGATGTGCCCGTCCGGGTCCTGCGGGATCGTCACGACGTCGGCGATCGACTCGCGCCAGGGCAGCTCGTTCGAGTGGTGCTCGAACGGGCCGATGAACACGACCGGCCGCTCCTCCGGCGGGATCGACGCGGCGAAGTGGTACCGATCGTCGAGGGCGGATGGCACGCGCAGCCCGAGCATGCCGATGAGCTTGTCGATCGCGCCGGTGGAGCCCGCACCGGTGAAGATCACCACGGTGTCGTCGTCGCCGCCGACGGCGTCGCGAATGGTGCGGCGCGCGTCCTCGCGCAGGCGCGTGGTCTGCAGCCCCGTGCCGCTCGACTCGGTGTGCGTGTTCGCGTACCGCGGCAGCACCTCGTCGCGGATGAAGTCCTCGATGAACGTCAGAGCCCGGCCGGATGCGGTGTAGTCGGCGTAGGTCACGCGCCGAGGGCCGTAGGGGCCCGGAACGACCTGGTCGTCGCCGATGACGGACTCGCGGATGCGTCGCACGAGCGGGGCGTCGCGGAGCGCCCGGCTCGAACCCGGCCCGCCCTGGCGGCCGGAGCCGGGGCGGCCGTCGTTCGCCTCGCTGAGGTCCACCCGAGGAGGCTAGCGCCGCAGCCCGCCCACCGCTAGGACGAGGGTCCCGCGCCGCCGGTCCGCCGACCTCGGCCGCGCTGGTTTGGTCTCGAGGCCGCCGTGCCGAGGCTGCCGTGCCGAGGCCGCCGTGCCGAGGCGCCCGACCGCGGTCCGCCCGCTCGGCCCCGCGGCCATGCGGCCACTCGGCCATTCGGCCGCTCGGCCGCTCGGCCGCTCGGCCGCTCGGCCGCCGGCCTCAGGCGCCGGGCCGCTCCTCCTCGAGCCGCGTCGACTCCCGCCCCCACCACGTCGTGAGGTCGACGCCATGGTTCTCGGAGTCGGCGAGCGTCCACCATTCGGGCGCGAACGATTCGTCGACGATCCGACCGCCCGCGGCGAGCGCGGCCTCGATGCGCGCGTGCACCTGGTCGTGCGGCACGCAGACGTCGACGTGCATGCGCCCGCGTCGCGGGCCGACCTGCTCCGTCGGCTGCAGGAACACGGACGACCCGCGGCGCAGCGGATCCACGAGGTGGGTGTCGTTCGGCCTCACGTACCCGAGCACGGCCGTCCAGAACGGGGTCACCTCGGCCGAGGGCGGAGACGCGACGGCCGTCTGCACGACCTGCAGCACCGAGACATCCGCCACCAGGCCGTGCTCCCTCGCGACGCGCGAGACGACGCGGGCGACCTCGACATCGCGCGTGCTGAGGTCGCGCACGTCGCGGCTGATCAGCTTCACGGCCACGCCCTCGTGCCGCAGGTCGATGTCGGGCTCGTGCGCGACGACCTCGTCGAGCGCCGTGATCGCGGCGACGAACCGTGCGCCCGCCGCATACGACGTCGCGCGGAAGAAGGCGTGCGCGCCCCAGTAGAGCACGCGCCAGTCGTCGACCCCGTCGGCGTCGTGGAACTGCTGCGGCGAGATCGGCTCGGGTCGGGCGCCCTCCGGTACGGTCGGCTCCGGCCGGGCGCCCTCCGGCGCGGGTGCGGCATCCATGCGCCCATGATCGCGTCACCCGCCGACACCCGGCCGATCCCTGCGCCGGCGATCCCCGGGGCGGCGCCGCCCCGAGAGGAGGAGAATGAGCGGGCAGCGTCGGCGCGATCCGACCCGTCGATGGCGACACCCCAGGAGGACATCATGAGCGCTGCGAGGAGCATCAACGACACGATCCAGCACGGAGGGTCCGCTCCGTGGGCCGATCCCGGCTGGAGCGGGGCGATGGCCTTCACCGGCCCCGTGCACCTGCACGACGGCTTCGAGTCGGCCCCGCCGCAGTGGCGTGCGCATCGCCTGCGCTCGCTGCTGTCGCGCCGCTTCGCCCGCGGAGGCGGGCCTCATGGCCGAGCCGACTCCTGACCACCAACGCCGCGTCGACCGCTACCTCGTCGACCTCCTGGTCGGCGACGATCCGGCGCTCGAGCAGGGTCTGGCGGATGCCGCGGCCGCCGGGCTTCCCGCGATCGAGGTCACCCCGCTCGCCGGGAAGCTCCTGCACCTCATCGCGCGGATGACCGGCGCGCGACGCGTGCTCGAGATCGGCACGCTCGGCGGCTACTCGACGACCTGGCTCGCGCGCGGCATCCCGGCCGACGGTCGCGTCGTCACGCTCGAACTCGAGCAGCGGCACGCCGACGTCGCGCGGGCGAACCTCGAACGGGCGGGGGTCGGCGACCAGGTCGAGATCCGCCTCGGACCGGCGGCGGAGTCGCTCGCACGAATGGCCGAACGAGGCGAGGAGCCGTTCGACCTGGTGTTCATCGACGCCGACAAGGAGTCGGGCGCGACCTACCTCGACTGGGCGGCTCGGCTCGGGCATCCCGGCACGGTGGTCGTCGTCGACAACGTGGTCCGGGCGGGCGAGGTCGCCGACGCGACATCCACCGACCCGATGGTGCGGGGTTCACGGCGCGCACTCGACCTGCTCGGCTCAGACCCGCGGTTCGAGGCGACCGCGCTCCAGACGATCGGCGCGAAGGGATGGGACGGCCTGGCCGTCGCGATCGTCGCCTGAGGCACGACCGGCCCGGACCCCCTCAATACCGCCAGCGCACGAGGTCGGCGACGTCCTCCGGCACGTGCTCGCCGTACGCCTCCCACTCGTGCTGGCGCACCGCGACGTACGCGTCGACGAGCACGTCGCCGAACACGCCCCGGTAGAACTCGCTCGACTCGAGGCGGTGCAGCGCCGAGCCGAGGTCGGCGGGCAGCGGGCGGATGCCGGCGCTCCGGCGTTGTGCTGCCGTCAAGGTCGAGGGATCGACATGCACCGGCTTCGGCGGCGCCGCGTCGCGTGCGAGGCCGTCGAGGGCGGCGCTGAGGATGGCGGCGAGCGCGAGATACGGATTGGCGGCGCCATCCACCGGCTTGATCTCGATGTTGGACTGCTCGGCGCCCATGCCGGCCTGGCCGGGAACGAAGCGGATCGCGGCCTCGCGGTTGCCCGGGCCCCAGCAGATGTCGGCGCCGGCCCAGGCGTGCGGCCGCAGCCGGGTGAAGGAGAGCACGCTGCCGCCGAGCAGCGCGACGCCCTCCTCGAGGCGGTCGAGGATGCCCGCGATCAGGTTGGCACCGAGCGGCGCGACGCCGAGCTTCGCCTTCGGGTCGACGAAGACGTTTCGGCCGTCACGTCGCGCCGAGAGGTGCACGTGGCATCCGTTCGTCGAACCGCCCACGATCGGCACGGGCGCGAACGAGACGAGGAGTCCGTGGCGCTGGGCGAGCCGCGTCAGCACGACGCGGGCGAGCACGAGGTCGTCGACCGCGGCCATCGGGTCGCGTGGCGCGAACGCGAACTCGAGCTGTCCGGCGCCGAACTCGGGATGCATCTGCTCGACCGGCACGCCCGCCACGTCGAGCGCCTCCAGCGCGGCGAACGCGAACGCCTCGATCTCGAGCAGGGCCCGCGTGGAGTACGCCGGACCCGTCGTCGCGGGGACCGGCGGCTCGCCCTCGACGGGCGACGGGCGGAACACCGTGCACTCGAGCTCGAAGCCGACGAGGAAGCTCAGCCGGGCATCCTCGGCGTCGTCGACCACGCGCCGCAGCGCGGTGCGCTGGCAGGTCGGATGCGGCGTGCCGTCGAGCGCGAACAGGTCGGCCGGCGCCCACGCGATCCGCGCCTCGCGGTCGAGCATCGCCATCGACGACGTGTCGGCGATGCCGCGCAGGTCGCCCACCACGGGGTCGACGTCGGGCGTCGCGTTGAGGTGGTCGTCGACCGAGAACAGCACGCCCGCGCTGTTCGAGATCGTGACGCCGTGCGTGCTCGCCGACAGCAGCCGCCGATGCGGCAGCACCTTCACGCGCGAGATGCCCGCGTTGTCGACGTGGCAGACGAGCAGGGCGCGGATGTCGTCGAAGCGCACGGATCGGTTCATCCCGGTCTCCTCACCCGCCGGGATCCGGTTCGGGGAAGGGGGCGGTCCCGGCGCTCGGGATCAGTATGCACCCGGCGCGTTTCGGGCGGTTTTCGACGGGCGGGCGGCACCCGCCGGCTCACGCCGAGGCGGGCTCGCCCTTCAGCTCGGAGTACCGCTGGGCGTGGACCTGCGCCAAGTCGATCGAGCCCGTGATCAGCGCCTCGGCGCACTCGCGTGCGACCTCGTCGAGCTCGAGCTGTCGGCTGGTTCCCTCGGCGCTGGCCTGCAGTGCGCGCTTCAGGCGGTCCCGGTCTTCGTAGATCATGGTCTCCTCTTCTCGGTCGTCGGAGCGATCATGACGTCGTCGTCAACCGGTGCAGAGGAAGATACCGCGTCCCGCCGTCACCGCAAAGCGCAGCGCGGACGTGTCGTCGTCGCCCTCCGTCCCCCTCTCGAGGCCGTCCGGTTCAGGCGGACCGACGCGGTGCGCCGCCGCGACGGTCGGGGCGGGTGCCGTGGGTCGCAACCGGCCCCGACTGTCCGGTCTGCGTCGGTGACGCGCGGTTCGACCGCGCCTCAGGCGGCGGCCGACGGACGTTCGGCGCGCGCGAGGTTCGCCACGAGCTCCTCGCGGGTCTGCGGCACCACGTACGCCGGCTGGTCGCGCTCGACGCGCCAGCTCTCCGACAGCGGACCGACGTTCACGGTGTCGAAGCCGAACTCGTCGTACAGACGCTCGACGGTGGCCGCGGCATCCTCGAAGTCGCTCGAGGTCGCGAGCGCACGACGACCGGGCGTGCCTGCGGGGAGGCCGTCCGTCGTGATGTCCTTCGCCATGATGTGGTTGAAGCCCTTCGCGACGCGGCTCTCCGGGAGGTGCTCCTGGAGCATGCCCGAGACCGTCGCGCGACCCTCGTCGAGGGCCGGCACGTGGCCGTCGCGCTCCCAGTAGTAGTTGTTCGTGTCGATGACGACCTTGCCCGCCAGCGGCTCGACCGGGATCGAGGGGTACGCCCGGAACGGCACCGTCACCACCACGATGTCGCCCGCCGCGCCGGCCTCGGCCGCGGTCGCGGCGCGGGCCTTCGGGCCGAGCTCCGCGACGAGGTCCGCGAGGGTCTCCGGACCCCGCGAGTTGGCGATGACGACCTCGTAGCCGTTCGCGAGGGCCGCGCGCGCGACCTGGCTGCCGATGTGTCCTGCTCCGATGATTCCGAGAGTGGTCATGGTGAAGGGCAACGGATGCCGCGGGCGGACTGTTCCCCGGCGGCGACGTCTCTGCACGAACGTTCAGTCGCGCGGTACGGATGGCGCGGGCGGCCCGGGCGCGCCAACCACCGCTGGGCGGCTAACGCGACGACGACCACGACCAGACGAAGATGAGCAACAGGTACGCGATCACGGTGGTCGCGATGATGGACACGAACGCAATGCCGACAACCGTCGCGACGAGCACGGCCGCCCGTGACGCCCAGTTCGATCGGTCGGTCGGGCCCCGATAGGTGCGCCATCCGCTGCTCGCGCGCAGCATCCGGCCCGAGAGGGCGAACGGGACCGCCATCGCGACGCCGAGCACCGACAGCGACAGGCCCTGGTCGCCGCGCACGACGCCGACGATGACGAGCGCACCGCACCCGACGAGCAGGGCGATCGCGATGAAGAACTGCACGTGCCCGGCCCACCAGATGCCGCGGGCCAGCCGGTCGTGGTCGCGGGGCGGGCGCCGTCTCCACCACGGCGTCGGCGCGGCATCCGTCGCCGGGGCGCCGGTGGGCGAGGCGGATGGCACGGGTTCGCCGTGCGCGGCCGCCACCGCGGCATCCTCGATCGCCTCGTCGGCCGGATCCCGCCCGGATCCTCGCCCGCCCCGCGGCATCCGCTCGCCCACGCCCTCAGCGCACCACGTCGAACACGTTCTTGACCACGCCGTTGGAGTAGGCCTCGTGCTCGACGAGCTTCAGGGAGCCCTGCTCGTTGCCGTCGAAGAGTCGCTTGCCCTCGCCGAGGACGACGGGGAACACGAGCAGGTGGTACCGGTCGACGAGCCCGGCGGCGCCGAGGCCTTTCGCGAGCGTGGCGCTGCCGTGCACGATGACCGGGGCGCCGTCGCCCTGCTTGAGTTCGGCGACCTCGTCGAGCGAGCGCAGCACGGTCGTGTTGTTCCACTCGGGGTCGGTGAGCGTGGAGGAGACGACGTACTTCGGCATCGCGTTGTACTCGGCGAACTCCTCGGTCATGCTCGGCCAGACCGGCGCGAACTCGTCGTAGCTGACGCGGCCGAGGAGCATGGCGCCCGCCTCGAGCTGCTCGCGGCCCTTGAGCTCGTACGCCTCCTCGACGAACGGGACCTCCGTGAACGTCCAGCCGGCGCGCGGGTGGTCGCCGCCGCCGGGCGAGTCGACGATGCCGTCGAGGGTGATGAACTCGGTCACGATGAGCGTGCGCATGGGCCGTCCTTTGCTCGGTTCGGGCGAGGCGGGGAGTTCCGCTCTCATTCTGGACGTCGAACGGGCGCGGACGCGATCGACATCTCGGTGTGAATCGCGCGCATATTCACATAATCGTTCAACTAGTTGCATCTTCTAACGCAGCGTTACCCTTTTGTTACCGTCTCACGTTGACTCCATGTCGACCCGGCGGTCATGCTGTTGCAGCACGTTCCCACCGCGAAGCAGGCCAGAACAGGCCGATTCGCCCTCAACGGCGAGGATGTTCACTCTTGTCACTCACCACACAGACTTCACAGTCAGTCACACAAGTTCACAAGCCGAGACGCCTCTCCGATGGCACCTTCGCCTTCCTTCTCGTGCTCCCGGGCCTCGCGCTCCTGGCAGCGGTCGTCGTGTACCCGCTCATCACCGCGCTCGTCACCGCCTTCTTCGAGCAGAGCCTCGTGCTGCCGGGCCGGGAGTTCGTCGGCTTCGCGAACATCATCGACGTGCTCACGGGCGAGTTCCCGCAACTGCTCGCCCAGACGCTCATCTTCACGATCGGCACGACCATCGCGCCGTTCGTCATCGGCTTCGCGCTCGCCCTCGCGCTGAACACCCGCATCCGCGGCGGGAAGGTCCTCCGCGGGCTCATGCTCATCCCGTGGCTCGTGCCCGGCGTCGTCGTCTCGTTCCTCTGGATGTGGATCTTCAACGCCAACTACGGCGTCATGAACGCCCTCCTGCAGACGCTCGGCCTCATCGACGAGCCGCAGGCCTGGCTCGCGCATCCGACGACCGCCATGGCCGCCGTGATCATCGCCAAGACGTGGCAGTCGTTCCCCTGGATGATGGTCATGCTCCTCGCGGGACTGCAGACCGTGCCGCGGGAACTCCACGAGGCCGCCGAGATGGACGGCGCCGGCACCATCCGACGGTTCTTCTCCGTCACGGTGCCGCAGTTGAAGGGCATCATCGGCCTCGTCCTGCTGCTCGAGTTCATCTGGAACTTCCAGCACTTCGACATCATCTACGTGCTCACCGGCGGCGGGCCCGCAGGCAGCACCCAGACCTTCGCCACCGCGGTGTACGAGACCGCGTTCCAGGGCTTCGACCTCGGTCAGGCCGGCGCCATCGGCCTGCTCTGGATGGTCCTCCTCATGGCCCTCGTCGTCGTCTACGTCCGATTCTCCGAGAAGGGAGAGGAGCGTTGAGCGTGTCGACCGAGCTCCCCGCCGCCGACCCCGTCACCCCGATGCCCGCCGAGGTCGCGATGGACGAGGTCGCACCGCGACGTCGACGCACGACGAATGCCGACGGACTCCGTCCCGAGCGCCGCGGCGTCCGCATCGCCGCGTGGGTCGCGGTCATCGTCTGCGGCGGGTTCGCGCTGCTGCCCGTGTACTGGCTGCTCGCGACCTCGCTCACGCCGAGGACCGAGGTCTTCGCCTACCCGCCCCGACTGTTCCCCGCCGAGATCTCGTTCGACGCCTACACGGCGCTCGCGACGAACCCGGCGCTGTTCACCTACCTCCAGAACAGCGTCATCGTCTCGGTCATCACCGCGATCCTGTCCGTCATCGTCTCGGCGTACATGGGCTACGCGTTCTCGAAGTTCCGCTACCGCGGTCGCCGTTCGCTCATGTACTTCGTGCTCGCATCGCAGATGTTCCCGCAGGCGCTGCTGCTCGTGACGCTCTACACCGTCTTCGCGGCCTACGGCCTGCTCAATACGTACGCGGCCCTCGTGCTCTCGTTCACGACGTTCACGCTCCCGCTCTGCGTGTGGATGCTGAAGGGCTTCTTCGACACCATCCCCGACGAGCTCATCGAGGCGGCGCGCGTCGACGGCGCATCGCGCATGCGCATCATCCACTCGATCGTGCTGCCGCTCTCGGCGCCCGGGCTCATCGCGGCAGGACTCTTCGCCTTCGTCCGCGGGTGGAACGACTTCATCTTCGCCCTCACGCTCGCCGGCCCCGACAAGCAGACGCTGCCGCCCGGCCTCGTGAACACCTTCATCGGCGAGGCATCCACCGCCTGGCCCGAACTGATGGCCGCCTCGCTCGTGACCTCGCTGCCCGTGGCGATCGCGTTCATCGCCCTCCAGCGCTACCTCGTCGGCGGTCTCACCGCCGGCGCCGTCAAGGGCTGACGCCCGCGTCCCCACGATCCCGCCGAAACATCACCCATCCCTCGAGGAGGAGGACCCCCATGTCCGAAAGCCAACTGCTGACGTCGCCGATGACCCGCCGACGCGCGCTCCAGATCTTCGGCATCGGCGCCGCGAGCATGACGCTCGCCGCGTGCGCGCCGACCGGCACCGCGAGCACGCCCGGTGCGGCCGCCGCAGGCGGAAGCTTCACGCCGACCGACTTCGCCTTCTCGAGCTGGTCGCTCACCGAGGAGGCCGCGGCGCCGAACATCCAGGCGCTGCTCGAGAAGTACTCGGGCGCGAAGGACGTCGCGATCGAGGAGGTCTCGTTCCCCTACAACGAGTACTTCAATCAGCTCACGCTCCAGGTGCGCGGCGGCCAGTTCGCCGGTGCGGCGCACGTCGACGTCGCCTGGCTCGGCGCGCTGGCCGCGCTCGGCAAGCTGCAGGATGTCTCGGCGCTCACCGAGGGTCGCGGCTACACCGAGTCCGCGCTCACGGCCGCGCAGTTCGACGGGGTCCAGTACGGCTTCCCGTGGACGATCGGCGCGATCGGCCTCGTCACCAACTCGGAGATCCTGCAGAAGGCGGGCATCGACGAGTTCCCGACGACCATCGACGACTTCGAGTCGGCGCTGAAGGACCTCAAGGGGCTCGGCGGCGGCCTCATCCCCTACGCTGCCTCCACCAAGGCCGCGCAGCTCAAGGACATCCTCATCTGGATGCAGACGTTCGGCAGCCCGCTCGTCGACGATGGCACGGTCACGATCGGCGACGACGCGAGCGTCGAGGCCGTCACCTGGTACAAGAGCCTCTACGACCAGGGCCTCATCGCGCCGGACGTCGACCGCTTCGACGCCCGGTCGCTGTTCGCGCAGGGTCGCGCGGCGATCTACGACGACGCCCCCGTCGGCCGAGGCGCCGTCACCGGCGAGTCGCCCGACCCCGACCTCGGCTCGAAGCTCGACCCGAAGTCGCGCCCGGTGCTGAAGTCGGGCGACACGCCCCGCGCGCTCGTGTGGGGCGGCGCGATCGTGGTCGTCGACGGCGAGGGTGCGCAGACCGCCGCGGACTTCGGGCAGTGGGTCACCTCCGACCTCGAGACCGTGCTCGAGGACTACGAGCGCCGCGGCCTGCCGCCGGCCATCACCGAGGCGCTCGAGTCCGACGAGGTGACCTCCGACGAGTTCGGGGCCCTCTTCAGCGAGCGCATCACCGCGACCGCGACGACGAACCCGTTCTGGGCGTACCCGCAGTACGCGCAGATCGAGACCGAGATCGCCGAGCGCGTCCAGGCCGTGCTCGTGGGCCAGCAGAGCCCGGCGGATGCGATGGCCGCCGCCGGCGAGGCCGCGCAGAAGCTCATCGACTGAGGCGGATCCCACCCATGACCGGCACGACTCCGCATCGGGTTCGAGGAGGAACCATGCAGGCAGCATCGCACCGAACGCACCACCCCCGGCGGCGTGGCGCCGCGGCCGCACTCGCGGCCGCGGCCGTCGCCGCGGTCTCCGTGGGGCTCGCCCCGGCGGCGGCCGCGGCACCGCCGCCCGTCCAGGTCGAGACGCTCCCCTACGCCGTCGACACGTCCAACCAGGCCGCCTGGTGGTCGCCCGTCGACGTCTTCGAGGGGGTCACCTACTTCGCGTACGACGCGCCGGCCTCGCCGTCGTCGCGCCATGAGGTGCACCTGGCCGCGAAGGGCGCCGACGGCGCCTGGGTCGACGGATGCCTCCGCGCGACGACCGGCGAGTGCGCCACGTTCGTCGACGACAACGGCCACAACCAGCCGTCGATCATCGTCGACGGGTCGGGCACGATCCACGCCTTCGTCTCGATGCACCACGAGCAGTGGAACTACTTCCGCTCGACGGTGCCGGGCGATGTCACGTCGCTCGTCGATGCGACGGCCGAGATGCCCGACCTCGACGGGTTCATGACCTATCCCGTCACGGCGCGCGGTCCCGAGGGCGACGTCTGGGTGCTCGTGCGCTCGGGTCTCGAGGGTCAGGCGACTCGCGAGGGGGCGCTGTACCACCTCGACCCCGCCGTCGGCGAGTGGACGTTCGAGACCGCGATCGGCTCCGCGCGGGGCTACTCGTTCTACCCCGACGACGTCGAGGTCGACGAGCGCGGCCGCCTGCACGTGCTCTGGGAGTGGGGCCCGTTCCCCGCCGACCCGGCGAGGCACCTCGGCTCGTACGTGGTCTACGACCCGACCGACGGTTCGTTCTCGGATGCCGCCGGCACGAGGCTCGCGGGTCCGATCACGCCCGACACCCCGGGCGCCGTGGTCTGGCAGCCGTTCACCGAGGGCGAGGAGATCGGCAGCTACACGCCCGCGCTGCAGAGCGCGAAGCTCGCCATCCGCAACAACGCCCTCGAGGCCATCGCCTACCGCTTCGTTCCCGCCGACGAGAGCGCGTACGACATCTGGGTCGCCGGCTGGAACGGCACCGGATGGGATCGCGAGCGACTCGTGGATGCCTCGGAGCTCGGCGCGGGCGTGTCGACGATCGCCGCGATCGACGTCACCTCGTTCGGCGCGAAGACCCGAGTCTACGGTGTGCTCGGCGTGCAGGTGTGCGGCGTGCTCCGCAGCCAGGTGATCGCGCTCGAGCGCTTCGCCGACGACGATTCCTGGTCGGCCTCGACAGTCGGGAGCGACGTGGTCGGACAGCAGCGCCTGCGGGCAGCGGTCGGCGAGGACGGGAACGACGTGCTGTACGTCAGCGCGCCCGCCACCTCTCCGGGCAGCGGCACGCTCAGCCATGTGCTCGTGCCCCGAGCCGGCGCGGAGACGACCGGCGTCTCGCTCGCGGGCGTCGTGAGCGGCATCCGGGGCGACCTCGGCGGCACGAACGTGGCCCTCGGCGCCGACGTGACCGCCTCGTCCGAGCTCCGAGCCGACACCGCGGCCGAGCTCGCCGTCGACGGCCAGTGCGCCGATTCGAGTCGCTGGATCTCTGCGCTCGGCGACCTGACCCCGAGCATCACCGCGGACTGGGGCGAGCCGACCGCGCTCGAGGTCGTGCGCGTCCGCAGCGGCTACAGCAGCGGCATCCCCTCGCAGTCGGTGCTCCGCGACTTCACGGTCGAGGTGCACACCGACGCCGGCTGGACCGAGATCGGCCGGTACGACGACAGCGTCGACGGCACCGTCGTCGCGCCCGCGAACGGGCTCGTCGCCGATCAGGTCCGCCTGCTCATCACCGACCCATCCGCCTCGTCGACCGACGTGGCCCGCGTCTACGAGATCGAAGCGATCGCGGCGGGCGGATGACCGACGGCCGGTGCGCCCCACTCGGCGGGAGGGCGCACCGGCTTCCCATCTCCACCCGCAGCCCCGATCCATCCACCAGACGTCACACCTCACCCGCACCCCTCCCCTGCGAGTACCGGAAGGACCCTGCACCACATGCGCACTCAGACCGTCGAAGCCGACATCATCGTGATCGGTGGCGGACTCGCCGGCGTCAGCGCCGCCGTGGCGGCGGCGCGCCAGGGTCGCAGCGTGGTGCTCGTCACCAACCGGCCGGTCCTCGGCGGCAACTCGTCGTCGGAGGTGCGGGTGTGGGTGTGCGGTGCGACGGCCCACGGCAACCAGCGGTGGGCGCGTGAGACGGGCATCATCGGCGAGCTCTACGTCGAGAACCAGTATCGCAATCCCGAGGGCAACCCCGTCTACTGGGACGACGTCGTGCTCGACACCGTTCGGCGCGAGCCGAACCTGCAGCTCTTCCTGAACACGGATGTCTCCGAGGTCGAGGCGAGCGGCCCCGATGACGCGCGCCGTATCGAGTCCGTCACCGGCTGGACCATGGGCTCGGAGATCCGGACGACGTTCCGCGCCCCGGTGTTCCTCGACTGCACTGGTGACGGCCTCGTCGGCCACCTCGCCGGCGCCCGCTACCGCCTCGGCAAGGAGTCCCGGGCCGAGTTCGGCGAGGACTGGGCGCCCGAGGAGCCGGTGCGCGAGTTCCTCGGCTCGACCCTGCTCTTCTACACGACCGACCTCGGCCGCCCGGTCAAGTACGTGGCGCCCGAGACGGCGAAGGACATCTCCACCACGCCGATCCCGACCTCCCGCGTCATCCGCAGCGGCGACAGCGGCGCACACTACTGGTGGATCGAGTGGGGCGGCGAGCTCGACATCGTCGACGACAACGAGCAGATCCGCGATGAACTGCGCGGCGTCATCCTCGGCATCTGGGACTACATCAAGAACTCGGGGAAGTTCGACGCCGACACCCTCACGCTCGAGTGGATCGGGAACCTCCCGGGCAAGCGCGAGTACCGCCGGTTCATCGGCGACTACACGCTCCACCAGGGCGACGTGATCGACCAGACCGCGTTCGACGACGGCGTCGCGTTCGGGGGTTGGTCGATCGACCTGCACCCCGCCCAGGGGATGTACGCGGAGGGCGCGGGCGCGCTGCAGCGCTTCTCCGAGGGCGTCTTCGAGATCCCGTTCAGATCGCTGTACTCGGTGAACGTCGAGAACCTGCTGATGGCCGGGCGGGATGTCTCCGCCACCCACATCGCGTTCGGCGCCGCGCGCGTCATGGCGACGTGCGCCGCGATGGGCGAGGCCGCGGGGACGGCCGCGGCACTGTGCGTCGAGCACGGGGTCACGCCGCGCGAGCTGCACGCAGACCGCCGGGAGGAGCTCCGGCAGACGCTCCTGCGCTGGGATGCCTCGGTCCTCGGCGTCGCGAACGACGACCCCGACGACCTCGCGCTGCGGGCACGGGTCAGCGCCTCGAGTGCGTCACGGGTGATCGCGGCTGGCGCCGACGAGGGCGATGAGCGGATGCCGCATCCGCTCGCCGACGACCTGGGGATCGTGGTCCCGGTACATCCCCGACTCGACTCCGTCGACCTCTTCGTCTCCGCCGTGCGCGACACGATCCTCACGGTCGAGGTGTTCTCGACCGGCAAGCCCCAGAACGTGGTGCCCGCGCACCTCGAGCACGCCACCGCGGTCGAGCTCACGGCGGGCGACGCGCGCTGGGTGACCCTGCCGACGCCGTTCGCCCCCGAAACGCCGCAGAACGCGATCGTGGTCGTGCGCGCGAACCCCGACGTCACCGTGCACACGACGCGGCCGCTCCCGCCGGGCGTCCTCACGCTCGTGCACCGCGCAGACAACGACGACCAGAACGTGACGATCAGCCAGGACGAGCTGCTCGTTCAGTGGCCGACGAAGCCGCTCCGCGGGCGGTCGCTCGCGTTCCGCGCCGCGCCCGAGTCTGAAGCGCTCGCGCCGGAGCGCGCGGTCGGCGGGTACCACCGTCCGTTCGGCGGGCCGAACCTGTGGGCGTCGGCGCGCATGCGCGACGGGCGCGAGGAATGGCTCCGCCTCGACTGGGACGAGCCCGTCTCCGGCCGGGAAGTCCGCCTCGTGTTCGACGACGACGTCGACCTCGAGCTGAACACGCTCCACCACCATCGCAGCCCGGACGAGGTGCTGCCGCAGCTCGTCCGCGACTACCGCGTCGAGGTACTGCCGGCAGCGGATGCGGCCGACGACGACGACGCAGACGACGAGCCTGCGGCCGACGCCTGGGTCGTCGTCGCCGTCGAACGGGACAACCGGTGGCGTCACCGCATCCATCCGCTCCCGGACGGGCTCGGCGCCATCCGCTCGGCACGTCTCGTCGTCACCGCGACCAACGGCGCACGAGAGGCGCGGGTCATCGCGTTCCGGGTGCAGGCATGACCGAGAATCGCACTACGGTGATCACCGGGGCGGAGCGACGCCGCTCCGACCGCATCGCAGCGAGGAGCAGCACCGTGGCCGACCCCGCAACCGCGCCCCGCCGCAGCGCCCCCATGCCGCGCCGCGAGCGCACGGGCATCGTCGCACTCGCGGTTCCGAACCTCGAAGAGCCGTACTTCGCCGAGCTCACCGCGCTCATCGTGCGACGCGCCGACCAGCGCGGACTCTCGATCCTGATCCAGCAGACCGAGGGCGATCACGATCGCGAGGTCGACATCGCCAACGGCGTCGGGCTGCCCCAGACCGACGGGCTCATCCACATCCCCCGCTCGCTGACGGTCGGCGACCTCACGCGGCGCACGTCGCCCGGGCCGCTCGTCCTCCTCGGCGAGCACATCCAGGTGAGTCCGTTCACGCACGTCACGATCGACAACAAGGCCGCCGCGCGGTCGGCCGTCGAGCACCTCGCCTCCGTCGGGTGCCGTCGGATCGCGTTCATCGGCCCGCGCGATGCCAGCCCGTCGGATGCCGCGGACCAGCGCTTCGCGGGCTATCGCGAGGCGGTCGCCGCCCTCGCGCTCGATCCCGACCCGGCGCTCGTCGCGCAGGTCGTCTCGTTCACCTCGGGCGAGGGCCAGCGGGCGCTCCGAGAACTCATCGGTTCGCGCACGGTGTTCGACGGGGTCGTCTGCTCGAACGACTCGGTGGCGTTCGGCGTGCTCGCCGCGCTGCACGAGGCGGGGCGCCGCATCCCGGAGGATGTCGCGGTCATCGGCATCGACGACGTCCGGGCAGCCCGGTTCGCCGCGCCGGCGCTCACCTCCGTCGCGCCCGACAACGAGGCGCTCGTCGAGGCGGCCCTCACCGAGCTCGAGCGGCAGATCGCAAGCCCCCCGGGCGCCGACCTCCCGGTCCGGCACGTCGTCGTGCCGGCGCGCATCGTCGCGCGCGCGAGCACGGCCCGCACGAGCCGGACGCGCTGAGGTCGGCCGTGGGTCATCCGCTCACCGGCTCGCCGCCGGAGGCGGTCGGTCGCTCGCGCGTCGTCCGAGGCCCGCGCGATCAGTCCGAGGCGGAGTCGGCCGTCGCCTCGACGTCGACGCCAGTCTCGGCGATGTCGCCGACCGGGACGACCCAGAGCTCCCCGACCTCGCCGCCGATGACCTGGCGCGCCTCCTCGGGGAGGCCGTCGTCGGTGATCAGCCGGTCGATCTCGTGGAGGTCCATGATCGTCGTGAGCCCGACGACGCCCCACTTGGCGTGGTCGGCGAGGACGATCGCCTCACGTCCGGCTGCGGCGAGCGCGCGGTCGGTCTCGGCCTCGAGCAGGTTCGTCGTGGTGAGGCCGGCCTGCACGTCGATGCCGTACACGCTGAGGAACACCAGGTCGCAGTGCAGGTGTTCGAGCGAGCGCACCGCGACCGGGCCGACGAGTGCGTCGGACGGCGTGCGGACCCCACCCGTGAGCACCACCGTCTGCGTGTACGGTTCGTCGGCTCGGTCGGGCCGCTGGAACGTGTCGGCGACCGGCAGCGAGTTGGTGACGACGGTGACATCCGGGATCGACCGCAGCTCCTGGGCGAGCGCCCAGGTCGTCGTGCCGCCCGAGAGCCCCACGGCCATCCCGGGTTCGACGAGCGCCGCCGCTCGGCGCGCGATCGCGCGCTTCTCCTCGCGCATGCGATCCGTGCGGGTCGTGAACCGTCGGTCGTCGGCATCGGGCCTGCGGTGCACGGTCGCGCCGCCGCGCACCTTCTCGAGGTGCCCGTCGGCGGCGAGCGCCTCGATGTCGCGCCGGATCGTCATCGCACTGACGTCGAGCTCGTCGGCGAGGTCGCCGATCGTCGCCGCGCCCTGTCGCCGCACCGCGGCCATGATCCGCGCCCGACGTTCCGCGACCAGCACCGGCTCTCCTTCCGACCCTCGGGCCAGTCTGCCACGGCCCGCCGCCCGCACCACGGAGGTTCCCGCATGACCGCCGCCCCCTACGACGCGTGGTTCCCCGCCGCTGCCATCGACGGCACGTACGGCTGTGACGAGGCGGCGCTCCGCGCCGTGCCGCCGGTCCCGCCTCCGCCCGGGTTCGCCGCGACCTGGCGACGCTGGAACGAGTCCGCACGCGCCGTTCCGGCTGCTCCCGACCTGGTCCCGCTCGGTCGCATCGGCGCGCACGAGGTCTCATCCCTCACGTTCACGGCGTCCGACGGGCTCCGGCTGCGCGGGTGGCTGGCCGTGCCGACGTCGGGCGCGGCCCGTGTCGGCATCGTGCACAGCCACGGGTACGGCGGCCGGGAGGCGCCCGACTTCGCACGCGTGCCCGCGGACGCCGCGGTCGTGTTCCCCGTCGCTCGCGGCCTCGGCGCGGTGAATGCGGGCGTCGGCGCTCCTGAATCGAAGGACGAGCACGTGCTCCACGGGATCGGCTCGGTCGACGAGTACGTGCTCGGCCGCTGCGCGAGCGACCTGTGGAGCGCCGCGAACGCGCTCGACGAGGTCGTCGGGCCGCTTCCCCACTACGTCGTCGGCGAGAGCTTCGGCGGAGGCATCGGCGCGCTCGCGCTGCCGTGGGACGACCGGATCGTCGGCGCCACGCTCATCGTCCCGAGCTTCGGACAATACGACGTGCGCCTCGACCTGCAGTGCGAGGGCAGTGGCGAGGCCGTGCGGCGGCACGTGCTCGCCCACCCGGAAGCTCGTGAGGTGCTGCGCTGGTTCGACGCGTCGACCGCTGCCGCATTCGCTCGGGTACCCGTCCGAGTCGAGGCGGCACTGTGGGACACGTTCGTGCCGCCACCCGGGCAGTTCGCCGTCGCGAACGCGGTGGCTGCGGCCGGCGACGCGGCGCCGTCCTCAGCAGCCGCGAGTGTCGGAGATGCGGCAGGTACCGGCGCCGAACTCGAACTCGCGGTGCTGCCGGCCGGCCATGCCGAGTATCCCGGTCTCGCCGAGGTTCGCGCGGCGGCCGAGGCGGCGACCCTTCGGCATATCGAGCGGGTGCTCGACCGAAGCAGGCTCGCCACTGGGTGAGGCCGGCACTTCGGCGTGGGCCGCACGGGCGCTCGCAGGACCGGGCTGGCGATCGACATCGGGTGCAGGTTCGTCACCACCGATTCCGGATCTCCTCGGCCCACCCCTCGAGCCCGTCGACCGCCAGGCGACGACCGTCGACCTCGACCCAGCCCGACCAGTGGCCGAAGCACTGGTGCCCGCGCGTCCCGATGACCAGGAGCTCGGTGCGGCTGACGCGATCCCAGAACGGCGTGAAGGTCAGGTCGAGCGAGCTGCCCCGGATGCGCCAGGGCTCGAGCCAGTCCGCGGTGTCGTACTCCCAGTCGAGCTCCTCGGAGACCTTGTGCAGGCGCCCGTCGACGATGATCGCGTTCTCGGTCGAGCCGGTGCCGTCGGTCCACTTCGCACCGAGCTGCAGGGCGAGGTCGCGACCGCCGCTCCGTCCGGCGCCCGCGGCCCAGTTCCAGGTCATGCGGTAGGGCCAGCGCCCGCGGCCGTGGTCGAGCGCGGCCCACGTGTCATCCGTCGCGAATCGCACGGTCTCGCCTGCGACCCGCAAGGTGCCGGATGCCGGGAGGCCGATGTCCTTCACCGTGTACTGGAACCGGCGATCCGACCAGGGCACGACCACGGCGAGCGCGTCGCGATCGGCGGGACGGATGACGGTGACGTCGAGTTCCACCTCGGGCGCTGTGGCATGCAGGCGCGTCGCGCCGGGCTCGTCGTCGATGTCGATCGACAGGTCCCGTGTGCGGGCCCGGGCCGGACCGTCGCCGAGGGATGCCGGGAGGGTCGCGCCGCGCGCGAGCGGGGCGACCGCACCGAGGTCGATGGTCTCGCGCGTGCGTCGGTCGTGCACGAGCAGGTTGTGCACGCCCGCGTAGTCGAGCGATGAGACCGTGAGCGCGACGAGATGGGTCGGCGACACGATCGCCCAGTACTCCCAGCGCTTGTTGCGCCCCCACGCGACGCGCCCGCGGCCGATGCCCGACGTGTCGTGCAGCGGCCGCCGGCTCCAGCCCACCGCGTCGCGGTCGAGCCGCCCGTCGGGGCCGCACAGGGTCACGGGGTCGATGAGTTCGCGCTCGACGACGGGCTGCGGCATCCGGTACCTCCACTCCGAGACGGATGCCGCGTGGCGTCGGCACCGCTCGCAGCGTACCGGTCGTCGGCGCCCGGGTCGGTCGCCGCGGATGTCGGGACTACGGGCGACCCCTCGGAGCATCGGGCTCCGGCTCCGGCTCGGGCTCCGGCTCCGCGCCGGGCTCCGGCCCGCCGTCCGCGAGCGTCAGCGACGCCTGCTCCGCGCAGGCCTCCTCGACCCCTTCGGCCGCGACCTGCTCCCGGCGCTTGCGCGTCACGAGGTACGAACCGGCGAGGACCAGCACGAAGCCGACGATCGTCCACACGGTCACGCGCTCGCCGAGCACGAGCGCGCCGGCGAGGATCGCGACGGCGGGATTCACGTAGGTGATCGCGGTCGCCTTCACCGGACCGATCTCGCCGATGAGCGCCACCATCAGCAGGAACGCGAGCGCGCTGCAGATCACGGCCAGCACGACGATGGACACGATCACGTTCGTCGACGGCCACACCGCAGGCCACGCGCCGGTGAACAGCACGAACGGCACGTACACGGCGGCGGTGGCGGCGAGCGACACGGCGACGACCCCGACGCCGGGCAGATCGGGCATCCAGCGCGCGAGGATCGCCGGACCCAGCGCGTAGCCGACCACGACGACGGCCATCTCGGCGACCGCGATGAGGTCGGAGCCTGCGATGTCGAGGCCGACGAGCGCCGCAACGCCCAGCATGCCGAGCGCGATGCCGAGCCAGTTCAGGCGCGTGAGCCGTTCGGGCCGGCCCATGATGAACGCGATCGCGACGCCGGCGAGCGGCACCGTGGCGAGCAGGAGGCCGGCCGTCGAACTCGGAAGCCGCTGTTCGGCGGAGCTGAGGAAGTACCACGGCAGGACGATCTCGACGACCGTGTACGCGAGCATCGGCTTCCAGCGCCGGACCACCTGCCACACCTCGCGCCGGGAGAACGCGAGCGGCATGAGCAGCAGCGCGGCAAGTGCCGACCGACCGAGCACGACCATCGCCGGCTCGAGCTCGCTCACGGCCACCTTGATGAACAGGTACGGGATGCCCCAGGCGACACCGAGCGCCGCGAAGAGGATGAGCCCACGGCGAGTCACCCGCCCATTGTCGTGCGTGCCGCCGACACCCGCGACCGGTCGCGTGCCCGACGCTCGCGGAACGTCGCCGCGTGGCCCTAGCGTGGGCTCATGGCCGCCGCCGCTCCCGCCCCGACCGCCGCCGCGCTGCTGGTCGAACTGCGTGCGGCGGCTCACCCGAGCGAGTACCCGCAGCGGCACTACCCCGGCACGGCAGTCGTGCTCGGCGTCCGCATGGGCACGCTCTTCGATATCGCGAAGCCCTACGCGGCGATGCCGATCGGCGAGCTCGAGCTGCTCCTCGACGAGCCCGAGTACGAGCCGCGGCTCGCGGCCTTCTGCGTCATGGACTTCGCCGTGCGCGGCTCGCGCGACGATGCGCTGCGACGCGATCGGTACGACCTGTACCTCCGCCGCCACGACCGCATCGACTCGTGGGACATGGTCGATCGGTCGGCGCCGCGGGTGATCGGCGAGTTCCTCGCGAGCCGGTCGCGCGCGCCGCTGTTCGAGCTGGCCGAGGCATCCGACCCGCTGCGGCGACGCACCGCGATGACCGCGCCCCTGGGATTCCTGCGCCGGGGCGACGCAGACGCGAGGGCCGACGTGTTCCGGCTCGCGGGCATGCTGCTCGAGGACCCCGACCCGGTCGTCTGGAAGCCGGTCGGCATCGCACTCCGCCACCTCGGCCCGGTCGACCCCGACGGGCTCGTGGCCTTCCTCGACGCCAACGCCGAGCGGATGCCGCGACCCGTCCTGCGCGCGGCGCGCGAGAAGCTGCCGCCGGGCACGCGCTACTCGCGCGCCGACGGGGGCGCGTAGCGCGTCGTGCCCGGATCTGCGAGTCGGCGACCGCATCGACCTCAGAGCCCCGGTCCGAAGGGCTCGAGCCGTCGGCTCGCACGGCCCGGCGCTGCCCGCGCGACCCGCACCGCGGCATCCGCTGGACCGCCTTCGACTCGGTCGGCCGCCCTGCCGACGCCGCACCCGCCCGCAGACGCGAATCGCGCCGGCGGGGGCTCCACTCCCCCGCCGACGCGATGTCGGGGCCGGCCGACCCGGGGAGCGTGGTCCCGGGCCGACCGGAGTCGGTTGCGCCGCCGATGTCGCCGCGGGCGAGCCGCGGCGACGGGGCGGCGTCGATCAGGCGGCGGCGAGCAGCCCGAGCGAGTCGATCACGCGGTTCGAGAAGCCCCACTCGTTGTCGTACCAGGCGACGACCTTGATGTGCTTGCCGTCGACGCGCGTGAGCGCGGCGTCGAAGATCGACGAGTGCGGGTTGCCGACGATGTCGCTCGAGACGAGCGGCTCCTCGGAGTACTCGAGCACGCCCTTCAGCGGGCCCTCGGCGGCAGCACGGTAGGCGGCGAGCACCTCGTCGAGCGTGACGTCCTTCGAGACGGTCGCGTTGAGCTCGACGATCGAGCCGACCGGCACCGGCACGCGCATCGAGTCGCCGTTGAGCTTGCCGTCGAGCGCCGGGAGCACGAGGCCGATCGCCTTCGCGGCACCGGTCGAGCTCGGCACGATGTTCTCGGCCGCGGCGCGGGCGCGACGGGCGTCGGAGTGCGGGGCATCCTGCAGGTTCTGGTCCTGCGTGTACGCGTGGATGGTGGTCATGAAGCCGTGCTCGATGCCGGCGAGGTCGTCGAGCACCTTCGCCAGCGGCGCGAGCGCGTTGGTCGTGCACGAGGCGTTCGAGACGATCGAGTGCGACGCGGCGTCGTAGGCGTCGGTGTTCACGCCGTAGGCGAGCGTGACGTCCGCGCCCTTCGACGGGGCGGAGACGAGCACCTTCTTCGCGCCGGCCGCGAGGTGGGCCTTCGCCGCCTCGGCGTCGGTGAAGCGGCCGGTCGACTCGAGCACGATGTCGACGCCGAGCTCGCCCCAGGGCAGCTTCGCGGGGTCGCGCTCGGCGAGCACCTTCACGCGGCGGCCGTCGATGACGAGGACGTCGCCGTCCACCTCGACGGTGCGGCCGAAGCGGCCGCCCACGGTGTCGTACTTCAGCAGGCGTGCGAGCGCGGCGGGCTCGGTGAGGTCGTTCACGGCGACCAGTTCGAAGTCGGCGTCGCGCTCGATGAGTGCGCGGACGACGTTGCGGCCGATGCGGCCGAATCCGTTGACGGCGATGCGGGTCATGACGTCAGGGGTCCTTTCCTCTGTTGCGCGATCCAGCATCATGGTGTGACGGATGTCGCGGAAGTGGCCGGAGCGACAGTATGCGAAAGGATCTCGCCAACGTGTCATCGCGCGATCTCCCACGGGACGCACAGAGACCGCAAAGGTTGCGTCGCGACGATCGGAGCATGCGCCCCTCCCGTGCCTCCGCCGTGCTGCTGTTCGCGTACGCCGTCGTGGTGATGTGGGTCACGCTCGGCCCGGCACCCGGCGCCGTCTCGGGCAACCAGGCACCCGGCGGCGTGCTCGACCCGGGCATCTGGTTCGACGCCGACACGTGGGCGATCGGCTCGCGCACCGAGTTCGAGCTGAACGTGCTGCTCTTCGTGCCGTTCGGGGCGCTGCTCGCGTTCGCCGTCCGCGGCGCGCCCGCGGTCGTCCCGGCGGCGATGGCGGCCGGATTCGCGCTCCTCATCGAGATCGCGCAGATCCCGATGGCCGACCGGATCTCCGATCCGCGCGACCTCGTGGCCAACTCGCTCGGCGCCGTGATCGGCATCGTGGTCGCCCGCATCTCCGACGCGATCGCCGGGATCCCCGCGGCCCTCCGCGCGCGCCGACGCGCGGCCATCGTGCGCTCGATCGCCCGGACGCCGACCGGCCCCCTGCCGACGTTCACCTCCACGGGCAGCCTGCAGGTCCGCTCGGACGTCCGGTCCGGGTCCGACGGCGAGCGACGGACGGATCGGCCGACCTCGGGCGCCGGGCGCGGCATCCGCTGACCCCGCCCGCCGCGCCTCGCCGCACCCGCCGGATGCTCTTCTCAGGACCGATCCGCGAAATCGCGCGTTTCTCAGGAGGACACGCCGCCGAACACGGCGACACGCCGAAAAACTCCTGAGAAACGAAACGGCAACCCGCGGGGCAGCGCCTCAGGCGGAGAAGGTGTGGCGGTACTCGCTCGGCGACGTGCCGAGGATGCGGTGGAAGTGCAGCCGCAGGTTGGCGCCCGTGCCGAGGCCGACCCGCTCGGCGACCTGCTCGACCCCGAGGTCGGTGCGCTCGAGCAGCTCGCGCGCGAGGTCGATGCGCGCGCGCAGGATCCACTGCATGGGCGTGTAGCCCGTGTCGTCGACGAACCGGCGGGAGAAGGTGCGCGGCGAGACGTTCGCGTTCCGCGCCAGGTCGCCGAGCGTGAGCGGTTCCTGCACGTGCTCCATCGCCCACTGCCGCGTCGCGGCGAACACCTCGCCGAGCGGCTCGGGCAGCGCGCGCGGCACGTACTGCGCCTGCCCGCCGCTGCGGTAGGGCGCCGCGACGAGCCGCCGGGCGGCGTGGTTCGAGACCGCGACGCCGTGGTCGCGGCGCACGAGGTGCAGGCAGAGGTCGATGCCGGATGCCGCGCCCGCCGACGTGAGCACCTGGCCCTCGTCGACGAACAGCACGTTCTCGTCGACCCTGACGAGCGGATGCCGCGCCTGCAACGCGCGCGTGTAGTGCCAGTGCGTCGTGGCCCGGCGGCCGTCGAGCAGCCCGGTCGCGGCGAGCGCGAACGCGCCGGTCGAGATCGCGGCGAGCCGCGCCCCGCGCTCGTGCGCGGCGCGGAGCGCATCGACGACCGCGGCGGGCGGGTCCTCGCGGTCGGGGTGCCGGTAGCCCGGGATGAAGATCGTCTCGGCCCACTCGAACGCCTCGAGCCCGTCGGCCACGTGGTACGAGAGCCCGTCGCCGCCCGTCACCGGGCCGGGCTGCGCGCCGCAGACCCGCACCTCGTAGGGCATGCTCGCGCGGGTCGTGAACGTCTGCGCCGGGATTCCGACGTCGAGCGGCTTCGCGCCCTCGAGCACGAGCACGGCGACCCGGTGGTTCCTGCGCGACATCCGCTCGCCCCTCCCTCGATGGCTCGGCTGTCGGAACAGCCGACGCACTCATGGCAAGGATGCCACGGTGCGCAAGGATCTCGCACACCCTGCCCCGTCGCGGGCCGCCGGGCTCAGGCCAGGCGGGGCCACCAGGTCGGCATGAGCGTCGAGAGTCGGGCAGCGGATGCCGCGGCATCCGTCTCATCGCCGAGCGCCCAGGTCTCGAGCGCACCGACCAGTCCGCCCGCGATGTAGGCCGCGGCCTCGACGATCGCGACCTCGTCGCGCGGTGCGCCCGGGACCGCCTGCGCACGCCACACCTCGAGCGCGAGCCGCGCGCGGTGCCGCAGGCGCGCCTCGAGCGCGGTACGGAAGACGCCTCGGCTCGTGGAGCCGAACAGCGCGCGATACCCGGCGCGGTCCTCGGCGACGTGCTCGAGGACGGCGACGAGCGAGTCGAGGTAGCGCTGCGCGACGTGCGCGGGAGTCTCCGCCTCGGGTTGCACGGCGACGGTCGACAGCCGGTCGAGGTCCTGCGTGAACACGCCGAGGGCGAAGTCGTGCACGCTCGACGCGTGCGCGTAGAACGTCGTGCGATGCACGCCGGCCTCGCGGGAGAGCGCCGCGACGGAGATCGCGTCGAGCGGTTGCCGCTCGAGCAGCCGGAGCAGTGCGGCGGTGAGCGCGGCGCGCGTCCGGCGGTGCCGGGGGTCGTCGGCGGGCGACGCGGTCGTGCCTGGCGCGGCGGGAGGCGGCGCGACCGGCGAGGTCGTGGCATCCGCTTCGCTCATGCCGTCACCATAGCGATCACGGCGCCGGCCATCATGCGGCCCAGGGTCGGCCGGCCCGCGACCCCGCCCGACGCCCACCCGCCGGCGGTCCCGGCCGCGGTAGGGTCCGACTCGGGAGGCGATCATGGACGACGAGCTGGTCCTGGTCACCGGCGGCACTGGCTTCGTCGGGATCAGCTGCATCATCAGGCTGCTGCACGACGGCGTGCGCGTGCGCACCACGGTGCGCGACCTCGCGCGCGCCGACGAGATCCGGGAGCTCGTGCGCGATGCCGGCACGGATCCGGCCGGCGTCGAGGTCGTCGCCGCCGACCTCCTCGACGACGCCGGATGGGCCGAGGCGGTCGCGGGCGCGACGTACGTGCTGCACGTGGCGTCGCCCTTCCCCACGCGCCAGCCGAAGGACGAGGACGAGCTGATCGTGCCCGCACGCGACGGCGCCCTGCGGGTGCTGCGCGCCGCGCGCGATGCGGGCGTCCGCCGCGTCGTGCAGACGTCCTCGTTCGCGGCGATCGGCTACGGCCGCCCGAACCCGGGCCGGCGGTACACCGAGGAGGACTGGACGGACCCCGACGGCCCCGGCGTGACGCCGTACGCCAAGTCGAAGACGCTCGCCGAGCGCGCCGCGTGGGACTTCATCGCCCGCGAGGGCGGGGGTCTGGAGCTGGCGACGGTCAATCCCGTCGGCGTCTTCGGACCCGCGCTCGGCACCGACCTGTCGTCGTCGCTCGAGCTGCTCCGGCAGCTGCTGAACGGCGCCTTCCCCGTCGTGCCGAACGGTTCGGTCGGCGCGGTCGACGTGCGCGATGTCGCCGACCTGCACGTGCGCGCGATGCGCCATCCGGATGCCGCGGGCGAGCGGTTCCTCGCCGTGTCGGGCGACGCGCTCACCTACCTCGAGCTCGGGCGTCTGCTGCGCGCCGGCCTCGGCGAGCGCGCGCGCCGGGTGCCGACGCGGGTGATCCCGGACTGGGTCGTGCGGGCGGGCGCCCCGTTCAACCGCGACCTCCGGCTGATGTCGCACGAGCTCGGCCGCCGCGGTGACGCGTCGCACGAGAAGGCCACGCGCCTCCTCGGCTGGACGCCGCGCGACCGCGACGAGGCGGTGCTCGCCTCGGCGCGGAGCCTCGTCGAGCTCGGGCTCGTCCGCGACTGATCGCGGCGGCCGGCCGTCGCGCGATCGGCGACGACGACGGCGGGCGGATGCCGCGGCGCGAGGCCGCGACATCCGCCCACCGGTTCGCATCTCGGGAGCCGACTCAGCCCTCGTAGTGCGCGAGGCCCGCCGTCTCGCCGCCGTCGGCGATGAACTCGGCGCCGGTCGAGAAGCTCGACTCGTCGCTCGCGAGGAACAGGATGAGGTTCGACAGCTCGATGGGCTCGCCGACGCGGTGCAGCGCGACGTGGTTCTGCGGGGTCTCCAGTTCCTCGGTCATGGGCGTGCGGATGACGCCCGGGTGCACCGAGTTCACGCGGATGTTGTAGCGGCCCAGGTCGAGGGCCGCGTTCTTCGTGAGCCCGCGCACGCCGAACTTCGCGGCGTTGTAGCCCGGCAGCGCCTCGTAGCCCTGCAGGCCCGCGGTCGAGGAGATGTTGATGATGGACCCCGCGCCGGACTCCTTGAGGGCGGGGATCGCCGACTTGATGCCGTAGAAGACGCCGGTGAGGTTGATCTTCAGGATCGTGTCCCACGCCTCGAGCGTGTAGTCCTCGATGGATCCGAAGTTCGCGATGCCGGCATTGTTCACGACGACGTCGAGGCGGCCGAACACCTCGGTCGCCGTCGCGACCGCGGACTCCCACTGCGCGTAGTCGGTGACGTCGAGGTGGACGTACCGGGCGTTCGCCTCCCCGAGTTCGGCGGCGAGGGCGGCACCCTCGTCGTCGAGCAGGTCGCCGATCACGACCTTCGCGCCCTCCTGGACGAGGAGGCGGGCGTGCGAGGCGCCCATGCCCCGTGCTCCACCGCTGATGAGTGCGACCTTGCCGCTGACGCGTGCCATTGCTGACGCTCCTTGTCTCGCCGCGGGCGTCGGCCCTGCGGCGCTCGTTGCCGTTCGGGCCCGGGGTCGGATGGCTCCGGGTTCCGCTCTAATCTACATCTGTCGATTAGCGCTGCCTGAGTGCCGGCTGAAACGGAGGCGCACCTCGACTCGTGACCTCGCCGAGACCGGCGTGACCGGATCGAGACCGACGTGATCGGATCGAGACCGCCGTGCGCCCGAAACCGGCGTCACGGGGCCGCCGGGCGCGGGAGGATGTCGGAGCAACACCGCGAGCCGGGACGATGACGTGCCACGACTCCCGGCACGCGGGGCATGATCACGCGAGCATTCGGGGGGAGGGACATGTCTGCCATCGAGTCGCACGAGCCCGGCGACGACCGCCTGCGCGTCGCAGCCCCGCCGGCCACCGCCGCCCCGGCGCCACCGGTCGGCCGTCCACTCGGGTCCGCGTCCCTCACGATCGGGGTCCTGACCGTGGCCATCGCCTTCGCCACGCCGCTCCGCGAGACGCTCGCCTCGGGCATCCTCGCGGCCCTCGCGCTCTTCGGCTCCACGCTCGGCCTGATCGCCCGGGGGCGCGCCCGTCACGTGAGCGGACGCACGCCGACGGCCGCGACCGCCGGGATCTGGCTCGGCATCGGCGCGCTCGCGATCGTCGGGATCTCGGTGCTTCCGGCGCTGCTCATGCCGGCCGGCGGCGGCGGCTGAGCGAAGGCTGCGCTGCGCGGCCGCCCAGCGCGACGCGGGGCGCGGTCCGCGCAGCCGACGAGCTCAGCGCCAGCCGTGCTCCGGCTCGAAGCCGAGCTCGTCGCGCGCCCGCTCGATCGAGAACAGCGACGCCGTGCCCTCGAACTCGGCCTTCAGCGGCACGTGCGGGAAGTACTCCTCGATGAGCTCGCGGGTGGGTCGGGTCATCACCGTGTGGGCGTTGGCGATCACGTAGGCGCGGGCCCCGGAGACATCCGCCTCGATGGCCCGGCGCACCGACTGCGCGGCATCGCGCACGTCGATGTAGCCGAACGCGTTGAAGAGGCGCGATGTCGGGTCGTCCTCGAAGCCCGGGAACTCGCCGTACCGCGCCGGGTCGATCACGTTCGAGAAGCGCAGCGCGACGAACGGGATGCCCGTCCACGCCGAGATCTGCTCCGCCATGGTCTCGCCGAGGACCTTCGACAGCGAGTAGGTCGACGTCGGCTTCGGGTAGTGGCCCTCGTCGAGCGGCAGGTAGTCGGGCTGCGCGTCCGGCCCGAAGTCGAGTCCGAGCGTCGTCTCGCTCGACGCCCACACGACCTTCTCGAGCCCGAGCTGCGCGGCCGCGAGGAAGACGTTGGAGTTCACGGCGTTGTTGACGTTCAGCGTTCGCGCGGGCGTGAAGATCGACGGCGCCGGGATCGCGGCCAGGTGCGCGACCGCATCCACGCCCGACAGCACCTCGATGGCGTCGCCGAAATCGGTCAGGTCGGCCTGCGTGTACACGAGGTCGGGCCGCGACCAGCGCGCGGGCAGCAGCGGCGACGGCGGAACGACATCGGTCGCGAGTACCTCGTACCCGTGCTCGAGCAGGTCGGCCACGACGGCGCGACCGGCGAGCCCCGAAGCCCCGGTCACGCAGATGCGCATCGACATTGGCGTGCTCCCTTCATCGGACGGACCGTTCCATCCTGCCGCCCCGAGCGCGGCCCCGTCACCCTCGATCGATGTCGCCCTCGAGCCGGATGGCACCGGCCACGAGGTGCTCGCGGACGCCTCGTCGGTCGCGAGGTCCGCGGCGCGGCGGAAGGCCTCGGGTTGTGCACTCTTCGCAGGAGCCAACGCCGATCCCGGCGACGCGCCCGTCTTCGTCCAGCGAACGGCAACGTTGTGATGACGAGTGGGAGTGTCGACAGACGAAGGCGCAACACCGGTCTCGCGTCACGGTCGCACTCGAGAAGTGGAACCGCCTTCTGGCCAGCGACTACCGCCCAGGCGGCGCCGCCACAGAAGCCCGCTCCACCAGCCGCGTCTCGAGCGTATGGCGCGACCGGGTCGTCGATTCCCCGTCGATGAGCGCGAGCAACGTGCTGGCCGCCGCCTCGCCGAGCTCGTGCATCGGCTGCGCGATCATGGTCAGCGGCGGGTCCATGACCGCCGCCCACGAGCTGTCGTCGAAGCCGATGAGTGACACGTCGGCCGGGTACGCGAGACCGGCGGCGCGGATGGCGCGGAGCGAACCGGTCATCGCGTCGGTCTCGCTGCAGAACACGGCCGTCGGGCGGTCGGGCAACGCGAGCATGCGCGCGACCTCATCGACCGCGCGCTGCTCGGTCTTCGCGCCGACCATGATGAGGTCGGGGTCGAACGGGATGCCCGCATCGTCGAGTGCATCGAGGTACCCACGGAGGCGCTCGGCGTCGGTCCAGAGGTTCTTCGCGGCGGCTGCGAGCAGTTCGCGGCGGGTCGCCGGACGCGCGTCGGTCGTCGGGCCCCAGACGAAGCCGATGCGGCTGTGCCCCGCTCGGATGAGCGAGTCCACCGCCTCTCGGGCGGCGTCACGATTGTCGATCACGACGGCGTCCAGATCGAGGTGCGAGACTTCGCGATCGATGAGCACTACGGGGATGCCGTGTTCGATCGCGGCCGTGAGGTGCGAGACATCCGCTCGCTCGACGGCCGCCGACGCGACGATGACGCCGTCGACGCGCTTATCGATGAGGACGTTCATCGCCGCGATCTCCTCGTCGAGCGACTCGTGCGTGCTCAGCACGATCGTGTCGAAGCCGCGTTCACGAGACGTATCGGAGATGCCGCGCACCACCCCGGCGAAGAACGGGTTGCCGATGTCGGCCACGATGACGCCGAGCGTGTGGGTGATGCCCGTCGACATGCTGCGGGCAAGGGCGTTCGCGCGGTAGCCGAGCTCCTCGGCGGCTGCCAGCACGCGTTCGCGCAGCTCTGGGCTGACGTACCCGTATCCACCGAGCGTGCGCGCCGCGGTGGCGCGTCCCACACCGGCGGCGACGGCGACCTCTGAGATCGTCGGGGGACTCGGCGCCCGTTCTCGTTCCGCCATACCCCTCTGCCGACCCTTCACCCGTGCGCCTGAACTGACGCCATGCTAGCGGCGGCCGACTCCTCGGAGAGAGCGACGGGCTCCCCCGATGGCGCGGCGTGACGGAACGCGCCCTCGACGAAGCACTGATCGTACGCCGCATCGGCGCCGGCCTCGAGCGCCGCCGCGAACTGCTCACGCGAGGGCGGTGCGGCGTGGCGCCATCCCGACCCGAGCAGCGACACCACGAACCCGGCGAGGAAGGCGTCGCCGCATCCCATCGTGTCGACGATCGTCGCGGTGTCGACCACGAGCCGCGTCGGCGCGGACACCGTCACGGTGCCGTCCGTGACGATCGCGTCGTCGGTGCCGCGCGTCGCAAGGGCGATGGACGCCCCGCGGGCCACCGCATCGACGAGCAGCGTCCGGGTCTCGTCGGGGTCGAGGTGCGAGCACGACAGCAGCACCAGATCGGCGTGCGGTGCCACCCGGTCGAGATACTCGGGGGTGCGGAACTCGTCCTCGCTCGACAGGTCGAACGAGACGAGGGCCCCGGATACCGCGAGCTTCGGCAGCTCGGATTCGCTGCGGGAGTACACGCTCGAATGCACGAGGTCGAACCCGGCAGCGTATGAGAGCAGGCCCTCGTCGAGCACGAGCGGGTCGCGCACCGTGACCCCGCCGCCGTTCCATCCGAGGAAGATGCGCTCTCCGTTCTCCACCTGCAGGGTGGACACCCCACTCTCCCCGGCGCGCACGACGCTCCGCGACAGGTCGACGCCCTCGGCCGAGATCGCCTCCTGCAACAGGGTTCCGGCCGCGTCATCGCCGAAGACACCGAGGTAGCTCGCCTCGGCACCGAGCCGGTGCGCGAAGACCGCGACGTTCACGCAGTTGCCACCGGGGTAGTCGAGGCCGCGATCGAGGAAGCGATCCACGATGTTGTCGCCGAAGCCGAGTACTCGCATTGCCGCCTCCTGATGACGGGAAGTGTAGGGAAGGAACGGTCGACGGATGCCCCGCTCCGCACGCGGCGGCCACGGGGCATCCGTTCGCCCGGCTACCTGAGGTCGATCAGTACTCGACGACGCGGTAGTAGCGACGCAGGTCGAGCGAGTGGTCGCGCACGCGCTCGAGGTGCTTCGAAACGCGGCCGAGGACGGTGTCGAGCACGAGCGGTGCGAGGAGACCGCGGAACTCCGGGCTGATGCCGTCGAGCTCGTAGTCCTTCGTGTCGAAGACCGTCACGTCGTTCGAGACGCGCTTCACGAACCGCTCCACGCGGTCGGTGAGCGCGCGGGTCTCGTCCTCGCCCTGGAAGACGATGACGCTGGTGTCGGGCTCGAGGAGCTCGAGCGAGCCGTGGAAGAACTCGGCGCTGTGCACGCGGGTGGTGCGCAGCCACTGCATCTCCTCCAGGATGCACATCGAGTAGAGGTAGGTGAAGCCCCAGAGGTTCCCGCCGCCCACCAGGAAGTGGTATCCGGTATCGGCGTGAGCCTCGGCGAAGGCGGATGCGACGGGCTCGGCCTGCTCGGCGACGCGGACGAGGACGTCGGGAAGGCCGGCCAGCTCGTCGGCGAACTTCTCATACCCCTCGAACTCGCCCCGCTCCGAGAGCAGCTTCGTCATGAAGAGCAACAGCTGCATATCGAACGGCCACGTCTTCGGCTCGGAGACGAGCGGGATGTCGACGGCCTGCGCGATCGGCGACTCGCGGTAGCCGGTGAAGCCGATGGTGGTCACGCCGCGCGCCTTGCAGTACTCGATCGCTCGGAGGCTGTCGTCAGTCGTGCCCGACACCGACGTGAAGATGGCGACGGAGTCGGCGCCGAGCATGGCATCGCCCGACTCGATGAGCTCGGCGGCGATGACCGAGCGCACCGGCAGGGTCGAGCTGCGCCGCGCGAGGTGCTCGTATGGCCACATCGCCGCGTAGGTGCCGCCGGCGCCGATCAGGAAGAGGTTCGCGAAGCCCTGCTTCTGCAGGCGGCCGACCACCTCCTCGATCTGCGGGCGCAGCGCCACGGCGCTCGCGGTCTGGTTTCGGAACGTCGCCTCGTCGAAGCCGAGGATCGTGGTCTCGAGCATGGATGGTCCTTCCAACGGAGAGCTCGGATGATTCGGGATCTGGTACCGGTATCAGGTCGGCATCATGCTGGCATACGGCGATGGGCGCGTCAACATGCGCGACGTCAGAATCGGCCCGAAATCGCCCAACACCATTGTCTTTCCGCAGAATTCTCTTGATCTGTGGTGCATCCGAGCTCGCGGCGAATCCGGTCCAACGTGCTCCGTTCCGAGTCGATTCGAGAAAACTCTGGTACCGGTATCAGTTTCTGTGTAAAGTCGGGCCCCACGACGACACAGCGTCACCCCGATCCAACGACGGATCGCCGGAGCCCCCTCCGGTCCGGTCCGGCATCCATCCCGAGTCGAAGGAAGACCATGCACGCACCGAGAATCACCGCACTCGCCGCGCTCGCCGCGGCATCCGCCCTCACGATGGCCGGCTGCGCCGGCGGCAGCGCCGCCCCGGCCGCCGACGTCACGGACGAGCCCGAGTACTCGGGCACGCTGAGTATCCTCACCAAGTTCGGCGGCGATCCCCTCGGTCCGTACTTCGAGGACCTCGCCACCCAATACGAAGAGCTGCACCCGGATGTCACGGTCGAGCTCATCCAGGAGACCGATCAGAGCGTCAAGGACAAGACCAAGACCCTGACCGCCTCGGGTGCGCTGCCCGACATCTACTTCACGTGGACCGGCAACTGGGCCCAGAACTTCATCGACGGCGGCCTCGCGGCCGACCTGAGCGAGGTCATCGCCCCCGGCACCGAGTGGGGCGACACCTTCGGCGAAGCGTCGCTCAGCGCCTTCGAGGTCGACGGCAGCTACTACGGCATCCCGCTCTACAACAACGGCAAGTTCATGGGCTACAACACCGCTGTCTTCGACGAGGTCGGCATCGAGGTGCCGACGACGTTCGAGGAGCTCATCGACAGCTGCGGACCCATCCGCGAGGCGGGATACGAGCCGATCGCCTTCGGCAACAAGGACGGATGGCCCGCACTGCACTACCTGCAGCAGCTCTTCGCATACAACGTACCGAGCGACATCCTGAACGCCGACTTCTCGCCCGAGACCGCCGAGCTCGACCACCCCGGGTACATCGCGTCACTCGAGCAGTTCAAGACACTCGTCGACGAGTGCACCGACACGGGCACCGGCACGAACGGCGTGCTGTACACCACCGCGCAGGAGGCCCTCGCCGGCGGCCGCGCGGCCATGTACTACCAGGAGATCCTCGAGTTCGACACTGTGACGGCCGAGGGCAACGAACTCACGCCCGAGGAGTTCGGCATCTTCCAGCTGCCGGTGCCCGAGGGCGCCGAGGGCGAGCCCGGCTCGATCGAGGGTTCGCCCGAGGGCTACCTCATCAACGCGAAGTCGCCGCGCGCGGCTCTCGCCGTCGACTTCATGAAGTTCGCGACGACCCTCGAGAGCGCCACGACCCTCTCGTCGCCGCCCTATGGCCAGCCGAGCACCATCGTCGGCGCCGTGACCCCCGAGACGTCGAGCGTCCCGGTGTTCGACGGCATCACGAAGGTGAACGAGGCATCCGAGATGGTCATCTGGCTCGACACCGTGACCGTGCCCGAGGTCGCCGACGCGTGGCTCGCCGGGGGCGAGGCCCTGATCAGCGGCGGCTCGACGCCCGAAGAGATCCTCGAGAGCGTGCGGAATGCTTCTGACGCAGCCCGATAGGACCGAGACGCGGGCGACGGTGGCGCTGACCACTGTCGTCCCGCCCCCTCGGGCACCGCGACGCCGCGGCATCCGGCGCGTGCTCGGCTTGGCCTGGATCCTCCCGGCCGTCGTCGTGCTCGCCGTGTTCGTCTACCTGCCGCTCGTGCAGAACCTCGGCTTCTCGACGCTCGAGTGGGACATCTACAGCGGCAACCAGGAGTTCATCGGCGCCGAGAACTACCAGCGGCTGGTCGCAGATCCGATCTTCTGGTCGTCGCTGTGGAACAACCTGCTCTACGCCGTCGTGTCGCTCGTCTTCCAGGTGTTCGGGGCGATCGTGCTCGCCGCGGTGATCGAAAGCATCCGCCACGACCGCTGGCGGCGCGGCCTGCGCGCGATCTACTTCGTGCCATCCGCCATCTCGCTGACCGTCGCGGGCCTGCTGTTCTACTTCATCTACGAGCCGAACCTCGGCCTGCTCAACCACGCGCTCGACGCCGTGAGTCTCGGGGCCTGGGCGCAGCCGTGGCTCGGACAGGAGTCGACCGCCATGATGGCGGTCATCGTGATGAGCCAGTGGCAGGGCTTCGGTTACTCGACGCTGCTGTTCGCCGTCGCGATCCAGCGCATCCCGTCGGAGCTCTACGAGGCCGCGGCGATCGACGGCATTGGCCCGATCCGGCGGTTCTTCGCCGTCACCCTGCCGCTCGTGCGCGAGATGACGGGCCTCATGATCATCGTCACGATCTCGGGCGCGTTCCAGGTGTTCAACGAGGTCATGGTCATGACCTCCGGCGGACCCAACAACTCGACCCAGGTGCTCGGCACCTGGCTCTACCGCAACGGCTTCGTGCGCAACGACTTCGGCTACGCCGCCGCGATCGCGACGGTCATCTTCGTGATCACGCTCGCGATCGCGCTCGCACAGCTCTGGATCAACCGTCGCAGAAGGGTGGAATGGTGACCCGACTCAGCTTCGCCGGCACCATCGGCCGCGTGTTCACGTGGGCGTTCCTCCTCTGCCTCGTGGTGGTGGTCGTCTACCCGCTCACGTGGATGGTGCTCAACGGCTTCAAGACCAATGCCGAGCTATTCGGCAACCCGTTCGCCCTGCCGCTCCAGTGGGGCTGGGACAACTACGCCGACGCGTGGAACCGCGGCGTGAGCAACTACCTCACGACGAGCATCCTCGTCACGATCACGTCGACGATCGCCACCGTGTTCATCAGCGCGTGGGCGGCCTACGGCCTGACACGCGTCGAGATCCCCTGGTCGCGCACGTGGTCCACCGTCATCCTCGGCGGCCTCATGCTCGCCCCGACGGTGGCGCTCGTGCCGCTCGTCAAGATGTTCCAGGCCATGGGCCTCTACAACACGTTCTGGGCGCTGCTCATCCTCTACACCGCCTTCCGGATCCCGTTCACGACGTTCCTCATCCGTGCGTACATGATCGACCTGCCGCGCGAGGTCGACGAGGCGGCCGAGGTCGACGGCGCGAGCCGATGGACGTCGTTCTGCCGCATCATCCTGCCCATGTGCCGGCCGATCATCATCTCGGTCGTCATCCTGCACATCCTCTTCGCGTGGAACGAGTACCTTTTCGCGATGGTGTTCACGAGCGGCACCGACATGCAGACGCTGCCCGTGGGGCTCACGAGTCTCATGAGCAAGCACGGCACCGACTACCCCGTCGTCTTCGCCGGGATGGTGATCGCCGCACTGCCGGTCGTCGTGCTCTTCTTCGCGTGCCAGCGGTACTTCGTGAAAGGCCTCGCCGACGGGATCGGGAAGTGAGCCCCATCCGTCTCGAGCAGTTCACGGGCTCGAACTTCTCGTACCAGCATCTGCCGTTCGAGCGGTTCCTCGACGACATGGTCGAGCTCGGCCGCGAGCGCGTGGAGCTCTGGGGCATCGCGCCGCAACTGCACGTGCCGCAGCTCTCGAACGAGGAGGCGCGCGGCGCGCGCCGCCGCATCGACGAGCGCGGGCTCGCCGTGCACTGCCTCACCCCCGAGCAGGTGATCTACCCGGTCAACGTGGCGTCGCCATCGCCGTGGCTTCGGGCGTCGAGCATCGGCATGTTCCGGCGGGCGGCCGAGCTGTGCGTCGAGTTCGGGGCCCCGCTGCTGTTCCTGACGCCGGGCCGCGGGTTCGAAGACGAGCCGACGGATGCCGCGTGGCGACGCTCGGTCGATGCGATCGGCGAGATCGCAGCCTACGCGGGCCGACTCGGCGTCGCTTGCGTGCTCGAGCCGCTGCAGCGCATCGAATCGAATCTCGTCAACGACGCCTCGACGCTCGCGCGGATGCTCGACGAGATCGGCGCACCGAACCTCGGTGCAGCGCTCGACACCGTGGCGATGGCGACCGCCGGCGACACCGTCGACGGGTACTTCGACCGGCTCGGCGACCGCATCAGGCACGTGCACCTCATCGACGGCCGGCCGAACGGTCACCTGGCCTGGGGCGACGGCGAGCTGCCGCTCGGTGGGTACCTCGAGGCGCTCGGCCGACGCGGGTACGACGGATGTCTCACCTTCGAGCTGTTCGGCGACGGGTCCTATGCGTTCGATCCCCGCCCGGCGCTCGAACGGTGCTTCGCGGCGGTCGAACGCGAGCTCGCCGCCGCGGCGACCGCCTGATCCATCCCTCTCACCACCCTCACTTCCGCACAAGACCGAAAGGACCACCATGCTCAACTTCGACGAGGCACGCTTCCTCGACATCCAAGCCGGCGCCGTCGCGCTCGCCGACCGCATCGACGCGTTCATCGGCGAACGCCTCGCGGCCGGGGCGACGAATCTCTTCTTCGTCGGATCGGGCGGCGCAGGCATCCTCATGCAGCCCGCCGCACGCCTGCTCCAGACGCGCTCGACCTTGCCGACCTTCCTCGAGATGCCGGCCGAGCTCGTCGAGGCCGGGTCGGTGCACCTCGGCCCGGGATCGATCGTCATCATCCCCTCGCTGTCGGGGACCACGCTGGAGAGCATTCGTGTACTGGACTACGCGAAGGATCGCGGCGCGACCGTGCTCACGCTGACCGGCCACGCAGCTACCGCACTCGCCGAGGGCGCCGACGTGAACCTCACGACGTTCGCCGCGGATGACACCTCGAGCGAGACCTTCTCGATCCAGTCGCTGCTCATCGCCCTGTCGGTCATGCGGGCTCGAGGCGAGTTCTCGACCTACGACCAGGTGCTCGCCCAACTCCGGACCCTTCCCGACGCGCTGCTCGGCGTGAAGCGCGGGTTCGAGGAGCGGGCGGCGGAACTCGCACGCATCATCGCGGCATCCGGGTACCACATCATCACCGGTGCGGGCGCGAGCTGGCCGGAGGCGTTCTATTACGGCATGTGCATCCTCGAGGAGATGCAGTGGATCCGAACGCGGCCCGTGCACGCGTCCGACTTCTTCCACGGCACGCTCGAACTGCTCGAGCCGGGCGTGAGCGTCATCGCGCTCAAGGGCGAGGATGCTGGGCGATCGCTGGTCGAGCGCGTCGAGGCGTTCGTGCCGCGCATCACCGATACGCTCCAGGTCATCGACACCGCGGACTTCGAGCTGCTTGGCTTCACGCCCGAGGCGCGCGCGCTGCTCGCCCCGGCACTGCTCGCGACCGCACTCGAGCGGGTGAGCGCGCACCTGGAGGTGCTGCGCGATCACCCGCTCACCACGCGGCGCTACTACCGGCAGCTGCAGTACTGACGGATCGCGGGAAGGAGCGGACGTGAGCAGGCGCCCGACGGCGACGAACGCATACCGTGTGCCGGTCGTCGCCGCCGTCGGCGACAACACGATCGATCGATACGTCGGAGCAGAGAGCGTCAGGTTCGCCGGGGGCAATGCACTCAACGTCGCCGCTCAACTCGCTTCCCATGGACGCCCGGCCGCATACTTCGGTGCGGTCGGCGACGACGCGGGTGCTCGCACCATCACGCGCGGCCTGAACCGTGCGGGCGTGGATCCGGTAGGGCTGGTGACGCTGACCGGTAGGACCGCAGTGACCACGATCCGCGTCGAAGCCGGCGAGCGAACCTTTGAAAGCGAAGAGTTCGGCGTCACCGCGGAGTACTACCCGACCAACACACATCTTGAACGGCTGGCCGAAGCGAGATGGGTGCATATCGGGATGCTGCCGCGGGCCGACGAGCTCCGAGCCGAGATGAGATGGCGTCGCATCTCCCGCGGGTACGGCCCCGTCGTGAGCCAGGATTGTGCAGTGGCATCGGGTTTCGGTGACCTGGATGTCGCGATGGGCTCGGTCGGCGAGCACGGCGATGCCCGGGAGTGGGCTCTTCGCGCACTCGACGGAGGCGCACGGACGGCGGTCGTCACGCGGGGCGCTGCAGGATCTCTCGCAACTGATGGTCGGGAGTGGATCGAGCAGCGTACCCTCCCGACCGATCTGGTCGACACGACGGGCGCTGGCGATGCGTTCGTTGCAGGGTACGTCGACGCTCAGCTCGACGGATTCGATCGCCGCGTCGCGCTCGGCAGGGGTGCCCGCTGGGCGGCGGGAGCGTGCCGTCATCGGGGCGGATGGCCCGGCGCAGCCGGCGGGCACAGACAGTCTGAGCCGTCCCGTCTTTCTCAGGAGCCGCCGCCGAGATCGGGACGTTTCTCAGGAGGACGCGCTGCGGATTCCGCCGATACGCCGATTTCCTCCTGAGAACGGTATGAACCCGGTGAGCGGATGGCGCGACGCACGCCCCGCCGGCCGCCGGCCGCCGCGGATTCCGGCAACACGCCGATCTCCTCCTGAGAACGGCAACGGCGGGCCTGCCCCACGAGGAGCAGGCCCGCCAGCGGCCGGCGACCGCGGCTACGCCGGCGCGACGGGCGCCCAGGCGCCGGTCGGCACCGCCACCGCGTCGGACCCCACCTCGCCGCCGAAGCGGTCGAGGCGGAACGAGGCCAGCACAGGCGACGGAGCACCCGTGAGGATCTCCTCGGCGAGCAGCTCGCCGAGCGCGAGCCCGAGGGTCGCACCCGAGTGCGTGAACAGCGTCGACAGGCCCGCGATCGAGGGCACGGCGCCGACGACCGGCTCGCCGTCGCCGGGGATCGGCTTGAGCCCGGCACCGACGCGCTGCGCGGTGAGCACCGGGTTGCCGGCGAGCACGCGAGACGCCTCATCGAGCAGCCCCTGCACGGTCTCATCGGGAACCGTGATCGACCCGTCATCACCGACGACGATCGACTTCTCGGCCCAGTCGGCGTCGAGCACGAGCCGCCCGTCCGGCGTCGGCCGCACGGCCACGCGGGGGGTGTTCAGCACGGTTCGCACTTCGACGTCGACCGGGTCGGTGAAGAGCACGAACGCCGCGGGCGTGGCATCCGGCACCGTGACGCCGAGCGCAGCGAGGTGTGCGGGCACGTCGCCGCCGGTCGCGAGCACGACGTGGTCGGCGGCCACGCGGCTGCCGTCGCCGAGGATCGCGCCGACGGCGACGCCATCCTCGACGTCGACGCGCACGTCGCCCGCCTGCTCGACGACCCGGGCGCCGTCCGCGACCGCTTCGGCGACGAGCGCGGCGACGAGGTCGGGCAGGTTCACCCAACCCTCGCCGGCGTTGTAGATCGCGCCCTCGTCCGCGACCGCCGAGGCGTCGACATCCGGTGCGATCTCGGTGACCTCGTCGGGCGAGACCCACACGGCGTCGTACCCGGCGGCCCGCTCGTACGCGAACGTCTGCCGGAAGCTCTCGTCCACGCCGGCCCACTTGAGGGCGCCGTCGAAGCGCAGGTACGAGCTCGATTCGGGGTGACGCACCGCCCAGGTGCGATAGCGGTCCAGGGCGATCAGTCGCAGGTAGTGATAGTCGCGCGAGCGGTCGCCCGACGAGTTCAGCCACGCGATCGAGCGGCCGGACGCCCCGTCGGCGAGCGCGCCCGACGTGACGAGGGTCACGTCGGCACCGCCGCGGGCGAGGTGCGCCGCGGTCGAGGCGCCGAGGATGCCGGCGCCGATGACGACGACGTGCTTCGATCCGAGTTCGGACATGGTTCAGGTCTTCCTTCTGGTTCGGTGTTGCGTGGTGCGGGTGCGCGTCAGACGGCGACGGATGCCGCGGCGTGCGCCTGCTCGATGAGCTCGAGCACCGCGACCGCATCGGCCGGGTCGACGGGGACGACGCCGTCGCCGCGCAGCGCGGCGGCGAGCTGCCGGTAGAACGCGCCGTAGTCGCCGCGGACGGTCGGCACCGGGCGGCTGTCGCCGTCGGTGCCGAGCACGCCCCACCGCGATTCGGGCGTCTCGCCGAAGCCGGGGTCGCCGGGTCGGGCGCCGGCGATGAGCGCGGGCTCCTGCCCGTCGAGCCCCCAGCTCGTGTACCCGGCCGTTGAGCCCAGCACGTGGAATCGCGGGCCGGAACGCGGTGCGACGGCGTTCATCCAGAGCTGGGAGCGCACGCCGGACTCGTGCCGGAGCGCGAGGAACACGTCGTCGTCGGCCGCGGCGCCCGGGCGTCGACGCTCGATCTCGGCGGACAGGTCCGCGACGGGCCCGAAGAGCTGCACGGCCTGGTCGATGAGGTGCGTTCCGAGGTCGTAGAGGATGCCGCCGCCGTCGGCGACCGTCGCCTCCGTCTTCCACGAGCTCGGCGGCTCGGGCTTCCACCACTCGAAGCGCGACTCGAACCGCCGCACCTCGCCGAGTTCGCCGTCGGCGACCAGTCGACGCACGGTGCGGAAGTCGCCGTCCCAGCGCCGGTTCTGGAAGACGGTGAGCGTCCGACCGAGCCGTGCGGCGGTCGCGATGAGCGCGCGTCCCTCGTCCGCGGTCACGGCGAACGGCTTGTCCACGACGACGTCCAGCCCGGCGTCGAGCGCGGCCTCGGCGAGCGCGGCGTGCGTGCCGCTCGGCGAACCGATGACGACGAGGTCGAGGCGGTCGGCCATCGTCCACAGTTCGTCGACCGCGGCGACGGTCGAGGCCGACGGATGCCGCGCCTCGGCCGCGGCGCGACGGGCCGGGTCGCGCGTGACGATGACGTCGAGCGAGTACGCGGGGTCGGCGTCGAGGAACGGCGCGTGGAACACTCGGCCCGACACCCCGAAGCCGATGACGGCGGTGCGGATCGGCGCGGACGCGACATCCGTCATCACAGCACCTCCGAGAGGAAGCGGCGCAGGCGGGGGCTCTCCGGGTCGTCGAAGAGCTGCTCGGGAGCGCCGTGCTCGACGACGCGGCCTTCGTCCATGAAGACGACCTGGTCGGCGACCTTTCGGGCGAAGCCCATCTCGTGGGTGACGACGAGCATCGTCATGCCGCGCTGCGCGAGCTGGGCCATGAGGTTCAGCACGCCCTTGACGAGCTCGGGGTCGAGCGCGCTCGTGGCCTCGTCGAAGAGCATGACCTCGGGTTCCATCGCGAGGGCGCGGGCGATCGCGACGCGCTGCTGCTGGCCTCCGGAAAGGTCGCGCGGTCGGTGGTCGGCGCGCTCGGCGAGGCCCACCTCGGCGAGCCGCTCGTGCGCGATGCGGTTCGCCTCGGCCTTCGACATGCCCTTGACGTTGCGCAGCGCGAGGGCGACGTTCTCGAGCGCGGTGTGGTCGGGGAACAGGTTGAAGTGCTGGAACACCAGTCCGATTCGGCGGCGCACGGCGTCGGGCTTCTGGTCGAGGATGCTGCGTCCGGCGAGCAGCACGTCGCCGCGGCTGGGTTCGTGCAGCCGGTTCACGCCGCGCAGCAGCGTCGACTTGCCTGAGCCCGACGGGCCGATGATGCAGGTCGTGGTGCCGGGGGCGACCTCGATGCTCACGTCGCGGAGCACCTCGATCTCGCCGTAGGCCATGCTGAGGCCGCGCAGTTCGAGGCTCGAGCCGGAGTAGAGGTGGCCGTCGGTGATCGGCAGCGGAGACGTGTACGTCATGAGTTCTCTCCGTAGGTCAGGGCGGGGCTGGGGGTCTGCTCCTCGACCTCGTCGAGGCCGCTCCTCGGCGGGGTCGCCTTCCGACGTCCGGTGCGGAACCGCTCGTCGAAGTAGTTCACGAGGTGCGTGAGCGGGACGGTGATGACGAGGTAGAACAGGCCGGCGAGCACGAGCGGGGAGAGGTTGCCGGTCAGCACCGCGGCGTCCTGGCCGACCCGGAACAGCTCGCGCTCGGAGACGAGCAGGCCGAGGAAGTAGACCAGGCTCGAGTCCTTCACGATCGCGATGAACTGGTTCACGAGGGCGGGCAGCACCCGGCGCACGCCCTGCGGGACGACGACCAGGCGCATCGCGCTGCCGTAGCTCATGCCGAGCGCACGGCACGCCTCGAGCTGGCCGCGGTCGACGCTCTGGATGCCGGCGCGGAAGATCTCGCCGATGTACGCGCTCGCGATAAGGCTGAGGGCGAGGATGCCGAGGGGGTACGGCGAAGGCCCGAAGACCTGCTGGCTGAGCCGGGCGAAGCCCTGGCCGATGAGCAGGATGGTCAGGATCGCGGGCAGGCCGCGGAAGATGTCGGTGTAGACGCGGGCGGGGATGCGCAGCCAGCGCGAGCGCGAGATGCCCATGATCGCGACGACCATGCCGAGCACGACGCCGATCACGGTCGCGGCGATCGAGATCACGAGGGTGTTGACCAGGCCGGTGCCGAGCATCTGGGGGAACACCTGCCACATCGCCTCGAAGTCGAGGAAGGTCGCGACGAGGTTGTCGAGCCAGTCCATGAGGTCCTCCGGTGGGGTTGGGGATGGTCCGGTGCGGGCCGCGGATGCTGTGATGCGACCCGCACCGGGCTGGGCGTGGGTTACTCGCCCTGCTCGTCGGACGGCAGGTACTGGTCGGGCATCGGCGACCCCGGGAACCACTTCTCGTAGAGCTCCTTCCAGGTGCCGTCCTCCATGGCGGCGTGCATGGCCTCGTTGAGGGCGTCCTGGAACTCGGTGTTGCCCTTCGCGATCGCGAAGCCGGCGGGCGCGTCGAACGACGGGATGTCGATCGCGTTCACGAGCCCGTACTGGTCGGCGTACTCCTTCGCCGCCTCGTAGTCGAGGAAGTGCGCGTCGATCGAGCCGCTGTTCACGGCCGAGATCGCGGCGTTGTTGTCCGGGAAGCGCACGAGTTCGGTCTCGGTGAAGTTCTTCACCGCGTACGCCTCCTGCAGGGTGCCCTGCACGACGCCCAGTCGCTTGCCGGCGAGGTCGGCCTCGTCCTCGATGCCCGCGTCGGGGCTCGCCATCACCGTGAGGTAGCCGGCGAGGTAGCCGTCGGAGAAGTCGACCGTCTCCTTGCGCTCGTCGGTGATGCCGATGGCCGCGACGCCCACGTCGAACTGGCCGTTGGCGACGGCGGGGAGGATGGCCGAGAAGTCCTGGCCGGTGAACACGACGTCGTCGATGCCGATGCGGCCAGCGACATCCGTGAAGAACTCGACGTCGAAGCCGGTGAACTCGCCGTTCTCATCGGTGAAGGTGTACGGCTTGGCGTCGCCGAGGCTCGCCACGCGGACCTGGCCGGGGGTGATCAGGCCGTAGGGGTTGTCGGCCGCCTCGTCGGAGGAGGTTCCGGACGCGCCGCTGGCGCAGGCGGAGAGGGCGAGTGCGGCGGCCGCGGCGGTGACGGCGACGGCGGTGCGCCGGAAGGTGGTGCGCTTGGTCACGATCTTGCTTCCTGTTCGTGTCGGAGGAATGTGCGGTTCGGTTCGGGGTGGTGCGGGTGGTGCGGGTGCTGCGAGGTGGTCGCCGGGCAGGGACGCCCGGCTGGACGCCGATCCGGAGCCGATCACTCCGGGTCTTGTTGAGACCGGTCTCAGTCCCGTAGATTGAGACCGGTCTCAACGCGTTTCCGGAACACTAACCGGCCGCCGAGACATCCGTCAACAACTTTTTCTGAGGAGGGCTCGCATGCCGGCAGATCATGCGAACGGGCGCCGCGAGGTGACCGTGAGCGATGTCGCGGCCGCGGCGAAGGTGTCGAAGGCCACCGCGGCGCGCGTGCTCGGCGGATACGGGGCCGCGAGCGAGGGCGTGCGCGATCGCGTGCACGCGGCCGCTGAGGAGCTCGGCTACCGGCCCAACGCCCTCGCCAAGACGATGAACACGGGCCGCTCGAACTCGATCGGCATCATCGTCGGCGACATCGAGAACCCGTTCTTCGCGCAGGCCACGCGAGGGGCGGCGGATGTCGCCAAGGCGGCCGGGTACGACCTGATCCTGCTGAACTCCGATGAACACCCCGACGCCGAGGAGAACGCGATCTCGGTGCTGCTCGCCAAGCGCGTCGACGGGATCCTCGTCGCCCCCGCCTCGACGACACGGCCGGACAGCCTGCGGGCGGCCGTCGACAGCGGCCGGCCCATGGTCCTCTTCGACCGCGTCGCCGCCGGGCTCGACGTCGACACGGTCGTCGCGGACAATCTCACCGGGGCGCGGCGGCTCACGGAGCTCCTGCTCGCGGCCGGCCACCGGCGGATCGCGCTCGTGTCGACGATCGTCCACGACGGCGAGTACCGCATCGGCGATCGCCTCGGCTCGAGCTCGGTCGACGACCGCGTCTCGGGTTTCGTCGGGGCTCTCGTCGCTGCAGGGATCGAGGATCCCGCTCGTTTCGTGCACCTCAACGCCCGTCGCGACGGCGTCGACGCCATCGTTCGGGGACTGGCCGCCGACGGCATCACCGCGATCGTGGCGTCCGACAGCCTCATCGCGCAGGCCGCGTTCCGGACGCTGCGCGACGTCGGCGTGCCGATTCCGGCGAGCATGTCGCTCGTCGCCTTCGACGACGCCGACTGGACGAGCCTCTCGGCGCCCGCGATCACCGTCATGGCCCAGCCGATCCACGAGATCGGCGCCGAGGCGGCGCGGCTGCTCCTCCGGCGCATCGCGGGCGACGGCGCGCCGCGCGAGAACGTGGTGCTGGCGCAACGACTCATCGAACGGGAGTCGATCGCGCCGCCCGCGTCCTGACCTTCTTCAGGACCCGCGGCCAGATCCGTGTCGTTCTCAGGAAGACACACCGGGGCGAGCGTCGACACGCCGAAATCTTCCTGAGAAGAGCGGGAGTCGCGAGTGGATGGCGCGGCGCGCGGCGCACGTACGATCGATGCATGACCGATCCCGCACGCGACTTCGACGACGACCGCGAGCGTCGCGACGGCCCCACCGGCGAGCCGCCGGCGCCATGGTTCGGCGACCAGTACGACGTCGGCGGACTCGGCATGGGCCGGCTGTTCGCGTGGAGCGCGGTGCTGCTCGGCGTGGGCGCTCTCGGCATCGCGCTGTTCGCGCCGCTCGAGGGCGATGCGCTCCGCACGGTCTGGATCGCCGGGTTCGGCGCCGCGGCGATCTGGGTCGCCGGCATGGCACCGTCCCGGTACCGCCGGGCCGGAGTGCGCGTAACTCGGGCGGTTCCGCTCGCGATGGTGCTCGGCGGGCTGGCGATCCTCGTCGCGGTCTACGCCTTCGTGGTGATCGCCGCGGCGAGCGCGGGCGTCGAGCTGCCCGCGCCAGACCACTGGCTCCTCACGTCGCAACCCGCGGCGCCGGGCGTGCCCACCTGAGCCGCGGCCGCACAACGCCCGTGAGCCGCGGCATCCGCCTGCCCGTCAGGCCGTCGGCAGCGGCGCGTTGTACCCGTCGATGACGTCCTGCCCGCGCGACACGACGCCGAACAGCTCCCACTGCGGCTCGCCGATGGTGCCGCCGACGATACAGTTGCTCGCGCCCGAGTCGACGAGGTCGGCGGGGCGGTTCCCGTCGTCGACCTCGATGTAGACGAACCAGAGCCCGTCGTCGCGCAGGAGCACCGTCGCGTCGGTGAACGGCGCGTAGTCGAGCAGCGCGAAGTCGCCCGGGTAGTAAGCGTAGGTCTGCGCGCGGCACAGCGCGTACGCGTCGATCGCCTCGAGCGGGCGGTCCGCGTCGGCCGCGAGCGGCTCGTCGGAAGCCGGAGGCATCTCGCTCGCGGTCGGCGCGGGGGTCGGCGACGGCGTCGTCGCGGACGGCGGCTCGGACGTCGCCGGCGCCACGGGGCCGCCCGGCGTGCAGCCTGCGAGTGCGGCGACGAGCACGACGGAGACGACGATCGACGGGGCGATTCCGAGGCCCCTGCGGCGGCGGTTCGGGTCCATTCGGCGAGCGTACCCGGCACGCCCACGGCCCGGCACAGGGCTCACCCTGAGCCGGTTCGCATTGCCGCGCACGCCCGACGGGCGTAGAAACGGCTCCATGACCGGTGCCGATGTCTGGCAGGACGGCGAACCGTACGAACGGTACGTCGGGCGATGGAGCCGGCTCGTCGCCGCGCGATTCGTCGACGTGCTCGACGCGGAACTCGGCATCCGCTGGCTCGACGTCGGCTGCGGCACCGGGGCACTCACGAGCGCGGTCATCGAGCGGTGGGCGCCCGCCGCCATCATCGGCGTCGACCCCTCCGACGGGTTCCTCGCGGCGGCGCGAGCCGATCCCGGCATCGCCCGGCACCCCGAGGCGCGCTTCGTCGTCGGCGACACCGAGCACCTCCCGGTGCCCGGCGGGTCGGTCGATGCGGTCGTCTCGGGACTCGTGCTGAACTTCGTGCCGGATGCCGCGGCCGCCGTCGCGGAGTTCACGCGGGTCGCCACGCCCGGCGGCCTCGTCGCCGCCTACGTCTGGGACTACGCCGACGGGATGCAGCTGCTCCGGACGTTCTGGGACGCCGCGGTCGCCATCGACCCGGACGCCGCCGAGCTCGACGAGGCACGTCGATTCCCCCTCTGCCGGCCCGAGCCGCTGCGGCAGCTTTGGTCGGGCGCGCCGGGCATCGACGTCGACTCCGTCCGCGTGAAGTCGATCGAGATCGGCATGGTCTTCACCGACTTCGATGACCTGTGGAATCCGTTCCTCGGTGGGCAGGGTCCGGCGCCCACCTACCTGCAATCGATGACGGATGCCTCGCGGGCCGTGCTTCGCGACCGGATGCGCGAGGACACGTCGCGGGGGTGCCGTCCCGACGGCTCGATCATGCTGCGTGCACGCGCCTGGGTCGTCGTGGGCCACCGCGCCTGAGCGCGTCGCGGAACGCTCAGACCCAGAATCCGTCGTGGACGGCCGCGGCCTCCGGCAGGTCGGCGGGCCCGTCGACCGCGACCGGTCGCCCGCCACGCGCGAACACCTCGCGCGACGGCAGGGTCAGCGTCGGCACGCCCTCCTGCTCGGCGACGATCTCGCGCAACCCAGCCTCCGACAGCGCGAACACCACCCGTGGGATGCCGCTCCAGTAGATCGCGCCCGAGCACATCGCGCACGGCTCGGTGCTCGTGTAGAGCGTCGCGCTCGCGAGTTCGTCGTCGTCGAGCACGGCCGCCGCCTCACGCACGACGTTCGTCTCGGCGTGCCCGGTCGGGTCGCGCCGCGTCACCACCGTGTTCATGTCCTCGACAGCCCGCCCGTCGGCGGTCACGACGACCGACCCGAACGGATGGTCCCCGCGCTTCCGCGCCTCCCACGCGAGCTCGACGCAGCGTCGCAGCCACGTCAGGTCGCCGTCGTCGATCCGGTCCGCGTCGCCCATCGGCCTCCTCCTTCGTCGACGGATGCCGCCGCCTCCCATTCTGCGCACCCGCCCTGTGGATGACGCCCCTCCCCCGCCCACGGATCCCCTACCTTGGACCGCATGCCCCGAGCCGTCCCCCGCCGCCTCGCTGCGCTCGCGATCGCCGGCGCGACCCTGGCCGGTCTCGCCGCGTGCGCGGCACCCGACCCCGGGCCCGAGCCGACCCAGACCACGGATGCCACGGCCGCGCCGTTGTTCGCGAGCGACGAGGAGGCGCTGGAAGCGGCAGTCGCGGCGTACGAGGCGCATCTTGCGACGACCGCGGCGATCCTCGCCGACGAGGTCGAAGTCGATGCGATTAGGCACGTCTCCTCGCCCGAGTATGGCGAGCAGCGGGTCTCGGAACTGACGGCATTTCTTGACTCAGGGCTCCGCGCCAGCGGAGATGTCGTCATTGACACCACTTCGCTCATCGAGCGTCACTCAACTGAGGACGAAGCCGTCGTCTCGATCTATGCGTGCCAAGACGTTTCGGGAACCGTGCTGAGTAACTCAGAAGGAGAGGACGTCACCCCTTCTGACCGCGACGATCGAGTTCCACTTGTACTGGAGTTCCGAGGAGCCAGCAACGACCTGCGATTGAGCGGAAACGAACTATGGTCTGGCGACAACTTCTGTTAGCTACAGTGTTGGGCTCGGCAATCGTCGTAGCTCCAGTTCCATCCGGATGCTCGGCAGAGCTCCAGCTTGCGGGAATGTGTGACCTACAACTCGACCCATCGTTATCTGCCGACGGCGCGGACCTGGTGGCCGAGTACTCGTCGTTAGCTGACGGCGCCAAGAGCACCGAAGACTCGCCCGCCGACGGCTACACCCCAGACGCCGAAACCATCAGCCTCACCGAACCCACTCGCCCCACCGCGCCCCCGCGCGACGTGTGTAATCCCGAGAACCCCACGGTGTGCGCGTTCGAGGGCGCCGAACCCGAGCCGCCGGCGCCGGGGGAACCGACGGTGACGCTCCGCGACATCGCGTCGTTCCGACCGAGCGTGCCGTCGGGCGGGATGCAGCCCGACGGGTGGGCGGTCGTCGGGCTTCCGGCGAACTTCATCGGCGCGGCCTCCGTCGAAACCCGCTCGGGCACGCTGCTCGGCCGTCCGGCCGAGGTCCGCTTCCACCCCGTGGCCTACCGATGGATCCACTCCGACGGCGCCGTCGTGCAGGCGACCGACGCCGGTGCGACGTGGAGCGAGCTCGGCGTCGCCGAGTTCACGGCGACCCCGACGAGCCATACGTACGCGGCATCCGGTCGGTACACCGTCGACCCGATCGTCGTCTACGTCGCCGAGTACCGGTTCGACGGCTCGGCCTGGCGATGGATCGACGGAACGCTCGGCCTGCCCGCGCCGCGGCTCGACGTGCTGGTCGGCGAGTTCGACACGGTCCTGGTCACCGGCGACTGCACCGCCGTCCCCGACGGCCCGGGCTGCTGACCGCGGTCATCCCGCCGCCGTCGAATCCGCCGCCCCGGCCGTCCGGTCCAGCGACGCGAGCACCCGCGGAACCGACCCGCCGAGGTTCCACTCCTCCGCCAGGTCCTCGAGCGTCTCGCGACGCGCACCCGTGACGGGAGCGAGCCGCGCACCGAGCTCCTCCGCCGAGGGCAGGTCGAGGTCGCGCACGACGTTCACGACCGTCGGGGCGACGGCGAGGTAGTCGTGGGCGTTCACCAGCTTCGCGCGCATCGAGGCCGACATGGTCGCGGGCGCGGCGGACGCGGCATCCGGATCGCCCGACGCCACCGCGAGCATCGCATCGAGCGAGCCGAAGTCGCCGAGCAGGCCCGCGGCGGTCTTCTCACCGACGCCGGCGACGCCCGGCAGCCCGTCGGACGTGTCGCCCCGGAGCGTCGCGAAGTCGGCGTACTGCGACGCCTCGATGCCGTACTTGGCGACGACCCACTCGTTCGTGACGAGCTCGAGCCGGTTCATGCCGCGCGCCGTGTAGATGACGCGCACTCCGCGGTCGTCGTCGACGAGCTGGAACAGGTCGCGGTCACCCGACACGACGTCGACCGGCATGGTCGCGGTCGTCGCGAGCGTGCCGATGACGTCGTCGGCCTCGTGCGCCGCGACGCCGACGATCGGGATGCCGAGGAGGCCCAACGTCTCGCGGATCATCGGCAGCTGCGCCTCGAGCGGGTCGGGCACCTCCTCGATGTCGGGCCCGGCCGGCACGACCTGCTCGACGCGGTGCGCCTTGTAGCTCGGGATGAGCTCGACGCGCCAGTGCGGACGCCAGTCGTCGTCCCAGCAGGCGACGAGGTGCGTCGGTTCGAACTCGGCCACCAGCCGCGCGATCATATCGAGCAGCCCGCGCACCGCGTTCACGGATGTCCCGTCGGCGCGCTTCAGCGAGTCGGGCACGCCGTAGAACGCCCGGAAATACAGCGATGCAGTATCCAACAGCATGAGACGATCGGTCACGGCTCCATCCTGACAGGAGGGCGCGGGGGCGAGGGCCGCTTGTTGTCAGGTGCCGACGAATACGCCGCCGGGGTCGGGGAATTCCGCCCTACCGTCGTCGCTGATCGGGGCCAACTCCAAATAGCTGAGCCTGTCGTCATGGATGAAGAGGAAGAGCCAACCGTCGTCACACGCGGCCTCCAGGATGGTGCGGCTTTGCCACGAATCTGAAGGTCGACCGCTCGAATCCGTCAGGTTGATCGACGGGCATGTTCCGCACGAACATGCTTCTCCGGCCCACGTGACCGGCAGTTGATCTGCCCATCGGTTCCGGTCCGCGTCGGATACATGCGCGTCGGGTCCGACGGCTGGCGCCCGTTCGAGCATGGCGGCGATGACACTTCTTTCGCGACTGGTGAGTGGGCGCACGCCATCAGCGTATGTCCGCACGAATCGTGGGCGCGGAACGGATCGGGCAGCTATGCGCGCCCTAGTAGGTGTCGATAGTGAAGTACAGCGACGCGGTGTCGAGGAGCATGAGTCGATCGGCCATGCGCCGATCCTCCCACCACCGGGTGACGGGCGGTGATTCCGATCGCACCGCTCGCTCACAGCAAACCCACAGCGGGCGGGCGCATCCTGCGGAACATCGGCCGGCCCTCGACGGTTCTTCCTCATGGATGCAGACGTAACCGGCCCAGCCGGTGTCCACTGGTCCGGGGCGGCCCAGCCGGAGCCGCCGGAGAAGGAGCAACCGTGTCACACGACTACCGCAGGACTCCCGAGGCGCTCGACCGCCTCACCCCGCTGCAGCGCAAGGTCACGCAGGACGACGCGACCGAGCCGGCGTTCCGCAACGAGTACTGGAACAACCACGAGCCGGGCCTCTACGTCGACGTCGTCTCCGGGCAGCCGCTCTTCGCGAGCGTGCACAAGTACGACAGCCGATCCGGGTGGCCGAGCTTCACCCGCCCGATCGACGACGCGGCCGTCACCGAGCACGTCGACCGCTCGTTCTTCATGAAGCGGGTCGAGGTCCGCTCGGCGGGCGCCGACAGCCACCTCGGTCACGTCTTCGACGACGGGCCGACGGATGCCGGAGGACTCCGCTACTGCATCAACTCCGCCGCACTGCGCTTCGTGCACCTCGACGACCTCGAGGCCGAGGGCTACGGCGAGTACCGCCACCTGTTCGAGACCACGGATGCCGCGGCATCCGTCACCACCACCGAGGAGACCGCATGACCACCCCAGGCGCCATCACCACCGTCCCCGGAGCCGAGACCGCGGTCCTCGCGGGCGGCTGCTTCTGGGGTATGGAGGACCTCGTCCGGAAGCTGCCGGGCGTGATCGACACCCGCGTCGGCTACAGCGGCGGCGACGTCGAGAACGCGACCTACCGCAACCACGGCTCGCACGCCGAGGCGCTCGAGGTCGTCTTCGACCCGTCGAAGCTGAGCTACCGCGACCTGCTCGAGTTCTTCTTCCAGGTGCACGACCCGACGACGAAGAACCGCCAGGGCAACGACATCGGCACGAGCTACCGCTCGGCGATCTTCCCGACGAACGACGCCCAGTACGACACCGCGATCGAGACGATCGCCGACGTGGATGCCTCGGGCATCTGGCCCGGCCCGGTCGTCACCGAGGTCGCGCCCGCGGGCGCCTTCTGGGAGGCCGAGCCCGAGCACCAGGACTACCTGCAGCGCATCCCGTGGGGCTACACCTGCCACTTCGTGCGCCCGGGCTGGAAGCTGCCGAAGCGCGACACGGCGGAGGCGACCGGCACCGGGACGGCCGCCGCGAGCTGAGCGACGGATGCCGGGGGCCCGCGACCGCACGCTCGCGGGCCTCTTGCGCGTGGGGTGGTCTCGATACGCTCCGCTTCGCGGTGCTACTCGACCAACGGGCGGATAGCGTGGGCCCCATGCGGTTCTCCGAGCGGTTCCGCGCCACGAAGCGGGCGCCGATCCTGCAGGTGCTGAAGTCCGCGGTCGCCACCGTCGCCGCCTGGCTCCTCGCGGGATGGTTGATCCCCGGGCCGCTGCCGGTCTTCGCGGCCATCGCCGCCCTGCTCGTCGTGCAGCCGAGCGTCAACCAGTCGCTCGGGAAGGCGATCGAGCGCAGCATCGGCGTCATCGCCGGTGTCGTGATCGCCTCGGCGCTCGGCCTCCTGTTCGGCCCGAACAGCTGGGTGATCCTCGCCGCCATCCTCGTGGCGCTGCTGGCCGCGTGGGCCGCGCGGATGACGGCGCCCACCTCGAACCAGGTCGCGATCAGCGCGATGCTCGTGCTCGCGCTCGGCGGCACCTCGCCGGAGTACGCGTTCGACCGCGTGCTCGAGACCCTCATCGGCGCGGTCATCGGCATCGTCGTGAACGCACTCATCGTGCCACCGGTCCTCACGGCGCCGGCGCGCGAGCACCTGTCGCGGCTCGGGAGCGAGCTCGCGGCATCCGTCGATCGCCTCGCGACCGCATTGCTCGCCCAGCAGCGCCCGGCCGACCTGACCGAGCTCATGCTGGAAGTGCGGCTCATGCGTCCGATGCGGGATGCCGCGGGTGCGGCGATCACGGACGCCGAGGAATCGCTCACCCTGAACCCGCGCCGTTCGGCGCATCGCGGCGACCTGGCCGAGCAGCGCCGGCTGCTCATGCGGCTCAGCCCGATCGTCACGCAGGTCGGGGGGATGACGCGCGCGTTCGTCGATCACTACGACGACAGCCTCGCGGCCGAGCCGACGGTCCGGGCGATCGCCGAGCAGCTGCGTCGCGTCGCGCACGACATCCGCCTCGCCGTGCACCTCGCCGAGGTCGACCCCGAACCGCTCACCTCGGTGATCCCGGCCCTGACGGCGCCGCTGCAGATCGCCGCACCGAAGTCCGAGCACTGGATCCTCATGGGCTCCCTCCTCGAGGACCTCCGCCGCATCCGCGAGGAGCTCCTCGAGGACGAGGTCGACACCGGCCCACCCTCCTGACCCGTCTCGCCGCGCCGGCACGTGCAGGCCGCAGGTGGAGCAACCCGTCCTCCACTCCACCGAACCACCACGCACCCGGTGATGATGTCCTCCTCGAACGAGGTGGACAGGTGAACCGCGAATACCTTTCCACCATGACGTGGCAGGAAACGATGATCCGACGTCGTCGCGACGAACGCGCGCCCGTCGTGGCTGCGCTACCTGTCCGAGCGCGACGACGACGGCACGGGTCCGCGCCGTGGGCGGCTGAGCAGTCCGGAGCGGGGGCGCGCGCGCCCGCGCGATTGCGCAGCACGGCCCGACCTGTCAAGCGGTGGGATCCGGCGGCGGTCATCCGTACCATCTCGATCTCGGGATCGGAGCGCCGCATGCGGCGCGGGAAGGTGCCATGATCACGAACGCGAGCAGGACGAGCAGGATGAGCGCGACCGCCACCACGAGCACGACGACGGCCACGAACACCGGGTCGACGGCGCAGCCGACGATGCCCGGCGACGGCCGCGACCACGCCGCCCTCGCGGACGCCGTCCGCCGGACGCCGGTGTGGATCACCGCGGCGATCATCGCCGCCGTGCTGATCACGGTCGGCGTGGTGCTCGGTCAGCCCTGGTTCGCACCGACCGACCTCGTCCGCGACAGCCAGTCGGTCGCCGCCCTGCGCGGTCGCAGCGACCCGGCCTACGGGATCGTCTCGAACCTCGGGATCATCGTGCTCCTGCTCGCCGCCGGCACCGCCCTCGCGGCGATCGCCGGCGCTCCCCGTCGGGGCGGCGCCCAGCGGATCCTCGCTTGGAGCCTCGCCCTGAGCCTGCTGTTCGCGCTCGACGACCTGCTGCTCCTCCACGAGGCGACGGCGTTCGGCCCGGCCCCGGGCATCGCCCTGGCCGCCGCCTACGGCGTCGGGTTCCTCACGTTCGTCGTGCGGTTCCGCGCGACCATCGTCGACAGGTTCGACCCCGCACTGCTGATCGGCACCTTCGTCGGGCTCGGCGTCTCGGCGATCGTCGACGTGCTGGTCGACCCGGCCACCTCGACGTCGGTCGTCGTCGAGGACGGCGCGAAGCTCCTGGGCCTCCTGGCCTGGTCGGCCTTCGTCATGCGGGCCGCGATCATCACGCTGCGCGGAGCGCGACCGATCGTCGACCGAACCTAGGCACGTCAGGCGAGCAGGTCGCGCACCGCCTCGCCCCACTCGAAGCCGCAGTCGCGGCAGTCGAAGATCGGAGTCTCGGCGGAGAACGCCGCGGCCGCGGCATCCGCCTCGACCTCGAGGTCGAGTGGGCCGTACACGATGACCCGGACCGCGGCGGAGCCGCAGCGCAAGCAGGGCTCGTCGAGCACGTCGGGCTCGAGCGTCGGGAGCGGTTGGTTCGTCATGGCCATCACGGTAGGCGGCACCGCCGACATCCGTCGCAGGCGGGGCGCGCGTCGCCCGCGCGGTGGACGATCTGACCGGGAATCGACACGACGGCGCTCGGGACGCGGCATCCCCTCTGGCTATGGTCGAGACGGAAAGGGGCGCACATGAGCCAGCCCGGGAACGTCCGCGGATTCGACTTCTTCTCGGCGGGCGAGCTGCCGGCGCCGGCGCTCCCCGCCGACGAGGTCGCCGCCATCGTGAGCGAGCACTGGGGCCTCGACGTCGAACTCGAATCGCTCGGCAGCCAGCAGGACCAGAACTTCCTCGCCCGCACGCGATCCGCCGTCGCCCGCGCAGGGCACGGCACGCCGATCGGCGTCGTCAAGATCACGAACCCGGCCTTCACGGCCGAGGAGCTCGACGCCCAGGACCACGCGGCCTCGCGGATCGCGGCCGCGGCGGCCGACCTGCGCATCGCGACCACGAGCCGCGGCGACGACGGCACGCCGCGGTCGGTCGTCGCCGACACGAGCGAGGGACCGCTCGCCATCCGACTGCTCGAGTACCTGCCGGGCGGCACGCTCAACGGGCCCGCGTACCTCTCCCCCGCGGTCGTCGGCCGCATGGGCGAGGTCGCCGCCCGCGCCGTCCTCGCGCTGGCGGACTTCGACCATCCGGGCCTCGAGCGCGTGCTGCAGTGGGATCCCCGCCACGCCGACCGCGTGGTCGGCCTGCTCGCGCACGTGCACCCCGACCCCGCCAAGCGGGAGCTGGTGACGGATGCCGCGGCTCGCGCCTGGTCGGACGTGCAGTCCGTCGCCGCCGAGCTGCCCCAGCAGGCCGTGCACCTCGACCTCACCGACGACAACGTGGTCTGCACGGTGGAGCGCGGCATCCGGATGCCGGACGGCATGATCGACTTCGGCGACGTCACGCGCAGCTGGGCCGTGGGCGAGCTTGCGATCACGATCTCGTCGGTGCTCCACCACGCGGGCGCCGAACCGGCGTCGGTGCTGCCCGCGGTGCGGGCGTTCCACGCGGTGCGGCCGCTGTCGGCCGCGGAGGTGCGCGCGCTGTGGCCGCTCGTGGTGCTGCGCAGCGCCGTGCTCGTCGTGAGCGGCGAGCAGCAGGTGCAGGTCGACGGCGGCGCCAACGCGTACGCGGCCGAGGGCGTCGAACGCGAATGGCGGATCTTCGAGCAGGCGACCTCGGTGCCGTCGACCGTGATGACGAACCTCGTCGCGGACGCGCTCGGCATGGACCTCGGCCCCCGGGCCGCGACCGCCGAGCACGCGGGTCGAGCGCGCACGCGCATCGCACTCGAACCCGCGCCGGAGCTCGCCCGGGCGATCCGGCTCGACGTGTCGATCACGTCGGACGACGTCGATGCGGGCGCCTGGCTCGACCCGGACCTCGAGGACCGTCTCGCCCTCGCCGCGCTCGACGCCGGCGCGCCGTTCGCCTGGCTCGAGCGCCGCACCCCGCGCCTCACCCGGAGCCGCACCCTCGCGGCGGAGTCCGTGGCGACCGTCCCGCTCGGCATCGACGTGTGGTTCGCCACGGCGACCCGCGTCAGCGCGAGCGCGGGTGCCGACGCCGGCGCGGGCGACGAGGCCGGCGCGAGCGACGACGCGCCGCGGCTCGTCGTCGAGGCCGCCGACGGCATGACGATCCTCGACGGGACCGTGCCGGCGCGCACGCGCGCACGCATCCGGCTCGAGGCATCCGACGGCCCGCCGCACGTACCCCATCTCGTGCGGCCCGAGTACGCGGCCGGATGGCTCGCACTGACGCTCGACCCGGCGGCCGCGATCGGGCTGCACGCCGACGGCCCCGATCCGGCGCTCCCCGCCGACGCGACGGCCGGGGACGACGCGGCAGCGCTCGTCACCCGCCGCGACCGATCGTTCGCCGACGTCCAGGAGCACTACTACACGCACCCGCCCCGCATCGAGCGCGGCTGGCGCGAGCACCTCGTCGACACCGACGGGCGCGCGTACCTCGACATGGTGAACAACGTGACCCCGCTCGGGCACGGGCATCCGGGCCTCGCCGCGGCGGTCGCGAAGCAGCTGCGCACGCTGAACACGAACTCGCGCTTCAACTACGGCGCGGTCGTCGAGTTCTCCGAGCGCCTCGCGGCACTTGCGCCCGAGCCGCTCGACACCGTGTTCCTCGTCAACTCGGGCTCCGAGGCCACCGACCTGGCGATCCGCGTCGCCATGGCGGCGACCGATCGCCGTGACGTCGTGTCCCTGCTCGAGGCGTACCACGGCTGGACCTACGCGTCCGATGCGGTGAGCACGTCGGTCGCCGACAACCCGAACGCGCTCGCGACCCGCCCCGACTGGGTGCACCCCGTCGACGCGCCGAACCCGTTCCGCGGCCGCCATCGCGGCGAGGACGCGCGGAACTACGGGCCCGAGGCGGCCGCGCGGATCCGCGAGCTCGCGGCATCCGGTCGCCCGCCCGCGGCGTTCATCTCGGAGAGCTTCGCCGGCAACGCCGGCGGCATCCCGCTGCCCGACGGTTACCTCGCCGAGGTGTACGCGGCCGTGCGCGAGGTGGGCGGACTCGCGATCTCCGACGAGGTGCAGGCCGGGTACGGCCGGCTCGGCGAGTGGTTCTGGGGGTTCGAGCAGCAGGGCGTGGTGCCCGACGTCATCGCGGTCGCGAAGGCCGCGGGCAACGGCTACCCGCTCGGCGCCGTCATCACGACGCGCGAGATCGCGGCGCGCTACCGCGCCGGCGGCTACTTCTTCTCCTCGACCGGCGGCAGCCCGGCCTCGAGCGTCGCCGGGCTCACCGTGCTCGACGCGTTCCGCGACGAGGGGCTGCAGCGGCACGCGGCCGACACGGGCGCGCACCTGAAGGGGCGGCTCGAGGCACTGGCGCAGCGGCATCCGCTCATCGGCATCGTGCACGGGCTCGGCCTCTACCTCGGCGTCGAGTTCGTGCGCGACCGCGCCACGCTCGAGCCGGCGACCGAGGAGACCGCGGCGATCTGCGACCGCCTGCTCGAGCTCGGCGTGATCATGCAGCCGACCGGCGACCATCAGAACGTGCTCAAGGTGAAGCCGCCGCTCGTCGTCACGCGGGAGAGCGCCGACTTCTTCGTCTCGATGCTCGACCGGGTGCTCGCCGAGGGGTGGTGAAGGCACGATCCCGGCCCGCGCGGTAGCCCTTGACAGGGCCCGCGCAGGCGACGCACCCTGCCGCCAAGGGGCATCCGGCGTCGATGCCGGAGGTCATGCCCTGGGCGGGAGCGACGATGACGACCTTCGGCATCGAGGAGGAGTTCTTCTTCCTCGACCCCGAGACGATGCTGCCGGCGGATGTCGCGGCCGACGTCCGCGAACGGCTCGTCGCCGACCCGGCGTGGGGCGAGTCGGTCCACCCCGAGTTCCTCGCCTCGCAGGTCGAGTTCGCGACGCCCGTGTTCGAGGACCTCGCGGTGGCGGCCGACCGGCTCCTCGCGTTCCGGCGCGAGATCGACGCCGACGCCGGACGGCACGCCGTCTGCGTCGCGAGCGTCGGCACGCCGCCCGACGCGCATCCCTTCCCGTCGATCACCGACACCGACCGCTACCACCGCATCGTGCGCGACATGGCCGGCGTCATCGCCGACCACCAGATGAGCGGCCTGCACGTGCACGTCGGCATCTCGAGCCGCGAGCACGGCGTCGCCGCGCTGAACGCGGTGCGGCCGTGGCTGCCGCTCCTCACGGCGATGACCGGCAACTCCCCGCTCTGGCGCGGCTATGTCACGGGGTACGAGAGCTGGCGCACCGTGCAGCTGCGACGCTGGACGACCGCTGGGTGCCCGCCGAGGTTCGCGGATGCCGCGGACTACGACCGCCGCACGCGGGGCATGCTCGGCGTCGGCGGCCTCGCCGACCTCGCGCTCATCGCCTGGAACGTACGGCTCTCCGAGCACCTGCCGACCATCGAGTTCCGGATGGCCGACGCCCAGCTCACCGCCGACGACACGCTGCTCGTCGCCGCGCTCTGCCGTGCCCTGGTCGCCCGGGCGATCGACGAGCACGACCGGTTCGGCGCCGACCGGGGCGCCATCCGGCCCCTGCGCTCGGTCGACGACCCAGCGCCCGACCACGACATCCCTCCGGAGCTGCTGAGCGCGGCGACGCTGCACGCCGCGCACACCGGGCTCTCGGGCGGCGCGTTCGATCCTGCGACGGGGGGACTCGCGCCGGCCGCCGACGTCGTCCGCAGCCTCGAGCGATACCTCGCCGGACCGCTCGAACGCGCCGGCGATCGCGAGCTCGTGCACGAGCTCGTCGCGCGGCTGCTGCGCGACGGCACCGGGGCGGCACGCCAGCTCGCCGCCTGGAACCGCGCCGGCATCGCCGGCCTGCGCCGGCTCTTCGCATCCACGATCACGGCGCGCCCCAGCACGGATTCCATCGAACGGTTGACGTGGCCCACGACCCGGTTCCCTACGCTGACGCAGGAGCACATCGAAGCGAGACCCTGACGACGAACGAGAGCGGAGGAGCCATCCGATGACCTCGACCACCGACGCCCGCACCGACCCTCGCACCGAACCGACCCGCCGCGGCGGCGCCGCCGACACGACCCGCCAGGCGGTCGTGCTCGTCACCTCGCTGCTCGCGATCGTCGCCGCCTTCATCGGGTCGGGTGCCGTGGGCGGCACCCCGATCCAGGATGCCGCGGGCGGCTGGCTCGACGCCGACTCCACGCTCGTCGCGCCGGCGCGGCCGGCCTTCGGCGTGTGGAGCGTGATCTACACGGGCATGCTCGCGTACGCGATCTGGCAGGTGCTGCCCGCCCAGCGCACGAGCGCCCGGCACCGGCGCATCGGGTACGCCGTCGCCGCTTCGCTCGTCCTGAACGCGGTCTGGATCGGCGTCGTGCAGCTCGACCTGCTCTGGCTCAGCCTGCCGGTCATCGTGATCCTCGTCGCCGTCCTCGCGTGGCTCTTCGTGCAGCTGCGACGGATGCCGCCGAACGGTGCCGTCGACGCGTTCGTGACCGACGGCTCGATCGGGCTGTACCTCGGCTGGGTGATCGTCGCGACGGCCGCGAACGCGACCGCCGTGCTGCAGGCCGCGGGCTTCGAGGGCTGGGGACTCCCGGCCGAGGCGTGGGCGATCGGCGTGATCTCGGCCGCGGCGCTCGTCGGCATCGCGCTCGCCATCTGGGGTCGCGGGCGCATCGCGCCGGCGCTGTCGCTGTCGTGGGGCCTCGCCTGGGTGGCGGTCGGTCGCCTCACCGACGAGCCGTCGTCGCCGGCCACGGGCATCGCCGCGGCCGTCGCCGCCGGCGTGGTCCTCCTCGTCACCCTCGTCGCGCGGGTGGCGTCGATCCGCTCCGCGCGCGACGACCGGCAGGCGGGGGCCGCCGGGCGGGCCTGATGCGGGGGTGAGCTGTTGCGTGGGGGCGCAGCACGCGGGGTCGGGACGTTTCGGGTCGTCCCGGCCCCGCATTCTCGTGCACGATGGGACGCATGGGCGACGACGAGCGGACCCTCGCGATCGAGGTCGGCGACGACGTGGGCGAGGTGCCCGCGGTGCTGCGGCGACCGGATGGCGCGACCGCGACGGTCGTCGTCGCCCACGGTGCGGGGGCGGGGAAGGACCATCCGTTCCTCACCGGGTTCTGCCGGGCGCTCGGCGACCTCGGCGTCGCCACGGTGCGCTTCGACTTCCCGTACCGCGTGGCCGGGCGTCGATTCCCCGACCGGCCGCCCGTCGCGATCGCGACGTGGCGAGCGGTCATGCACGCCGCGCGCGCCGAGGCCGCTGCGGGCGAGGCCGTGTGGGCGTCGGGCAAGTCGTTCGGCGGTCGCATGGCGTCGATGGCCGTCGCCGAGGGCATGGATGCCGCGGGGCTCGTGTTCCTCGGCTACCCGCTGCATCCGCCGGGCCGGCCGGAGAAGTCGCGCGACGAGCACTTCCCCCGGCTCGTCGGGGCGCCGATGCTGTTCCTGCAGGGTCGCAACGACCCGTTCGCGATTCCCAACGAGCAGCTCGATCGGCTCGTCGCGGGCCTCGCGCCGTCGGCGGTGCTCAAGTGGGTCGAGGGCGCGAACCACTCGTTCGAGGTGAAGGGCGCGAAGCGCCCCGCGGCGGAGGTCGGTGCGGGGCTCGCGCCGCGGGTCGCGGAGTTCGTCGCCGCGCACGCCCGACCCGCGCCGAGGGCGGCGCCCGCCACGCGGCATCCGTGACGGCACCGGCCCGCGCCGAGGGACCTATGGCCTCGCCCGAGCGCGTCGGCGGCGGGCATCGTGGCTCGTGACGAAGGGGGAATCGTCATGACCGCCTACCCGCCGGGCCCCGCGCCCGGACAGAACCCGCAGGTCGCCCGAGCCGCGGAGGCCGCGACGTCGGACCGATCGTTCATCGCGACCTGGCTGTTCGCGTGGCTGCTCGGCGTGCTCGGCGTCGACCGCTTCTACCTCGGCAAGGTCGGCACCGGCATCCTGAAGCTCATCACCATCGGCGGCTTCGGCATCTGGTGGCTCGTCGATCTCGTCCTGACGCTCACGAACACCGCGAAGGACGGCGACGGCCGGCGCGTCGTCGGCACCCGCCAGGAGCAGACGATCGCGTGGATCGTCACCGCCGTCGGCGTCCTGCTCGGCTGGGTCGCCTCGGCGGTGTCGCAGTCGTTCGCGTTCCTGACCGACCAGCTGCTGCCGGCGCTGCCCTGGATGTGAGCCGACGCGTCACACCGCCGTGTAGCCGCCGTCGACGAGGTGGTAGCTGCCGGTGATGAAGCTCGCGGCGTCGCTGCCGAGGAACGCGACGAGCGCCGCGACCTCCTCGGGCTCGCCGAGCCGGCCGATGGGGTGCTTGCTCACGAGGAACTGCTGCGTCGCCTCGTCGAGGTTGGCGTCGATCAGCGGCGTCTTGATGAACGCCGGGCCGACCGAGTTCACGCGCACGCCCTGGTCGGCGTACTCGATCGCGGCGTTCTTCGTGAGGCCGAGCACGCCGTGCTTCGCGCTGACGTAGGCGGACGAACTCGCGAAGCCCACCGAACCGAGGATCGAGGCGATGTTCACGATGGACCCGCCGCCGTTCGCGGCGATCGCGGGCAACTGGGCGCGCAGGTTGAGGAAGATCGAGCTGAGGTTCACCGAGATCACCTTGTCCCAGCTGTCCACCGGGTAGTCGCCGATGAGCTCGGTCGCCCCGCCGATGCCGGCGTTGTTGACGGCGAGCTTGAGCGGCGCGAGCGCGTTCGCGGCGTCGACGGATGCGGCGATCCAGTCGACGTCCGTGACGTCGCCGACCGACGCCTCGGCCGTGCCGCCGGCGGCGCGGATCTCGTCGACGACGGCGGACGCGTGATCGCCGTCGAGGTCGTTCACGATGACCGACGCCCCGTTCGCCGCGAGCAGCAGTGCGATCGAGCGGCCGATGCCGCTCCCGGCTCCGGTCACGATCGCCGAACGGTCGGACACGTCGTAGGTTGCCATGTTCCCTCTCCTCGGGGTTGCGGTTCGATCGGCGACGCACGGGGCCTTCGCCCGTCGCCGCGCACGTCCACCGTAGGCACGACCCCTTGGCGCGGCACGGGCCTTGAGTCCCGCCCGGCGATGCGGCATCCTTACGAACCGCTTACGCCGGCGCCGGCGGGCCCGCTCTGCGCCGGCACCGGACGTAGCCTGAGGGCATGCCGACCGACCGCGCACCCGCCGGGCGGCTGCGGCCCGCGCTCGCGGGCGTCGCGGCCGCGGTGTTCGGCGCCGGCGCGGGCGAACTCGCGGCGGGCATCATCGCGCCGACGGCGTCGCCGTTCGCGTCGATCGGGGGCCTGCTCATCGACCTCGCCCCGCCCTGGGCGAAGGATGCCGCGATCGCCCTGTTCGGCACGGGCGACAAGCTCGCGCTGCTCGTGGGCGTGGGCGTCGTGCTCGTCGCCGTCGGCGCCCTCGCGGGAGTGCTCGAGGCGCGCCATCGGCGCTGGGGCCGCGGGATCTTCGCGCTGCTCGGCGTGGTCGGCGCCCTGGCCGCCGCGACCCGGGCGAACGCCTCGGTGCTCGCGATCCTGCCCGCCGTCATCGGAGCGCTCGCCGCGATGGCCGCCCTGTCGATGCTGCTCGCGCGCGTGCCCGCGGGGCGGGCGGCGACGTTCGGCGGTGCCGAGACCGAGGCGGTCGCGGGTGTCGAGGCCGCCGCGCGCGCCGCCGACGTCGATCGGCGTCGGTTCCTCGCCTGGGCGGGCGGCACGGCCGCGGTCGGCGTGCTCGCGGCGATCGCCTCCTCCGCGCTGACGGCGGGATCGCGGGCGGTGGGCACTCTCCGCGACGCGCTGCGACTTCCGGCGCCGGCGACGACGGCGCCGGTCCCGGCATCCGCCGAACTCGGCATCGACGGGCTCGCCCCGGTGATCACGCCGAACGCGGAGTTCTACCGCATCGACACGGCGCTCGCCGTGCCCCAGGTCGACCCGGCCGACTGGCGGCTCCGGATCCACGGCATGGTCGAGCGCGAGGTCGAGCTCACCTGGGACGAACTCGTCGCCCTGCCGCTCGGCGAGAGCGCGACGACGCTCGCGTGCGTGTCCAACGAGGTCGGCGGCGGGCTCATCGGCACGGCCGTGTGGCTCGGGTACCCGATCCGCGAGCTGCTGGCCCGAGCCGTGCCGAGTGCGGACGCCGACATGGTGCTCTCTCGGAGCATCGACGGCTTCACGGCCTCGACGCCGCTCGAGGCGCTCACCGATCCCGGACGTGAGGCGATCCTCGCGGTCGGCATGAACGGCGAGCCGCTGCCCGTCGAGCACGGCTTCCCGGTGCGCATGGTCGTGCCCGGGCTGTACGGGTACGTCTCCGCGACGAAGTGGGTCACCGACCTCGAGGTCACCCGGTTCGACCTCGACCGCGCGTACTGGTCCGATCGCGGCTGGAGCGAGCGCGGTCCGATCAAGCTGTCCTCGCGCATCGACGTGCCGCGCGCCGGACAGCAGGTGTCCGCGGGCCGGGTCGCCGTCGCGGGCGTCGCCTGGCACCAGCACACGGGCGTCGCGGCGGTCGAGGTCCAGGTCGACGACGGCCCGTGGCGGCCCGCGACGCTCGCGACGGCGATCTCGTCCGACACCTGGGTGCAGTGGCGTCACGAATGGGATGCCGCGCCCGGCCGCCACACGATCCGGGCGCGGGCGATCTCGGCCGACGGCGAGGTGCAGACCGCCGAGCGCGCCCCGGTCGCCCCCGACGGGGCGACCGGCCTGCACGAGCGCACCGTCGACGTGACCTGAGCGCACTCCGCGGCGGCGGTCTTCGTGAGACCCACGAGTCGCGATGCCGAGGAGCCAGGGTCGCACGTCGGCTCGTCGGCCGTCGTACGACGTCCGGCGCTCGAACGCCACCGGGAACGTCTCGGACATGATGTCGTCGGCCGCCTCGCGTCCGAGCCGCCGCACTGCGTAGCGGTGCACGGTCGGCGCGTGCCGGTCGTACAGCGCCGCGAACGCGCCCGGCTCGTCCACCGACGGCCCGATCACCTCGCCGTCCACCATGGAGAACGGGTTCGCGTGCGAACTCCGATTCTCCGAGGACACCGGTGGCGATGATCCGCGCCCGATGCAGCGCTTCACGGACGGACGCGGCGGCGGTGCCCCTCGAACTCGACGACGTCGCCGTCGTGCAGCTGCCGCCCGCGGCGGAGGTCGACCTCGCCGTTCACGGTCACCATGCCCTCGGCGATGACCTCCTTCACCTCGCCGCCGGAGTCGAGGAGCCCGGCGAACTTCAGGAACTGGCCGAGGCGGATCATCTCGCCGCCGATCGGGACGTCTTCGATCGAGTCGGGAGTCGTCATCCCCGAATGCTAACCGTGTCAGCCGAGCCGCGGCGTGCGCGTCGGTTCGGTGCGGCGCGACCCGGTCGCCTCGAACGCCGCAGCGAGCCGCAGCAGCGCGGTGTCGTCGTAGGCGCGGCCGGCGAACGTGAGGCCCACCGGCATCCCGATGTCGGCCATCGTGCCCATCGGCACGGTGACGGTCGGGATGCCGAGGTGGCGGGGCACGAGGTTGCCGGTCGCGACCCAGACGCCGTTTCGCCAGCCGAGGTCGGCCGAGGCGGGATCCACGTCCATGTCGGCTGGGCCGACGTCGGCCACGGCCGGGAAGACGACGGCGTCGAGGCCGAGGCCGTCCATCCACTGCTCGAGGTCGACCTGGCGGGTCTCCTCGAGGCCGCGCAGTCCGCTCTCGAGCTCGGGCATGTCCGCCCACGTGGCATCCGGATGCGAACGCACCCAGCCGGGGTACTCGGCGATGTCGTCGTCGAAGCCCGTGTACCGGTCCGGCAGGGAACCGGCCGGGTGCGGGAAGATCGTCGCCCCGTCGACGTCGGCGAGCGAGTCGAGCGCGGGATCGCCGTTCGCGTCGAGGAAGTCGTTCCACGCCCACGCCGACAGGTCGACGATCTCGCGCTTGAGGTACTCGGGGGTGACGAACCCGCGCGTGAACACGGTGGGTGCGCCCGGGCGGTCGCCCTCGTAGTTCGACACGACCGGGAATTCGACGTCGACGACCTCGGCACCGGCGGCCTCGAGGTCGCGGCGCGCGGCCTCCCACAGGTCCACGACCGACTGCCGCGTCTGGATGCGCTGCCCGGTCGGGCCGCCGATGCCGACGGATGCCCCGGGATCGGCCGTGCCCGCGAGCGGGTCGGCGTTCACGTACATGCGCGGGATGCCGATGCGCTTGCCGGCGAGGTCGGCGGGGCCGAGCTCGACGTACGAGGCGGGCCGCACCTCGGACGACTTCGGCAGGTCGACCCACGGCTGCACGCGCCAGAAGTCGCCGCGCGTCTCGGGGTCGTCGGCGACGATCACGTCGAGCACCTCGAGCAGGTCGGCCATGGTGCGCGTGTGCGGCACGACGACGTCCATGGTGGGCACGAGCGGCCAGTTGCCGCGCGTCGAGATCACCCCGCGCGACGGCGTGTACGCGCAGAGCGCGTTGTTCGACGCGGGCGCCCGGCCCGACGACCAGGTCTCCTCGCCGAGGCCGAACGCCGCGAAGGACGCGGCCGTCGCGGTGCCCGAGCCGTTCGACGAGCCCGACCCGAACGCGGCGGTCAGGAAGTCGGCGTTGTACGGCGACTCGGCACGGCCGTACACGCCGCGCTGCATGCCGCCGTTCGCCATCGGGGGCATGTTCGTGAGGCCGATGAGCACGGCTCCCCCGGCGCGCAGGCGCTCGATCGTGAACGCGTCGCGCTGCGCGACGAGGTCGGCGAACGCCGGCGATCCGGCGGCGGCCGTGAGGCCGCGAGCGAGGTAGCTGTCCTTCGCGGTGTACGGGATGCCGTCGAGCGGGCCGAGCGTCTCACCGCGCGCGCGGCGCGCGTCGGAGGCCACCGCGTCGGCGCGCGCCTCGGGGTTCATGACGACGAGCGCGTTGAGCGCGGTCGCCGTGCCCGGGGCGTCGTACGCGGCGATGCGTGCGAGGTACGCGTCGAGCAGGCCGACCGCGGTGACGCGGCCCGACTCGAGCGCCGCGCGCAGGTCGGCGATCGACGCCTCGACCACGTCGAAGCCGCCGGACGGAACGACGCCGCTCATCGCGTCACCGCCGGCTGCTGCTGAGTGATGCAGTGGATGCCGCCGCCGCGGGCGAAGAGCGGTCGCGCGTCGACGGTCACCGCCGTCCGCCCCGGGTAGGCCGCCTCGAGGATCTCCCTCGCCGCGGCATCCGCTCGCTCGTCGCCGAAGCCGCACGCGATGACGCCGCCGTTCACGACGAGGTGGTTCACGTAGCTCCAGTCGACGAGGCCCTCGTCGTCGCGGACGGTGGCGGGCGCGGGCAGGTCGAGGATCTCGAACCGTCGGCCCGCGGCATCCGTCTGCTCCGAGAGGAGCGCGCGCAGCTCGCGCGTGACCTCGAAGTCGGGGTGCTCGGGCGAGTCCTGGCGGTGCAGGAGCATCCGGCCGGGCGCGGCGAGGGTCGCGACGATGTCGACGTGCCCGTTGGTGCCGAACTCGTCGTAGTCGCGCGTGAGACCGCGGGGCAGCCAGACGGCCGTCGTCGCGCCGATCGTGCGGGCCAGCTCCGCCTCGACGCGGGCGCGGTCGGCGTACGGGTTCCGGCGAGGGTCGAGCTGGACGGTCTCGGTGAGGAGCACCGTGCCCTCGCCGTCGACGTGGATGCCGCCGCCCTCGTTCACGAGCGCGCTCGAGACCAGCTCGGCGCCGACGAGCTCCGCGATGATGCGCGCGTGCTCGGCCGACTTCCGCCACTCGGACCACGCGTGGTCGCCCCAGCCGTTGAACGTCCAGTCGACCGCGCCGAGCACGCCGGGGCGGTCGGCGTCGACGACGAAGGTCGGGCCGTGGTCGCGCATCCAGTACTCGTCGACGGGCGCCTCGACCTGCGCGACGCCGTCGCCGAGCATCCGCGCGGCGCGGCCGCGCTCGCTGGGGTCGACGAGCATCGTCACGGGCTCGAACTCGGCGACCGCGTGGGCGACCGCGGTCCACGCCGCGTACGCCTCATCGCGATCGGCGGCGGAGTCGCCGAGCGTCGGCCCCGCGCTCGGGAACGCCATCCAGGTGCGCTCGTGGCGAGCGGTCTCGGCGGGCATGCGCCAGCTCATGCGTGGTCTCCTTCGATGCGGGCGGATGCCGCGGCATCCGTCTCGATGATGGCAGCGGGTGCAGCGGATGCCTCGTGGCCGGCCGTCGCGGCGCCCGGCCGCTTCGCGGGGTCGCGGTACGGGTCGGTGGTGAGCCACAGCAGTGCGTAGATGCCCGCGCCCAGCAGCGGGCCGACGAGGGCCGACAGGTCGGCGCCGCCGAGCGCGGTCGAGATCGGGCCGACGAACAGCGTCGTGTTGGCCGAGAGCACCGCGATCGTGATGGCGGCCACCATCGCGACGACGCCCGGGAGGAACACTCCCCCGCGGTACCAGAACGGGCCGCCGGGTCGCGTGTCGTCGAGCGCGGCGCCGTCGTAGCGGTTGCGGCGCAGCACGATGTCGATCGCGTAGATCGACACGAGGGGGCCGAACACCGTGACCGCGAGCTCGAGCGAGGCGCTCAGCGCGTCGAGGAAGCTCGGCGACAGGAACAGGACCCAGCCGGCGGCGGCCGTCGCGACGATGCCGGTGACGATCGTGGTCGCCGCGCGCGAGATGCGCTCGGCGAGCGCCTGCGCGTAGAAGCCGGTCGAGTAGGCGACGAGCACGTTGTTCGTGATGCTCGAGAGCACGATCATGCCGAGGAACAGCGGCGTGAACCACGCGGGCACGATCTCGCCGATCGTGAGTTCGGGGTCGGTCATGTCGATGGCCGTGCCGGCCACGACGCCGAGCGCACCGATGAGCACGGCCGGGACGAAGCCGCCGAGCGCGGTGTACCAGGCGACGGCCTTCTTCGAGACATCCGCCGGCAGGTAGCGCGCGTAGTCGGCGCCGATGCCCCACGACAGCGGGCTCGAGGCGACGATCGCGAAGCCGAGCATGACGAGCGCCCAGTGGTCGGCGACGGGCAGCGGCTCGACCTCGTACGTCCAGTCGGCCGCGCCGAAGACGAAGACCGCGAGCACGACGAACACCACGGCGAGCGCGGCCGAGAACCACGGCGCGAGGGCGAGGATCGTCGCGTGGCCGTAGACGCCGATGACGAAGCTCAGGATGCCGATCACCGCGAGCACGGCCCACTCGCCGCCGGCCGGCAGCGCGATGCCGAAGTGCGCGAGCAGCGCGATGGCGCCGAGCGTCGCGAACGCGACGTTGATGATCTCGTAGAAGAGTCCGATCAGCACGCCGAGGCCGGCGCCGAAGACCTTGTTCCCGCGGATGCCGAACATGGCGCGCATGATCGACACGCTCGGCGAACCCGAGACCGGGCCGCTCACGGCGAGCCAGCCGACGAGCGCCCACCAGAGGTTGCCGACGACGGTGATCGCGAGCGCCTCCCAGAGCGGCAGGCCGAGCAGCATCAGGACCCCGCCGACGACGAAGTAGAGGTAGCCGACGTTGGCCGACATCCACACCCAGAAGAGGCCGGACGGGCGGCCGTGCCGCTCGGAGGCGGGGACGTGCTCGGTGCCGTGCTGCTCGACGTGGCCGACGCGGTCGGCGGCGGGGGCGGCCTGCGCGGCCGGGGCGGCGGGGGCGGATGTCGCGGGCGCGCCGGGCGAGACGGGGGACGTCGCGGCGGCGCGCGTCTCCTCGGGGGTCTGGATGGTCATGTGCGGAACCTCATCGTTCGACGGCGGGATGTTCGATCGACCCGATCGATATATTGATCATGCGATCAATAACGTGGGAGGCTACCTAGACTGGCAGCACGATGTCAACACCCGTCCGCACGCGCGCCGCGCGCAAGAGCCCTGCCGAGCGATCCGCCGAGATCGCCGAGGCCGCACGCCGCATCGCGCTGGAGCAGGGCCTCGCGGCGGTGACGCTCCGCTCGATCGCCGCCCACGCGGGCGTCGCGCCGGCCCTCGTCTCGCACTACCACCCGAGCATGGAGTCGCTGGTCGCCGACGCCTTCGCGACGGTCGTGGCCGACGAGATCGCCGAGGTCGCCGACCTCCTCGCCGCACTCCCCGGCCCGCGCGAGCGCCTCGGCGCACTGCTCGACACCCTGCTCGACGGCACGCGCGACGACGTGACGATCGTGTGGGTCGAGGCCTGGGCGCTCGGCCGCCGGAACGAGGCGCTCGCGGCATCCGTCCGCGAGCAGATGGACGCCTGGCAGGCGGTCGTCCAGGGCGTCATCGAGGACGGCGCCGCGACCGCGGGCTTCCAGACGACGGATGCGGCGGCCGCCGCCTGGCAGCTCCTGGGCATGATCGACGGACTCAACGCCCAGGCGCTCGTGCGCTGGGGCGACGCGAGCGCGCGCGGATCGATGATCCACGGCGCGGTGGAGGGCATGCTGGGGCTCGAGCGCGGGGCGCTGAGCGCGGGGCACTGAGCGCGGTCCACCGACCAGCGTGCGCTGGACGCGGCCCCGCGGCATCCGGAGTGGTCCTCGACTTCCCGTGAGCGACCCTCGGATCCGTGGCAGACTGTGCGCCATGGGGGCCGACTCGCCGCGCCTCGCCGGCCGCGAGCGCGAATTCGCCGCGCTGTCGCACGAGCTCGCGGCGGTCGGTGACGGGCAGGCGCGAACGGTCCTCCTGAGCGGCGAGCCCGGGATCGGCAAGACGGCCCTGATGGAGGCCGCGGTTCGCCGCGCCGGCCCATCCGCGACCGTGCTCTTCGCGCGGAACCTCCCCCTGACGACCCGGGTGCCCAACCTCGCGGTGCGAACCCTGCTCAAGCAGACGGGCGACCTCGAACGCGCCGATGCCGATCACCGGCCACTGTCGCTCGCGCTCGACGCATCCATCGACCGGCTCCTCGCGGTCGGACCGGTGATCATCGCGATGGACGACCTCCACTGGGCCGATTCCAGCACCCTCGACGCCCTGATGTTCCTCGCCGGAGGCCCCGAGGACCGCCGCCTGGGGATCGTGGCGACCATGCGCGCGAACCCCGGCGCACCCGTCGAGCGCTGGCGTGCCGACCTGCTGCGGCTCCCGACGGCCCGGGCGCTGGCCGTCGGTCCGCTCGATCGACCCGGCATGCGCGAGCTCGTGGCCGACGCGCTCGGCGCACCGCCGCACGAGTCCCTGGTCAGCGACGTGCTCGCGCGGACGCGCGGGAACCCGTACCATGCGCGACTCCTGCTCGAGGGAGTCGACGCGTCCGCCGCCGCGGCGCCGCCGGCGGTCGTGGCCGACCTCGGCTCCGCGCTGCTGCGGGCCTGGTCGCAGCTCCCGCAGGCGACGCAGGAGCTCTGCACGATGCTCGCGCTGCACGGCAAGCCCGTGCGCATCCGGACCCTCGCCGCCGTCGACCCGTCGTGGGCCGACGCCGAGCGCGACCTGCGGCCGGCCCTCGCCACCCAGGTGCTCGAGACCGACGACGAGGGTCGCACGTGGTTCCACCATCCGCTCACGGCCGAGATCCTCGTCGCCTCCGTGCCCGCGCACGAGCGCCGCGAGCGGCACGCCGAGCTCGCGCGCAGCACCGCCACGGTCCTCGCGCACGGCGAGCCGGCGCCCGAGCTCCTCGTGGACCTCGCCGACCACCTCGCCGCCGCCGGCGACACGGACGGTTGCGTCGACGCCAGCCTCCGAGCGGCCGACGCGCTCGAGCGATCGGGCGATCGGATGACGCGGCTCCGGATGCTGCGGAGGTCCGTCCGGTTCACCGCCGGCGTGCACGACCCACCGCCCGGGTCGTCCGCCGGCGGAACGACGCACGCGGAGTCCCGGCGCGCACTCCTCGAGGCCTGGGCCGCGACGGCGACCGCCGTCGGCGCCGACGAGGAGGAGGACCGGGCCGTGAGGGAGCTGCTCGAGGAGGTCGACCCGGAGGTCGAGCCGCTGACGGCGGCCCGGCTCATCCTGCAGCGCCAGCGGCTGCAGTTCCGCATCGGCGGCGAGCTCAGCGACCCCGGACCGGCGCGCGAGGCCCTTCGTCTCGCCGCCGGAGCGCCCGACGGCCCGGAGTACGCGGCGGCGCTCGCCGAGCTCGCGCACGCCGAGATCCTCGTGGGCGATCCCGCCTGCGCGGCGCACGCGGCCGAGGCGCTCGAACGCGCGACGGCCCTCGGCGACACCGAGGCGCTGTCGAACGCCCTCGCCGTCTGCGGCCAGCTCGCCGCGCTCACGCGCGACCTGGACCGGGCGCGGGACCTCGCCGGACGCGCCCTCGAGGTGGCGCTGCCGAACGGGCACTACTGGCCCGCGATGCTCGCCGCCTTCTGGGAGGCGTACTCGCAGCCCGACTACCGTTCCGCGCTGCAGTCGCTCCGACACGCGAGGGAGCTGCTCGCCGACGCCGGCGCCCCGTACCTCGTGACGGCGACGATCGCGCTGACCGAGGCCCGCACGTCGACCACCATCGGCGACGTGGCCGGCGCATACGCCACGCTGCGATACGTCCGCCTCGAGGACCCGCCGAAGCACATCGCGATGGGCCTCGCGAACGTCTCGGCCATCCTGGCCGCGCACCAGGGTCGCACCGACGACGCCGAGGCGTACCTGCAGCGTGCCGCCGAGCAGTTCCCGGAGGTGCCCGCCTACGCCGTCTCGACCCAGGCGCATTCGCGGGCGCTCGCACGGTTCGCCGCCGGCGACCCCGCGGGCGCGCTCGACGTGCTGGACGCGGTCATCGCCACGGCGCCGGGCGACAACTCGTGCGAATGGCTCGTGCCGCTCGCCGCCCGCGCGCTCGCCGACCTCGCCCAGGCGGCGCGTGATCGCCACGAGTCCGAGGCCGACGTGCTGCGGCGACTCGACGAGCTCGCGGCCGCCCACCCGCAGGTGCTCAGACGGACGCTCGGCATCTCGTTCCCCGCCGACCTGGTCGCACTCGATGCGATCTACGCCGCCGAGCGGGCCCGCGCGCGGGATGCTCCGGAGGCCGGCGACCTCTGGGCCGTCGCCGCCGAGGCGTGCGCGACCGCACAGCTGGCGTGGATGGAGGCGTACGCGCACCGGCGCGGAGCCGAGCACGACCTCACGAGCGACGACGGCCGACGGGACCGGGCGATCGAGTCGCTCCGCCGCGCCGCGACGCTCGCCCGCCGGCTCGAGGCGGATGCCCTGACGGACGAGCTCGAGTCCCTCGCGCAGTGGTCGCGCGTCCGGCTCTACGACGACGATCCCGAGGAGCGCGACGCCGTCGTCGACCGGGTCGGCGACGCGCCGCTCACCCGTCGCGAGCGCGAGCTGCTGCCCTACATCGTCGACGGTCGCACCTACGCCGAGATCGCGGCCCTCCTCACGATCAGCGAGAAGACCGTGAGCTCGCACATCTCCAACCTGTTGCGGAAGACCGGCGCGGCGAACCGCGTCGACCTGGCCCGGATGGTCGAGGGACGCGCGCGCTCGGCGTGAACCCTGCCCGACCGCGGGGCGCGAGCCGCGGCATCCGCTCGTCTCGTCGTCGTCGGCGGCGACGGTCGCGCGAGCCGGCCGCGATGTCGGATGCCGCGGCTAGCGTGGGTCTCGACGAAGCGGCGGAGGGAGCCCGATGTACCTGGCCGGCGGCACGGTGGTCACGAGCGCGAGCGACCTGAAGAAGGCGTCCGACTGCGAGTTCGCGTTCCTGCGCGAGCTCGACGTCAAGCTCGGCCGCGAGACGCGGTTCGAACCCGTGGCCGACGCCATGCTCGAACGCGCCGGGCGGCTGGGCGACGCGCACGAGATCCGCGTGCTCGAGCGCTACCGCGCGGAGTTCGGCGACGGCGTCGTCGAGATCGAGCGGCCCGACCTGCGCGACCCCGAGCAGCTCGAGGCGGCCGTCGCAGCGACGCGAGCCGCGTTCGAGTCGGGCGCGCCCGTGGTGTTCCAGGCGACCTTCGTCGACGACGGCTTCGTGGGCTTCGCCGACTTCATCGTGCGACAGCCCGACGGCCGCTACCTCGTTCAGGACTCCAAGCTCGCGCGCCGCGCTCGCGTGACGGCGCTGCTGCAGCTCGCGGCGTACGCCGCGCAGCTGGATCGCATCGGCGTACCGCGCGCCGACACCGTCGAGCTGCTGCTCGGCGACGGCACGACGAGCTCGCACCGCCTCGAGGACATCGAGCCCGTGTTCCTGCTCCGGCGCGAGCGGCTCCGGCGGATCGTCGACGAGCGCGTGGCCGCCGAAGGCCCGGTGGAGTGGGGCGACCCGCGCTACGCGCTCGACGGGCGCTGCCCCACGTGCGACCTCGAGGTGCAGGCGAACCGCGACCTGCTGCTCGTCGCGGGACTGCGCATCGCGCAGCGCGCGCACTTCCACGACGCGGGCATCACGACCATCGACGGGCTCGCGGCGTCCGCGGGCCCGGTCGACGGCGTGATGGAGGCGACGCTCGAGGGGCTGCGTGTGCAGGCGAGGCTGCAGCTCGTCGCCGAGGCCGAGCTGCGCACGGCCGAGGCATCCGGTGGCCGCTCCCCCGACGACCCGCCGCTGCCCCCGCCCGTCGAGGTCCGCGAGCCGGGCGCCCTCGCGGCGATCCCCGAACCCGACGCGGGCGACCTCTTCTTCGACTTCGAGGGCGACCCGCTGTACACCGAGGGCGCGGCCACCGAGTGGGGCCTCGACTACCTGTTCGGCATGATCGACGTCGACGAGCGGTTCACGCCGATCTGGGCGCACAGCTTCGACGAGGAGCGCGAGGCGCTCGTCCGCTTCCTCGCATTCGTGAAGGAGCGGCGCGAGCGGCACCCGAACCTGCACATCTACCACTACGCCAGCTACGAGCGCACGCACCTCACCTCGATCGCCGCCCGGCACGGCGTCGGTGAGGCCGAGGTCGACCAACTGCTCGCCGACGGCGTGCTCGTCGACCTCTACCCGATCGTGAAGCGCGCGGTGCGCGTCGGCAGCCGCTCGTACTCGATCAAGAAGCTCGAGCCGCTCTACATGGGCGAGCAGCTGCGCGAAGCCGACGTGAAGTCGGGCGGCGACTCGATCCTCGAGTACGTGCGTGCCCGCGAGCTCGCCGCGACGGGCGACTCGGCCGGCGCGCAGCTCGTGCTCGACGACCTCGCCGAGTACAACGAGTACGACTGCGTGTCGACGCTGCGCCTGCGCGACTGGCTCCTCGGCCTCGCCCGAGCGCACGGCGTCGAGCCCGTTCCGGCGCTGCTCCTCGTGGAGCCGACGGCCAAGCAGTACGCGGCGAGCCCGCTCGCGACCGAGCTGTCCGCGCTCGCCGGTCCGACCGATGAGCGCCGCGGCGACGCCGACCGCACCGCGCTCGCCCTCGCCGCCGCCGCGATCGACTACCACGAGCGCGAGCTCAAGACGTTCTGGTGGGGGCACTTCTTCCGCGTCGAGCAGCCGCTCGAGGCGTGGGAGGACCACCGCGACGTCCTCGTGGTCGATCCTGCGCGCACCGTCGTGCTGCACGACTGGTTCCGCGAGGGCAAGCAGCAGTTCGACCGGCGCGAACTCCTGCTCCGGGGCCGCATCGCTCCGGGCTCCCGCTTCAGCGCCGGCGCCGACCTGTACCTGCTGTACGACTGGCCCGCCCCCTTCCCCTCCTTCTCGCGCCGCCCGGGCTCGCGGGCCTGGGCGAAGGCGACCGTCCTCGAGGCGACGCCCGACGGCGTGCGCATCGAGGAGCGCTCGACGGTCGACGAGACCTGGCGCGACCTGCCGTTCGCGCTCGTTCCGGGCAATCCGCCGCCCGCCGGTCGGCAGAGGGCCGCGATCGCGGAATGGGCGCGGCCCGTCGTCGACCGGCAGCCCGCCTGGCCGAAGGATGCCGCGGTCGACGTGCTGCGGCGTATTCCGCCCCGCACGCGCTCCGGCGCCCTCGCACCGCTGCCCGACCACGAGTACGTCGGCGCCGTCGTGCGATCCCTCGGCGACCTCGACGACTCCTACCTCGCCGTGCAGGGCCCGCCCGGCACGGGCAAGACCTACGTCGCGGCGCACGTGATCGCGCGGCTCGTCGGCCACCACGGGTGGAAGGTCGGCGTCGTCGCCCAGTCGCACGCGGTGGTCGAGCACCTGCTCGACGCCGTCGTCGGGGCCGGGCTCGACCCGCGGCGCGTCGCGAAGGCGCCCAAGAACCGAGACGACGGCGTCGCGCGCGAATGGACCGCGATCGACAAGAACGGCCTGGCCGCCTTCATCGCCGCGAACCGCGACGCCGGCTTCGTCGTCGGCGGCACCGCGTGGGACTTCGCCAACGCCGACCGGGTCGGTCGCCGCGCCCTCGACGTGCTGGTGATCGACGAGGCCGGGCAGTTCTCGCTCGCGTCGACCATCGCGGCGTCGGTCGCCGCGCGCCGGCTGCTGCTCCTCGGCGACCCGCAGCAGCTGCCGCAGGTGAGCCAGGGCACGCACCCCGAGCCCGTCGACATGTCGGCGCTCGGCTGGATCGCGGACGGCCACGACGTGCTGCCGAGCGAGTTCGGGTACTTCCTCGCCGAGAGCCGGCGGATGCACCCGGCACTCGCGGCATCCGTCTCGACCCTCTCGTACGAGGGCGAGCTGGCGTCCCACGCCTGCGCCGCGCTGCGCTCGATCGACGGCGTCGAGCCCGGGCTGACGGCCGTGTCGATCGCGCACGAGGGCAACACCACCGAGTCCGTCGAGGAGGCCGCCGAGGTGGTCCGGATCGTGGGGTCGCTGCTCGGACGGGCGTACACCGACATCGCACCGGGCGGCGGCGAGCCGGCGCGCGCCGAGCCGCGACCGCTCGAGCAGCGCGACCTCATCGTCGTGACGCCGTACAACGCCCAGCTCGCCGTCGTGCGCGACGCGCTCGACCGCGCCGGGTACACGGCGGTCCCCGTCGGCACGGTCGACAAGTTCCAGGGGCAGGAGGCGGCGGTGGCGATCGTCTCGCTCGCCGCATCGTCGGCCGCCGCCGCGCCGCGCGGCGTCGAGTTCCTGCTGCTGAAGAACCGGCTGAACGTCGCGATCTCGCGGGCCCAGGTCGCCGCCTACCTCGTCCACTCGCCGGGACTGCTCGACGCGCTGCCGCGCACCCCCCTGGGGGTCGCGCAGCTCAGCGCCTTCGCGCGGCTCGTCGGCGTCGAGCTGCCCGCGTGGGAGCGGGAGCCCGTCGGGTAGCGCGCGTCAGCCGACGACGAGCTGCTCGACGGCCTTCGCGATGCGCCGGGCCCGGGTCTCCGGGGACTTCGCCTCGGTGATCGCGGTGACGTGCGCCTTCCGGCGGCTCGGCGCGAGCCGATCGAACGCCTCGCGGGCGCGGGGCGTCGCGTCGAGCGCCGCGGCGAGGTCCTCGGGCGGCTCGACCGTCCGCGGCGCGGTGTCCAGCTCGAGCTCCACCGAGATCGCGTCGCCGCCGGAGATCCCGGTCGCCCTGCGCTTGTCGGAGCTGAAGGGGATCAGGTGGCGGCCGCCCATCACCGCGAGCGTGCTGCGGTACTCGTACCCGTTGACCCGCACGACGACGGGTGCGCGCCGTCCGCCGCCGAGTGCCTCGACGACGTCGGCCGGCACCTCGATGCCGGTGTTGTCGCCGGTCTGGAACATCGTGGTCTCGAACTGCATGCCACGAGCCTCGCACTCGCCGCACCGGCGCGGAACCCCGCGGCGCGGCATCCGCTCGCTCGCTGGGAATACGGCACAGGATACCCACGTAGGTTATCTGCATGACCTCCCCCACGACTGACCTGAACCCTGCCCGCATCACGATGTACGGCGCCGAGTGGTGCGGCGACTGCCGCCGCTCGAAGGCCCTGCTCGACCGTCGCGGCGTGGACTACGAGTACGTCGACCTGATGGACGTCGCCGACGGCGCCGACCGCGCGAAGGCGATCTCGGGTCGCACGAACATCCCCGTCGTCGTCTTCCCCGACGGCACGCACTTCACCGAGCCCACGGACGCGGAACTCGCCGCCAAGCTCGACGCCGCCTGACCGCGCGTGAGATGCGTTTCGCAGGAGGTTTCCGGCGTGTCGCCGCAATCCGCGGCGTGTCCTCCTGAGAAACGCAGCATCCGGCGAAGACCTCCTGAGAAAGGCACCGAACGCAGGGAATCAGGAGCCGTCAGGTGAGGGCGGGGATGATCTCGCGCTCGAAGAGTTCGAGGCCCGAGCGGTCGTAGGCCGCCTCCGGGAAGTAGTGGATCGCGTAGCCGAGGCCGCGCGAACGCATGTCGAGCAGCTTCTCGACGACCTGCGCCGGCGTGCCGACCGCGATCGCGGCATCCGACCGGAAGTCGTGGATGAACTTCCGCGCGACGGCGTCGCCCGCCGCGCCCGCGACGCGGGCCTCGATGGCCTCGAGCCGCCGCTCGACGTCGGCCTCGGTCTCCCCGATCACCGTGTTGAAGTTGGCGCTCCGCACGATCGACGAGAAGTCGCGACCGAGCCGGTCGGTGTGCCCGCGCAGCACCTCGCTCTTGTGGCTGAACTCCTCGGGGTCGCCGTAGAAGTTCGTGTACGAGGCGTACTTCGCGGCGATCTTCAGCGTGACCTTCTCGCCGCCGCCGGCGACCCACATGGGAATGCCGCCCTCCTGGAGGGGCTGCGGCTGGAAGACGGCCCCGTCGACCGTGTAGTGCTCGCCCGAGAAGGTCGCGCGACCCGTCGTCCAGGCCTGGTGCATGATCTCGACGCCCTCGCGCAGCATGCGGAGCCGCTCGGGCGCGTCGGGGAACCCGTAGCCGTACGCGCGCCACTCGTGCTCGTACCACCCGGCGCCGATGCCCATCTCGAGCCGTCCGCCGGAGACGACGTCGACGGTCGCCGCGACCTTCGCGAGGTACGCCGGGTTGCGGTAGGCCATGCACGTGCACATCTGCCCGAGGCGCACGCGCGAGGTCGACGCCGCGTACGCGGCCATGAGCGACCACGCCTCGTGCGTCGCCTCCGTCTCGCTCGGTGCGGGCACGGTGTGGAAGTGGTCGTAGACCCAGATCGACTCCCAGGGCGAGTCCTCGCGGTCGGCGAACCCGGCGAGTCCGTGCATCGTCGACCAGTGGTCGGCCGGCTCGATGCCGACGAGGTCGTGGCGCCATCCCTGGGGTACGAAGAATCCGAATCGCATCCCGCCAGCCTACGGTCGCGATCTCAGCGCCAGCACTGATGTCGGCGGCCCTTGACATCCGTAGCGTCAGCGAACATGGCCCATACGATCGATCACGCGCACGTCCTCGTCGACGACCTCGCCGCCGTCGCGGTCACGTCCGGCGGCATCCGCGTCATCCATCTCTCGGGTGTCGCGACCTGCCCCAGCGAACTGTGGCGCGTCGACGTCGTCGCGGTCGGCCGCACGCCGTTCGGCGGCGCCCCGGCCGACCGTCTCGCCATCGGCCTGCGCTCGGCCCCACCGCGGCGCCGTGGACGGTTCCGCCACGTCCGCGTCCCGTTCGAGGCGATCATCGAGGACGAGCGGACGCGCGAGGTGGAGGTGCACCTCGAGTGCCAGCCCGCGGTCGTCCTCCCGGTGCTCGAGGCCGACGACTCGTTCGGCGCGGGCGCGCGCGCGACGACGCGCCGGCGATCCCAGGTCGCGGGTCGCGCGCTGCCCGTCGGCGCGCATGCGATGGCGGATGCCGCGCGCCGCGCCTTCCGCGCACTGCGCGCCGCGTTCCCCGACCTCACGCCCCGGTTCGCGGTCGCCGTCTGACGACGCGAGCCGCCGCTGGGCGGCGGTGCGGCGCAGCTCGCCAGCTCCCCGCGCGGCGGCGCCGACCGACGGCCGGCGCCGCTGCCCGACCGCGGTCAGGTGAGCGCGAACCGCAGCTCGGCCATCGCCGGCCCATCCCAGACGGCGTCGTCGAGGTCGTCGCCGCGCACCGTGACGACCTTGCCGCCCCGCGCGATGACGAGCATCGCGAGCTCGGGCAGGAGGTCGCCGGCGTGCCGGCCGTCGGAGAGCGCATCGCCGTCACCCTGCCCCGTGGCGAACTCGATCGCACCGGATTCGTGGTCGAGCGTGCCGTTCACCGACGTGGTGAAGTCGAACCACAGCCGCTCGACGGCCCCCTCGGCGGCGAGGCGCCCGATCGCGGCGAGGTCGCGCTCGACGCGGCCGGCGCTGCCGTCGGCCAGGTCCTTCAGGGCCGTCTTCGCCTCGTTGACGTTGAGCTGCGCGAGCTGCTGGCGCAGCTCCCCGTCGATCTCGGCGGCGCCGAGCCGGTCCGAGCCGCCCTGCACGCCCACGACCCGGCGCCCGTTGTGGGCGCGGTCGAGGAAGGCGCTGAGCAGCGGCTCGGCCGCGAAGACGAACAGCGGCACCCGCCCGTCGGGGTCGTGCTCGTGCAGCTCGTGCCACACGGCGTCGGCGACGCGCTTGGCGTAGATGCCGTGGATCTCGGGACGGCGGTCGCCCTCGTTCGTGCCGCGGTCGCCGTGGCCGCCCTGGCGGCGCTGGCCGACGTCTCCCGGCACGCGGTTGGCGGCCTCGTCGACGTTGCGCGGCAGGTCGGGGTCGAGCGGCATCTGCTCGGCGCGGGCGGTCGGCAGCGCATGCCACAGCGCCCACTCGTTGGAGGACAGCGTGACCGCGAAGGCCTCCTGGTCCTGGCTCGGCGCCCGGAGCAGCTGCCCGAGCACGAAATGGGAGCCCGCATGCACCGCATCGTCGAGGCGGTTCGGCAGCACGTAGACGTCGGAGAAGCCGGGTGCGACGAAGATCGCGAGCGACCGCGAGAGGCCCGCCCACAGCGAGCGGTCGCCGAGCACGGCGTCGCGCTGGGACTTGAGGGCGTCGACCTCGCCCGGGTCGGCCCCGTCGGAACGGAGCCGGTCGATGGCCTCGTCGAAGGCGCTCTTCACGGCGACCTCCGCGCGTTCCCGCTCGCTGACCACGGGCGACGTGGCCGCGTAGATCGTGATCGCCGGGTGATGCTCCCCCGCCAGTGTCGTGAAATCGGTCGTGGTGGGCAGCTCATGGTGAACCGTCATTCGTCCCTCCCCCAGGTCCGGCGACGACGTCGTCGCGTCTCCCCAGCCTAGGAACCTCGGCGCCGAACCGACAGACCCAGTCGCCACTCGGGCGCGTCCGGGTCGCGTTCGGGCGCTTCCGGGCGCGTCCGGGTCGCGTTCGGCGCCGCGGGCACGGATGCCGCGGCGCGCCGGGACGTGCGGCGACGGGCCCGGCGTGGTCGCCGGGCCCGTCGCCCCGTGTCGCCCGATGTCGACCGCTCAGCGCCCGACCGGGTGATTCGAGCGGATGACGCCCGTGGGGTCGACGGCCTGCTTGACCGCCCGCAGCCGTGCCAGCCGTCCGTCGTCGCCGAAGAACCGCGAGCCCGTCGTCTGGCGCTCGGCGAAGTTCAGGTACTCGACGGCGGCGCGCCACGGCTCGATGCGGGAGAGCAGCCGTCCGAGCGAGGCGACGAGCGCCTCGTGGGCCTCGGGCACGGCGATGCCGACGGCGTACACGAGGTACTCGGCCTCGAGGCCGCCGACGGCGCCGGGGATCGGCAGGCCGCGGTCGGCCGCGACCTCGAGCGCGGCCGACGGGGCGAACGCCCCGCCGAGGTGGCGGATCTCCGTGGACAGCAGCGCCGTGTCGGCGTCCGGGCCGACCGCGGCGACGAACGCGCGGATCGCCTCGGCGGGCAGGTCGGCGAGCATCATGCCGTCGCCGTGCCCGGGCGTCGGGCCGGGCGGGTCCATGTGCAGCTGGAGCAGCTCGGCGGGCGCCTGCGGGTGGACGGTGTCCATGGCCGGCTCGAGGGCGCGGAGCGGCGCGAGCAGCGCGTCGGCGCGCTCGAGCTCCTCCTGGATGACGGCCTCGACGAGCACGAACGACTTCCCCGACAGGAACGGCGGGAGCTCGGGCATCGGCGGGAGGCGCAGGACGCGCCCGACGGAGGTGACGGTGTCGGGCACCGAGCGCGTCCACTCGGCCCAGGCCTGCAGCACCTCCTCGGTGCGCTCGATCGGGAAGAACAGCGCGCCGGCGACGACCTGCTCGATCTCGAACAGCCCGAACTCGAGCGCCGTGACGATGCCGAAGTCGCCGCCGCCGCCGCGGACGGCCCAGAAGAGCTCGGCGTCGTGCTGCGCGTCGACCCGGCGGAACTCGCCGTCGGCGGTCACGAGCTCGACGGCCGTGACGTGGTTGGCGGCGAGGCCGTGCGCGCGACCGAGGAAGGACACGCCGCCGCCGAGCGTGTAGCCGACGACGCCGACGTCATGCGAGGAGCCGGCGAGCGCGGCGAGCCCGTGCCGCGCGGCCGCGGCGACGACGTCGCCCCACACCGCGCCGGGCTCGACGCGCGCGAGGCGCTGGGTCGGGCGGACCTCGACGGCGCGCAGCTCGTGCGTGCGGAGGAGGATCGCGTCGGCGAGGCCGTGGTCCTCGGCGAGGGGCCCGGCGTTGTGGCCGGTCGCCTGCGGGGCGACCGCGAGGCCGAGCTCACGGGCGGCGCGAACGGTCCGCGCGACGTCGGCGACCGACGCGGCGACGACGACCGCGGCGGGCCGCTGGTCGACCGCGAGGTTCCAGGCGAGGCGGTCGGAGTCGTAGCCGGCCTCGCCCGGGAGGGAGAGGCGGCCGTCGAGGCGGTCGGCGAGCATCGCGAACGACTCGCGGAGCGACAGGGACGCGGCGGATGCCTCGGCGCCGGACGAGGCGGCCGAAGCCGGCGCGGCCGAAGCCGGGGCGGCGGTGGTCTCGGTGGCCGCCGCGGTCTCGGCAGCGACGGTCTCGGAGGCAAGCGGGTTCACTGGTGGTCCTTTCACGGGGTGATGTCGCGGGCCGGGCGGCGGCCGCCGATGCGGCCTGGTCCGACGGCCGCCCGGTTCACCGGGGGCGCTCACGACGCGACTCCAATACAACGGCGCGGGCGGGCGCCGGAGATCAGGACGATCCCGCCGATCGGCTCAGGGTTATCCCGAGGCTTCGGCCGTCTCGCGGCGGGTGCGCGCCCCGGAATAGCGAGCCCGCGACCCCGGTTGCAGGTGGGGATGTCTCCCTCCCCTCGCCTCTCGGTCCTCGATCTCGTCCCGGTGCGGAACGGCCAGTCCTCGGCCGGCGCCGTCGCGGCATCCGTCGCCCTCGCGCAGGCGGCCGACCGCCTCGGCTTCACGCGGTACTGGTTCGCCGAGCACCACAACATGCCGTCCGTCGCGTCGACGACGCCGCCCGTGCTGATCGCCGCGACCGCGGCCCGCACCGAGCGCATCCGGGTCGGGTCGGGCGGCGTGATGCTGCCGAACCACGCGCCGCTCGTCGTGGCCGAGCAGTTCGCGGCGCTCGAGGCGCTCGCGCCGGGCCGCATCGACCTCGGCATCGGTCGCGCACCGGGCAGCGATCCGGTGATCACGCAGCTGCTGCGCATCAGCGGTCCGACGGCCGACGTCGACCGGTTCCCCGACCACGTCGCCGACATCCTGAGCCTGCTGTCGCCGGACGGTGCGACCCTGCGCCTCACCAGCGGCCGCGAGTACCCGATCCAGGCGACGCCCGCCGCGACGGACGTGCCGACGCTGTGGCTGCTCGGCAGCTCCGACTACTCCGCGAAGCTCGCCGCCGAGCTCGGCCTGCCGTACGTGTTCGCGAACCACTTCTCGGGCGAGGGCCTCGAGCGGGCGCTCGAGCTCTACCGGTCCGAGTACCGGGCGAGCGAGCGGCATCCGTCGCCGCAGACGTTCCTCACGCTGAACGCGGTCGTCGCCGACACGGTCGACGAGGCCGACGCGCGGGCGCTGCCGCAGCTGCGGGCGATGGCCCGCCTTCGCCTGAACCGGCCGATGCGCGCGCTCGAGACCGTCGAGGAGGCGCAGGCCGCCCCGCGCGACTCCGACGCCGAGGACGTCATCGCACGCATGCGCTCGCGCTGGGTGATCGGCGATGCGGATGCCGCGGCATCCGCCGTGCGCGCCCTCGCCGACCGGCACGGCATCGACGAGGTGATGCTCGCCCCGGTCGCGGGCAGCCGGGCCGACGAGCCGGCGGATGCCACGCCCGGCCGCGTGCGCACGCTCGAGCTGCTCGCCGACCGCCTCGCCGACCGACCCGCCGACCGACCCGCCGACCGAAGCGCGTAGCCGCGAGCTTCAGCCGCGCTTCAGCGCGCATCCGCGAGGATGGGCGCGACGGAGGACGGTGATCGGGTGCGGCTGCTGGTGGTCGAGGACGAGACGCGCCTCGCCGAGGGCCTGAAGCGCGGCCTCGAGGCGGAGGGGTTCGCGGTCGACGTCGCCGCGACCGGCACCGACGGGCTGTGGCTCGCGCGGGAGAACCGGTACGCGGCGATCCTGCTCGACATCATGCTCCCGGGCCTCAACGGCTACCTCGTCTGCCGAGCGCTCCGCGATGCGGACGACTGGACGCCCGTGCTCATGCTCACCGCGAAGGACGGCGAGTGGGACCAGGTCGAGGCCCTCGACACGGGGGCCGACGACTACCTCACGAAGCCGTTCTCGTTCGCGGTGCTCGTCGCACGCGTTCGCGCGCTGATCCGGCGCGGTGCGGCGCCGCGGCCCGCGGTGCTCACGGCGGGCGATCTCGAGCTCGACCCCGCCACCCGCGCGGTGCGCCGCGGCGACGCTCCCGTGGAGCTGACGGCGCGCGAGTTCGCGGTGCTCGAGTTCCTCATCCGGCGGGCGGGCGAGGTGGTGGCCAAGCGCGAGATCCTCGAGGGCGTGTGGGACTTCGACTTCGACGGCGACCCGAACATCGTCGAGGTGTACATCCGGCACCTGCGGAACAAGGTCGACCGTCCGTTCGGGCGCGACGGCATCCAGACGCTCCGCGGTGCGGGCTACCGGCTGGCGGTCGACGGTGGCTGAGTCCCGGGGCCGAGCGGATGCCGCGGGCTCGCGCCGTCGTATGGGGGTGCGCGGGCGCATCACGCTCGCCGCCGCATCCGTCGTCGCGGTCGCACTCGTCATCGGCGCAGCGGTCTTCTGGTTCGTCCTGCGCGCCTCGCTCCTCGACGGGCTGCAGGCGTCGGCCGAACAGGATGCGGCGGCGCTCGCAGCGCAGGTCGAGGCGGGCGGCCGGTCCGCGCTCGGCGACCTCGGCGAGCTCGACGACGACCGCATCGTGCTCCTCGTCGACGACGGCGGCTCGGTCGTCGCGGCGAGCGAGGACGCGCCCGGCGCTGCGGCCGCGCTGCGGGACGGCGAGCGCCTGCGCGTCGACGACGAGACGTACGTCGTCGCCCGCGAGGACGCCGTCGACGGCACAGGCGACGGCGACGGAGACGGAGACGGAGACAGCGACGACGACGGCGACGACGGCGACGAGTTCGCCGTGGTCGTCGGCCGCAGCACCGAGCCCGTCGACGACACGCTCGCCACCGTCGCGCAGCTGCTGGCGGTGTCCGTGCCGGTGCTCGTCGCCCTCGTGGCGCTCACCGCGCGGGTCGTGGTGGGCCGCTCCCTCGCCCCCGTCGAGCGCATGCGCCGCCAGGTCGACGCGGTCACCGCGAGCACGCTCGCCGACCGTCTCGACGAGCCGGCGACGGGCGACGAGATCGCGCGGCTGGCCCACACCCTCAACGACATGCTCGGCCGTCTCGAGTCGGCGCAGGCGACGCAGCGGCGGTTCGTCTCCGACGCGTCCCACGAGCTGAAGTCACCGCTCGCGACCCTCCGGCAGTACGCCGAGCTCGCTCGTGCGCACCCCGAGCGGGTCGACGACCGCGAGCTCGGCGAGGTGGTGCTCGAGGAGGGCGGCCGGCTCGAGCGGCTCGTGCGGGGCATGCTCGTGCTCGCGCGCGCCGATGAGGGCGCGCTGCGTCCCGACGCCGCGGAGGTGGACCTCGACGACCTGCTGCTCGCCGAGGCCGCCCGCGTCCGCGGTGCGGGCGGGATCGCGGTGGACACCTCCGGCGTGCGGGCGACCCGGGTGCGCGGGGATGCCGCGCTGCTCGCGCAGCTCGTCCGCAACCTCGTCGACAACGCCGCGCGGCATGCGCGCTCCGGGATCGGGCTCGCCGTCTCCCCCGAGTCCGCCGACGGCGACGGCCCCGACGCCGCGCTCATCACGGTCGACGACGACGGCGACGGCATCCCGCCCGCCGAGCGCGACCGCGTCTTCGACCGGTTCGTCCGGCTCGACGACGCCCGCGCGCGCGACACCGGCGGCAGCGGCCTCGGGCTGTCGATCGTGCGCGAGATCGCGCGCGCACACGGCGGCGAGGTGCAGGTGGCGGGCGCGCCCTCGGGCGGCGCGCGCCTCTGCGTGCGGCTGCCGGGCGCGGCATCCGCTCGCTGAAACCGCGTTCAGGACGCTTCAGGCTGGCTTCAGCGCCGCCCCGCGAGTCTGGGGTCGAACCGAATGAACGGGAGGCACGACCATGAAGAAGCGCACCATCTGGATCACGTCCGCCGCGGCCGCCGGCGTGCTCGCCCTCGGCGGCACTGCGATCGCCTACGCCGCGACCGACGGCTTCGAGACGGACGAGCCCGCCGGCTCGTCGCAGGGGTCCGGATCGGAGGACGAGGCGAGCGAGCGGCTCACGGGCGCGGACCTCGAGCGGGCGACGGACGCCGCGCTGGCGGAGACCGGCGAGGGCGAGGTCGTCGACGCCGAGCGCGAGGACGACCGCGAGGGCGACCGGCCGGTCGCGTACGAGGTCGACGTGAAGCTCGACTCGGGCACGTACGTCGAGGTCTCGCTCGACGAGGACTTCGGCGTCGTGACCGTCGAGGACGACGACGCCGACGAGGACGACGACGCGGACGGCGACGACGACTGACCTCCGCATCGCGCACGACGGGGCGCCCCGGGTCCGACCCGGGGCGCCCCGTCTCGTCGTTCCCGGCCGACGCGCACGGGCCTCATAGGAAGCGCATGGGCTCGGCACAGGTCCCGCCTCGACCGATACGGCGTGATGGGTACTCCAGCACACCTACGGAGCCCCATCGTGGATCAGACCTTCCTCATCGTCGCCGTCCTCATCGTCGCCGACCTCGTCGCCGTCGCCCTGCTCGTCTTCGCCCTCTACTTCCCACGGCACCGCCGTCGCGACCTCGTCGTCGCGTACCTGACGGTCAACGTGGGCGTGCTCGCGGTCTCGATCGTGCTCGGCTCGAGCACGATCGGCGCCGGCCTCGGGTTGGGCCTGTTCGGCGTGCTGTCGATCATCCGGCTGCGGTCGAGCGAGATCGAGCAGCACGAGGTCGCGTACTACTTCGCGGCACTCGCGATCGGGCTCCTCGGCGGGCTCGGAGCGAGCCTCGGCTGGCTGATGATCGGGCTCATGGCGCTCGTGCTCGCGGTGCTCGCCGTCGGCGACCACCCGGGGCTGTTCCGTCGGTCGCGCCAGCAGGTGCTCGTGCTCGATCGGGCGTTCCACGACGAGCGCGAGCTGCACGACCACCTGGGCGCGCTGCTCGGTGCGCGCATCCGCTCCGCCCGCGTCGACGAACTCGACCTCGTCAACGACTCGACGACGGTCACGGTGCGCTTCGACGCGCCGAGGTCGAATCGAGCGGATGCCTCGGCACGCCGTCCCGCGCAGCCGATCGCCTCCGGCGTCGTCGGCGTCCCCGCCGAGGTCGACGCCCGCACGGCCCAGCACGAGGGCGCGGCTCGATGACCGCGCGGCACGCGGCATCCGTCACCCCGGAGGCCTTGGAACTGCTCGACGAGGTCGAGGGGATCGATCTCGAGGGCCTGAACGCCGAGGCCGAACTGCAGACCCGCATCGACCGCAAGTACATGCTGCCGATCGCGGCGCTGCCCCGGATCCTCGAGCGCCTGCCCGACGGCGTGCGCGTGCTCGACCTCGGCGGCACCCGGGCGAGCGCGTACGAGTCGGTGTACTTCGACACCCCCGAACTCACGAGCTTCCGCCTCGCGGCGCATGCCCGGCGGCGGCGCTTCAAGATCCGCACGCGGTCGTACCTCGAGTCCGAGGCGAGCTTCCTCGAGGTCAAGACGCGCGGCGGCCGGGCGCTCACGGTCAAGGACCGCATCGCGGTCGACCCGGCCTCGACCGACGCGCTCTCCGGGGAGGCCCGCGCGTACGCCGATCAGGTGCTCGCCGAAGCGGGCATCGGCGAGCTGGGACGCGCGAGCCTCGACCCCGTGCTCACGACCTCCTACCGACGTGCGACGCTGCTGCTCCCGGCGGAGCCGGGGCGGCACGCGAGCCGCGCAACGATCGACGTCGACCTCGCCTGGTTCGACCGCGGCGTCGACGGCCGGTTCGGACGCATGCTCCGCACGCCCGCCTCGGCGATCGTCGAGACGAAGTCCGGCTCGCAGGCCGGCGCCGTCGACCGGCTGCTGTGGGCGGCCGGACATCGGCCGATGCGCGTCTCCAAGTACGCCACGGGCCTCGCCGCCATCCGCCCCGACCTGCCGGCCAACCGCTGGACGCGGGTCCTCGACCGCCACTTCCGCACCGATTCGACCGTCCATGAAAGGACCGCACCATGACCCCCTTCGGCTTCCCCCGATCCGCCTCCGACTCCGCGTCCGCCTCCGCCTCCGCCTCCGCCGACGGCGGTGCCTCGCCCGCCACGGCCGCACGCCGCCCCCGGCTCGCGGCCGCACACGTCGCGCCGATCGTGCTCGCCGGCACGCTCGTGTTGGCCGGCTGCACGGCGACGAACACCGCGGCCACCGACGACGGGTCGTCGAGCGGCGACTCGACCGTGTCGCTCGCGGCCGCGGCATCCGTCGACCCCGGCGTCACCGCCGCCGAGGCCATGGCCATGAACGAGGACCCGCCCGGCGAGGACGGCGACGACACCTGGGACACGGCCGACGAGGTCGAGATCTCGCTCGACGGCGACACGGCGACGGTGGCCGACGACGCCGCCGGCGTGAGCATCGACGGCGACACCGTGACCATCACGGCGGCCGGCACCTACCGCCTGAGCGGCGAGCTCGCCGGCCAGGTGGTCGTCGACACCGCCGACGACGGGCTCGTGCGGATCATCCTCGACGGCGTCGACATCTCGAGCGACTCGACCGCGGCACTGGCGATCGTGAACGCCGACCGCGCGCAGGTCGTGCTCGCCGACGGTAGCGAGAACACGCTGTCCGACACGTCGAGCTACGCCGAGGACGCCGACGTCAACGCCGCGCTGTTCAGCGCGGCCGACCTCGAGATCGCCGGCAGCGGCGCGCTGACCGTGCAGGGCAACGGCAACGACGGCATCACGTCGAAGGACGGGCTGCTCATCTCGGGCGGCGAGATCACGGTCGACGCGGTCGACGACGGCATCCGCGGCAAGGACGAGGTGATGATCGAGGGCGGCACCGTCACGGTCACCGCCGGTGGCGACGGCCTCAAGGCCGACGACGCCGAGGAGGCCGACCGCGGCTATCTCGCGATCGCGGGCGGCACGGTCACGGTCGACGCGGGCGGCGACGGCCTCGACGCGGCGACCGACGTCGTGATCTGGGGCGGCTCGCTCGACGTGACCGCCGGCGGCGGGGCGAGCGGCAGCGTCTCGGAGGACACCTCGACCAAGGGAGTCACGGGCGCCGTCTCGGTGATCGTCGACGGCGGCGAGGTCGCGGTCGATGCGGCCGACGACGCCATCCACACCGATGACACGGCCCACCTCGCGAACGGCTCGATCACGCTTGCGACCGGCGACGACGGCGTGCACGCCGAGGTCGCCCTCACCGTCTCGGGCGGCACGCTCGACGTGACGACCTCGTACGAGGCGCTCGAGGCCGACGCCATCGCGATCGCGGGCGGCACGATCTCGACGACCTCGTCGGACGACGGCCTGAACGCCGGCAGCTCGCTCGAGATCTCGGGCGGCGAGCTCGTGGTCGACGCCGAAGGCGACGGCCTCGACTCGAACGGCACCATCGCGATGTCGGGCGGCGACGTCGTCGTGAACGGCCCGACCGGCCAGGGCAACGGCGCGCTCGACGTCGACGGCGGGTTCGACATCACGGGCGGCACGCTCGTCGCGGGCGGCTCGTCGGGCATGGCCGTCGCCCCCGATGCGGATGCCGCGCAGGCGTCGGTGCTCGTCGCGTTCTCGCAGCAGGTGGCCGCGGGCACCGCGCTCGAGGTCGTCTCCTCGGACGGCACGGTCGTCGCGGCCTACACGGCGACGAAGACGATCGCATCGCTCGCGGTCTCGAACGCCGACCTCGTGAACGGCGAGGCCTACACGGTCACGGCGAACGGCTCGGGCGTCGGCTCGGCGGTCGCCGGCGAGCAGGTGTCGGGCATGGGCGGCCCCGGCGGCGGCATGGGCGGCGGCGCCCCAGCGCCGCGGGGCTGACCCGCCAGGGGGCGCGGGTGGTCAGGCGAGCGAGGTCACCCGCGCCTCCCACGGCGCGAGCGGCGCATCGAACGCGCCGGGCGCGTCGGGAAGCGTGTTGGTGAGCAGCGGCAGCCCGTCCCGCCAGCGCTCCGCGACGTCCGCCGGGAACACCGGCTCGTGCTCGGCGGACGCGAGGTTCACCACGACGAGCAGCCGGTCGTCGTCGAGCACGCGCTCGAAGGCGAAGATCGCCGGGTGCCCGGCATCCACGCGCTCGAACGACCCGTGCGCCACGACGGGCCGATCATGCCGCAGCGCGATGAGCCGTCGGTAGTACTCGAAGATCGAGCCCGGGTCGCCGAGCTGCGCGGCCGCGTTGATGTCCGCGTGGTTCGGGTTCACCGCCAGCCACGGGATGCCGGTCGTGAAGCCCCCGTTCGGCGTGGCATCCCACTGCATCGGGGTCCTGGCGTGGTCGCGGCTCATCAGGCTCAGGCCGGAGAGGGCGTCGGCGGCCGCCGTGCCGCTCGCCACCTCCTCGGCGTACGCGTTCAGCGACTCGACGTCGCGGTAGTCGCCGATGTCGGCGAACGGCGCGTTCGTCATCCCGAGCTCCTGGCCCTGGTAGACGTAGGGCGTCCCGCGCAGCAGGTGGAGCATCGTCGCGAGCGCGGTGGCCGAGCTGTACCAGTGCTCCTCGGCGTCGCCGAATCGGCTCACCGACCGGGCCTGGTCGTGGTTCTCGAGGTAGAGGCTGTTCCAGCCCACGTCCTCGAGGCCCTCCTGCCACTTCGTGAGGGATGCCGCGAGCTCGCCGGGTTCGAGCGGGCGCGGATGGAACTTGCCGACGCCGTGGTCGAGCCCGACGTGCTCGAACTGGAACACCATGTCGACCTCACGCCGTGCGGGGTCGGTGAACAGGAGCGCCTCGTCCACGGTGACCCCGGGCGTCTCGCCGACGGTGATGAGCCCGTCGCGTCCGTCGAACACCTCGCGGTGCATCTCCTGCATGAACTCGTGCAGCCGCGGCCCGTTGGTGTAGAACGCGCCGCCGTCGCCGTACGCACGCCCGTCGCGGACGGGCCCGTCGGGCAGGTGCGGATGCTTCGAGATCAGGTTGATCACGTCCATCCGGAAGCCGTCGACGCCGCGGTCGAGCCACCAGCGCATCATCTCGTACACCGCGTGGCGGACCTCGGGGTTCTCCCAGTTGAGGTCGGGCTGCTTCACGTCGAAGAGGTGCAGGTAGTACTCGCCCGTCGCCTCGTCCCACTCCCAGGTGGGCCCCGAGAAGAACGACCGCCAGTTCGTGGGCTCCGCGCCGGGCGCGCCGCCGGCGAGGCCATCGCGCGGCGGGCGCCACCAGTACCAGTCGCGCTTGGGATCGTCACGGCTCGACCGGGATTCCACGAACCACGGGTGCTCGTCGGACGTGTGGTTCACCACGAGGTCCATGACGAGCCGCATGCCCCGGGCGTGCATGGCGGCGAGCAGCGCGTCGAAGTCGTCGAGCGTGCCGAACGTCGGGTCGATGTCGCGGTAGTCGCTGATGTCGTAGCCGTTGTCGGCCTGCGGCGACCGGTAGATCGGCGACAGCCAGACCACGTCGACGCCGAGGCGTTCGAGGTGGTCGAGACGGTGCAGGATGCCGCGGAGGTCGCCGATCCCGTCGCCGTCGGAGTCCTGGAAGGACCGGGGATACACCTGGTAGACCACAGCGGACCTCCACCAGTCCGGGGCGGTCGACGGATGCCTGGGCTCGCGTTCGTTCGCCATGACCCGATCCTCGCAGCATGCGCGCGCCGAGTCACGGGGTGGACGCGCCGGTCCCGGTGTGCCCCGGACACGACGATGCCCCGGGCAACTGCCCGGGGCATCCGTTGCTGCGAAGCGGCGGCCTCGGCCGAACGCCTCGCGCTGCGCGGCTCAGGCCGCGAGGCCCAGCCGACGCAGGTCGTCGCCGGAGGCGCGATGCTCCGCGCCCTCCGCGACGGTCGCCTCGCGCGGCACGCGCGCACCGTTCTGCACGCGGGCGCCCGCGCCGACGGCCGCGTACGGCCCGACGACGGCGAAGCGCCCGACGACGGCGCCGCGGCCCACGCGCGCGTTGACGCCGATCGTCGCGTTCTCGGCGACGATCGCGTCCTGTTCCACCCAGGCGCCGTGCGACAGGGTCGCTCCGCGCTGCACCTCGGCGCCGGGGTCGACGTATGCGGTCGGGTCGACGAATGCCGATGCATCCACCTTCGCGGTCGTCGCCACGAGGCCGCGACCGTTCACGTGCTTGCGGTAGCGGCGCAGGATGCCGGCATCGTCTTCGAACTCGACGTAGCTGATGCCCACTCGTCCTCCATTCGGTTCCGGGTAGGGGTTCCGGATACAGGTACAACATCGGGGCTGACCGGGGCATTCCCGGCGGCCGAGCAGGGTCGGCGCCCGGGAACGGCCGCGCCCGCGGCATCCGCCCTCGATGGGGGATGCCGCGGGCGCGACGGAAGCGGGCGAACCGTCCGGCGGATCAGTCGCCGGCGCGGGTCTCCGTGATCTCGACGTAGAAGACGAGGGTCTGGCCGCCGAGGCCGTTCGAGGACTCCTCCTCGCCGTAGCCGAGCGCCGGCGGGATCGTCACGAGCAGCTTCGTGCCGACGGGCTGGCCGACGAGCGCGGCGCCGAATCCGGGGATGACGCCCGAGATCGAGAACGGCACGGGCGCGTTGCCGAAGCTCTGGTCGAAGACCTCACCGGTCTCCCACACGACGCCCTGGTAGTCGACGGTGACGGTGTCGTCCTCGGTGACGACCTCGCCGTCGCCCTCCTCGAGGACGCTCACGAGCAGCTCGTCGGACGGCTCGGCGTCGGGGATGGTCACGGTGGGCGTGCCGTCCTCGGCGTACTCGACGGTCGGGACGTCCTCCGTCCACTCGCCGGGCACGGGCAGCTCGACGAGCTCCTGCACGTCGGTCACGATCACGAGGGTCTCCCCCGGCTCGACGCCGATGCCCTCGTTGCCCTCGTCGCCGTAGATCGACGCCGCCGGCGCGACCGTGACGACCCGCGAGCCGAGCGGCACGCAGTCGGCGCCCGCACGGAACCCGTCGTAGAGCGTGCCCTCGGCGAGCTCGAGCGTGGCGGGCTGCGAGAAGAGCTGCTCGCCCGTCGTGCCGGAGAACGCGGTGACCTGGGCGCTGACCTGGTCGCCGGGGGCGGTGTCGTCGCCGTCGCCCTCGGTCACGATGGTCCGCTGCAGCTCCTCGGCCTCGAGCGGGCTCTCGAACGTCGCCGTGGGCGTGCCGCCGAAGTCGCCGGACACCTCGATGGCGTCGCTCTGCTCGCCCGCCTCGACCTCGAGGCACGCGGCGGCGGCCTCCGACGACGTGGGCTCGGGCGTCTCACCGCCGCCGGCGCAGCCGGCGAGCAGGAGGGCGGTCACGGAGGCGAGTGCGATGGGCGCGCCACGACGCAGGGCACGATTCATGGAGGGGTACTCGATTCAGGGTTCGAACAGCAGACGTGAACCACAAGTCTGCACGGCGGAGGTCTCGATTGCCTGAGTCTTCCCGAATGCGCCCGGCCGGGCGATGATGTGGGCATGGGGGAAGCGGGATCCGAGCCCGACGTGGCGACCGTGTTCAGCGACGCGGCCGCGACGTTCACGGAGCTCGACGAGGTGCTGTGGGATCCGATCTCGCGGGCGACCGTGCTGCGGGCCGCACCGCAGTTCGGCGAACGCGTGCTCGACGCCTGCGCGGGAGCGGGCGCGTCGGCGCTGCCGACCGCGGAGCTCGTGGGGCCGAGCGGCCTCGTCGACGCCGTCGACCGCTCGGGCGCGATGCTCGACACGCTGCGGGAGCGCGCGGGCACGCACATGCCGTGGCTGCGCGTGCACGAGGCCGACGCGACGACGTGGCCGTACACGGGCTACGACCTCGTCCAGTGCGTCCTCGGCGTGTTCTTCTTCGAGGACGTCCCCGCCGGCGTCGCGCATCTCGTGCAGTGCGCGCGACCGGGCGGGCGGGTCGCGGCGACGGTGTGGGCGGATGCCGCGTTCGAGCCGCTGCCCGGACTGCTCGCCTCGGTGCTGCCCGACGACGAGCGCGTGCCGAGCCTCGACGAGGACGACGGGCCGGTGATGCCCGGTGCGGGCACGGCGGGCGGCTTCGCCCACTGGCTCGCCGAGCGCGGGCTCGTGGACGTTCGCGCCGAGGCCGTGCCGAGGCATCTCGACCTCACCCCGGAGATCGCGTGGGCGCTCGTGGTCGGCACCGGCCTTCGGGCGGTGCTCGGCGACCTCGACGACGAGGCGGTCGAGGGCGTGCGCGAGCGGTACCTCGCCGCGATCGCGGAGCACGACGTGACCTCCGTCGACATCACGACGCTCGTCGCGGTCGGCCGGCGCCCGGATGACGGGGCCGGGCCCGAGGACGCAGGGCTCGCCGACGCGGCGGAGCCCGACTCGGCGGAGCCCGACGCGGGAGCGGCCGCCGAGCAGCCCTGACCCGCTACGCCCCGCCGCCCGGCTCCGGCCCGGTCGCGACCGGCCGCTCGGCCCGGTTCGACCACTGGCTGAAGGACCCCGGGTAGAGGGCGGCCTCGATGCCCGCGAGCTCCAGGGCTGCGACCTCGTGCGCGGCCGTGACGCCCGAGCCGCAGTAGACGGCGACCGGATGCGCGCCGTCCACGCCGAGCGCGGCGAACCGGACCCGCAGCGCCTCGACCGGCAGGAACCGCCCGCCGGCCCCGACGTTCTCGGCGGTGGGGGCCGACACGGCGCCCGGGATGTGGCCCGCGCGCGGGTCGATCGGCTCGACCTGCCCCCGGTACCGCTCCCCCGCGCGGGCGTCGAGCAGCACGCCGCCCGCGGCGGCGCCGAGGGCGTCCGCCTCGTCGAGGTCGATCACTGGCATCGCGCCGAAGCGCGCGGTCGCGTCGCCCGGCTCGGGCACGACGTCGCCCTGCTCGAGCGACAGCCCGGCCCGGCGCCACGCGGCGAGCCCGCCGTCGAGCATCCGCACGTCGCCGAAGCCCGCGTGCCGCAGCAGCCACCACGCGCGCGCCGCCGACATGCCGGACGCGTCGTCCGTCACGACCGCCGTGTCGCCCTCGCGCAGGCCCCAGCGGCGCATCGCCGCCTGGAACGCCGCCTCCGAGGGCAGCGGATGCCGTCCCTCGCCGCTCGCGGCGTGGTCGGCGAGCTCGCCGTCGAGGTCGACGTAGACCGCGCCGGGAACATGCCCCTCGCGGTATGCGCCGCTGCCGTCGGGTTCGGCGAGCGTCCAGCGGACGTCGAGCACCCTGGTGCGCGGTGCTCCCTGCGCGGCGTCGCGCTCCCCCTCGAGCCGGGCGGCGAGGTCGACGGGATCGATGAGGATCGGCATGCGTCCATCCTCCCAGCCAGGCCGTGGCGAGGCATCCGCTCGCCCGAGCCCCGCCGTCGGAGCCCGGCTCGCCCTCGGTAGACTGGTCCGACGGTCGGAACGTACGCGGGGGGAGCACGGATGATCCTCTCCCTCGTGGCGTTCGCCGCGGTGGCCGTGGTCACGCCGTTCGCCTCGGGGGTCATGGGGCGCCGCATCTTCCCGGTCATCGCGCTCGTGCCGACGGCCGTGTTCGCCTGGCTGCTGACGCTCGTGCCGGCCGTCGCGGGCGGCGAGGTCGTCGTCGAGCGCATCGAGTGGATCCGCGCACTCGACATCGCGCTCTCCTTCCGGCTCGACGCGCTCTCGCTGCTGCTCGCCCTCGTCGTCACCGGCATCGGCGCGCTCGTGCTGCTCTACTGCACCTGGTACTTCCGCGACGACGAGCCGTCGCTCGGCCGCTTCGCGGCGCTGCTGCTCGGCTTCGCGGGCGTGATGCTCGGGCTCGTGACCTCCGACGACGTGTTCGTGCTGTTCACGTTCTGGGAGGCGACGAGCGTCCTCTCCTACCTGCTGATCGGGCACGACGCCGCCAAGCGCGAGGCGCGCGGCGCGGCGCTGCAGGCGCTCACCGTGACGACCTTCGGCGGGCTGGCGATGCTCGTCGGCCTCGTGATCCTCACGGTGGGCGGCGGCACGACCTCGCTGCACGAGCTCGTCGCCGATCCCGTGACGGGGGTCGCTGCCGAGGTCGGCGTGGCGCTCGTCCTGATCGGCGCGATCTCGAAGAGCGCCCTCGTGCCGTTCCACTTCTGGCTCCCGGCCGCGATGGCGGCGCCGACGCCCGTGTCGGCCTACCTGCACGCCGCGGCGATGGTGAAGGCGGGCGTGTACCTGGTCGCGGTGCTCGCCCCGGCGTACGCCGACCTCGCGGTGTGGCATCCGATCGTCATCGGCATCGGCGGGTTCACGATGCTGGTGGGCGGATGGCGCGCGCTCCGGCAGACCGACCTCAAGCTGGTCCTCGCCTACGGCACCGTGAGCCAGCTCGGCTTCCTGATCCTCGTCGTCGGCCAGGGCATGCGCGACGCAGCGCTCGCGGGCACGGCGCTGCTGCTCGCGCACGCGCTGTTCAAGGCGGCGCTGTTCCTCACCGTCGGCATCGTCGACCACGCCGCCGGCACACGTGACAAGCGCAAGCTGTCGGGCCTCGGGCGGCGGATGCCGTGGCTCGCCGCGTTCGCGACGGTCGCTGCGGCGTCGATGGCCGGGCTGCCGCCGCTCCTCGGATTCGTGGCGAAGGAGGCGGTCTTCTCCGCGCAGCTCGAGGCCGCGGCATCCGGCGAACCGGGAGCGCCCTGGGCCTGGTCCGCGCTCGCGGCGGCGGTCGTCGGGTCGATGCTCACCGTCGCGTACAGCTGGCGGTTCGTGAACGGCGCGTTCGGGACGCGTCCCGGAGCCGAGCCCACCCCGTTGCACCGCGAACCCGCCATGATGTCGTTCGCTCCGGGGGTGCTCGCGGCGGCCTCGCTCGCGACCGCGTTCGCGCTGCCGCTCGTCGAACCGCTGCTCGACGCGTACGCGTCGACCCTGCCGGGGCCGGCCGAGTACCACCTGGCGCTCTGGCACGGCCTCGAGCCGGCGCTCGCGATCTCCGCGCTGGTGTTCGGTGTCGGCGCGCTCCTCGTCTGGCGGCGCGACGCCGTCGCCCGCGCCCAGGCGACCGTGCCCGACACCGTCGACGCCGGGCGCGGGTACCTGCGGCTCGTCGGCGCGGTCGACCGCGGCGCCGCCCGGCTGACCACGCTGATCCAGTCCGGGGGCCTGCCCGGCTACCTGGCCGTGATCGTCGCGGTGTTCATCCTGGGGCTCGGCGGCGCGGCGGCCGCGAACGGAACCTGGCCCGACGGCATCCGCCTCTCCGACGGCCCGTCCCAGCCCGTCATCGGGCTCGCGATGATCGTCGCCGCCTCCGCGGCGGTGGTCGTGCGGCAGCGACTCACGGCGGTGCTCCTCGTCGGCGCGACCGGCTACGGCATGGTGCTGATCTTCGGCATCGGCGGCGCGCCCGACCTCGCGCTCACGCAGGCCCTCGTCGAGACGCTCACGATCGTGGTCGTCGTGCTCGTCCTCCGACGCCTGCCGCGCCAGGTGACGGGCCGGCGAGCCGTGGTCCGCGCCCCGCTGCGCATCGCCCTCGGCGCGCTCGCGGGGATCGTGATGGCCGTCGTCGGCGTCGTCGCGCTCGGCGCCCGGATGCGCCCGAGCATCGCCGAGGGCATCCCCGCGCTCGCCGAGGAGGCGCACGCGAAGAACCTCGTGAACGCCCTGCTCGTCGACATCCGCGCCTGGGACACGCTCGGCGAGATCTCCGTGCTCGTCGCCGTCGCGACCGGCGTCGCGAGCCTCATCTTCGTCTCGGGTCGCATGGGCGGCGCCCCGCGCCTGGCCGACGTCGACCGGCGCGAGCGCTTCCTGCCCCTGCCCGAGCAGGCGGCCTCGATGCGCGCCGCCCGTCGGCCGCTCGCCGACGTCGAGCACGAGACCGATGCCGCGGCCGAGGCCGCCGCGACCCGTCAGACGTGGCTCCTCGCCGGGCGGACCCTCTCGCCGCGCAACCGCTCGATCCTCATCGAGGTGCTCGTGCGCCTCCTGTTCCACCCGGCCATCGTCGTCTCGGTCTACCTGCTGTTCGTCGGGCACAACGCGCCCGGCGGCGGGTTCGCGGGCGGCCTCCTCGCGGGGCTCGCGCTCGTCGCGCGCTACCTCGCCGGCGGCCGGTACGAGCTCGGCGAGGCCGCGCCGATCGACGCCGGACTGCTGCTCGGCACAGGTCTCCTCGTGGCCGCCGGCACCGCGGCATCCTCGCTCGTCTTCGGCCTGACCGTCTTCGAGTCGACCTGGTTCGAGACCGACGTGCCGGTGCTCGGCGCCCTCTCGATCGGCACGTCGACCCTGTTCGACATCGGCGTGTACCTCGTGGTGGTCGGCCTCGTGCTCGACATCCTGCGCACCCTCGGCGCCGAGATCGACCGCCAGATCGACGAGGCCGGCCCCGACGCCGTTCCGGCCGATCCCGCGGAGGTGGGCGCATGACCGCCTCGCTCACGCTCGTGATCATCGCCGCAGTGCTCTTCGGCACGGGCATCACGATCATGCTCGAGCGCAGCCTCACGCGCGTGCTCATCGGGTTCCTGCTCGTCGGCAACGGCGTGAACCTCTTCATGTTCACGATGAGCGGCATGACCGGCCTCGCGCCGATCCTCGGCGAGGGCGTCGACGAGGGCACGATCTCGGACCCGCTGCCGCAGGCGTTCGTGCTCACCGCGATCGTGATCAACCTCGGCATCACGGCGTTCATGCTGGCGCTCATCTACCGCAGCTGGTGGCTCGCCCAGCTCGGCGAGCGCGGCGACCTCATCGTGGACGAGGACGAGATGGCCGAGGACGCCGAGGAGACCGCGGACCTGTACCGCAGCTCCGAGGAGGACGACCGCGCCGTGCAGGCCGTGCTCGACGCCAGCGACGAGGACGGGGGCCGCGCATGACCGACGCGCTCGTGCCCCTCATGGTGCTGCTGCCGCTCATCGGCGCGGCCGTGGCGCTCATGCTCGGCCGCCGCCAGCGCGCGCAGATGGTCGTGTCGACGCTCGTGCTCGCCGCGGTCGCGGCGATCGCCGTCGTGCTCCTCTCGCGCGTCGACGCCTCGGGCTCGGGCATCGCGGTCGCGGTCGGCGGGTGGCCGCCGCCGTTCGGCATCATGCTCGTGGTCGACCGGCTGTCGGCGATCATGATCATCATCTCGGCGCTCATGCTCCTCGGCGTCCTCGTGTACGCCGTCGGCCAGGGCATCGCCGACCAGCACCGCGAGACGCCGGTGTCGATCTTCCACCCGACCTACCTGATCCTGTCGGCGGGCGTGTTCAACGCCTTCATCGCGGGCGACCTGTTCAACCTCTACGTCGGCTTCGAGATCCTGCTGTCGGCGAGCTACGTGCTGCTGACGCTCGGCGGCACGGGCGAGCGCATCCGCGCGGGCGTGACGTACATCATCGTGAGCCTCGTGTCCTCGCTCTTCTTCCTCAGCGCGATCGCGCTCGTCTACGGGGCGACGGGCACCGCGAACATCGCGCAGCTGTCGGTGCGCCTCGCCGAGCTTCCGCAGGACATCCAGCTGATCCTGCACCTGCTGCTGCTCATCGCGTTCGGCATCAAGGCCGCGGTGTTCCCGCTGTCGTTCTGGCTGCCCGACTCGTACCCGACCGCCCCCGCCCCGGTCACGGCCGTGTTCGCGGGCCTGCTCACGAAGGTCGGCGTCTACGCGATCATCCGCACCGAGACGGTGCTCTTCCCCGAGTCCGACCTGTCGACGCTGTTCCTCGTGATCGGCGGGCTGACGCTCGCGGTCGGCATCCTGGGCGCGCTGACGCAGGCCGACATCAAGCGACTGCTGTCGTTCACGCTCGTGAGCCACATCGGCTACATGATCTTCGGCATCGGGCTCGCGAGCGTCGCGGGCCTCGCGGCGACGATCTACTACGTCATCCACCACATCAGCGTGCAGACGACGCTCTTCCTCACGACCGGGCTCATCGAGCGCTTCGGCGGGTCGACGTCGATCACGCGCCTCGGCGGGCTGCGCCGCGCCTCGCCCATGCTGGCCGTGCTGTTCTTCGTGCCGGCCATGAACCTCGGCGGCATCCCGCCGTTCTCGGGCTTCCTCGGCAAGGTCGGCCTGTTCGTCTCGGGGGCGGATGCCGCGGGCGGCACGACCACGGCGACCGAGACGCTCGGCACCTCCTCCCCCGGTCCGGACTGGCTGATCTGGACGGTCGTCGCGATCGGCGCCGCGACCTCGCTCGTGACGCTCTACGCGCTCGCGCGCTTCTGGAACCTCGCGTTCTGGCGGCCCAAGGCCGAGCTCGAGGGGTACCGGTCGCGGCTCATCGACTCGGTGCAGGAGGCACCGGGGGCGACCGTCGTCGCCACGCGCACCACGCCCGTGCTCATGCTCGCCGCGACGGCCTCGCTCGTCGTCCTCACGGTCGCGCTCACGGTGTTCGCCGGCCCGCTGTTCGACCTGTCGAGCCGCGCGGCCGAGAACCTGCGCGATGCGAGCGTCTACGTCTCGCTCGTCTTCCCGGAGGGTGTGCGATGACGGATGCCACGGGCCGCGGCCCCGATGACCGCATCCGCCGCCGCGATGCGATACCCAAGACGGCGGGCTCACCGACCCCGCCCGCCCAGCCCGTCCCCGACCCGCCGGTGCCGGCGTCGCCGGCCGAGCTCACGCGCTGGCAGGCGGTGTGGCGGCAGCTCCCGCTGCTCGCGGGCCTCGTCGCGTTGTGGGTCTTCCTCTGGGACCACGTCGACGTGCTGACGGTGACGACCGGCGTCGTGCTCGCGATCGCCGTGACCCGGGCCTTCTACCTGCCGCCGGTGCTGCTGAGCGGGCGGTTCAACCCGTGGCGCGGGCTGGTCCTCGGGCTCTGGATGATGTTCGACGTCGCCGTCGCCTCGGTCCAGGTCGCGGCGCGCGCCGTGTGGCCGGGGTGGCAGCCCATGAACGCGATCATCGCGGTGCAGCTCCTGACGCGCTCCGACCTCGTGACGACGCTCACGGCCGAGGCGATCACGGTCGTCCCCGGAACCGTCGTCGTCGACATCGACCGGGAGCGCGGGCTGCTGTACCTGCACGCCCTCGGCACGCGCAGCGACGCCGACCTCGCCGACGCCCGCCGGCACGTGCTCGCGACCGAGGAGCGCATCGTGCTGGCGATCGGCACGCATGAGCAGGCCGAGGCGGTGCGCGCGGCGCGACGGCATCGACGCGCGACCGGCCACCCCATCACCGCGGCGAAGCCCGAGCCCGAGGAGCTCGCCGAGCGGGAGGACGACGCATGAGCGCACTCGACGTCATGGGGCTCGCCGCGGGCGTGTTGTTCGGGGTCGGCGCGATCGCCGCCGTCATCCGCATCATCCGCGGGCCGACCATCCTCGACCGCGCCCTCGCGACCGACGTGCTCCTCGCGATCGCGATGTGCGGGCTCGCCGCCGAGATGGCGGTCAACCGGCACACCGACACGCTCGTGGTGCTGCTCGTGCTCGCGCTCTTCGCGATCGTCGGCTCGATCGCGATCGCGCGCTTCATCGGCAAGGAGGACGAGTCGTGAACCTCGCCGAGATCGGCATCGGGGCGCTCATCCTCCTGAGCGGGTTCCTCTCGATGGCCGCGGGCATCGGCGCGCTGCGCTTCCCGGACGTGCTGACCCGCCTGCACGCGGCGACGAAGCCGCAGGTGCTCGGCCTCGCGGTCGTGCTCCTGGCGATCGTGCTCCGCGTGCCGTCGTGGGGCGTCGTGACGACGGTCGTGCTCATCATGACCTTCCAGCTGCTCACGCAGCCGATGACCGCGCACATGCTCGGCCGCGCCGCGTACCGCACCGACGCCCTGCGTCGCGACCTCCTCATCGAGGACGACCTCGGCCGCGACATCGCCGAGCACGAGCACGACGAGGACGACGACGAGGGCGGCGTCGAGGGCGGCGTCGCCCGCTCGGACGGGCGCGCGGACGCCGACCGCTGAGCCCGGCTGGGAACGCCGCCCCGGCCCCCGCGACGCCCCCCACCCGGCATCCGGTTCTCCGGACCCACGCCGCCCCGCGTCGCCCGCCCGCACCTCGTTCGCCGCACCCCACGCCGCCCGCGGAGCCCAGCGACGCCCCGCGAAGCCCCGCACGCCGGGGGATACCGTTCTCAGGACGACACGCCGCACGTCCCGTCCGACACGCGTCGGAGATCCTGAGAAGAGGCCGGATTCGCGCGGAACTCCTGAGAACGGACTCGGGCTCAGGCGCGACCGGTGAACTGCGGCGTGCGCTTCTCCTGGAACGCCGCGAAGCCCTCGCGGTAGTCGTCCGTGTCGCAGAGCGCCGCCTGCGCGCGGTTCTCGTCCGACATGGAGTGCCAGAGGCCGTGCCGGTGGTCGCGCAGGTCGGCGACGAGCCGCTTCGACGCGACGAAGGCCTGGGTGGGGCCGGATGCCGCGTCCCGCGCCGCCGCACGCGTGGCCTCGAGCACCTCGTCGGCGGGGAGCACCCGCGAGAAGAGCCCGGCCGCGACGGCCTCCTCGCCCGACATGAGCCGGCCGGTGACGATGAGATCCATCGTGCGGTGCGCGCCGAGGCGCTCGACGAAGAGCGCGTGCCCGCCGGAGTCGAGCGTCGCGCCGAGGTTCTTGAACGGCGAGCCGACCTTGGCGGTGTCGGCGACGTAGACGATGTCGCTCGCGATGAGGAGGCCGAGGCCGACGCCGAGGCATGCCCCGTGCGCGACCGCGAAGGTCGGCGCGGGGAACCGTGCCATCCGCTTCAGCAGCGGCTCCACGCGCCCGCCGAGGTAGCCCTGCACGTCGTCGTCGCGCGGGTCGACGCCCGCGATGTCCCGCCCGGCGCAGAACGCGCGACCCTCGCCGCGGAGCACGAGGGCGCGCACGTTCGTGTACTCCGCCTGATCGTAGGCCTCGCCGAGCTCGGCGAGCGCCGCCTCGTCGAGCGCGTTGAGCTTGGCGGGGGCGTTCAGGGTGATCTCGGCCACGCCGTCGTGGATCTCGAGCTCGATCATCCGTCTCTCTTCTCTCTCCTCATCGACGGTCACGGTGCTCTCGCCGAGTGTTACCGGTCCCGCCGAGTGATACCGGTGCGCCGGTATCACTCGGCGACAGCTGTATCACTCGGCGGCGGGGCCCCCGGGCGGGCTACACGTCGTAGTCGACCACGACGCGGTCGGATGTCGCGTGCGACTGGCAGGTGAGCACGTATCCGCGTTCGAGCTCCTCGGGTTCGAGCGCGTAGTTCTCCGTCATGTTCACGCTGCCGTCGACGACCCGCGCGCGGCACGTGCCGCACACGCCGCCGGCGCACGCGAACGGCACGTCGGAGCGGACGCGGAGCGCCGCGTTGAGGATCGACTCGTTCGCGCTGACCGGGCTCTCGACGCTCGACGAGAGGCCGTCGAGCGTGAACTCGATCGCGACGGTCGGCTCGCCGCGCTCGACCGTGACGGGTCGGCCGTGCCGCGGCTCGGTCGCCCGGTCGGCGTCGGTCGTGAACAGCTCGTAGCGCACCCGACCGGATGGCACGTCGCGGGCCTCGAGCGTGTCGCGCGCGAGCTGCACGAGCTCGAACGGCCCGCACAGGAACCACTCGTCGACCGTCGCCGGCGGGATCAGCGCGTCGAGCATGCGCTCGAGCTTCTCGGCGTCGATGCGGCCCGACAGCAGCGGCGCCGTGCGCTGCTCGCGCGAGAGCACGTGGTGCAGCGCGAGCCGGGCCGGGTACCGGTCCTTCAGCTCGGCGAGCTCCTCGAGGAACATCACGTCGCGCGTGGACCGGTTCGTGTAGACGAGCGTGAAGCGCGCATCCTCCGACCGGGCGAGCACGGTGTGCGCGAGCGCCATGAGCGGCGTGATGCCCGAGCCGGCGGCGATGCCCACGACGTGCTTGCCGTCGAGCGAGTCGAGCCCCGTGGTGAAGGTGCCCTGCGGGCTCATCACGTCGATGCGGTCGCCGGCGGCGAGCTCGGTGTTCGCCCACGTCGAGAAGCGGCCGCCGAGGTCGCGCTTGATCGCGACCGACACGCTGCCGCGCACGGGAGGCCGGCAGATCGAGTACGACCGGCGCAGCTCGTGCCCGTCGAAGTCGCGCCGCAGCGCGACGTACTGTCCCGGGAGGTACGCGTAGTCGTCGGCGAGCTCGTCGGGCACCGCGAAGGTGACCTCGACCGAGTCATCCGTCAGCGGGCGCACCTCGGCGACCTCGAGCGAGTGGAACCGCGCACGACGGCGCTTCGGGGCGGTGTCGCCGCCGACCGCGCTCTGGAGGAACGCGTCGGCGATCGCGGCATCCGTCGTCAGTGTGCCCGCGGCGTCGCGGGCGGGGGCTCCCGTGGAGCCCAGGTTGGTCGCGGCCATCAGAGCACCTTGAAGTAGTCGAAGGGCTCGAGGCAGTCGCGGCACTCGTAGAGCGCCTTGCACGAGGTCGAGCCGAAGCGGGCGAGTTCGCGGGTGTTCAGGGAGTCGCAGCGCGGGCACTTGACGGCCATCTGCAGGCGGATCGGCCCGGCGTCGCGCACGGGCGCGTTCCCCGACGGGGCCTGGATGCCGTACTTCCGCAGCTTGTCCTTGCCGGTCTCGCTCATCCAGTCCGTGGTCCAGGCGGGCGCGAGCACCATCTTCACGTCGACGTGGTCGTACCCCGCGTGCGTGAGCGCGAGCACGACGTCGTCGCGCATCGCGTCCATCGCGGGGCATCCGCTGTAGGTCGGGGTGAGCTCGACGTGCACGGCACCGTCGTCGTCGACGGCGACCGAGCGCAGCACCCCGAGGTCCTCGATCGTGAGCACGGGCACCTCGGGGTCGGTGACGGTCGCGGCGACGTCCCACGCCGCGCGAGCGGCGGGGTCGCTCGGCACGGGTCGGGCGACGGATGCCGCGGCCTCCGCCTCGACGCCCGCATCGCGACGCACGTCGGCGGCCCCGCGCCGCACCTCGGCCGCGGTCACCACGACGCCCCCGGGTGCGAGCGTGCGAGCACCTGCATCTCAGCCAGGAGCGGCCCGAGGTGCTCGGTGTGCTTCCCCTCGCGGCCGCGGCCGTCGACGACGAACGCGGTGCGGCCCTCAGGGCGCGCGAGGTCGGCCTCGGCGAACACCTGGTCGATCACGGCGTCGAACGGCTCGCGGAGCGACGACGGCAGCGGCGCGATGCCCTCCTCGGCGAGCCGGGCGACGACCTCGTCGTCGCGGAACAGCTCCTCGACGTACGGCCACGTCTGCTCGACGGCGCGGAGCATGCGGCGACGCGACTCGTCGGTGCCGCCGGCGAGGCGGAGCGTCCACTGGATGGCGTGGTCGCGGTGGTAGTCGACCTCCTTCGACGCCTTCGCCGCGATCGCGGCGAGCGTGGCATCCGTCGACCCCTCGAGGCGCCGGTAGAGCTCGACGAGGTACGTCGAGGCGACGAGCTGCCGTGCGATCGTGTGCGCGAAGTCGCCGTTCGGCTGCTCGAACAGCCACGCGTTGCGGAACTCCGGCTCGTCGCGGAAGTACGCGAGGTCGTCCTCGCTGCGCCCGTCATGGGTGCCCGCATAGTGCAGCAGCGATCGCGCGTGGCCGAGCAGGTCGAGCGCGATGTTGCCGAGCGCGACGTCCTCCTCGAGTTCGGGCGCGCGCGTGATCCAGTCGCCGAGGCGCTGCGCGAGCACGAGCGAATCGTCGCCGAGGCCGAGCGCGTAGGCCGAGACATCCGCGGATGCCGCGTGGCCGGCGCCGGCCGCCGCGCCCGCGTACTCCTCGGCGAGCGCGACCCGGTCGACGGTGACGTCGCCGTGTGGGTCGAGGTCCTCGCCGCTCACAGGTGCTTCACCCCTTCGGACTTCGTGTAGTACACCGCGTGGCGGTAGTTCTTGCCGGCGGGGCTCTCGAAGAACGCGCCCTTCGCGTCGGGGTCGCTCGTCGTGACCGCGTCGGCGGGCACGACCCAGATCGACACGCCCTCGTTGCGTCGGGTGTACAGGTCGCGGGCGTTGCGCACGGCCATGTCGGCGTCGGGCGCGTGCAGCGACCCGACGTGAACGTGGCTCAGTCCGCGGTTGGCGCGCACGAAGACCTCCCACAGGGGCCAGGCCTCGGTGCCGGTCTCGCCGGGGGTGCTCATCTCGTCTCCTCGTCTCGGTCCGCTCCGTCGCGGATCGCGGGTCTGTGTGGTGGGGCGGCCGGGCCGCGTCAGGCGGCGACCGCCGTCTTCTCTGCCTGCTTGCGGGCGTACTCGGCCGCGGCCTCGCGCACCCACGCGCCCTCCTCGTGGGCCTCGCGGCGCCGGCGCAGTCGCTCGGCGTTGGCGGGGCCGCGACCGGCGAGCACCTCGTGGAACTCGGTCCAGTCGATCTCGCTCATGTCGTACGCCTGGCGCTCCTCGTTCCACTTCAGGTTCGGGTCGGGGAGCGTGACGCCGAGCACCTCGGCCTGCGGCACGAGCATCCCGACGAAGCGCTGGCGCAGGTCGTCGTTCGAGAAGCGCTTGATGTTCCACGCCATCGACTGCGCCGAGTTCGGCGACTCGTCGTCGGGCGGGCCGAACATCATCAGCGAGGGCCAGTACCAGCGGTTCACCGCGTCCTGCGCCATCTCGCGCTGCGCCTCGGTGCCCTGCATGAGCTCGAGCAGGATCTCGAAGCCCTGCCGCTGGTGGAAGGACTCCTCCTTGCAGATGCGCACCATGGCGCGACCGTAGGGGCCGTACGAGGCGCGGCACAGCGGCACCTGGTTGCAGATCGCGGCGCCGTCCACGAGCCATCCGATGGCGCCCATGTCGGCCCACGTCGGCGTCGTGTAGTTGAAGATCGACGAGTAGCGCGCGCGGCCCTCGATGAGCTGCTGCATCATCTCCTCGCGGCCGATGCCGAGCGTCTGCGCGGCCGAGTAGAGGTAGAGGCCGTGGCCGGCCTCGTCCTGCACCTTCGCCATGAGGATGGCCTTGCGCTTGAGGCTCGGCGCCCGCGAGATCCAGTTCGACTCAGGCTGCATGCCGATGATCTCGGAGTGCGCGTGCTGGCTGATCTGGCGGATCAGCGTCTTGCGGTACGCGTCGGGCATCCAGTCGCGCGGCTCGATGCGCGAGTCCTGCGCGATGAGGTCGTCGAAGCGGGCCTGCGCCTCGTCGTCGCGGTGCTCATCGATGCTGGCCACGCTCAGCTCGGCGGGTGCGGTCATCGTCGACTCCAATGCTCTCGGGACCGGATGGTGCGCGGTGCTGCGAACACTTTACCAACCGATCGTTCAGTTAGTATATGCTGAGGTTCTGCGCCGGGGCAATCAGGGCCGCCGGCGACTCCCCCGCACTCGATGAGGAGCAGCGCATGACGGATGTCGCGACCGAACGCCAGGGCGCCGGCCGGCCCGCCGACGAGCAGGCGGATGCCGCGGCATCCGCTCGCCTCAACCGCGAGATGATGCAGCGCGACCTCGCCTCGGCGATGCTCGGCATGGTCGTCGAACGCGACGACCCCGGCCACGCCGTCGTGTCGATGCGCGTGCGGGAGGACATGACCAACGGGTTCGCCATCACCCACGGCGGGCTCGTCTTCACCCTGGCCGACACGGCCTTCGCGATCGCCTGCAACGAGGACCACCGGGTCACCGTCGCCGCGGGCGCCGACATCACCTTCCTGAAGTCCACGGTCGCCGGGCAGACGCTCACCGCGACCGCCGTGCGCCGCGCCCGCAGCGGCCGCACGGGCCTCTACGACGTGACGGTCGTCGACGAGCAGGGCGACGCCGTCGCCGAGTTCCGCGGCCGGTCCATCTCCACCAACCGCACCATCTGAACCCCGGGAGCCACCGTGTCGACGACGACCCTTCCGCAGTCCCCCATCGAATCCCGGCCCACCGTCTCGGGCCTCGCGCCCGCCTCGCCCGACGAACTCGACCCCGAGGAGCGCATGTCGCGCGCCGAGATCGAGGCCCTCCAGCTCGAGCGGCTGCAGTGGACCGTGCGCCACGCCTACGAGAACGTGCCGCTCTACCGCCGCAAGTTCGACGAGCACGGCGTGCACCCCGACGACATCCAGACGCTGGCGGATGTCGCGAAGCTCCCCTTCACGACCAAGGACGACCTGCGGCAGACCTACCCGTTCGGCATGTTCGCCGTGCCGATGGAGCAGGTCGCGCGCATCCACGCCTCGTCCGGCACGACGGGCCGGCCGACCGTCGTCGGCTACACGCACGACGACCTCGACCGCTGGGCGACCCTCGTCGCCCGCTGCCTGCGCGCGAGCGGCGTGCGGCCCGGCATGAAGGTGCACAACGCGTACGGTTACGGCCTCTTCACGGGCGGCCTCGGCGCGCACGCCGGCATCGAGAAGCTCGGGGCGACCGTCATCCCGATGTCGGGCGGGCAGACCGCGCGCCAGGTGCAGCTCATCCGCGACTTCGAGCCCGACGCCATCATGTGCACGCCGAGCTACCTGCTCACGATCGCCGACGCCATGGAGGAGGCGGGCATCGACCCGCGCTCGACCACGCTGAAGACCGCGATCCTCGGCGCCGAGCCGTGGACGAACGAGATGCGCCGCCGCATCGAGGAGCGCATGGGCCTCGACGCGGTCGACATCTTCGGCCTCTCCGAGGTCATGGGCCCGGGGGTCGCCAACGAGGCCATCGAGACGAAGGACGGCCCGCACGTCTGGGAGGACCACTTCCTCCCCGAGGTCATCGACGGCGAGACCGGTGCGCCGCTTCCCGACGGCGAGCGGGGCGAACTCGTGTTCACGTCGCTCACGAAGGAGGCGTTCCCGGTCATCCGGTACCGCACGCGCGACCTCACCCGGCTGCTCCCCGGCACCGCGCGACCCGGCATGCGCCGCATCGAGAAGATCACGGGCCGCAACGACGACATGATCATCCTGCGCGGCGTGAACCTCTTCCCGACGCAGATCGAGGAACTGGTGCTCGGCATCGAGCACCTGACGCCGCACTTCATCCTCGAGCTCACCCGCACCGGGCACATGGACGACATGACCGTGCGCATCGAGCGCCACCCCGACCTCGAGGTCGACGTGTGCCAGGCCGCGACGGTCGTCCTCGCGGGGCGCATCAAGGAGTTCATCGGCTCGTCGGTGACCGTCCGCCTCGAGGAGCCCGGCACGCTGCCGCGCAGCGAGGGCAAGTACAAGCGCGTCTACGACCTGCGCGAGCCGCGCTGATGCGCGCCCACCCGGCCTGACAGACTGAACCGGATGTCACCGAACACCGCGCTCCGACGAGGCCGCCCCGGCTACGACCAGCAGGGCATCCTCGAGGTCGCCGTCGCCGCCTTCAACGAGTACGGCTACGACGCGACCTCGATGGGCGTGCTCGCCGACCGCCTCGGCCTGTCGAAGTCGGCGATCTACCACCACTTCTCGTCGAAGGACGAGATCCTCGAGCGCGCGCTCGACCAGGCGCTGGGCTCGCTCGAGGGCGTGCTCGACCAGACCGAGGCCGCGGGCGGCAGCGCCGCCGACCGGCTCGACGGGGTGCTGCGCGGGGCGGTCCGCGTGCTCGTCGCCGAACTGCCGTACGTGACCCTGCTCCTGCGCGTGCGCGGCAACACCGAGGTCGAGCGGCGCGCCCTCGCGCGACGCCGTGCGTTCGACAAGCGCGTGACCGCCCTCGTCGCCGAGGCGCAGTCCGAGGGGTCGCTCCGCTCCGACATCGACGTCCGCATCGTCGAGCGGCTGCTGTTCGGCATGATCAACTCGATCGTCGAGTGGTACCGGCCCGGCGGCCGAGAGGATGCCGCGCGGCTGGCCGACGACGTCGTGGCCGTCGCGCTCGACGGGCTGCGCGTGCCCGCCGGCGCTCCGCGCCCCTGACGCCGGCTCGCGCCATCCCAGTCGTCGTCACGAGCGGCGGGTCGCGCCGGCCCGGCACCCGCCGATCGTGACGACAAGCCGACGACGCCGCCCGCGAGCCGTGACATCCGCCCCGACCGGCTGCCAGACTGTCGCCGGGAGAAGGGGGACCCGATGATCGAACTGCTCGACGGCCTGCCCGAGGGCGTGATCGGCTTCCGCGCCGTCGGGACGGTCACCGCGGCCGACTACCGCGAGGTGCTCGACCCCGCCATGGACGCCGCGATCGAGGCGAGCGGCAAGCTCGACTTCGTCATCGTGCTCGGCGACGAGTTCGACCACTACTCGCTCGGCGCGATGCTCGAGGACGCGAAGCTCATCGGGCGGCCGCTCTCGCTCTGGGACCGCGCCGCCCTCGTGACCGACCGCGACGTGCTCATCGGGATCGCGGTGGCCTTCGGCGGACTCGTGCCCGGCCAGTTCAAGGCGTTCCCGCTCGCGGCGCGCGACGAAGCGATCGCGTGGGTCGCCGAGGGTGCGGCGGCGCCGACGACCTGACCCGACTCGCCCGGGTCCGTCCAGACGACTGGGCCAATCCGGTCGTCGTCACGATCGGCGGGTCGCGTCGGCCCGGCACCCGCCGATCGTGACGACACCCGCGCCGTCTTCCGGCCCCCACCCGAAGACCGCGCTCAGCGACGGCCCGCGCCACCGCCCGCCGGGCCGGCCGCGCCCGTCGTGCCGGCCGCGACCTCTGGGTGCTCGGGCGGCAGCCCGTGCCGCTTGCCCGCGCGCAGCAGTTCGAGGTTGCGCCGCTCCCAGTCGAGCATCTCCTGGCGCAGGGCCTCGAGGATCCGGCTCTCCCCGCAGGCCGGCAGGGTGCGCCCACACGTGCACGAGCCGGGCTTCCGCGGGTCGGGGTGGTGGAACGCCTGCAGGCGCCAGAGTGCGACCATCGCTGTGTCAACGCGCTTCGCGGTGAGCTGGGTCGCGCGCTCGGCGCGACGGACCCGGTCGTCGCGGAGCTGGTCCTGGAGCGCCGAGCCGACCTCGCTGCCCGTGTCGATGGCGCCCGCCCGCAGCTGGTCGCGCTCCGCGGTGAGTCGGGCCACGAGTTCGGCCGCCTCCGACGCGGCGGTCGCCGCAGCCGTCGCCGCGTCACGCGCGTCGCGGTCGTGCGACTCGAGGATGCCGCGCCACAGCGCGATGTGCTCGCGGTCGCGCTGCTCGGCCCGCTCGGCGCCGAGGTGCGACCGGCAGTGACCGCACACCACCTGGTCGGACGTCGACGCGAACCGGAAGCGCTGCACGCTCCCGCAGCAGAGGCACGGCACGTCGACGTCGGCGTGGAGCGGGTACGGGTGGGGCATGCGCTCCAGCGTGACCGGCGGCGCCGGTGCGGTCAAGTTCGGCGGATGTCGCCGGGCGGCCGCGCACGCCCGCGGCCCCGCTGAGCCGCGGCGGTCACGTTCGCCGGATGCCGCCGGGGCGGCCGCGCACGCCCGGGCGCCGCCGGCCCCGCCTCAGCGATCCAGCTGCAGCCGCGACCACGCGAGCGCGCACAGCGCGCCGAACGCGAGTGGCACCGTCGGCACGAGGAGCAACGCCGCGGCCGGCACCGACTCGGGAGCGATGGCCCAGAGCGCGGGCGCGACGACCGGCACCCACGCGCCGACATCGGCGATCGCCGAGACCTGCGCGACCACGATGATCCCGACGGTCGCCGCGATGCCGGGCAGCAACCCGCGCCCGAGCGTCGCGACCCACGCGGCAGGCACGGCGACGAGCGAGGACAGCATCACGAGCACCGGGATCCGGGCGAGCGCGCCGACGCCCGCGGCATCCGTCGCCCCGAAGCCCATCGCGAACCCGACGATCGCGACGACGCAAGTGAGCGCGCCCGCGACGACGACCGACCAGGCGACGTACACGACGAGCTTGCCGACCGCGACCGCCGGCCGCGACACCGGCAGCGCGAACAGCGCCGCGACCGTGCCGTCGGCGAACTCGCGGCCGAACATCCAGCTGAGGGCGACGCCGAAGGCGAGCACCCCGGCCGCGGCGGTGATCTGCAGCACGACGCCCACCAGGCCCGCCCACCCCGGCAGGCCCGCGAGCGGGCCCAGCTTGGCGAGCACCTGCTCGTCGCCGGACGCCGCGGCCAGCAGCATCCCGAGCGAGAGCACGCCGATGCCGACGACGAGGAGCACCGTGGTCGAGGCCATGACCCGCGAGGCGACCGCCTTGCGCGCCTCGACGACCACGGCGACCCGGACGCCCGCGAGGCTGCCGGCGAGTCCGCGGCCACCCCGCGCGGTGCTCGGGTCGCCGCCGCGTGCGCCGCGCGTGCGCGCCCCGCTCACGCCGTCCCCGCTCGCCCCGCTCACGCCGCTGCCCTCCGCGCCTCGTCGTCCCCGTGCACGAGCGCGAAGAACGCGCGCTCGAGGTCGAACCCGCCCGGATCGAGCGATCCGATGATCCGCCCGTCGTTGACGACGGTGATGCGGTCGGCGACCCGCGCGACCTCATCGAGGTGGTGGCTCGAGACGAGGATGCCGGCCCCCGCGGCCGCCCGCCGCAGCAGCGACTCGCGGAGCACGATGACGCCCGCCGGGTCGAGTCCGTTCGTCGGCTCGTCGAGCACGATCGCCTCGGGACCGTGGAGCAGCGCGCCCGCGATGCCCACCCGCTGGCGGTTGCCGAGCGAGAGCCGGCTCGCCCGGACCGCGGCGTACGGCCCGAGGTCGAACTCGTCGATCGCGCGGGCGACGGCCTCGGCGCCCTGCCGGCGGTCGAGGCCGTGCAGCCGCGCCGCGACCTCGAGGTTCGCGCGACCCGAGAGCTCGGCGTACGCGAGCGGGTGCTCGACGAGCTGGCCCACGCGCGCCCAGGTCGCGGCATCCGCTCGGTTCACGTCGACGCCGCACACGCGAACGGTGCCGGCACCGGGCCGGAGCATGCCGAGGAGCAGCCGCATGAGCGTCGTCTTGCCCGCGCCGTTCAGGCCGACGAGCGCGTGGATCTGGCCCGCGGCGACGTCGAGGTCGATGCCGTGCACGCCCGCGCCGCCGCGGAACGCGCGCGCGAGGCCGCGGGCCTGGAAGCGGGCCGGGGCATTCACGAGCGCACCTCGATGACGTCGAGCGCCCGCTCGATCGCGTCGGCGAGCGTGGTCCGCTCGTCCTCGGCCCACAGGAAGAGTCCCGCGACGAGGGCGGCGAGCACGGATGCCGCGGCCACCCGCGCCACGTCGGGGCTCGCGCCGTCGGCGACGAGCTGCTCGACGATCGCACGCTCGGTGTTGCCGGTGTTCCGCCACATCGCCCCGCGGAGCGAGGGCGTACCCGCGGCGATGCGGACGCGGCGGCGGATGATCGGCGTCTCGGGCTCGGGCAGCGCACGCCACGCCTCGCGGATGCCGCGCGCGGCGCGGAGGAACGGCGGCAGCTCGCGCGGCTGCTCGGCGATCGCGGCGGTGAGCTGCGGGTCGTACGGGTCGTCGAGGAGCAGGTGCTCCTTCGCCGGGAAGTAGCGGAAGAAGGTCATCTCGGTCACGCCCGCGGCGCCGGCGATCTGGGCGACGGTCGTCCGGTCGTACCCCTGGCGCTCGAACAGGTCGAGCCCGTGCTCGACGAGTGCGGCGAGGGTGCGCTCGCGCTTCGAGGGTCGACGGTCGGTGGCGCTGACGTTGGTCACGTCAAAACGTTAGCCACTCACATTTTTCGCGTCAAGGGCACGGTGGCCCCGGGTCGTCGCGGCCCGTCGGACGATCTGGAGCCGCGCGCTCCCGCGACTGTCAGCCGCATGCGGAAGGCTGGACGCATGCCCTCCCCCGACGCATCCGCGCCTGCGCACGTCCCGGGCGCCGCAGTCGACCTCCGCGCCGAGGCGCTCGCCGCGCTCCGCGAGCTCGTCGGGCGTGACGACGCCGACTTCCACGACGGCCAGTTCGAGGCGATCGAGGCCCTCGTCGCCGGCCGCCGTCGGGCGCTCGTCGTGCAGCGGACGGGCTGGGGCAAGTCGGCCGTCTACTTCGTCGCGACCCTGCTGCTGCGTCGCCGCGGCGGGGGCCCGACGATCCTCGTGTCGCCGCTGCTCGCGCTCATGCGCGACCAGATCGCGGCCGCCGAGCGCGCGGGAGTGCGCGCCGTCTCGATCAACTCGGCGAACGCGCACGAGTGGCAGGAGGTGCTGGCCCGCCTCGACGCCGACGAGGTCGACGTGCTGCTCGTCTCGCCCGAACGGCTGAACAACCCGTCGTTCCGCGAGCAGCAGCTTCCCTCGCTCGTGCGTCGGCTCGGCATGCTCGTGGTCGACGAGGCGCACTGCATCAGCGACTGGGGCCACGACTTCCGGCCCGACTACCGTCGGCTGCGCGACCTCATCGCCGAGATCCCGGCCGACGTGCCCGTGCTCGCGACGACCGCGACGGCGAACAGCCGGGTCGTGGCGGATGTCGCGGAGCAGCTCGGCTCCGACGTGCTCACGATCCGCGGGCCGCTCGCCCGGTCCTCGCTCCGGCTCGGCGTGCTGCGGCTGCCCGACTCGACCGGCCGGCTGGCGTGGCTCATCGACCACCTCGACGACCTGCCGGGCTCGGGCATCGTCTACGCGCTCACGGTCGCGGCGGCGGTCGACACCGCGCGGGTGCTCCGCGAGCGCGGGCACGACGTGCGCGCGTACACGGGCCAGACCGACCCCGAGGAGCGCGAGGAGTCCGAGGGGATGCTCAAGCGCAACGAGGTCAAGGCGCTCATCGCGACGAGCGCGCTCGGCATGGGCTTCGACAAGCCCGACCTCGGCTTCGTCGTGCACCTGGGCGCACCCTCGTCGCCCGTCGCGTACTACCAGCAGGTCGGCCGCGCCGGGCGTGCGAGCGAGAACGCCGACGTGCTGCTCCTCCCGGGCCGCGAGGACCCGGCGATCTGGCACTACTTCGCGACCGCGTCGATGCCCGACGAGGACCGCGCCAGGCGGGTCATCGACGAGCTCTCCGACGTGCCGCTGTCGACGCCCGCGCTCGAGGCGCGCGTCGACATCCGCCGCACCCCGCTCGAGCTGCTGCTCAAGGTGCTCGACGTCGACGGCGCCGTGCGCCGCGTACAGGGCGGATGGGTCGCGACCGGCGCGCCGTGGACCTACGACGCCGAGCGCTACCGCCGCATCGCCGAGGAGCGCGAGGCCGAGCAGCGCCACATGCTCGAGTACGAGGAGACCGACGGATGCCGCATGGCCTTCCTCCAGCGCTCCCTCGACGACGACACGGCGGCGCCGTGCGGGCGCTGCGACCGGTGCGCAGGAACGTGGTACCCGGGCGAGGTCGATGCGGATGCCGCGGCCGCCGCCGTGAGCGCGCTCGACCGGGTCGGCGTGCCGATCGAGCCGCGCCGAGCGTGGCCGACCGGGGCCGACCGGCTCGGCGTGCCCGTCAAGGGGCGCATCCCACCGGGCGAGCAGGCCGCGGAGGGCCGTGCGCTCGCGCGGCTGACCGACCTCGGCTGGGGCTCGACGGTCCGCGAGCTGTTCGCCCCGAACACCCCGGACGCACCGCTGCCGCCGCGCGTGCTCGACGCGTGCGTGCGCGTGCTCGCCGAGTGGGGATGGGCGGAACGGCCCGTGGCCGTGGCATGCGTGCCCTCGCGCTCGCGCCCTCAGCTCGTCGAGTCGCTCGCGCGCGGGCTCTCGGAGGTCGGGCGCCTTCCGTACCTCGGCGCGCTCGCGCCGGTCGACGGCGGCCCGAGCGGCGGGCCCGGCGGCAACAGCGCGTTCCGCCTCGCGGGCGTCTGGAACCGCTTCACCGCCGACGGGCTCGACGTGCCATCCGGCGGCGTGCTGCTCGTCGACGACCTCGCCGACAGCCGCTGGACCCTCACGATCGCCGCGCGCGAACTCCGCAGGGCGGGCGCGACCGAGGTCCTGCCGTTCGCGCTCGCGCTGCGCGGCTGAGCGCGGGGACTAGGCCGGCTGCGGCTGGGCGCCCGACTCGACCGACGCGCCGTCGGCTGCGCCCTCGCCCGCCTGCTCCTTCGCGACGAGCGTCAGCACGTCGTACGTCGCGACGAGCTCGTCGCGCTGGTTCTTCAGCACCGCGTCCCAGCGCACCTCGCCGTACTCGTCGGTCTCGCGCGGCGTGATCTGCTTCGCCGTGAGCTCGACGCGGATCTCGTCGCCGGGCGAGACCGGCGTGATGAAGCGCAGGTTCTCGAGGCCCGAGTTCGCGAGCACCGGCCCGGGCGCGGCGTCGACGAACAGGCCCGCCGCCCACGACACCAGCAGGTAGCCGTGCGCGACGCGGCCCGGGAAGAACGGGTTCGCCGCCGCGGCCGCCTCGTCCATGTGCGCGTAGAACGTGTCCCCGGTGAAGTTCGCGAACGTCTCGATGTCCTCGAGCGTCACGGTGCGCGAGGGCGACGCGACCTGGTCGCCGATGCGGAGCTCCGCGAGCGACTTCCGGAACGGGTGCGCCTCGCCGGTCTCGGCGTACGGCCGGGCTTCCGCACCCGAGTGCCACACGCCGGTGAGGGCGGTGAGCATCGCGGGCGAACCCTGTACCGCGGTGCGCTGCATGTGGTGGTGCACCGCGCGGATGCCGCCGAGTTCCTCGCCGCCGCCGGCGCGGCCGGGGCCGCCGTGCACGAGATGCGGCACAGGCGAGCCGTGGCCGGTCGACGTGCGCGCATCGTCGCGGTCGAGGAAGAGGAGGCGGCCGTTCATCGCGGCGATCCCAGACGCGAGTGCGACCGCGACGTCCGGGTCGTGCGTGGCGACGCTCGTGACGAGCGAGCCGCCTCCGCGGGTGACGAGGTCGACCGCCTGGTCGATGGTGTCGTAGGCGATGACGGATGCCACGGGGCCGAACGCCTCGACCTCGTGCACCGCGTCGGCCGTGGCATCCGCGAAGCTCAGCAGCATGGGCGCGACGAACGCACCGTCGGCGGCGACACCCTCAGGCGCCTCGGTCGAGCCGATCACGAGCTCGCCACCCGCCTCCTGGAGCCGGCGAACCTGCCGGAGCACCTCGTCTCGCTGTGCGAGCGAGGCGAGCGGGCCCATGGTGACGCCCTCGGTGCGCGGGTCGCCCACGACGACCTTCTGGGCCAGTCGCGCCCGAACGGCGTCGACGACCGCGCCGACGGATGCCGCGGGCACGATCGCACGGCGGATGGCCGTGCACTTCTGGCCGGCCTTCGAGGTCATCTCGACGACGAGCTGCGCGACGTACGCGTCGAACTCGGCCGTGCCGGGCACGGCGTCGGTGCCGAGCACGGAGGCGTTGATCGAGTCGGTCTCGCTCGTGAAGCGCACGCCGCCGGTCTGAACCGAGTCGTGCGCTCGCAGCCGCTCGGCCGTCGAGGCCGAGCCGGTGAAGCCGACGAGGTCGCCCACGCGGAGGTGGTCGAACAGGTCGGGCACGCTGCCGGACACGAGCTGCAGCGAGCCCTCGGGCAGCAGCCCCGACTCGACGAGGATCCGCACGAACGCCTCGGCGAGGTAGCCGGTCGGCGTCGCGGGCTTGACGACGGTCGGCACGCCGGCCAGGAACGCCGGCGCGAACTTCTCGAGCGAGCCCCACACGGGGAAGTTGAAGGCGTTGATCTGCACGGCGACGCCGGGCAGGCGCGTGTAGACGTGCCGGCCGATGAACGACCCGTCCTTCGAGAGCGGCTCGACCGGGCCGTCGACGACGACCTTCGCGTTCGGCAGCTCGCGACGCCCCTTCGACGAGTACGTGAAGAGCACGCCGATGCCGCCGTCGATGTCGACCCACGAGTCGCGCTTGGTGGCGCCGGCGCGCGCCGAGATCTCGTAGAGCTCGGCCTTGCGCTCGGTGAGCGCGAGCGCCATCTGCTTGAGCAGCACGGCGCGCTGGTGGAACGTGAGCTCGCCGAGCGAGCGCTGGCCGACCGTGCGGGCGTGCTCGAGCACGGCGCCGAGGTCGAGCCCCTCGGTCGAGACGCGCGCGACGAGCTCGCCGGTCGACGCGTCGCGCACCTCGGTGGCGGAGGCCTCGGCCGACGCGTCGGGAGTCCACCACGCGTCGCGGATGTAGCTGGGCAGGATGCCGGTCATCGTGTTTCTCTCCTCGGTGGTCGAGTCGCACCGCCGAAGGCGGCGCGTATCGAGACCCGCACTACTGCGCGTCCCACAGGTGGAAGCCCTCGCCGGTCTTGCGACCGAGCTTGCCCTCGGCGACCATGCGGCGCAGGAGGGCGGGCGGTTCGAATCGGTCGCCGAGCTCGCCCGCGAGGTACTCGGCGATGCCGAGCCGCACGTCGAGTCCGACGAGGTCCGTGAGCCGCAGCGGGCCCACGGGGTGCTTGTAGCCGAGCACCATCGCGGTGTCGATGTCCTCGGCGGAGGCGACGCCCTCCTCGAGCATGCGGATCGCCTCGAGCCCCAGCGCGACGCCGAGTCGGCTGGATGCGAACCCGGGTGCGTCGTGCACGACGATGGGCGCCTTGCCGATCGCCTCGACCCAGCCGCGCGCCTCCTCGACGAGCGCGCCGTCGGTGGCGGTGCCGCGCACGATCTCGACGAGCGCCGAGGCGGGCACGGGGTTGAAGAAGTGCAGGCCGAGGAACCGCTCGGGTCGCTCGAGCCGGCCCGCGAGCTCGTCGATCGAGATCGACGACGTGTTCGACGCGAGCGCGGCATCCGCCCCCAGCACGGCCTCGACCCGGGTGATCGCGTCGAGCTTCAGGTCGAGGTCCTCGGGCACGGCCTCGACGACGACGTCGGAGCCGGCGAAGTCGGAGACATCGGTCGCCACCGCGAACCGAGCCCCGAGCGCCTCGGCGGTCTCGTCGGTCGTGCCCCGGGCGACGGATGCCGCGACGGACTCGAGCACGCGCGTGCGGGCCGCCTCCGCGGCGTCCGCGTCGCGCTCGACGACGGTGACGTTCGATCCCGCGAGGAGGAAGGCGTGCGCGATGCCCGCGCCCATACGGCCGCCGCCGAGGACGCCGACTCGTTCGGGTGCCGTCGTGGTCGTGTCGGTCACTTCGCACTCCTCTTCGTGCGCCGTTCGAGGAACTCGGTCATGCGGCGGTGCTTCTCAGGGCTCTCGAAGAGCACCGCCTGCTCCTCGAGGTCGACGTGCGGGTGGTCGGCGCGCGGCGCGCGCATGACGCGCTTGGTCGCCATGGTCGCCGCGGGGTCGTTCTTCGCGATGCGGTCGGCGATCGCGTGCGCCTCGTCGAGGAGGTCGGCGGTCGGGTGCACGGCCGTGATCAGCCCGATCGAGAGCGCCTCCGCGGCGTCGACGATCCGCCCGGTGAGGAGCAGCTCGGCCGCGCGCGCCTCGCCGATGATCTCCTTGAGCCGCCAGGTCGCCCCCGCGGCGGGGATGATGCCGAGCCCGGTCTCGGGGTTGCCGAACCTCGCATCGGGCGTGGCGATGCGGATGTCGGCCGCGAACGCGAGCTCGGCCCCGCCACCCAGCGCCCAGCCGTCGACCGCGGCGATGACGGGCATCGGCAGTTCGTTGATGCGGATGAACGCGTTCGCGTTGATGCCCGAGCGGGCGTCGGCGGCGGTGCGCTCGCGCATCTGCGCGATGTCGGCTCCCGACGCGAACACGCCGTCGGTGCCGGTGAGGATCAGGATGCGCGGCTCGGCCTCGAGCTCGGCGCACAGCGAGTGGATGGCGTCGATCGTGGCCTGGTCGATCGCATTGCGCTTGTCGGGCCGGTTCAGGGTCGCGACGACGCGGTCGTCGCGTCGCTCGACGAGGAGCGACTGGGGCGCGTCGGGTGACACCGCGACATCCGGCGCGGTCATCGAACGCCCTCGACGATCAGCGCGCTGCCCTGGCCGACGCCGACGCACATCGTCGCGAGACCGTAGCGCGAGCCCTCGCGCTCCATGCGGCCGAGCAGCGTGACGACGAGCCGCGCTCCCGACGAGCCGAGCGGATGCCCCAGGGCGATCGCCCCGCCGTCGGCGTTGACCCGCTCGGGGTCGAGCCCCAGTCGGCGCATCGACGCGAGCGACTGCGTCGCGAACGCCTCGTTGAGCTCGATCGACCCGATGTCGTCGAGTGAGACGCCGGAGCGTTCGAGCGCCTTCTCGGTCGCGGGCACGGGCCCGAGGCCCATGATCTCGGGTGCGAGGCCCGCCGAGGTTCCCACCACGACCCGCGCACGCGGGGTGAGGCCGTAGCGCTCGACGGCCGACGCGCTCGCGACGACGATCGCGCTCGCGCCGTCGTTCAGCGAGCTCGAGTTGCCGGCGGTGACCACGCTGCCGCCCTTCACCACGGGGCGGAGCCCCGCGAGCACCTCGAGCGAGGTGTCGCGCCGCGGGCCCTCGTCGACGAGCACCTCGCCGCGCGCCGTCGGCACGCCGACGATCTCGGCCTCGAAGCGGCCGGCGTCGATCGCGGCGGCGGCGCGCTGCTGGCTGCGGAGTGCGAAGGCGTCGGCCTCCTCCCGCGTGATGCCGTCGATGCGCGCGACCTCCTCGGCCGTCTCGGGCATCGAGAACGTGGCCTTGTCGCGCGCGAGGAGCTTCGCGTTCGGGAAGCGCCAGCCGATCGACGTGTCGTACGCCTCGCCGGGCTTCGCCCACGGCTTCTCGGGCTTGGCCTGCACCCAGGGCGCGCGGGTCATCGACTCGACGCCACCGGCGACGATGAGGTCGGCGTCGCCGGCGCGGATCGCCTGCGCGGCCATGGTGATGGCCGACATGCCCGACGCGCAGAGGCGGTTCACGGTGATGCCGGGCACCGAGTCGGGGAGCCCGGCGAGGAGTACCGACATGCGGGCGACGTTGCGGTTGTCCTCGCCGGCCTGGTTCGCGGCGCCGAGGATGACCTCGTCGATCGCGCCCTCCTCGATCGCGTCGAGCTCGAGCCCGGCTCGACGGATCGCCTCGCCGACGACGAGGCTCGCGAGGTCGTCGGGTCGCACGCTCGCGAGCGCGCCTCCGTACCGACCCACCGGGGTCCGCACCCCGCCGACGAGATACGCCTCCGCCATGCTCTTCTCCTGACCGCGCTGTCGGGACCGTCGCACGCCGCCGGGCGGCGTCCGCGTCATCCGTTCCGGCTGCTTTCACAACCGACCGTTCAGTCAGTAAGTATGCCGAACCGATGCCTCATCCGCCAGTCGAGCACGGCCGGACCGACGACGAAGGCCCCGACCGGGTGGTCGGGGCCTTCGTGCGATGGGGGCAGGCGGATGCCGCGGGGGCGGCGTTACGCGACGGGCGCGTCGGGCGCGTCCTCGTCGGCCGACGCGACCGCGGCGGCGGGGGCCGCCGTGCGGATCGGGCCGAGGTCGGCGAACAGCTCGTCGCCGAGGCGGACGTCCTCGAAGTCGACCTCGATCTCGGCGCGGTCGAGGAGCTCGGCGAGGCGACGCTGGCGGTTCCGCGGGGTCAGCGTGACGACGCGACCCGCGCGACCCGCGCGGCCGGTGCGGCCGGCGCGGTGCAGGTACGTCTTGTACTCGTCGGGCGCGTCGGCCTGGATGACCAGGTCGATGTCGTCCACGTGGATGCCGCGGGCGGCGACGTCCGTCGCGACGAGCACGTCGACCCGTCCGTTCGTGAGCTGGTGCAGGTTGCGCGTGCGCTTGGCCTGGTTCAGGTCGCCGTGGAGGGCGACCGCGAAGATGCCGGCGTCCTCGAGGTGCATGACGAGGTCCTCCGCGAACGCGCGGGTGCGCGAGAAGATCAGCGTCTTGCCGTTGCGGTCGGCGAGGCTCGCCACGATGTCGCGCTTGTCGCGGTTGTCGATGACGAACACCCGGTGCTCGATCGTGCTCGATGCCTGGTCCTCGCCGGCGACCTCGTGCACGGCCGGGTCGACGAGGAACTCGTCGACGAGCGCGGCCACGCCGGTGTCGAGCGTCGCGGAGAACAGCAGCTTCTGGCTGCCCTCCGCGGTGCGGCGCAGGATGCGCTGCACGGGCTCGAGGAACCCGAGGTCGCACATGTGATCGGCCTCGTCGAGCACCGTGATCCGGATCTCGGAGAGATCGAGGCGTCCCTGCTCGATGAGGTCCTCGATGCGACCCGGGGTGCCGATCACGATGTCGACGCCGCGCTGCAGCGCGCCGACCTGTCGGCCCTGCGGGACGCCGCCGTAGATCTGGGTGGTGAAGAGGCCGACGCTCTGGGCGATGGGCTGCACGGTGCGGTCGATCTGCAGGGCGAGCTCGCGCGTCGGCGCGAGGATCAGGGCGCGGGGCTTGCGGCCCATCTGGCGCTTGCCGCCCGACTTGCCCGCGGCGGCCCAGTCCTGCATGAGCCGCTCGACGGTCGGGGCGCCGAACGCGATGGTCTTCCCGGAGCCCGTCCGGCCACGGCCGAGGACGTCGCGGCCCTCGAGCACGACCGGGATGGTGGCGGCCTGGATCGGGAACGGCGTCTCCGCGCCGAGGTCGCTCAGTGCGCGGACGATGTTGCCGCCGAGTCCGAGATCGGCGAAGCGGACGCCGTCGACCTGCTCGGCCTGGATGGCGTCGGCCTCGAGGCGCTCGAGCACGACGTCGTCGGCCGGCGCGAAGCGCCCGGCGCGGTCGCTGCGCTCGGCGCTCTCCTTGGCCGGGTAGAACGACGACGGACGGCGCTCGGAGTCGCGGAAGCCGGGGCGGTCGAACTCGCGGCCGCGGCGGGGAGCGCGGTCGTCGCGATCGTGCGAACGCGCGGGCCGCTCGTCGCGGTCGAAGCGACGGGGTGCGCGGTCGTCACGGTCGAACCGGCGCGGGGCGCGGTCGTCGCGGTCGAACGAACGCGCCGGACGGTCGTCGCGGTCGAAGCGGCGGGGCGCACGCTCATCCCGGTCGGAACGACGCGGGGCCCGGTCGTCCCGGTCGAAACGACGCGGGGCCCGGTCGTCGCGCTCGAACGAACGCGCAGGGCGCTCGTCGCGGGCGTTCCGGCGCGGCGCACGATCGTCGCGGTCGAAGGAGCGCGCCGGGCGCTCATCGCGGCCGGAACGACGAGGGGCGCGGTCGTCACGGTCGAACCGGCGCGGGGCGCGGTCGTCGCGGTCGAACGAACGCGCAGGGCGCTCGTCGCGGTCGAACGAACGCGCAGGGCGCTCGTCGCGGTCGAACCGGCGCGGCGCGCGGTCGTCGCGACCGTATGAACGCGCACCGCGGTCGTCGCGTGCGCCACGGTCGTCGCGCCCGGCACGCTCGGCGCGGTGCGGGGTGCGCCCGCTGGCGACCCGCTCCTCACGGCTCCAGCGCACCTTGGGGGCCTCGGCCTCCTCGGGGCGGTATCCGCGGTGACCCGGGCTGCGCGAGCCGGGCTTCTGCGCACCGCCGGCACGCGGGGTGCTGCGGCGCGAGCTCTTCGCGTACGACGGGTCGAAGTTCTTGGCGGGGCGACCGCCGGCGGGCTTCTTGTTCTTGGGCATCGGGGCTTCCTGGGTTGCATTGCGTGTACATGGCAACCGGCCGCGCGGGCGCGCAGCACGACTGAGAACCCGGGAGCTTCGTCGACCGGGGCCGTTCACATACGGTGACTATCCGCGCGCGGACTGCGCGAGGAACCGGCCCTCGAGACTCACAAACCCATCCGTGCGACGTGCACGGTGTCCAGAACCGACCTCCCAACGATACCGGACACCCTCCTGTGAATCCCCTTCACGCCCCATTCCGCCGCGGGAACGTAACGGCGCGGTAACGAGACTGTCGTACGCTCTCGTCGTGACCACACCGCCGTCGATCTCCATCGAGCCGCCGCACGCGGCCGGGGTGCCGCGCCTGCTCGAGGCCGGCTCCTCCTACTCGCGTGCGCTCTACCCCGCCGGCGGTGGGTGCGTGCAGCTCGATGCGGCGGAGCTCGCGCACCCGGGCGTCACGGTCTTCGTCGCCCGCGACGGCGACGGCGCGGCCATCGGCATGATCGCCCTCATCGACGACGGCGCGCACGGCCCCGGTCGCGCCGAGATCGCCCGCATGTTCGTCGACGAGTCCGCGCGCGGCACGGGCATCGCCGGCCGGCTCCTGCACGAGGTCGAGACGGATGCCTCCGGCCGCGGCATCCGCGAACTGGTGCTGCAGACCGGCAGCCAGCACCTGCCCGCGCAGGCGCTCTACGCCAAGCACGGGTACCGGCGGGTGGAGCCGTTCGGACGGTACGTGGGGGTGCCCGCGAGCATCTGCATGGCGAAGTCGCTCGTCGGCTTCGGCACCGACCTGCTCGACGACCGTCCGCTCGCCGTCGGCGAGTAGCGGCAGCGCGGCGCGCGGCCGCCCCGGCCCCGCGCGATGCCCTCCGATCGGGTGGGTGCGCCGGGCACCCTCGACCGGGCATGCTGATCGCACCACGACCCGGGAGGTCCCGCATGCTCGCGTTCCTCGCCGCCGTCGCCGCCGGCGTCACCGTCGGCGGCATCCTCGGCGCGATCGCGACGGGCGATCCGCGCTACGTCATCGCCTGGTCGTTCGCGCTGCCGGTCTCGATCGTCGTCGCCGTGTTCGCCGGCCTCCGCAGCGCGAGCCGTGCCGTCCGGGACGCGGGCGCCGCGGCATCCGTCACTCGTCCGACGGCCGGAGCACCCGCGCTCGCGCGCGTGGAGCGGATGCAGCGGGGTTCCGTGTCCGACGGCCGCGCTCCCGACGGCCGCGCGCCCGTCGACCTCGAACTCACCGTCGCCCCGCACGACCGTGCCGCCTACCGGACCGCGCTCCGGGCGACGGTCCGCCAGACGGACCTCGCGGAGCTGCAGCCGGGCTCGATCGTCGTCGTGCGACGACCGGATGACTCGGCGGCGGGGGTCGTGCTCGACCTCGCCCCGACGGCGGATTGGGCGCGCCTCCGCGATGCCGAACGACTGCGCAGCGGCAGCGAGCGGACGGTGCCGCTCGCCGCGGACGCGCCGCCGTGGGGCGGCTCGGCGCCCGACGGCGACCCGGACGCTCGACGCGACGCCGCCGACGACGGGTCCGGGCGAGGCGACCCCGCGACCGCCCCGACCCCCGCGACCGCCGCGACCGCGCGACGCCCGTGGCGCACCGCGCTGCTCGCGCTCGTGGCCGCAGTCACCGCCGTCGTCGTGCTCGTGCCGGCGTTCGACTCGATCGGCCGGCTGTCCCGCGCCGTCGCCTCCGGCGACCTGTCGACGGCCGGGGTCGTGCTCGGCGATCGGCACCGGGACGTGGTCGACGCGCTCGTGCGCGAGACCGGCGGCACGGAGTTCGTGCGCATCGGCTTCTACGTCGACTACGCGCTCGCGTCCGCACCGAGCTCGCCGGGCGCGCTCACGATCGACGGGTACGAGTACCGCTACGACCGCACCTCGCACGGCGGCCCCGAGCCGATCCAGCCGGAGGATCCGGCGGCGGCCCTCTTCGACGCCGACGAGGTCGACTTCACGCGCGTCCCCGAGTTCATCGCCACGGCCCGGGATCGCTCGGGCATCGCCGATCCCGACTCGGTGATCGTGTCGGTCGAACGCTCGCCCGTGGCGGACGACTCGGGCGAGCGCCCGGTCCGGGTGCTCGTGCTGCTCGACGCCCCGTACGAGGACGCCGCGGTGATCCTCGATCCCGCGACGGGCGAACCGATGGGCTGATCGGTCCGCCGCGCGCGGGACGCGGGGCGCTCCGAGACCGCCCGGACACCGCCCGATCGGGTGTCTGCCCGGCGACGATCCTGAGGTAGCATCACCTCACCCCCGAACCCGGAGCCCCCACCCATGACCCGACTCTCCGGCGTTCGCCCGAGCCGGCGTCGCCGGACGGTGCGGATCGCCCTCGCCGTGAGCGCAGCGCTCGCGGTCGCCGCCGTGGCGTCCGCGTTCCACCAGCCGCTCCGCGAGCTCGACCCGACGGCGCGGCAGGCCTCGAGCGAGGTCGCGGGCAACGACATCATCGGCATCCGGACCTTCGACCCGCCGGCCGACCTCCGTGTCGATGTCGACCTCGAGTACGCGGTGGCCGACGACGGCACGATCCTCACCCTCGACGTGTGCCGCCCGGCGGCATCCGCGATCGCGGGCACGAACGCGGCCGTCGTCTCCGTGCACGGCGGCAGCTGGGCGCGGGGCGACAAGGCGAACGCCGACTGGCGCAACGTCTGCCTGTGGCTCGCGAGCGAGGGCTTCGTCGCGGCATCCGTGAACTACCGGCTCGTGCCGGACGCGGTGTACCCGGCGCAGGTCGACGACGTCGCGGCGGCCGTCGCCTGGCTCCGCGAGCCCGACCAGCTCGACCGGTTCGACGTCGACCCCGCGCGCATCGGCGTCTTCGGCGGCTCGGCGGGAGGTCACCTCGCGGCGCTCCTCGGCACCCTCGGCGAGGGGCCGCTCGATGTGGGGTCGCGCGTGGCCGCGGTCGCCGAACTCTCGGGCCCCGTCGGCCTCGGCCTGCCCGAGCTCGATGCGGATGCCGCGTCCGACTGGTTCCGCGGCATCGTCGGCGAGTTCCTCGGCTGCGAGCCGGGCACGGCAGACGAGGCCTGCCCGCAGGCGATCGATGCGTCGCCGACCGCCTGGGTCGATCCGACGGATCCCCCGTTCTTCATCGGCCACGCGGAGTCCGAGATCATCCCGCTCGCACAGTCGCAGCGCCTCGCCGACACGCTCGGCGCCTCGGCGGTCGAGGTCGAGCTCGCGGTCGTCGCGGGCGAGGCGCACTCGATCGGCATCCTCGACGCAGCCCTGCGCGAGCGGGTCGCGGCCTTCCTGCACGCCCACCTCGGCTGATCCGGCGGCCGCTCCAGCGCCCCGGCAACCTCCCCGACACGCGCATGCGCTGTGATGGAGGCATGGCCGCCGAACCGATCACCGTGTCGATCCGCCGCGAGGTCGACCCCGCCCGCATCGCCGAGGCGACGGTCTGGGTGCAGACCGGCGTGAACCTCGCCAACCGCTACCCGGGCTTCCTCGGGTCCGGGTGGGTCCGCGCCGGCGAGGACTCCGACGTGTGGCACATGCTCTACCGCTTCGCGAACGAGGAGACCCTCGAGGCGTGGGAGCGTTCGCCCGAGCGCACGTGGTGGCTCGAGATGGGTCGGGACTTCGTGCGCGCCGAGCGTGCGAAGCGCCGCACGGGCATCGAGGGCTGGTTCGACGATCCGGCGACGGGGTCGGTGCCGGCGGTGACGGATGGCGCGGGGCCGGCCGATGCCGCGCTGCCGCCCGCACCGCCGCGCTGGAAGCAGGCCGTCAGCATCTGGCTCGGGTTCTTCCCGGTGAACCTGGCGTTCTCACTGCTCATCGCGCTCGCGCCCTGGTGGGAGGACGTCCCGATCGCGCTGCGCGTGCTCATCACGACCCTCGTCCTGACGCCGATCATGACCTACTGGGTGCTGCCGTGGGTGACCCGGATGCTGCGGGGCTGGCTGGCCCCATCGCGGGCCGGGTGATCGGCCACTGGCCGCGTCCCCGCGGTCAGCGCGCGCCGATTCGCCGCGACAGCGTCGCCGCGGCATCCTGCACGCCCCTGGCGGCCGCCTCGACGAGCTCGGACGGGGCGTCCTCGGCGAACGTCACGGCGATCGCCGCCGCCGGCCAGCCCAGGTGGTCGAGCACCGGGGCGCCGACCGACGCGAGCCCGCGCGTGACCTCGCCGTGCTCGCCCGCGACGCCCGCGGCGCGCGCCTCGGCGAGCACGGCCTTCAGCCTCGAGTACGTCCACGGCGCGGCGTCCGTCGTCGAGGGCAGGTCGGCGAACGCGGCCCGATCGGGGTAGAGCGCTCGCAGCTGCGCGGGCGGCAGTGCCTGCAGCATCGCGCGTCCCGAGGCGGTCAGGTGCGCAGGCAGGCGCACGCCCACGTCGGAGACGAGCGAGGGCCGCCGCGGGGCGCGCTCCTCGACGAGGTACAGCACGTCGCGACCGTGCAGCACGGCCAGGTGTCCGGACTCGCCGAGACGGTCGACGAGGGCCGCGACGAGCGGGCGGCCGAGCCGGGTGAGCGGCTGCTGCCGGCTGAATCCGCTGGAGAGCTCGAACGCGGCGACGCCGAGCCCGTACCGGCGTTCCTCTGGCAGGTGCACGACGAAGCCGCGCTCCTGGAGCACGCCGAGCAGGTGGTACGTGGTGGAGCGGGGCAGGCCCAGGGCGGTCGCGATCGAGGCGGCGGGCACGGGTCCGCGCTGCGCCGCGAGGTGGCTGAGGATCCGCAGCACCTGGTCGGCCGCGGGCACCTTCGACGCCTCCGACATGCCATCGCCCTTCGTCCGGTATCCCGGACGGCAGCGTACTCCCCCGCGTTCCGCCGCGCGCGCCGACCGTGTGGAATCGGACCATGAGCACGATCGCGCCCGCAGCCGCCCGCACCGCGGCATCCGTCACCGTCGGCACCGGACCGCTCTCGATCGACGACGTCGTCGCGGTCGCCCGCCACGACGCCCGCGTCGAACTGGACCCCGCCGCGCTCGACGCGGTCGCCGCGAGCCGCGCGGTCATCGACGACCTGGCGGCCGACCCGCAGCCGCACTACGGCATCTCGACGGGTTTCGGCGCGCTCGCCACGACCTTCATCGCCGAGGACCGCCGTGCGCAGCTCCAGGCCAGCCTCGTGCGCTCGCACGCCGCCGGCTCGGGGCCCGAGGTCGAGCGCGAGGTCGTGCGCGCGCTCATGCTGCTGCGCCTCTCGACGCTGATGACGGGCCGGACGGGCGTGCGCCGCGAGACCGCCGAGACGTACGCGGCGATCCTCGACGCGGGCATCACGCCGGTCGTCCGCGAGTACGGCTCGCTCGGCTGCTCGGGCGACCTCGCGCCGCTCGCGCACTGCGCGCTCGTCGCGATGGGCGAGGGCGAGGTGCGTGTGCGCGGCACCGGGTCCGAGGGTGCGCACACCGCGCCGACGGATGCCGCTTCGGCCCTGGCCGACGCCGGCATCGCGCCGCTCCGGCTCGGCGAGAAGGAGGGCCTCGCCCTCATCAACGGCACCGACGGCATGCTCGGGATGCTCGCGCTCGCGATCCACGACCTGCGCACGCTGCTCGCGACGGCCGACATCGCCGCGGCGATGAGCGTGGAGGGCCTCATGGGCACCGACGCGGTGTTCGCCGCCGACCTGCACGAGCTCCGGCCGCAGCGCGGCCAGGCGGTCTCGGCGGCGAACCTGCGAAACCTGCTCGCGGCGTCGCCGATCGTCGCGAGCCACAAGGGCCCGGAGTGCACGCGCGTGCAGGACGCGTACTCGCTGCGCTGCGCGCCGCAGGTGCACGGCGCCGCGCGCGACACGCTCGCGCACGCGGCATCCGTCGCCGACGCCGAGCTCGCGAGCGCGGTCGACAACCCCGTGCTCACGCCCGACGGGCGGGTCGAGTCGAACGGCAACTTCCACGGCGCGCCCGTCGCATACGTGCTCGACTTCCTCGCGATCGCGGTGGCGGATGTCGCCTCGATGAGCGAGCGACGCACCGACCGGTTCCTCGACCAGGCGCGCAACCACGGCCTGCCGCCGTTCCTCGCGCACGAGGTGGGCGTCGACTCGGGCCTCATGATCGCGCAGTACACCGCCGCCGGCATCGTCTCGGAGCTCAAGCGCCTGGCGGCGCCCGCCTCGGTCGACTCGATCCCGTCGTCGGCCATGCAGGAGGACCACGTCTCGATGGGCTGGGCGGCCGCGAGGAAGCTCCGACGGGCGCTCGACGGCCTGTCCCGCGTCATCGCGATCGAGGTCATGACGGCCGCGCGCGGGCTCCTGCTCCGGGCCCCGCTCGAGCCGGGTGCCGCGACCGGCGCGGTCGTCGAACTCGTCGCCGCGAGCGGCGCGATCCCGGGCGAGGACCGGTTCCTTTCGCCCGAGATCGAGCGCCTCGTCGAGGCCGTCCGATCGGGCGAGGTACGGGATCGCGCCGCATCCGTCGTCGCCGTCGCCTGACGTCTGCGCGGACTGCACCCCGAACGGGGGACCGGCCCGGGCAACGCAACGCTTGTGCGCGGTTCGGGGGAGAGGGCAGACTTGGGGGGTGCCGGCGCGGTTGCCGGTCGCAGGAAGCCCTATGTTCCACACCCGAGACGTCGACGAGCGAGACCCGTTCCGAGCGAGGCCCGCCCGGAAGTGCACCGCCGCGATCGCAGCGATCGCCGGTGGGCTGCTGTTCGGCATGTCCGCCATCGCTCCCGCAGGCGCCGAGGAGATCGGCACGACCTCCGTCTCGAGCGAGGCCGACGGCGCGACCGCGACGTCCGAACCCACGGCCGAGCCGACGCCGGATGCGTCGGGCTCCGACGGTACCGCCGACGACGGCACCGAGCCGACCGATCCGCCGGCGACCGAGGAACCGGCGACCGACCCGACCCCGACGCCCACCCCGACCCCGACGCCGACTCCGACGCCGACCCCCACGCCGGACCCCGAACCCACTCCGACACCGACACCGACACCGACACCCACTCCCACGCCGGACCCCGAACCCACTCCGACGCCGACGCCCACCCCCGGTCCGACGCCCACGCCGACGCCGACGCCGACGCCGACGCCGACCGCAACGCCCGCCCCGTCGCCCACGGCGACGCCGTATGCGTCGGGTGTGTCCGCCCCGTTCGTGCTCGTCGGCGACGGGCCGGTCGCGCGGATGGTCGAGGTCACCACGGTCGGCTCGGCCGACTCGCGCACGGCTGCGCTCGCGGGACTCCGGACCAAGCTCGACCGCGCGATGACGGAGCTGCGCAGCGCCGAGTCCGCCCTGGCGTCGGCCCGCAGCACGCGCTCCGTCGCCCGTGCGGTCGCCGAGCGCCTCGACGAGCGGGCGGCCGACGCCCGGCACGTCGCCGAGACCGCGGCGAGCGTCTACCTCGACGCGGTCGAGGGCGACGGCGCCGCGATGCGCTCGATGGCCGCCGCGATGAGCTCGGGCAAGGACCTGCTCGCCGGACTCGCCGGCATGGAGCGCGTGCAGAAGCTCGCGGGCGACTCCGATCGCCTGCGCGAGATCGCGGAGCGGCGCGACGCCGACGCGACGGCGGCCGAGGATCGTGCCGCCGCGGCATGGGAGGCGGTCGACGCCATCCCGATCGATCGGTTCGAGAACGACGTGCTCGTCGCCCAGGGCGTCGTCTCCGCAGCTCGGGCCGCGGTGAACGGCGCCCAGAGCCGGCTCGCCTCGTCCTCCGAGATCGTCTCGACCTTCTCGAACATCCCGGTCGACGGCGGTCAGCTGAGCGACCAGGGATGGGCGTCGCCGACCTCCGGGTCGATCACGGACGGATTCGGGCCCCGCCCCGACAAGCCGCTCCCCGGCGTCAACGAGTTCCATCGCGGCACCGACGTCGCGGCGCAGTGCGGCACCGGCGTCTTCGCCGCGACCGACGGCGTCGTCGTCGCAGCCGGCCCCAACGGGACGTACGGCAACTGGATCCTCATCGACCACGGCGACGGGGTCACCACGGGCTACGCGCACCTGCGCGACGGCGGCATCCTCGTCGAGGAGGGCCAGGCCGTGGCCGCCGGCGAGCTGATCGGAGCGGTCGGCAGCACCGGCGCGTCGACCGGGTGCCACCTGCACTTCGAGGTCCGCCTCGACGGCACCGCGACCGACGCGATCCCGTTCATGGCCGCCCGCGGCGTCCGCCTCGGCTGAGCGCGGTCGGCCCGCCGCACTCCCCGCTCCCCCTCCGGACGCCACCCGCGCCGCCGCAGCCACGCCGCCGCGCCCACGCCACCACGCCCGCGCCGCCGCGCCCACGCGCCCCGGCCAGCGCACCGCGTCCGGGATCCCGGACGCCCGCCCCGCGGCATCCGTTGTCGACCGCCCCGCGAGGGTGTGGGATCGGAGCATGACCACCGCCGCACCCACCGATGCCGACGCCGTCACCGGCCCCCGCACCGTCCGCGCCGCGCGCGGCACCGAGCTCAGCGCGAAGAGCTGGCAGACCGAGGCGCCGCTGCGCATGCTCATGAACAACCTCGACCCCGAGGTCGCCGAGCGCCCGGAGGAGCTGATCGTCTACGGCGGCACGGGCAAGGCCGCACGCAGCTGGGAGGCCTTCGACGCGATCGTGCGCACGCTCCGCGAGCTCGAGCCCGACGAGACCCTGCTCGTCCAGTCGGGCAAGCCCGTCGGCGTGTTCCGCACGCACGAGTGGGCGCCGCGCGTGCTCATCGCGAACTCGAACCTCGTCGGCGACTGGGCGACGTGGCCCGAGTTCCGCCGGCTCGAGCAGCTCGGCCTCACCATGTACGGCCAGATGACCGCCGGCTCCTGGATCTACATCGGCACGCAGGGCATCCTGCAGGGCACGTACGAGACATTCGCGGCCGTGGCGCGGTCGCTGGCCGAGAAGCGAGGTGCGGATGCCGCGACGGCGACGCTCGCGGGCACCCTCACGTTGACGGCCGGCTGCGGCGGCATGGGCGGCGCGCAGCCGCTCGCCGTCACCATGAACGGCGGCGCGGTGCTCATCGTCGACGTCGACGAGTCGCGGCTCCGTCGTCGCGTCGAGCACGGCTACCTCGACGAGGTCGCCGCCGACCTCGACGCCGCGATCGCACGCGTCGTGGAGGCGAAGGACGCCGGCGTGGCTCGCTCGGTCGGCGTCGTCGGGAATGCCGCGGTGGTGTTCGGCGAACTGCTCCTCCGCCACCAGGCGGGCGACCTGCAGGTCGACGTCGTGACGGACCAGACGAGCGCCCACGACCCGCTCTCGTACCTCCCGGTCGGCGTCGCCTTCGGCGACTGGCATGCCGAGGCCGAGCGGGACCCGGAGGGCTTCACCGTCCGCGCCCGCGGGAGCATGGCCAAGCACGTCGCCGCGATGGTCGGCTTCCAGGACGCCGGCGCCGAGGTGTTCGACTACGGCAACTCGATCCGCGCCGAGGCGCAGCTCGGCGGCTTCGACCGGGCGTTCGAGTTCCCCGGCTTCGTCCCGGCGTACATCCGGCCGCAGTTCGCCGAGGGACGCGGGCCGTTCCGGTGGGCCGCGCTCTCCGGGGATCCGGAGGACATCGCGAGGACCGACCGCGCCGTGATGGAGCTCTTCCCGCACGACGCCGGGCTCGCGCGCTGGATCGAGCAGGCCGGCGAGAAGGTCCACTTCGAGGGCCTGCCCGCGCGCATCTGCTGGCTCGGCTACCAGGAGCGCCACCTCGCGGGGTTGAAGTTCAACGAGATGGTCGCCTCGGGCGAGCTCTCGGCGCCCATCGTGATCGGCCGCGACCACCTCGACTCGGGCTCGGTGGCCTCGCCGTACCGCGAGACCGAGTCGATGGCCGACGGCTCCGACGCGATCGCCGACTGGCCGCTGCTCAACGCGCTCCTCAACACTGCCTCGGGGGCGACCTGGGTGTCGATCCACCACGGCGGGGGCGTCGGCATCGGGCGTTCGATCCACGCGGGCCAGGTCGTCGTCGCCGACGGCACCGACCTCGCCGCCGAGAAGATCGCCCGGGTGCTCGTGAACGATCCCGGTACGGGCGTCATGCGGCACGTCGACGCGGGGTACGAGCGCGCCGTCGAGGTTGCGCGCGAGCGCGGGCTGGTCGTGCCCATGATGGAGGCATGAGCGGTGCGGCGGCGCGGCGACGCGCGGACCCGATGAGTCGAGGCGGGATGCAGGCATGAGCGACGGCGGCGCGGTTCGGCGGATGCTGCTGACGGACATCGGCGAACTCGTCACGAACGACCCCGCACCCGATCGCGACGGCGGACCGCTCGGCATCGTCCGCGATGCGGCCGTGCTCGTGGAGGACGGCCGCATCGCCTGGGTCGGCGCCGCCGTGCACGCGTCGGCGGACGAGGCCGAGCTTCGCCATGACCGCGAGCAGCGCCGGGAGGGCGACGAGCATCGCGCGCTCTGGGATGCCGACGTCGAGGTGATCGACCTCGGTGGCCGCGCCGTCATCCCGGGCTTCGTCGACAGCCACACCCACCTCGTGTTCGGGGGAGATCGGGCCGACGAGTTCGCCGCCCGCATGGCCGGCCGCGCCTACGAGGCGGGCGGCATCCGCTCCACCGTCAGGGCGACCCGCGAGGCGTCCGACGACGAGCTGCGAGCCCGGCTGGGGCACTTCGTCGCCGAGCTGCACGGCCAGGGCACGACGACGTTCGAGGTCAAGACGGGCTACGGGCTGAGCGTGGCCGACGAGGAGCGCCTGGTGCGCCTCGCCGCCGAGGCCACCGACGAGGTCACGTTCCTCGGCGCGCACGTGGTGCCCTTCGAGTACCGCGAGCCCGACGGCCCGGGCGCAGACGCGTACGTCGACCTCGTCGTCGGCGAGATGCTCGACGCCTGCGCGCCGCACGCGCGCTGGGTCGACGCCTTCTGCGAGCGCGGTGCCTTCACCGAGGCGCAGTCGCGGCGCGTGCTCGAGGCGGGGCGTGCCGCCGGACTCGGCGTGCGCGTGCACGGCAACCAGCTCGGGGAGGGACCGGGCGTCCGGCTCGCGGTCGAGCTCGGCGCGGCATCCGTCGACCACTGCACCTACCTGAGCGATGCGGATGTCACGGCGCTCGCCGGCTCATCGACCGTCGCGACGCTGCTTCCCGGCGTCGAGTTCTCGACCCGGCAGCCCTACCCCGACGCCCGCCGGCTCCTCGACGCCGGTGCGACGGTCGCGCTCGCGAGCGACTGCAATCCCGGCTCGAGCTTCACGAGCTCGATGCCGTTCTGCATCGCGGTCGCGGTGCGCGACATGGGGATGACCCCCGCCGAGGCCGTGTGGTCGGCGACCGCGGGCGGCGCGGCGGCACTGCGTCGAGCGGATGCCGGCGCGCTGCGGCCCGGTTCGCGCGCCGATCTCGCGGTGCTCGATGCGCCGTCGCACGTCCACCTCGCGTATCGGCCGGGCGTCCCGCTCGTGGCCGAGACCTGGAAGGACGGGGTGCGCGTGGCGTGAGGTGCGTTGGGTCGGTGCGGTGACGCGCCCGACGGACCGCCGTCCGCGACATCCGCTGCCGCTGCCCACTCGCTGCCGCTGCCACTGCCACTGCGCACCGCCGCTGCGGCACGATGCATGCTCAGTCGCGACGCGTGCTCAGTCGCGACGCGTGCTCAGTCGCGATGCGTGCTCAATCGTCGTCGCTGCGGCGCAGTCGGCGTCGAGCCGACAGCAGCGTGAACTCTGGGTGAGCCGCGACCTGCCGCTCGGCGCGGTCGAGCACCTCGGTGGCGTGACCGGCATCGCCGGAGACGACCGCGAGGCCGATCGAGGCACGCCGGTGCAGGTCGTGGCTTCCGACTTCGGCGACGGACGCCTCGGTCAGCCGCCGCAGTCCCGCGATGAGCGGCCGGAGCACCCCGCGCTTCTGCTTGAGCGAGTGCACGTCGCCGAGGAGGAGGTCGAACTCGATCCATGCGATCCACACCCCCTCAGCCTTCCACTCGTTTTCTGGTTCGCCCACAACACTAGAACATATGTTCGAAGAACGGTAGGCTGGAGACATGCCCGCCGCACTCGCAGATCCGCTCGAGTCGGCGAGCGCTGCGCCTGACCCGTCGCCCTACGCGTGCGCCCAGCAGAGCCTGTCCGACCTGGTCGACGCGGCGGTGACCACCCGGCGGATCGAGGCGATGCAGGCGGCGATGCGAGTCGACGTGCTCAACCTCGCGGTCGACGTCGCGATGCGCAATGCCGCGGCATTCACGTCGGTGCGACTCGACGCGCAGGGGCGACGTGAGATGGCTCGCCGGGCCGTCATCGCCGAACTGGCGACGGCGCTGCGTGTCCCCGAGCGCACGATGTCGCGGCTCGTCTCGGAGGCGTGGACCCTCTCGACGCGGCTCCCTGCCACGCTCGACGGCCTCCGTTGCGGGCGTCTCGACGAATCGCACGCGCGGGTCGTCGTCGATGAGACCGCCGATCTCGATGATCCCGAGGCGCTGGCCCGTCTGGATGCGGAACTCGCCGCTCGCGCCGAGACCGTCACCGCCGCGACGCTGCGCCGCGCGGCTCGCCGACTCCGAGAGCAGGTGCTCGCCGAGACCCTGGCCGAGCGGCATGCGAGCGCCCGAGCGGAACGTCGGGTCGAGCTCGAGCCCGCTCGCGACGGCATGGCGTGGCTGCACGTGTACCTTCCGGCCGAAGACGCCCATCTCATCCGGAATCGCCTGAAGCGCATCGGGCTCGAGGCGTCCGGTCGCTCGGGCTCCGCTTCCCGCGCTGTTGCCGGCACCGACGCCGACTCTGGGAGAGGGACCGGTTCGACGGCCGATCCCGACCCTCGGACCCCTGATCAGCTGCGCGCCGATGTCGTGCGCGACCTGCTGCTGCACGGGGTGCCGCCCGTCGGCGACGCGTTCCACGTCGCGGCCGCAGGCATCCGACCCACGGTGCACGTGACCGTTCCGGTGATGACCCTCCTCGGCCACGACGACGCCCCCGGCGAACTCGACGGGTACGGGCCGATCTCGCCCGAGGTCGCACGGGAACTCGCGGCGCACGCGCCGTCCTTCACGAGGCTGCTCACGCATCCGGTCTCGGGCACGGTGCTCGACGTCGATCGCGCGTCGTATCGTCCGCCCGCCGATCTCGCACGGTGGCTCCGGGTGCGCGACGAGACGTGCCGGTTCCCGGGCTGCAACCGGGCGGCGATCGGGTGCGATCTCGACCATTCCGAAGACTGGGCCGACGGCAACCCGACGGCGTTCTACAACCTCGCCCACCTCTGCGCGGCGCATCATCACCTGAAGCACCAGACGTCGTGGTCGCTGCGCCATCGCGAAGACGGCGCGATCGAGTGGCGGTCGCCCGCCGGTCGGCTTCACGTCACCGAGCCGGCGATGCACATCCCCGACCGTCGGCCGGGGACCGGATCGACCGCATCGGCGATGCCATCGATGCCGACGCAGGCGATGCCGACATCGGCCGCGACGACGCCGGCCACGCCGACGCCGGCCCCGGCGATGCCGGCCGCGCCGAGTGAGCGACGCGCGCCGACGCCGAGCAGGCTGCGGCCGCCGACACCGAGACGCCCATCGGTGAATGAGCGTCATGGCCCTCAGCGCCGTGACGCGATGACCGCCCGACCACCGACCGGCGGCGCTCCACCCTTCTGATCGGTTCGCGCGCGGGCCGGTTCAGCCCCGCCGACGATTCAGCCCTGCCCGCGATTCAGCACCGCGGCTGCGCAGATCACCGCCGCACCTCGATCGCCGTGACGCCACCGAGGTCGATCCAGGCGCGCTCCCCCGTGTCGACGAGCACCGCGAGCACGTGGTCGCACGTGGCGCACCGCACGACCGTTCCCGCACCGCTCACGTAGACCATGGCCCGGGCGAGCTCCGCGACGGTGCCGCACGCCCGACAGCGCCCGGTGGCCGTCGTGGGGTCGAACGAGAAGAAGTCGGCGAGCGGTCCGGCGATCGCATTGCCGTCGACGTGACCGGTCATCAGGTTCCTCCGAAACGCTCGGTGCGGATGTCGCGCGGATCGTGCCCCAGGTCGATCAGCCACGACGCCACCCGCTCGACGAACCCCGTCGAACCGCAGACGTACACGATGGGCCGGTCGGCGGCGGGGATGGCGGCGGCCTCCAACTGCTCGCGCGTGATCCGCCCGGGCGGCGTCGGCCAGCCGTCCGGAACCCGGCGGGAGTAGACGACGTCGAGCCGGAAGGGCGCCCGCGCGGCTGCCAGGGCCGCGAGCTCCTCCGCGAAGTACACGTCCTCCGGCGTCCGCACCGCGTAGAGCAGCCGGAACGGCGTCGGGTCGTCGGCATCGGCATGCGCCTGCGCCATCGCGAAGAGCGGCACCACTCCCGACCCGCCCGCGATCAGCTGCACCGGCCGGGGTGCACCGGCGGCCGCCTGCGGCCGCCACACGAAGAACGCCCCGAGCGGACCGTGCACCTCGAGCCGGTCGCCGGGCCGCACCGCTTCGACGAGGAACGGCGAGACCTCGCCATCCGGAAGTTCGTCGACCGCGAGCACGACCCGCGAGCCCGGACCCGACGAGGCGATCGAGTACGAACGCGTCGCGGTGTAGCCGTCCTCGGCCGTCAGCCGCACGTCGAGGTGCTGACCGGCGGCGTTGCCGGGCCATCCGTCGACCTCGAGGTCGAGGCGAGCGGCGCTGGGAGTCTCGCGGCGCGTGCGCGCCACCGTCGCCACGTGCCATCCCGCCCGCGGCACCGCGACGCGCGTCGAACCCGAGGGCGGCGCGACGGAACCGGCGACGGACGCACCACCCGTCGGGCCGCCGACGGCCGACGGCTCCGATGCGTCGCTCACCAGTACCGCTCCTCCTTCCACGGGTCCCCGCGGAGGTGGTACCCGTTCTGCTCCCAGAACCCGGGCTCGTCGTCCTCCATCATCACGAGGCCGCGCACCCACTTCGCGCTCTTCCAGAAGTAGAGGTGCGGCACGAGCAAACGAGCCGGTCCACCGTGCTCGGGGTCGAGCGGCTCCCCGTCGAACTCGAACGCGATCCACGCCTTGCCGTCGAGCAGGTCGTCGAGCGGCACGTTGGTCGTGTACCCGCCGTAGCTGTGCGCCATCGTGTACGCGTAGTCGGTGTCGACGCCCTCGAACAGCGTGTCGAGGGCGACTCCGCGCCATCCGGTGCCCAGCTTCGACCAATGCGTGACGCAGTGGATGTCGGTCGTGACGTCCTCGATCGGCAGGGCCATGAGCTCATCCCAGTTCCACGAGTGCTGGGCGCCCGACTCGGTGCGGATCGTGAACTCCCAGTCCGCTGTGTCGATGTCGGGCGTCGGCCCGGCCGACAGCACCGGGAAGTCGCCGACGAGCGTCTGCCCGGGTGGCAATCGGTCGTCCCGTTCGCGCCCGCGACCCGTGAATCCCCTGGTGATGAACGACATGGCGGCCCCTCTCCGACGGTCTCACGATAGTGACGCCCGGAACGGATGTCACCGGTCGATCCGAACGCGACGACGGGCTCGCCGTCCGGGCGGCCCGCGGCCCGGACGTTCGCAGCGCCCGGGAACCTCGCCGGAAACCGTCACCTTCACGAAACGTCCGACGGGCCCGCGCCGCGCCCGCCGTGCGTAGGGTGGGGTCATGGCTGCCATCGCGCTCGGCATCCCGGCCGTCCGCCGGGCGCGAACCGACGTGCCGTCGATCGAGGGCAGACCGGATGTCGCGGGCCTCGTCGACCGCTTCGGGCGCGTCGCGCACGACCTCCGGGTCTCGATCACCTCCGCCTGCTCGCTGCGCTGCACGTACTGCATGCCGGCGGAGGGGCTCCCGGTGATTCCGCGCGACGAGCTCCTGTCGGCGACCGAGATCGGGCGGCTCGTCGGCATCGCGGTCCGCGACCTGGGTATCCGCGAAGTGCGGTTCACCGGCGGCGAGCCGCTGACCCGCGGCGATCTCGTGGAGATCGTGCGGCGCAGCGCCGAAGCGGCGCCCGGCACTCCGCTCGCACTGACCACGAACGGGATCGGGCTCGACAAGCGCGCGGGCGCGCTCCGCGACGCGGGCCTGACACGCGTGAACGTCTCACTCGACACCCTCGATCGCGAGCACTTCGCCCGGCTGACCCGTCGCGACCGGCTGCCCGCGGTGCTCGCCGGGATCGCCGGAGCGCACCGGGCGGGTCTCGGGCCGCTGAAGGTCAACGCGGTGCTCATGCGCGAGACCCTGCACGACGCGCCCGCCCTGCTCGCCTGGGCGATCGAGCACGGATGCCGGCTCCGCTTCATCGAGCAGATGCCGCTCGATGCCGACGAGGCGTGGCGCCGCGACCACATGGTCGACGCCGAGGAGCTGCTCGCGGTCCTCGGCTCGCGCTTCGCGCTCTCGCCCGTGGGCCGCGAGGATCCCGCCGCGCCCGCCGAGGACTGGCTCGTCGACGGCGGCCCCGCGACCGTCGGCGTCATCGCGTCGGTCACGCGTCCGTTCTGCGGCGCTTGCGACCGCACGCGGCTGACCGCGGAGGGATCGGTGCGGTCGTGCCTCTTCGGCGATGACGAGACCGACCTGCGGAGCCTGCTCCGCTCCGGGGCGTCCGACGACGAGATCGCGGACGTCTGGCGTGCGGCGATGTGGGCGAAGAAGGCCGGTCACGGCATCGACGACCTCGACTTCGTGCGGCCCGCCCGGACGATGGGAGGCATCGGTGGCTGAGACGACGACGGCCGTGCGCACGGTGCTCGTGCGGTACTTCGCGGCCGCGGCCGAGGCGGCCGGCGCCGAGGAGGAACGGATCGAGGTGCTCCACGAGGGCGACACCGCGACGGTCGGCGGGCTCGCCGACCTGCTCGTCGCCCGGTACGGCCCGACGATGGCGCGCGTGGTGGCGAACGGATCGTTCCTGGTCGACGGCGTGGTGCGGCGCGACCGCGACGCACCGATCGGCGCGCAGGTCGACGTCCTGCCGCCGTTCGCGGGCGGCTGACCGGCGTACGGGCACGGATCAGCGCTGCGCGGTTCGGGCTCGCTACGTCAGAGGTTGACCCACTCCGTCGTGCCGCTCGCGAGGTGCTGCCGCTTCCAGATCGGGGTCCGTTCCTTGATGCGATCGACGAGCAGGGCACAGGCCGCGAAGGCCTCGGCACGGTGCGGTGCCGCGACGGATGCCACGAGCGCGACATCCCCGACGGCGAGCGCGCCGAACCGGTGCGCGGCCGCCACCACGAGCCCGGTCTCGCGCGCGACCTCGAGGCACGTCTCGCGGAGGAATCGCTCCGCGTCGGGGTGCGCCGAGTAGTCGAGCGCCGAGACCGGCTCGCCGTGGTCGTGGTCGCGGATGACCCCCTCGAACGTCACGAGCGCGCCGTCGCGCTGCGACAGCACGAACGCCTCGACCGCCGCGCGATCGAGCGGGGCATCGGTGACCACCGCGAAGACCTCTGGCATGCGGTCCGGCTCGTCGGGTTCAGGCATGCGGTGCACCCCCGTGCTCGAGGCGATCGGACTCGCCGAGTGCGCCGGCGTCCGCCGCACCGGGGGCAGCGGCATCCGCCGCGCCGTGCGCGCCGGCATCCCCGACGTCGTGGTGGCGAGGGTGGGTCGCCCCCGACCCGGAACCCTCGCTCCCGCGCGGCGCGTGGTCGCCCCCGGCGACCTGGTCGACGAGGTGCGGGAGCAGTCCGTCGAGCACGGCGAGCCCGTCGGCGACCCCGCCGCGCGAGCCCGGCAGGTTGATCACGACCGTGCCATGGGCGACGCCGGCGAGCGCACGGCTCAGGGCCGCGGTCGGCGTAGCGGTGCGTCCGGCCGCACGGATCGCCTCGGCGACCCCGGGCAGCTCGCGATCGAGCACCGTGCGCGTCGCCTCGGGGGTGCGATCCGTCGGGCTGACGCCCGTCCCGCCCGTGGTGAGGATCACCGCAGGACGCTCGCCGACCGCCGAATCGAGCGCGGCCGCGACGTCGGCGTCCGCGACCACGCGCGGCGCGTCGACCGCGAACCCTCGGGAGTCCAGCCACTCGACGATCGCCGGGCCGGTCGTGTCCTCTGCGGAACCGGTAGCCGCGCGGGTCGACGCGACGAGGACGATCGCGCGGCGCTGCGCCGCGGCATCCGTCGCGGCCGGGTCCGGAGCGTGCCGCGGGGCGGGTTCGTCGGCGGCGTCGGACTGCGGTCCCGGCGCCGCGCCATCCGCTCGCCACACTCCGCGCTTGCCGCCGCGCTTCTCGACGAGCCGGATGCCGCCGAGGCGCGCCGCCGGGTCGACCGCCTTCACCATGTCGTGCAGCGTCAGGCCCGCGATGGCGACCGCCGTCAGCGACTCCATCTCGACGCCGGTGCGCCCCGTCGTGGACGCCGTCGCGCGGATCGTGATGGCGGCGTCCTCGAAGCCGAAGTCGATCGAGACGGCATCGAGCGGCACGATGTGCGCGAGCGGGATGAGCTCGCTCGTCCGCTTGGCCGCCGAGATGCCCGCGATGCGCGCGGTCGGCAGCACATCGGCCTTCTTCAGCCCGTCGGAGCGCACGAGCCCGACCACCTCGGCCGTGGTGTCGAGGCGGCCCTCGGCGATCGCGACGCGGCGGGTCACCGGCTTGCCCCCGACGTCGACCATGCGCGCGCGGCCGTCGTCGTCGAGGTGCGTGAGCTCGCGCGTCGGGCCGGCGGTCGTCGGGCCGTCGCTCATCGGCCGCTCGCTCATCGGACGGTCGCTCATAGTCCCACGGTATCCACCTCGTCGCCGGCCGCCATCGCCTCGACGTCATCGGGGATCACGATGAGCAGGTCGGAGGCCGCGAGCGCGGCGACCAGGTGCGAACCCGGGCCGCCCACGGCCAGCGCGAGCCCGTCGTCGGTGCGGCGGCCCCGCAGGAACTGCCGCCTGCCCGGCACCGAGCGGATCGCCTCGGCGAGGGGCATGCGCTCGGTGCGCGCCGGCGGCAGGCCGGCGATCGCACGGAGGGACGGCGCGACGAAGAGCGCGAACGAGAGCTGCGCACTCACCGGGTTGCCGGGGAAGCCGATGAGCGGGACGCCGCGGTACACGCCCGTCGCCTGCGGCCCGCCGGGCTGCATCGCGACCGACCCGACCCACGCCCCGAGCGGCTCGACGAGCTCCCGCACGACCTCGTAGGCGCCCTTCGAGATCCCGCCGCTCGTGAGGATGAGCTCGGCGCCCCCCTCGACCGCCGCGTCGAGCTCGGCGCGCAGCCGGTCGACCTCGTCCCGGACGCGCGCCGAGTGCACGACGACGGCACCGCTCGATGCGACGGCGGCGCAGAGCGCGACGCCGTTCGCGTCCGGCAGCTCGCCCGGGCCGAGCGGTGCGCCCGGCTCGACGAGCTCGCTGCCCGTGCTGATCACGGCGACGCGCACGCGCTCCCGCACGAGCAGCTCGGTGAGACCCGAGGCGGCCGCGGCGGCGAGGTGGCGCGACGCCAGGCGGATGCCGGCCGGCAGCACGTCGTCGCCGGCGGCCAGGTCGGAGCCGGCCTCGCGCACGTACTCGCCCGCGGTGCGGCCGCGGAGGACGCGCACGAGGTCGGGTGCGGAGCCGGGCTCGGTGTCCTCCACCGGCACGACGGCGTCCGCGCCGGCGGGGACCGGCGCCCCGGTCATGATCCGCACGGCCGTTCCCGCCGCGAGTGGTGCGGGCGTGCCCGGTGCCGCCGCCGACTCGCCGGTCACCGGCAGCTCGAAGGGGGCCTTGGCGACGTCCGCCGCTCGGACGGCGATGCCGTCCATCTGGGCGTTGCGGAACGGCGGCAGGTCGATGGGCGACTCGACCGGCGACGCCGTGATGCGGTCGAGCGCGTCCACCACCCCGACGCGCTCCGTCGGCCGGGCGCCGAGCGGGGCCAGCAGCGACCGCACGAACCGGGCGTGCTCGTCGAACGGGATCCGGGTCATCAGTACCTCGCCAGTCCGGGGTCGACCGCCAGCGCCCACGCGTCGATGCCGCCGGCGAGGTTCCGCACGTCGGCGAACCCCGAGGCCAGCAGGTGCTCGGCGGCCATGCGCGAGCGCACCCCGAGGTGGCAGTAGACGACGACGGATGCCTCGGGGTCGAGCTCGAGCGTGCGCGCGCCGAGCTCGTGGAGCGGGATCAGGGTCGACCCGGCGATCGCGACGAGGTCGGCCTCCCACGGCTCGCGCACGTCGAGGAGCAGCGGCGGGGCGTCGGATCGGAGCTCCGCGGCGAGCGCCGCCGGCTCGACCTCGGCGGGAGTCGCCGGGCGCGCGGGCGGCCCGGCATCCGCCGACGCGGGCCCCGCGGCATCCGACGCCCTCGCGTAGGCGATCTCGCGCGTGCGCCCGGTGAGCGCGTCGTACACCGCGACGCGGCCGAGCAGCGGGTCGCCGAGGTCCGTCAGGAGCTTCAGCGCCTCGCCCGACATGAGGCCGCCGGTCACCGTGCACACGGACGGGAGGATGCCGTCGATCTCGCAGCTCAACCCCGCATCGGCCGGCGGCTCGGGGAACAGGTCGCGGTACCCGACGCCCCTGGCCTCCCACGACACCCCGACCTGACCGGAGAAGCGGGCCGCCGAGCCCCAGACCAGGGGGATCCCCGCCCGGGCGGCGGCCGCGTCGGCGACGTACCTCGTGAGGATGTCGTCCGTGCCGTCGACCACCAGGTCGGCATCGGCGAGCAGCTCGTCGGCATTGCCCTCGTCGAATCGTGCGCGGACACCGCGCACGACGGCGTCGGGTGCGAGGAGCGCCGCGGCATCCTTCGCCGAGTCGACCTTGGCCCGCCCGACGTCGGCGTCGTGATGCAGCGTCTGGCGGTGCAGGTTGGTGGGCTCGACCACGTCGTCGTCGACGAGCGTGAGCCGGCCGACGCCCGCGGCGGCGAGCACCGGGATGACGGCGCTGCCGAGCCCGCCGGCGCCGAGCACGACGACATGGGCGCCGGCGAGGCGCCGCTGGCCGTCGGCGCCCAGGCCCGGGAGCACGCGCTGCCGCGCGAACCGCGGAGCGTCGGGATCGATCGGCATGGCTCGATTCTCGCAGGCCGGCTACCGCATCGGGTGGGCGCAGGCAATCCCTGCCGTCTTCTCAGGATCTCCGCCTAGCGTCGGAGGAGGGCCATGGTGGGGACGTGCCGCGGTCCGCCGCCGTCGAGCACGAATCGGGTGCTTGCGCGACGCGGATGAATGCGGGAACGTGAAGAGGGGGCCTCGATGAGTCGCACCGCAGGAGCACCACCGGGTACCGGGACGCACCGGTCGACCGACGTGCTGCACCTCCTGCGCGATCTCGTACCGCAACGCCCGCGGTTCCTGCGCGGCCCGCGCATCCCCGACGGCGTCCGCTCGCCCGTCATCGTCACCGAGCGACTGCGCCTCCGACCCCACCGCCTCTCGGATGCGCCGACCTGGTACGAATGGCAGTCCGATCCCGCGGTGGTCGAACACCTCTCGTGGCCCCTGCGGACCCGCGCCGAGTCGTTCGTGCACCTGCTGCACCGCACCGGGCACACCCGGCTCGAGCAGAAGGACGACTTCCTGGCGCTCGCGGTGACGCATGACGACCGGCTCATCGGCGACGCGTCGCTGCACCTCCGCACCCTCGAACCCGGCGCTCGCCGCCTCGAGGTCGGCTGGGTGATCGGCCCGAAGTGGCAGGGCAAGGGCTACGCCGCCGAGGCGGGGCTCGCGATGCTCCACCTGGCGTTCGACGACCTGGGCGCGACGGTCGTCGAGGCGCACATGACGGTCGGCAACGCGGCGTCGAAGGCGCTCGCCGAGCGGCTCGGCTTCAGGGAGGTGTCGAACGACGGCACCGACCGCATCATGGCGCTGGACGCCGAGCGGTTCCGGGAGCTCCACGGCCGCTGAGCCGGGCTCGCGACACTGGACCGGTTCCGCACCTGCGGCTACCGTATCCTCATGGAGACGCATCCGCGGTCCGAATCGTGACCTCGTTCCGCATCAGCGAAGCGGCGGCGCTGCTCGGGGTGAGCGACGACACCGTGCGCCGGTGGGTGGAGGCCGGACGCCTCGAGGCGGAGCGCGGCCCGAACGGCATGCGCATGGTGGCGGGCGCCGAGATCGTCCGCCTGCTCGGCGACGAGCCCGACGGCGGTGCGCTCGCCCAGGCGTTCCCGCTCGCGCGGGCGTCCGCGCGCAACCGGTTCGTGGGACTCGTGACGGCCGTGCAGCGCGACGGCGTCATGGCGCAGGTGGAGCTGCGGGCCGGCCCGTTCCGCATCGTCGCCCTCATGAGCCGCGAGGCGGCCGACGAGCTGGGCCTCGAACCCGGCATGCTCGCGGCGGCGAGCGCCAAGGCGACGGTGGTCTCGATCGAGCTGCCCGCGGGGGTCGGGGAGTGAACGGAGCTGTGGTGCGCTCGGGTACCGGCGGGCAGCCGTGACCGGGATGGCGCGCGCCCGCCTCGCGGGCATCGCACTCGCCGTCGCCGCGGTCGGCGCCCTCGCCGCGTGCTCGGGCGGAACCGACGGCCCGGGCAGCACCGCCGCGGTGCGCGAGGGCGCGAGCGGCACGCCCTCGGGCGACGCGCTCGAGGCGGGCACCCTGACGGTCTTCGCCGCGGCGTCGCTCACCGACGCGTTCGAGGAGCTCGCCGACCGGTTCGAGGCGCGGCATCCCGACGTCCGGGTCGTGCTGAACCTCGGCGGCAGCGCCGCGCTCGCCCAGCAGGTCGTCGCGGGCGCCCCGGCCGACGTGTACGCGGCGGCCGCCGAGGCGCCCATGGCGGCGGTCGTCGATGCCGGGCTGGCCGACGACCCCGTCGTGTTCGCGACGAACACGCTCGAGCTGGCCGTCCCCCCGGGCAACCCCGCCGGCGTCGCCGGCCTCGACGACCTCGGCCGCGCCGAGCTGCGCATCGCGCTCTGCGACGCGAGCGTCCCGTGCGGGTCGGCGTCGGCCGCGCTGCTGGACGAGGCGGGCGTCGCCGCGGCCCCCGACACGCTCGAGCCCGACGTGCGGGCGGTCCTGACCAAGGTCGCACTGGGCGAGGTCGACGCCGGGCTCGTGTACCGCACGGATGTCCGGGCCGCCGGCGACGGGGTCGAGGGCGTGGAGGTCGCCGCCGCGGCATCCGTCGTCAACCGGTACCCGATCGCGGCACTCGCCGACGCGCCGCACGCGCGAGCGGCCGCGGCGTTCGCGGAGTTCGTCACGGGGCCGGACGGGCGCGCGGTGCTCGAGCGGCTCGGGTTCGGGGCACCGTGAGCGGGCCCGAGGCCCCGGCGCGCGAGCGGCGCCCGGATCGGGCGGCCCGTCGGACCGCTCCCCGGCACGGCGGGCTCGCGTGGCCCGTCGCCGTGCTCGCCGCCATCGGGCTCGCGGTGCTCGTGCTGCCGCTCGTCGCGCTCGTCGCACGCGCGCCGTGGGGCGAGCTCGGCGAGCTGCTCGCCCGCGAGTCGGTGCTCGAGGCGCTCGTCCTGTCCGTCGGCACCGCCGTCGTCGCCACGGCGGCCTGCCTCGTGCTCGGCGTGCCGCTGGCCGCACTCCTCGCTCGGGCGGCGGCGTGGCCGACGCCGGCGCGTCGACTGCTCAGGGCGGCGGTGACGGTGCCGCTCGTGCTGCCGCCGGTCGTCGGCGGGATCGCCCTGCTGCTCCTGCTCGGCCGACACGGGATCCTCGGCGGCCTCCTCGACGAGGGGCTCGGCATCACCGTGCCGTTCACGACCGGGGCCGTCGTGATCGCGCAGGTGTTCGTGTCGCTGCCCTTCCTCGTGTTCGCCGTCGAGGGGGCGCTTCGCTCAGCCGACCGCCGCACCGAGCTCGCGGCGGCCACGCTCGGCGCATCGCGCTGGCAGGTGTTCCGCCACGTCACCCTTCCGCTCGTCGCGCCCGGCGTCGCCGCCGGTGCGGTGCTCTGCTTCACCCGCGCGCTCGGCGAGTTCGGCGCGACGATCACGTTCGCGGGGTCGCTGCCCGGCGTGACCCGTACGCTCCCCATCGCGAGCTACCTCGCGATGCAGACCGACCCCGACGAGGCGATCGCGCTCGCCCTGCTCCTGCTCGCGGTGTCGGTCGCGGTGCTGCTCCTGCTCCGCGACCGCTGGCTGCCGGGGGTGCGCGGATGATCGACGCGCCCGCACGGCCCGAGCTGCACGCCGACGTGAACGTCGCTCGGGGCCCGCATCGCATCGAGGCCGCGTTCGACGTCCGGCCGGGACATCCGCTCGCCGTCATCGGCCCCAACGGGGCCGGCAAGTCGACGCTGCTCGCCGCCGTCGCGGGACTCGTGCCGATCGACGCCGGGACCGTTCGCGTCGGCGACCACGACGTCGGCAGCCTTCCGCCGGAGCGGCGCCGGATCGGCGTGCTGTTCCAGGACTACGTGCTCTTCCCGCACCTCACCGTGCGGGACAACGTGGCGTTCGCCGCGCGCATGCGCGGGTCGCGGCAGGCTGCCCGCGCCGCGGCCGAGCCGTGGCTCGAACGCTACGGGCTGGCCGCGCTCGCCGACCGGCTGCCGGGCGAACTGTCCGGCGGCCAGGCCCAGCGCGTGGCGCTCGCGCGCGCGGTCGCGGCCGAGCCCGAGGTGCTCCTCCTCGACGAGCCCATGTCGGCGCTCGACGTCGAGCTGCGGCACGACCTGCGCGAGGAGCTCGCGCAGCACGTGCGCGAGTTCGGCGGCGCGACCGTCGTCGTGACCCACAGCAGGGCGGATGCCGCGGTGCTCGCCGACCACGTGCTCGTGCTCGAGCACGGCCGCGTGACGCAGCGGGGCACGCTCGACGAGGTCGCCGCGGCGCCCGCGACGGCGTACGTGCGGCGGATGCTCGCGACCTCGGCGGACGAGCACTGACCGCGGGCGGCGCCGGCGGCGCCCCGGTCGCGTGAGCCGGTCCCTCAGCGGGGCGTGTCGAGGTGCACCGCGACGGCGTCGGCCGCGGCGACCTCCGCCCACGACCACATCGCGAACCGGAACTCCGCGACGGCGCAGGTCGGCATGTGCTCGATCTCGCCCGACAGCCGGTACGCGAGGTCGGACATCCCCGGGTCGTGCGCGACGACCATGACCGTGCCCGCCACGTCCCCGAGCTCGGCGACGACGTCGAGGATCGTGTCGGGCCCCGCACCGTAGAGCCGCTCGTCGAGCACGAGCGCGTCGGTCGGCAGGCCGAGCTCCGCGGCCATCGCCTCGGCGGTGCTCCGAGCCCGGAGCGCGGTGCTCGCGCGGATCGCGTCGGGCACGACCCCGCGCTCGCGGAGCCGGCGCGCCATCTCCGGCGCGTCACGACGGCCGCGGTCGTTCAACGGCCGGTCGTGGTCGGCGAGCGTCGGGTCGCCCCACGCCGACTTCGCATGGCGCACGAGCACGAGGGTCTTCATGGGGCCGAGTCTGCCACCGTGCGGGGGTCGGGGACGAGCCGCAGCGCGACCCCCGCGGCGAACTCGAGCACGCAGAGCGCGGCGAGACGCACGGTGCGCCCGTCGGCCGAGTCGGCCGTCGCGTCGATCTCGACGAGGTCGGCGCTGCGCACGCGAGGGTCGGATGCCGCGGCACGGACGAGCGCGCGGAGCTCCCACGCCGCGAGCCCCCCGGGTACCGACGCGGGGCAGGCGGGCACGACCGAGCGGTCGCACGCGTCGACGTCGACGTCGAGGTGGACCGGGCCGCCGGCGGCGCCCGCGATCTCGAGCGCCTCGGCCATCGCGAGGTGGGGGAGGCGGTGGTGGAGTTCGTTGCGGTGCATCACGGTGATCCCCAGGTCGGCGGCGCGCCGCGCGTAGGCGGCCGAGTTCGCGAAGTCCTGGATGCCGATCTGCACGATGCGGCTGGGGTCGAGCCCGGCCTCGATGAGGCGTCGCACCGGCGAGCCGTTCGAGACGCCGTCGCGCAGGTCGTAGTGCGCGTCGATCGTGACGAGCCCGGCGGCGCCGAGGTCGGGCCCCCACGCCCCGAGCGCGGTCGCGACCGTGACCGAGTTGTCGCCGCCGAGCGCGAGGAGCGCGTCGGAGCGCGCGAGCACCTCGCCCACGCGTGCCCGCGTGCGGGCCTCCCCCGCGTCGCCGTCGGGCTCGTCGATATCGCCGGCGTCGACGAGGGCCAGTTCGCCGAGGTCCGTCCCGCCGGCGAGCGGGAAGTTCAGCGGGTCGCGCGAGCGGTCGGGCACGAGCGCCGGGCTGTAGCGCCGCAGCGCGGCACGGATCGCGGCGGGCGTCGCGTGCGCGGCGGTGGGCGACAGCGACGTGCGCCACGCGGGAACGCCGAGGATCGCGAGCGCGGCGCGCGCGCCATCCGGCATCGCCTCGAACGCCGGCCAGTCGCCCGCGCGTGGCCAGAGCGGATCGTGCGAGAGTGCGGCAGCCTCGGTCATGCTGCCGACGATAGCGACGACGGATGCCGCGGGCCCACGGTTCGGCGCGGGCGGGTGTCTCCGATCCCGGACGCACGGCACGGGCGCGGGTGGTACGGATCAGGTCGCGGCCGCGGTCACGCCGGCGCTCCCGCCGCCCGCGACCCGCTCGCCCCCGACGCCGCTGCACGGCGACGCGCCACGACGCGGATGCCGAGCTTGCGCAGCTCCTCCACCCACAGCACGGACGACGCCATCGCGACGCACACCGCCCAGTGCGCGGCATCCAGCGGCGCGGTGCCGAAGGCGACCTGCAGCGGCGCCCACGAGACGACGGCGACCTGCAGGACCACGGCGAGTGCGGCCGCGCCCCACAGCCAGCGGTTGGCGAAGACCGATCGGAACGCGCTCGAGGTCGCCGACCTCGCGTTGAACGCGGTGAAGAGCCCCGCGAACACGAGCGTCGTGAACCCGGCCGTGCGCGCGGTCTCGAACGTGTCGGTGCCGCCCGGGATCAGGCCCTCCGGGAGGAAGGCGTCCATCGTGAGCAGCATCGCGACCGCGATCACGATGCCCGTCGTCGCGATCCCGATCCACATGCCGAGGTCGATCGCGCGGTCGTGCAGCCCGCGCGGCGGGCGCGCCATCACGTCGTCGACCTCCGGATCGACGCCCATGGCGAGCGCCGGCCCCGAGTCGGTGACGAGGTTGATCCAGAGGATCTGCGTCGCGAGCAGGGGAAGCACGACGGCCTCGTTCGAGGCGCCCGCGAACCCCAGCGCCCCGGCGAACACGACGCCGAGGAAGACCGTGAGCACCTCGCCCATGTTCGAGTAGAGCAGGTAGCGCAGGAACTTCCGGATGTTGTCGAAGATCACGCGCCCCTCGCGGACCGCGTGCACGATCGTCGCGAAGTCGTCGTCGGCGAGCACCATCTTCGCCGCCTCCTTCGTGACCTCGGTGCCCGTGATGCCCATGGCGATGCCGATGTCGGCCGACTTCAGCGCCGGGGCATCGTTGACGCCGTCGCCCGTCATCGCGACGACGAGCCCCTCGGCCTGCAGCGCGTCGACGATGCGGAGCTTGTGCTCGGGCGCGACGCGCGCGAAGACCGACACGGTCCGTACCGCGTCTCGCAGCTGGCGGTCGTCCATGCCGTCGAGGCGGGCACCCGGGAGCGCGATGCCGTCCTCGCCGATGATCCCGAGGTCGCGCGCGATGCGCGCCGCCGTCGCCGGGTGGTCGCCGGTGATCATGACGACGCGGATCCCGGCGGCATGGGCCTCCGCGATCGCAGGTCGCACCTCGGGGCGCGGCGGGTCGATGATGCCCACGACCCCCGCGTAGACGAGATCCTGCTCCGCCGACTCGTCGAGCCCCGCGGCATCCGCCGGCCCGTCGCCCGCCAGCTCGGGCGCCGGGCGGTACGCGACCGCGAGCGTGCGGAACGCCTCCTCCGAGAGCGTCTCGATCTCCGCGAGCGCGTGAGCGCGCCGCACGGCGTCGAGCGGGACGATCTCGTCGCCGACCTGGAGGCGGGTGCAGTGCTGGAGCAGCACGTCGGGCGCGCCCTTGCTGAGCACGACCAGGTCGCCCGCCTCGTGCCGGTGCGCGGTCGACATCATCTTCCGTTCGGAGCTGAACGGCACCTCGGCCACCCGGCCGTAGCGCGCGGCCTCCTCGGCGGCACCGGCCACCTTGCGCGCGGCGACGAGGAATGCCGCCTCGGTCGGATCGCCCTCGATCTCCCACACGCCGTCGTGCTCGGCGAGCTGCGCATCGTTGACGAGCGAGCCTGCGCCGAGCACGAGCCTCGCCTCGGCGAGCAGCGGCCCCTCGACGAGGTCGCGGCCCTTCGAGGTCGCCGCGCCGACGGGCGCGTAGCCGACGCCGCCGAGGTCCACGACGCCCGACGCCGTCACGACGCGCTGGATCGTCATCTGGTTCGTGGTGAGCGTGCCGGTCTTGTCCGTGCAGATGACGGATGCCGACCCGAGCGTCTCCACGCTCGAGAGCTGCTTCACGACGGCGTTGCGGCGCGCCATCCGCTGCACCCCCAGTGCGAGCACGAGCGACATGATCGCCGGCAGGCCCTCGGGCACCGCGGCCACGGCGAGCGAGACGCCGAGCAGCAGCACCGTCACGAAGTCCTCGAGCGTGTCGACGCCCTGCACGATCGTCACCGTCAGCATCACCACGATCGCGATGCCGATCACGATGCGGCCGAGCATGCGGCCGAGGTGGCCGACCTCGACCTGCAGGGGCGTCGGCTCCTCCACCGTCTCGTCGAGCATGGTCGCGATCGCGCCCATCTCGGTCGCCATGCCGGTGCCGGTGACGATGGCGCGGCCGGTGCCGCGGCTCACCGCCGTGCCCGCGAACACCATGTCGCGTCGGTCGCCGAGCGGCACGCGGTGGTCGAGCGTCGTCGGGTCCTTCTCCACCGCCTCGCTCTCGCCGGTGAGGGAGGCCTCGGCGACGCGCAGCGCGGTGGCGCGCACCAGTCGGGCATCGGCGCCGACGCGGTCGCCCTCGGCGAGCGCGAGCACGTCGCCCGGCACGAGGTCCCCGCTCGGGACCGTGCGGAGCTCGCCGTCGCGGAGTACCGTCGAGTGGGCGCGCGTCATCACGGCGAGCGCCGCGACGGCCCGCTCGGCGCGGGACTCCTGCACGAGGCCCAGGGCGGCGTTCAGCGCGATGATCGCGAGGATCACGAGCGCGTCGATCGGCCAGCCGTTCGCGCCCTCGACGATCCAGGCGACCACCGAGACGACGACCGCGGCGAGGAGCAGCAGGATGAGCGGATCCGTGAACTGGGCGAGGACGCGTCGCCAGACGGGCACGCGGCGGGCGGGCCTGAGTTCGTTGGGCCCGTGCGCGTCGAGCCGTTCGTCGGCGTCGGCAGCGGTGAGCCCGGCCGCCGGGTCGACGCCGAGGCGTGCGGCGACGTCGGCCGGATCCTCGCAGGCGGGGTCGGGGTCGCGAGGCGTCGGCATGCGTCCATCGTGTGCAGGGACGCCCGCGGGTCGCAATGGGCGAAGGGCCCGCGTGACGCTGCCGGCGCGACGGAGTGCTCGGGAATGGAATGGTCGCCCGGGCGTTGTAGTGAATACCCCATAGGGGTACGTACCGTACCGAAGAGGAGGCCGATGATGAGCGCAGGGCGCGAGATCGACCGAGGGCACGACACGCACGAACACGGAGCCGGCGAGACCGCCGAGGACCTTCGGATGGCGGCGCACTCCGAGCACCCCTCCGCGACGGCGCACGGCGCGATGCCGGACCACGACATGCCGGGTCACGCCGGGCACGACCCGGCGGCGCACGCCGGGCACGACATGTCCGGCCACGGCGGCCACGCGGGGCACGGCGATCACGTCGGCCAGTTCCGCCGCCTGTTCTGGATCATGCTCGTCATCGCGGTCCCGACGATCGGGTTCAGCCGGATGTTCGCCGACATCATCGGGTACCCGCTGCCCGACGCGGCTTGGGTCGCCTGGATCTCACCGGTCCTCGGCACCGTCATGTACTTCTGGGGCGGCTCGCCGTTCCTCACCGGCGCCTGGGCCGAGCTCAAGGCCCGCAAGCCCGGCATGATGCTGCTCATCGGGCTCGCGATCACGGTCGCGTACGGCGCCTCGCTCGGCGCGAGCCTCGGCATCCTCCCCCACCACCTCGACTTCTGGTGGGAGCTCGCGCTCCTCATCGTGATCATGCTGCTCGGCCACTGGATCGAGATGCGTTCGCTCGCCGCGACCTCCTCGGCGCTCGACGCGCTCGCGGCGCTCCTGCCCGACGAGGCCGAGCGGGTCACCGACACCGGCGTCGAGACGGTCGCACCCGCCGACCTCGTGCTCGGCGACGTCGTGATCGTGCGCCCCGGCGGGCGGGTGCCCGCCGACGGCGAGGTCGTCGACGGCACCGCCGCGATGGACGAGTCGATGATCACGGGTGAATCCCGCACCGTGAGCCGCGGCCCGGGCGAGCACGTGGTGGCCGGCACCGTCGCGACCGACACCGCGATCCGCGTGCGCGTCGGCGCGGTCGGCGACGACACCGCCCTCGCCGGCATCCAGCGCCTCGTCGCCCAGGCGCAGTCCTCGAGCACGCGCGCCCAGCGCCTCGCGGACCGCGCGGCCGGCTGGCTCTTCTGGTTCGCGCTCATCGCGGCGGCGATCACCGGCATCGTGTGGGCGCTCGTCGGCCTCCCCGACGAGGGCGTCATCCACACCGTCACCGTGCTCGTGATCGCCTGCCCCCACGCCCTCGGGCTCGCGATCCCACTCGTCGTGCAGATCTCGACCGAGCGCGCCGCGCGCGGCGGCGTGCTCGTGACCGACCGCCTCGCCCTCGAGACGATGCGCACGGTCGGCGCGGTCCTGTTCGACAAGACCGGCACCCTGACCAGGGGCGAGCCGGCGGTGACGGATGCCGCGGCCGCGCCGGGACACGACCTCGACGAGGTGCTCGGGCTCGCGGCGTCCGCGGAGCACGACTCGGAGCACCCGCTGGCGAGGGCCATCGTCGCCGACGCCGAGCGCCGCGGCCTCGCCCTCCGGCCCGCGTCGGACTTCGCCGCGTCCGCCGCGATCGGCGTGACCGCGACGGTCGACGGGCGCGAGGTCCACGTCGGAGGTCCCGGCCTGCTCGAGCGCGAGGGCCTCCGGCCGCTCGACGCGTCGCGCGGGTGGGCCGAGCGCGGCTCCACCGTGCTGCACGTCGTCGTCGGCGGCGAGGTCGCCGGCGCGATCGCGCTCGCCGACGAGATCCGCCCCGAGTCCCGCGAGGCGATCGAGGCGCTGCACGCGCTCGACATCCAGGTCGTCATGATCACCGGCGATGCCGAACCGGTCGCGCGCACGGTCGCCGAGGAGCTCGGCATCGACCGGGTGTTCGCGGGCGTGCGCCCCGAGCACAAGTCGGCGAAGGTGAAGGAGCTGCAGCGCGAGGGCCTCTCGGTCGCGATGGTCGGCGACGGGGTGAACGACGCGCCCGCGCTCGCGCAGGCCGACGTCGGCATCGCCATCGGTGCGGGGACGGATGTCGCGATCGCGTCGGCCGGCGTCATCCTCGCCTCGAGCGACCCGCGTTCGGTGCTCTCGGTCATCGAGCTCTCGCGGGCGTCGTACCGGAAGATGAAGCAGAACCTCTGGTGGGCCGCCGGGTACAACCTCGTCTCGGTGCCGCTCGCGGCGGGCGTGCTCGCGCCGATCGGGTTCGTGCTGCCGATGTCGGTGGGCGCCATCCTGATGTCGCTCTCGACCGTGATCGTCGCGGCCAACGCGCAGTTGCTGCGCCGGCTCGACCTCCGGCCGGAGGCGTCGGCACAGGCGGTGCTCGAGCGGGCCTGAGCGCGATGAGCCGTGCCGGGCGAGGAACGCCCCGGCACGGCTCGCTCGGCCACGGCGTGCTCGACGGCGTAGGGTCGATCGCATGGAAGACGAGTCCATCGCCGTGCTCGTGACCGGGGCGGAACGCCGACTGCTCGAGCCCGAGGTCCGGCGCGACCCGGCCGCCCTCGAAGACCTGCTCGACGAATCGTTCCGCGAGATCGGCCGCAGCGGGCGGCTGTGGACGCGCGACGAGCTCATCGACGTGATGACCGGCCCCGACGCGGTCGACGTGCAGTCGGCCGTCGTCACCGGCGAGCACGTCGAGCTCGTGGCATCCGATCTCGCCCTGCTGACCTACACGCTCGACGCTGACGGCATGCGCAGCCGCCGCAGCTCGCTGTGGCGCGTCACCGGCGACCGCCCGCGGATGCTGTTCCACCAGGGCACGCCGCTCGACGCGCGCGTCGGCTGACGGCGCTGCGGAGAGGAACGCGCGCGTCCCAGGGCTCGTCGCCATCGCTCGCCGGGCCCATCCCCACTCCCAGGCGAATCCCGTCGTCGAGGACCACCGCCCGAGACGCAGCCTGCTCGATCACCTTGACGCCCTCGGCCCCGACCAACTCGGCCGCGACGAGTGTCGCCTCGTCGATTCCTTCGGCCAGTTGAACTGGGTCGCCGTACGTCCATGGCTCGGTGAACTTCGCGAGGCAGATGCGGGTGTTGCCGTCTGTCGGACCGGACGGGCTTCATGAGATCGTATGGGCTACGTCTCAGGAGCATCGCAGCGATATCTCGCCGCTCGGGCGCGCCCGAGCGAATGCCTCTCACACGATCCCCTGATGCGTCGAGCGGAGTGCGTCCGTCCAGCCCTGGTTCTCGGCGACGCACTGCGTAACGGCAGCCCAGTGGTCGCCGTGGCCGGAGGGCGAACATCGAGGCCCAGGGGTCGCGACCGGTCTCATGTCCGGACCGCAGCAGCTTCGGCATTGCGGCAGCGCGACGATGCATCGAGGAACTCGAGGGCGAGGCAGTTCCGACCGCCCTGGCCGACGCGGTCATCGAACGCGTCGGGCAGCCCCCGGCCGGCAGCCCGTTCCTCCCGGAGACCGAGCGCCGCATGCTCGAGGCGACTGAGTGGTGATCGCCCACGGCGACGTCGTCCGGGTCGACTTCGGGTCACCGCGCTTCCGGCCTGGAGAAGGACTCGGTGGCGGTCGTGTCGCAAGTCGGACCGGTCAGCCGGGAGATCCTCGACGCGCTCCCGCGCGTGACTAGGTTGGGGGCATGGGAGACGAAGACGACTCCACCCGACCGCCCGAACGAATTTCGAACAAACCCGAGCCGCCCTACCAAGCGCTCCTTCCAGAGTTCGACAAGATGAGCCGCTCCTCATTCGAGAAGGGCACCGTGAGCCGGCGACGAATCAATCGCGCCCTGCTCCTGCTCGCACTCATACCGCTCGCGGTGCTCGCGGCCGTCTTCCTGCCACAGCTGCTCTAAGCCCGCCGATGGAGATCTCAACGGGAGTGCGGTGCTAGCTTGACCGAAAGCGGAATGGAGCATCGATGGAGATCGTCATCATCGCAGTCGTGGTCGGGATCGCTCTCCTGGGCGGACTCGTCTGGATCCTGACGGTCCGCGACCGTCGAAACTCCCAGGGGTCGGATCACGCTGCGGACGCATCGCATGCTGAGGCGCAGGCCCGCGCGTATGGAGCCGGTGCCGCCCGGGATGCCGGCAAGGGCGCCATCCCCTGAGCTGACGTCGCTTGCCTCGCGCCGCTGACCACGGACGATCCCTGAGCGCGACTGGCGACTGTTCCCAACTGGCATTTACGTATTACACTATTGCCATGAGCAAGCGCGAGACGATCAACGGTGCGCCCGTCACCGAGGAGCAGATCTCCGAGTGGGTCGCTGAAGCCGAAGCCGGCTATGACATCGCGACGCTGAAGAAGCGCGGACGCGGCCGACCGGGGCGTGGTGCCGAGCCGTCGCAGGTGGTCGCGCTGCGATTGACCAGTGACGAACTCGCAGCGCTGGATGCCCGCGCTGCCCGCGAGCACAAGACTCGGTCTGAGCTCATCCGGGACGCACTGGCCGCGTACGCTGCGTGAACGTTCACGATTCGGCACTCAGACACGGCATCAGCCCCGAAGATGCGACGCAGGCCGCTTCATGGCCGATCTGGATCGAAGACCTCGACGACGACTCGCCCGCCCGGCAGTTCCGGCTCGGGTTCGACACCCGAGGTCGACTGCTCGAGACGGTCGTGCTGGTCTTCGACAGCGGGAACGAACTGGTGATCCACGCGATGAAGGCACGACCGCAAATGCTCGACCTCCTCCCGTAGGCGGCCAACCAGGGATCCCTCAGCGCGACGGGCGCGAGACCAGCGGGATAAAGAGATGGTGGGCGATATGGACGTTTTGAACGTTTTGGGCGATAATGAGGACATGAGTACTCCCGTTCCCAGCCCCTCCCGTGAGCCACGCGTGGTCGCTCCGCCGGAGGACCTGCAGGAGATGCTCAACCTCGCGCGGCTGCTCGAAAACCATTCCGCCCCCGCGATGCTGCTCGGGCCTGATGGTGAGCAGATCCCCTTGCCTCTCGAGGTCTATGAGGTGCTCCGGCAGGTCGTGAACGCAATGGGCAACGGTGCGTCCGTCAGTGTCGAGCCGATCGACCGTCAACTGACTACCCAGCAGGCGGCGAACTTGCTGGGCGTGAGCCGGAACACCTTGGTCCGGCTGCTCGACGAGCACGAGTTGCCCTTCGAGCGCCTCGGGGCCTCTCGGCATCGGCGTCTTCGCCTGCAGGATGTGCTCGCGTACCGCGAGCGGAAGCGGATCGATCGTCGCAGTCGTCTTGATGAGCTGACCCGCCAGGCAAGCGAGGACGGCCTGTACGACGTCGACGCCGGGGCGTATCGGGACGCCCTCGCCGAGGCGAGGAAGTCGTAGGCGGTGGCGCTGTTCACGGCGTTTCTCGATGCTTGCGTGCTGGTTCCGATCGCGCCGTGCGACACCATGCTGCGGATGGCCGACTCCGGCGCGTTCCGGCCGTCGTGGTCACAACGGGTCGTCGATGAGGCCCTGCGTGCACTCGAGCGCATCCATCCCGACATTGACCCAAGCAGGTTCCAGAGCCGCTTTCGGTCGTTGGATGAGGCCTTCGACGATGCTCTTGTCGACGGATGGGAATCACTCGAGGGAGGGATCGAGCTTCCGGACCCCGACGATCGGCATGTTGTTGCCGCAGCCATTCGCGGTCGCGCGGACGTGATCGTCACAGAGAACGTCAGCGACTTCCCCGAGTCTGCACTGCGACCCTTCGGTCTGGCCACGATCCGGTTGGATGACTTCTTGCTGGATCAGTTCGACCTCGGACCGACCGCCACGTGCCAGCTCATCACAGAGCAAGCCGCGGCGATGACCCATCCGCCCGTCGCAGCAGAGGTGCTGCTGGCGAGGCTAGCCCGCAGCGGGGCTCCGAAGTTCGCGAAAGCCGTTAGGGAGATGTTGGCTGACACTGACCGGGGCTAGACGACTCACGCCCACACACCGACTCACGCAGGCGCGGCCTCCGTGGTCACTCCCCATCCCCTACTGCGAACCATCTGATCGCCGATGCTTTCGGCTGCGTCGCGGTGGCGGCGTACTCAGGAGTCGGGACATTGACCGGCCGCCCACTCCCGAGCCACCGATTGTGATGATCCATCGCCGTGCGTCACTTCCCTGCCTGGCGTCAGCGGGCCTTCGTGGAAGTTGCCTTCTCGATCTCCCATCACGGCGAACGAGAGCGTGACGGCTGCACCGTCGGGGAGCTCGAATCCGTCGTTCACTGTCGTGAACCCCGCGGTGGCGGAGCCGAACGTCTTCACGGCCTCCTGCCCGGTGAAGGCGATGATCACCGATTCCCCGGCGCTCGCGGTCGCGCCGCTCTGAACGATGCCGATCGGCCGGTTCGGGAGCTTGGTCGGCTCGGCCGGCAGCTCGCCCCAGACCTCGTCTCCCCACGAGACCGCATTCGCACGTACCACGACGTCGGTCGTGGAGCCGTCGCGCTCCCGGAATACCTCGACGACGCCGTCATCGAGCAACGGACTCAACGCCACGAGCATCACCCGCAGGTCACCTCCGGTGTTGGCGCTCACGTCGACGACCCATCCGCAGGTGGACCGTGCCCGTTCCGATGTGAAGATCTCCGCTGCCGCCTCGAGATACAGGTCCGCCTCGTCCTGGTGGGCGCTGGAGAACCCGGGCACCACGACCGTCGCGACCGGGCCGTCGTAGCTCACCGTCGGAACCGGCACGTGGCCGGGCGGGTATGGCTGCTCCCACGCCGCGACATCTGCCGGTGTCGAGAAGAAACTGTGCGCACCACCCGCGACCTTCGTCAGGGAAGAGAGAAGCCGGTAGGTGCCGGGGATGTTCTTCGCCGAATAGAGATCCGGGAGCGCCTCAGCGACAGCGACGTCCCATTCCGGAGAATCCGCGTAGAGCCCTTCATCAAGGCCCGCAATGGCCTGATCCACGTAGTCACGAACGCTCACCTCCCCGGACGGCGCGCAACCGCCCACGGTCAGCGCCAGCGACGCGGCGAGCCCCGCCAGCGCTCCACGCCGAACGTGCCCTGCTCTCACACCAATCCACCCTCGGTCTGCTCGGCTGGTATCGATTCCGTCAGGCAAGGCTCGCACATGCCGACCCCGCCAACCGCGCCCAGATGCCAGCGACGCGCGAACGATCCCTCAGCGCGACATCGCGCCGTCCGCGCGTATCCGTCGCAGCAGCTCCACGGCGGCGTCGGCCTGGGATGAGAAGACGCGTTCGTCGTTACGGCGACCCCGCTCGCTGAAGTAGACGTGCCAACCGTTGGGTTCCTCGATCAGGCAGTACGCCTCGTTCGAGTCGTGGCCGATGCTGTACGCGGAGTCTGGCACGGACAACCGATGCAGTTCCGCTTGCAGGTCCATGTACCGACCGTAGCCGAGGCGCCGGCGCTGCAATTCCGATCCGTCACTGAGGCATTACTTCCATGGGAGCGTCCAGCGCTCGAGCAAGTTCCGGGAGCAGACGTCTTGCGGTTGCATTCGACATTGCCGTCGCTGGGAAGAAGCGGTCCCGGCCAGCGACGGCGACCCCGATGATCTTCACGTTCCGGGCCATGATGTCGGTGTCCGCCCACCGGTTGATGTACCCGGAGTAATGCTCGACGAGGAGCTCTTCCACCTCGCGGCTGTCGAACCGATACGTGCGCCACCAACTCACAATGATCAAGGTCCCTGCATCGACCTTCACTCGCAGCATTAGCGCGCGCGCTGCGAGCAGGATGCCCGGAATCAGGACGACAAGTGACGCGGGTCGTGTGATCAGATCGTGCGGTTCGGCACCGATGTTCATGAGACCGATGGATGCGGCGAGTACCCAGGCCACGCCGACGCCGACTCCAACAGCACGCGCGACGCGTCCGACGGCCCGCGGGACGATCCACCTGATCAACCATTGCTCCAAAGTTCGGGGGTATCGGCGCTCTCCGACGAGCCGTGCAAGCCCAGACCTAAGCGTATGCGGCGGGGTTTGCCGCGCCCGCGGCCACTCCCGATCCTTCAGTGCAACGCAGGCTCCACCGGCAAATGTTGCTCGGCCAGCTTCGTAGCGGCGACCCGCGCGACAGTG
>NZ_JBOCIG010000008.1:0-97158 GCF_050565425.1 Agromyces sp. GXS1127
CACAGTGATCACTCTCCAATCGTTGAGTGTTCACTTTTCGACCGCCGCTACTGTTCAGTTTTCAAGCGTCGCCGACAGCCGCCGAACGCGGGATGCCGGCCATCGCCCGGGCGCGCTCGTCCCCGGATCCAGCACACGGCGTTCGCCAGAGCTCATCGCCGAGCGACATCGGGTACCCCGTCGGTCGGCGGTCGCCCCTCCGCCGGTCGCTGGTGCCCCTCAGTCGCGCGCCTGTCGGGCTCGCCGCGGGCACACGACGAAGGGGGCGGATGCCGTGGCATCCGCCCCCTTCGGGGTGTGGTGCGGAGTCGCTACTCCTGGCCGAGCGTGCCCAGGTAGAGGCCGATCACCTTCGGGTCGTTCAGCAGGTCGCGTCCCGGCCCCTCGTAGGCGTCGCGGCCCTGGTCGAGGACGTAGCCCCGATCGCAGATCTGCAGGCAGCGGCGCGCGTTCTGCTCGACCATGATGGTGGTCACGCCGGCGCGGTTGATCTCCTTGACGCGCAGGAAGGCCTCGTCCTGCCGGACGGGGGAGAGACCGGCGCTCGGCTCGTCGAGGAGCAGCACGTGCGGCCCCATCATGAGCGCGCGCGACATCGCCACCATCTGGCGCTCACCGCCCGAGAGCGAACCGGCGCGCTGGGTGAGGCGCTTGCCGAGCTCCGGGAAGATGTCGACCACGAACTCGAGGCGGTGCTTGAGGTCCTTGGGCTTCTGGAAGATGCCCATCTCGAGGTTCTCCTGGATGGTGAGCGAGGGGAAGACGTTGTTCGTCTGCGGGACGAACCCGACGCCCTTCGACACCAGCTTGTTCGCCTTGAGGTTCGTGATCTCCTCGCCCTGGAGGAAGATCCCGCCCTCGCGCACCTTCACGAGGCCGAAGATCGACTTCAGCAGCGTCGACTTCCCGGCGCCGTTCGGGCCGATGATGCCGACGAGCTCGCCCTGACGGGCGGTCAGCGAGCATCCGTTCAGGATGTTGACGCCGGGCAGGTAGCCCGCCGTGACATCCCGTACCTCGACGACCATGTCGCGCGTGTCCACGGTCGCCGCGCCAGAGGTCGACGCGGCGCCCGGCGTGGGTTCACTGTTCGTCATCGATGAGCTCCTTCATGGCTTCGACGTGACCGGTGTCGGTCGCCCCGAGGTCGGTGTCGTGGTGCGCACCGAGGTAGGCGTCGATCACCGCCGGGTCGGACATCACCTCGTGCGGGTCGCCTTCGGCGACGATCTTGCCCTCGGCCATCACGATCACCCAGTCCGCGATGTGGCGGACCATGTGCATGTCGTGCTCGACGAAGAGCACCGTCATGCCCTGCGCCTTCAGGTCGAGGATGTGGTCGAGCAGCGACTGCGTGAGCGCGGGGTTCACGCCGGCCATCGGCTCGTCGAGCATCACCAGGGTCGGATCGCTCATGAGCGCGCGGGCCATCTCGAGGAGCTTCCGCTGCCCGCCCGAGAGGCTCGCCGCGTAGTCCTCCTGCTTCGTGTCGAGCTTGAAGCGGGTGAGGATCTCCTTGGCCTTCTCCTCGATCTCCTCCTCCTGCTTGCGCCAGAGGAAGGGCAGGACGGACCGGAAGAGGTTCTCACCGGTCTGCTGCTTCGCACCGAGCTTCATGTTGTCGAGCACGGTGAGCAGGCCGAGCGCCTTGGTGAGCTGGAACGTCCGGATGAGGCCCATCCGGGCGACCCGGTACGCCGGGACGTGTGCCAGCGAGCGGCCGTCGAACTCCCACTTGCCCTCGTCCGGCTTGTCGAAGCCGGTGAGCAGGTTGAAGAACGTCGTCTTGCCGGCGCCGTTCGGACCGATGAGGGCCGTGATGGCGCCCCGCGGGATCTCGACGTGGGCGACGTCGACGGCGGTGAGGCCGCCGAACGTGCGCTTGACGCCGTCGGCGATGAGGATCGGGTCGACCTTCTTGACCCCTGGACCCGCCTCGCCGACGTGGAGGCCGGTCGTCTTGACCGGCGTCGTGGGAGTGCCGTTATCGGACAAAGGACAGCTCCTTCTTGTTGCCGAAGATGCCCTGTGGCCTGAATACCACGAGGAGCATGATCGCGATGCCGACCAGGATGAACCGCAGCTGGCCGGCCTGGACCTGCGTCATGAACGGGAACCAGCCGGCCTCGACCGCCCGGGCCATGAAGCCCGAGAAGAACGACAGCAGCACCCAGAAGATCATCGAGCCCACGATCGGGCCGAGGATCGTCGCGGCGCCGCCGAGCAGCAGGATCGCGTAGATGAAGAAGGTGAGCGACGTCTGGTAGTTCGCCGGCACCACCGCGCGCGGCATGATGAAGATCATGCCGGCGAGGGTGCCGAAGACGCCGCCCAGGATCAGGCTCTGCATCTTGTACGAGTAGACGTTCTTGCCGAGGGCGCGCACGGCGTCCTCGTCCTCGCGGATGCCCTTGATGACACGGCCCCAGGGGCTGCGCATCAGCAGCCACGTGAACAGCGCGGCCAGGATGACGACGGTCCATCCGAGGATGCGGATCCACCAGTCGTAGGCGTTGTACGTGAACGGACCGAACCCGTACGTGCCGTCGGGGATCGGGTTCAGCGCAGCCAAGCCGCCCTTGTAGCCCTGCAGGCCGCTCGCCGAGCCGGTCACGTCGTCGAACGTGTTCGTCGTGAAGATGAGCCGCAGGATCTCCGCGGCGGCGATCGTCACGATGGCGAGGTAGTCCGCGCGCAGGCGCAGGGTCGGGATGCCGAGGATGAGGGCGAACACGATGGAGGCGCCGATGCCGACGAGCACCGAGGCCCATACCGGGAACCCGAAGCTCAGGGTCGAGATCGCGTAGCCGTACGCGCCCAGGGCCATGAAGCCCGCCTGGCCGAAGTTCAGCAGGCCGGTGTACCCGAAGTGGATCGCCAGGCCGAGTGCGGCCAGGGCGTACGCCGCGGTCGTCGGACTGATGAGCTCCTGCGCCGCATTCGAGAAGATCTGAATCCAGTCGATCATGGTCGGCCCCTTATCCGATTCTCTCTCGGCGACCCAGGATGCCCTGCGGTCGGAACAGCAGCACCAGGATCAGCACCAGCAGTGCACCGACGTACTTCATGTCGCTCGGCAGCCAGAGCGTGGAGATCTCGATGAAGAGACCCACGATCAGCGAACCGACGAGGGCGCCGAACGCGGTGCCGAGACCACCGAGAGTGACCGCGGCGAACACGAGCAGCAGGATCTGGAAGCCCATGTCCCAGCTGACGCCGGGACGGAAGTAGGCCCACAGGATGCCCGCGAGGCCCGCCAGACCGCCGCCGAGCACCCAGACGATGCGGATGACGCGGTCGACGTCGATGCCGCTCGCCGCGGCGAGGGGTGCGTTGTCGGAGACCGCGCGCGTCGCCTTGCCGATCCGGGTGCGGAGCAGGAAGAACGCCACCGCGAGGAGGACGACGACCGAGGTGGCCATGCTCGCGACGTCGATCCACGACAGCAGGATCGGCCCGAGCTGGATCTCCCGGGGGAGCGTCGCGCCGGGCAGCTGGCGGGTGCCGCCGCCGTAGAAGAACTGGTACGTGTAGCGCAGCGCGAGCGAGAGGCCGATGCTCACGATCATCAGCGGGATGAGGGCCACGCCGCGCTTGCGGAGCGGCTTCCACAGCCCCGCGTCGAGCGTCCAGCCGAGCCCGGCCGACAACGCGATCGCGATGATGATCGACAGCCACACCGGCACGTTCAACGTCGTGCTGAAGGTCAGCATCATCAACGCGCCGAACGTGATCATCTCGGCGTGGGCGAAGTTCGAGAGCCCGGTCGTGCCGAAGATCAGCGACAGGCCGATCGCGGCGAGCGCGAGGAGCAGGCCGAAGTTCAGGCCGTTGACGACGCGGATGAGCACCTGCGCGCCGTAGTCGGTCGTGACGCGCTGCCCTTCGCCGAGGAAGAAGTTGACGGCCTTCCGCTTGGTCAGGCCGAACTCGGCCTCGACCGTGGACTGGCCGTCCTCGACGACCACGCCCTCGGGCAGGGTGTCCTCGTCGAGGGTGAGCTCGTAGGCCTCCTTCTCGGGCACGCCGAGGGTCCACTGGCCGTTCTCATCGGTCTCGGTCTCCGCTTCGAACCCGTTGCCGGAGACGGAGATGGACACCCCCTCGAGCGGCTCATCGTTGTACTTCACGTTCCCGCTGAAGAAGTACTCGAACTCCTCGGCCTGGCCGTCCGTACCCCCTTCGTCCGCCATCGCAGGGGACGCTGCGATGCCGGACAGAGTGAGTGCGGACAGTAGGAGTCCGAGGAGGAGGAGCCACCTCCCGCGGGAATGTGGGCGGACTGATTGCGTGGATTCCACTGCACCTCCAAAGGTCCCGGTATGGGGGTCGACCGGGTTCGCCTTTCCTGCGACGACGTCGTCACAGTACGTGCCGATTATGTCCCAGGTGTTTCGCACCCGGGCACAAACGGCCCTCGATTGTTATCCGGGGAATGGCGGCGACGCAAACTCGCTTAAACTCTTCTGTACCGCGACGATGCGCCCGTGCCCGCGACCCGCGGTCCGCGGGCGGTCGAGCACGACTCGAGACGAAGGGGCGACATGGATCAGGCCGATCCGTTCGGATTCACTGGACTGACGTACGACGACGTCCTGCTGCTGCCGGGGCACACCGACGTGATCCCGAGCGAGGCCGACACGAGCTCGCGCCTGACGCGGCGCATCACGGTCGCGACCCCGCTGCTCTCCGCCGCGATGGACACCGTGACCGAGGCCCGCATGGCCATCGCCATGGCGCGACAGGGCGGCATCGGCATCCTGCACCGCAACCTCTCGATCGCCGAGCAGGCCGACATGGTCGACCGCGTGAAGCGCAGCGAGTCGGGCATGGTCTCCAACCCGGTGACGACCACGCCGGATGCCACGGTGGCCGAGGTCGACCAGCTGTGCGCGACGTACCGCGTCTCGGGCCTGCCCGTGGTCGACGCCGACGGCGTGCTGGTCGGCATCATCACGAACCGCGACATGCGGTTCGTCTCCGACTTCGAGAAGCCGACCACGAGCGTCGCCGACGTCATGACGAAGGCGCCGCTCATCACGGGTCGCGTCGGCATGGACCCCGACGAGGCCGTCGCGATCTTCGCGCAGCACAAGGTCGAGAAGCTCCCGCTCGTCGACGACCAGGGGCGTCTCACCGGCCTCATCACGGTCAAGGACTTCGACAAGTCCGAGCAGTACCCGAACGCGACCAAGGATGCCGAGGGGCGCCTGCGCGTCGGCGCCGCGATGGGCTTCTTCGGCGACGCCTGGGAGCGTGCCGAAGCGCTGCGCGACGCGGGTGTCGACGTGCTCGTCGTCGACACCGCGAACGGCGAGTCGGCCGGCGTGCTCGATGTCATCCGCCGGCTCAAGGCCGACCCGACGTTCGCGCACATCGACGTCATCGGCGGCAACGTCGCGACGTACGAAGGTGCCAAGGCGCTCGTCGACGCGGGTGCCGACGCCGTCAAGGTCGGCGTCGGTCCGGGTTCGATCTGCACCACGCGCGTCGTCGCGGGCGTCGGCGTCCCGCAGATCACCGCGGTCTACGAGGCCTCGAAGGCCACGAAGCCCGCCGGCGTGCCGCTCATCGCGGACGGCGGCCTGCAGTACTCGGGCGACATCGCCAAGGCGCTCGTCGCGGGCGCCGACACGGTCATGCTCGGCTCCCTGCTCGCGGGAACCGCCGAGAGCCCGGGCGACCTCGTGTTCCAGAACGGCAAGCAGTACAAGACGTACCGCGGCATGGGTTCGCTCGGCGCACTGCAGACGCGCGGCAAGAAGACCTCGTACTCGAAGGACCGCTACTTCCAGGCGGATGTCCCGAGCGACGACAAGCTCATCCCCGAGGGCATCGAGGGCCAGGTGCCCTATCGCGGCCCGGTCTCGGCGGTCGCGTACCAGCTCGTGGGCGGACTCCGGCAGTCGATGTTCTACGTCGGGGCGCGGACCGTCGCCGAGCTGAAGGCCAAGGGGCGCTTCGTGCGCATCACGCCGGCCGGGCTCAAGGAGTCGCACCCGCACGACGTGCAGTTCGTCGTCGAGGCGCCGAACTACACGAGGTAGGGCTCGATACGCTCCGGCCCGCGGCCGGTGCTACTCGACCGCCGAGGTGCGCGCGTCGGCGATCCGACTGATCGCCTCTGCGAGCACCTCGGGCGAGCAGGCGAGGTTGAGCCGGGCGTGACCGCGTCCGGCCAGCGCACCGAACATGGGCCCCTTGGCGAGCGCGACGCGCGCGCGCTCGAGCGCCACGTCGGCGGGATCGTCGCCCCAGCCGAGCGCGGAGAGGTCGAGCCACGCCAGGTACGTGGCCTGCGGCATCCGATACCGCACGTCCGGCAGCTCGTCGGCCAGCAGGTCGGCGAGGAGCCGTCGGTTGTCATCGATCGACGCCAGCACGCCGTCGAGCCAGCGGCCGCCGTGCCGGAACGCGGCGACGGAGGCGATCGAGCCGAACTGGCTCATGCGCCACTCGACCTCGTACGGGAACGACGCGCGGACGGCGTCGCCGCGCTCGCTCGCGGTGACGATGAGCGCGGCCTTCAGCCCCGCGAGGTTGAAGGCCTTCGTTGCGGCGGTCACCGCGACGCCGTGCTCCCGCGCGGCATCGGAGACCGTCAGGAACGGCACGTACGGCGTCTCCGGCTGCGACAGCGGCCCGTGCACCTCGTCGGACACGATCGTCGCGCCGAACCGTGCCGCGAGGTCGGCGAGCGCCGCGAGGTCGTCGCGCGGATGGACGACGCCGACCGGGTTGTGCGGGTTGCAGAGCACCATGGCACGGGCGCCCGCGGCGAAGGCGGCCTCGATGCCGGCGAGGTCGAGCGACCAGCCCGCCTCGATGCCGCCCGAGAGGGGAACCTCCACCACGGTCGCGCCCGCCTCGGCGACGAGGTCGAAGAACGGCGGGTAGATGGGCGGGTTCACGATCACCCCGTCACCCGGCCGAACCACCTGGCGCAGCACCTCGACGATGCCCATGCTCACGTCGGCGGTGCAGGTCACCCGCGCGGGATCCGGGTCCCAGCCGAGCCGCGCGGCGGCGAACTCCGCGAACGCCTCGGCGACCGGGAGGCTCCCGGAGTTGTAGCCGGTGTCCGAGCGACGGATCGCGGCGTGCAGCGCCTCGGCGATCGGTTCGGCGAGCGGGTAGTCCATCTCGGCGACGGGCAGGGGCAGCACGTCCGGGTCGTAGCTGCGCCACTTGGCACTGGTCCGGGTTCGGAGGAGATCGAGCGGGTCGGCGGCGACGCGGTGCATGGGTCCAGCCTGCCCGATGACGCCGCCGGGTGGGACGATGCCGCGAGGCCGTGCCGCGGCATCCGTCTTCGGCTAGTCTGGACGGCTGCCCATCGGGCGGTGCGGCCGGGGCCGCTGTCTCTCGAACGGAACCGCTCGCATGGGCTTCATCGACGTCAACGGCGTCTCCTTCTCGCTGCCGGACGGCCGGCCGCTGCTCGCCGACCTCGCCTTCCGCGTGACCGAGGGCCGCACGACCGCGCTCATCGGGCAGAACGGCGCGGGCAAGACGACCCTGCTGCGCATCGTCCGCGGCGACCTGCGGCCCGATGAGGGCAGCGTCCAGGTCGTCGGCGGCCTCGGGGTCATGGACCAGTTCGTCGGGCGCGGCGAGGTCGTCGAGGGCGTCGAGCGCACCGTGCACGGCCTGCTGGTGTCGGTCGCGCCCGCGCGCGTGCGGGCGGCGGCGATCGAGCTGGAGCGAGCCGAGAACGCGCTCATCGAGACGGATGACACGGCCGCGCAGATGCGGTACGCGTCGGCGCTCGCCGAGTACGCGGAGGCGGGCGGCTACGACCAGGAGGTCGTGTGGGATCACTGCACGATCGCGGCGCTCGGAATCCCGTTCGAGCGCGCCAAATGGCGCGAGCTCGCGACGCTCTCCGGCGGCGAGCAGAAGCGCCTCGCGCTCGAGGCGCTGCTGCGCGGACCGGAGGAGGTCCTGCTCCTCGACGAGCCCGACAACTCCCTCGACGTGCCGGGCAAGCGCTGGCTGGAGGGGCAGCTGCGGGCGACGCCGAAGACCGTGCTGCTCGTCTCGCACGACCGCGAGCTGCTCGCGCGCGCCGCCGACCGCATCGTGACGCTCGAGGCGGGCGCCGCGGGCAGCACGGCATGGGTGCACGGCGGCTCGTTCCGCGGATACCACGCCGCGCGCGAGGAGCGCTTCGCCCGGCTCGACGAGCTGCGGCGGCGCTGGGACGAGCAGCACGCGCAGCTGAAGCAGCTCGTGCAGACGCTGAAGGTCAAGGCGACCTACAACGACGGCATGGCCTCGCGCTACCAGGCCGCGGTCACGCGGCTGCGGAAGTTCGAGGAGGCCGGCCCGCCCGAGGAGCGGCCACCGGCACAGGCGGTGTCGATGCGCCTGCGCGGCTCGCGCACGGGCAAGCGCGCCGTCGTGTGCGAGGGGCTCGAGCTCACGGGGCTCATGCGGCCGTTCGACCTCGAGGTCTGGTACGGCGACCGGGTCGCGGTGCTCGGCTCGAACGGGTCGGGCAAGTCGCACTTCCTGCGTCTGCTCGCGGCCGGCGGCAGCGACCCCGACCGCGCGAAGGGGCATGTGACGGATGTCGGAGCGACGCTCGCCGCCGTCCCGCACACGGGCACCGCGACGCTCGGCGCGCGGGTCGTGCCGGGCTGGTTCGCGCAGGGCCACGAGCTGCCGGGGCTCCGCGGCCGGACGCTCCTCGACATCCTCCATCGCGGCGACGCGAACCGCGAGGGGATGGCGCGCGAGGCCGCGAGCTCGGCGCTCGACCGCTACGGGCTGGCCGGGTCGGCGCTGCAGCAGTTCGACGCGCTCTCGGGCGGACAGCAGGCGCGCCTGCAGATCCTGCTGCTCGAGCTCTCGGGCGCGACGCTGCTGCTCCTCGACGAGCCGACCGACAACCTCGACCTCGTGTCGGCGGAGGCGCTGGAGGACGCGCTCTCGCGCTTCGACGGCACCGTGCTGGCGGTCACGCACGACCGCTGGTTCACGCGGTCGTTCGACCGGTTCGTGGTGTTCCGCTCCGACGGCGAGGTCGTCGAGGCCGACGCTCCCGTGTGGGACGAGGCCCGGGTGGCGCGGGCGCGCTGAACGTGCGCCCGCGGCATCCGTGTCGCACCGCTGAGGCCCTTGGGTAGGGTTGAACGGTGACCCAGGAGATCGAGATCGGCCGCTCCAAGCGGGGCCGTCGCGTCTACGCGTTCGACGACATCGCCATCGTGCCGAGCCGGCGCACCCGCGACCCCGAGGACGTCTCGGTCGGCTGGTCGATCGACGCGTACCAGTTCGACATCCCGTTCCTCGCGGCGCCCATGGACTCCGTCGTGTCGCCGCAGACGGCGATCATGATGGGCCAGCTCGGCGGGCTCGGCGTGCTCGACCTCGAGGGCCTGTGGACCAGGTACGAAGACCCGGAGCCCGCGCTCGCCGAGATCCGCAACCTCAGCGACGATCAGGCGACGGCCCGCATGCAGGAGCTGTACTCCGAGCCGATCAAGCCCGACCTCGTGACCGAGCGCCTGGCCGAGGTTCGCGCCGCGGGCGTCACGGTCGCCGGCGCCCTCTCGCCGCAGCGCACGCAGGAGCTCTACGAGACGGTCGTCGCCGCGGGCGTCGACCTCTTCGTCATCCGCGGCACCACCGTCTCCGCCGAGCACGTCTCGAAGAACCAGGAGCCGCTGAACCTCAAGAAGTTCATCTACGAGCTCGACGTCCCGGTCATCGTGGGCGGTGCCGCCACGTACACGGCGGCGCTGCACCTCATGCGCACGGGCGCCGCGGGCGTGCTCGTCGGCTTCGGCGGCGGTGCGGCCTCGACCACGCGCGCCACGCTCGGCATCCACGCGCCCATGGCCACCGCGGTGGCGGATGTCGCGGGCGCGCGTCGCGACTACCTGGACGAGTCCGGCGGCCGGTACGTGCACGTCATCGCCGACGGCGGCGTCGGTGCGGCCGGTGACATCGTGAAGGCCGTCGCGTGCGGTGCCGACGCGGTCATGCTGGGTGCGGCGCTCGCTCGCGCGACCGACGCACCGGGCGGCGGATGGCACTGGGGCCCCGAGGCGCACCACTTGAAGCTGCCGCGCGGCCAGCGCGTGCAGGTCGGGCAGGTCGCCCCGCTCGAGGAGATCCTCTACGGGCCGGCACCGGCCGCCGACGGCACGGCGAACCTCGTGGGCGCCCTTCGCAAGTCGATGGCCACGACGGGCTACTCCGACCTCAAGGAGTTCCAGCGGGTCGAGGTCGTCGTCGCGCCGTACCAGTCGGCGTAGGGGCCGGCCGACGCAGCCTGTCAACCCGCTCCGATCCCCGGCCGATTCCATGGCCGAGCGTACGGTGCTCGGGTAGCGTGGTGACGACGGGCGTGGCCGCCGCGGTCCGCCCGGGGATGGGGAGCGACGATGGCGAGACTGAAGTCGGTGACGCGTTCGAACAAGCTCGGACCTGAGGAACGCGAGGCGGCGATCGCCCGTCTCAAGGAGAAGGAACTCGACGTCCTCGTCGTCGGCGGCGGCATCGTCGGAACCGGTGCGGCGCTCGACTCGGTGACGCGCGGCCTCTCGACGGGGCTCCTCGAGGCGCGCGACTGGGCGTCGGGAACCTCGAGCCGGTCGTCGAAGCTCGTGCACGGCGGCATCCGGTACCTCGAACAGCTCGACTTCCGCCTCGTGCGCGAGGCGCTCATCGAACGCGGCCTGCTGCTGCAGCGCATCGCGCCGCACCTCGTCAAGCCCGTCCGGTTCCTCTACCCGCTGCAGAAGCGCGTGTTCGAGCGGTTCTACATCGGCGCCGGCATGCTGCTCTACGACATCTTCAGCTACTCGGGCGGGCGCCCGCCCGGCGTGCCCCACCACCGGCACCTGTCGAAGCGACAGGTGATGCGCGCGATCCCGTCGCTCTCGAGCGATGCGCTGGTCGGCGGGCTCACCTACTACGACGCGCAGGTCGACGACGCGCGGTACGTGGCATCCCTCGCCCGCACCGCGTCGTTCTACGGCGCGCACGTCGCGAGCCGCGTCAAGGTCGAGGGATTCGTCAAGGTCGGCGAGCGCGTGGTCGGCGTGAAGGCGCACGACCTGCAGACCGACGAGCACTTCGAGATCCGGGCGAAGCAGGTCGTCAACGCGACGGGCGTCTGGACCGACGACACGCAGCGCATGGTGGGGGAGCGCGGCACGTTCAAGGTGCGCGCGTCCAAGGGCATCCACCTGGTCGTGCCGCGCGACCGCATCCAGTCGGCGATGGGCATGATCTTCCGCACCGAGAAGAGCGTGCTGTTCGTCATCCCGTGGGGCCGGCACTGGCTCATCGGCACGACCGACACCGACTGGAACCTCGACAAGGCGCACCCGGCGGCGACGGCGGCCGACATCGACTACCTGCTCGAGCACGTCAACGCGGTGATGGCGATCCCGCTCACCAGGGAGGACGTCGAGGGCGTCTTCGCCGGCCTCCGGCCGCTGCTCGCGGGGGAGAGCGACCAGACCTCCAAGCTCTCGCGCGAGCACGTCGTCGCGCACACCGTGCCGGGGCTCGTCGTCGTCGCGGGCGGCAAGTGGACCACCTACCGGGTCATGGCGAAGGACGCCATCGACGCCGCCGCCGACGCACTCGACGGGCGCGTCCCGGCGTCGACGACGCAGGACATCCCGCTGCTCGGCGCCGAGGGCTACCAGGCGGCATGGAACAAGCGCGGCAAGATCGCGCGGGCGTTCGGCGTGCACAAGGTGCGCATCGAGCACCTGCTGAACCGCTACGGCACCCTCACCGACGAACTGCTCGACCTGATCCGCGAGAACCCCGAGCTCGGGGATCCGCTCCCGGGGGCGGACGACTACCTCGGCGCCGAGGTCGTGTACGCGGCCTCGCACGAGGGCGCACTGCACCTCGACGACGTGCTCGCCAGGCGCACGCGCATCTCGATCGAGGCGTGGGACCGCGGCGTCTCGGCCGCACCGGTCGCCGCGCGACTCATGGCCGGCGTGCTCGGCTGGGACGCCGACCGGGAGGCGCTCGAGGTCGAGCGGTACCTGCAGCGGGTCGCCGCCGAGCGCGCGTCGCAGGAGCAGCCCGACGACGAGGCGGCCGATCGCGCGCGGCTCGAGGCGCCCGACATCGTGAAGGTCGACTGAGTCCGCCGGAGGGGTCTCGATAGGGCGCTGCGCGCCTACTCGACCACCGGGGGAGCTCGCAGGGACCGCGCATCCGGCCGGGCTAGAATCTCGGGCGACATGCTCCGGATGATGCTGCGCCCCCGCTGGGTGCTCGCCCTGATCGCTGCGCTCGGCATCGCGGCGGCGTTCGCGCTCCTCGCGCAGTGGCAGGTCGACCGCGCCGTCGAGCAGGCGACCGTCGTCGAACGTCCGACCGAGGAGGTCCGTCCGCTCGCCGAGGTCGTCGAACCCGACGGCCCGACCGAGCAGGCGGCGACCGGCCAGCGCGTCTCGCTCACCGGCACGATCGTGCCGGGCGACACGGTGCTCGTGCAGGGCCGCCTGAACGACGGCGTCGCCGGCTGGTGGGTCGTCGCCCATGTCGAGGTGACGGATGCCGCTGCCGGCGGGCTGCCCGTCGCCCTCGGCTGGACCGATGACGAGCAGACGGCGCGCGAGGTGCTCGCCGAGGTCGACCGGACGGCCGGGTCGGCCGGCGAGGTCGGGTTCGTCGGGCGGTTCCTTCCGAGCGAGGCGCCCGTGGCGCCCGACGAGGGCGAGGACCCGCAGTCGATGACGACCGTCGCGGTGGCGCATCTCATCAACGTCTGGGCCGACTACGACGACCGGCCGGTGTACTTCGGCTATGTGACCACGACGGAGCCGATCGCCGAGCTCGAGGCGATCGACTCGCCCCCGCCGTCGCAGGAGTCGGAGCTGAACTGGCTCAACGTGTTCTACGCCGTCGAGTGGGTCGTGTTCGCGGGCTTCGCGGTCTTCCTCTGGTACCGGCTCGTGAAGGATGCGGTGCAGCGCGAGCGCGAGGAGGCCGAGCTGGAGGCGTCGGCCGCGGAGTCGGCGGAGTCGGCCGGACAGCCCGCGGACGCGTCCCGCGACTGAACTCCGGCGCCAGCGTGCGGCGCCGCGGGGCGGCATCCGTCACGGCCTTCGCCCAGCCGGCCGCATCGTAGACTGGACGCCATGCCCCTCGAGCCCAAACCGGCTGAATTCCCGCGCATCCGCGGGGCCCTCAAGTTCTACATGGTGGCCTCGGTCATCACGGGCGTCATGCTCCTCCTGCTCTGCGCGGAGATGCTGCTGAAGTACGTCTGGCACCTCGAGCTCTACGCATTCGGCCCGAACGGCCTGCTCTCGTTCGAGCCCGTCGCCGAGACGCCCGAGGGGCTCGAGTCGACCGGCACGGGCGTGAACCTCTCGACCGGCATCCTCATCGCGCACGGCTGGTTCTACGTCGTGTACCTGTTCAGCAACTTCCGCCTGTGGAGCCTCATGCGGTGGCCGTTCTGGCGCCTGCTCGTGCTCGCCTCGGGCGGGATCGTGCCGTTCCTGTCGTTCATCCTCGAGGCCCGCATCGGGCGCGAGGTCCGCGGCTACCTGGCGAAGCGCGAAGCGGATGCCGCGGCGGACGCCGCACGCGCGGGCGCGCCCGGGACCGCTCCCGCGGCGACCGATACCGACTCCGACACCGATTCCGAGCCCGTGGAGGCCGCCCAGTGAGCGAGACCCAGCAGCGACCCGTCCTCGTCGTGGACTTCGGCGCGCAGTACGCGCAGCTGATCGCGCGGCGCGTGCGCGAGGCATCCGTCTACTCCGAGATCGTGCCGCACACGATCACGGCCGAGGAGGTCCGCGCGAAGGACCCGGTCGGCATCGTCCTCTCGGGCGGACCGTCGTCGGTCTACGAGCCGGGTGCGCCCGCACTCGACCCGGGCATCCTCGAGCTCGGCGTGCCGACGCTCGGCATCTGCTACGGCTTCCAGGTCATGGCGCAGCAGCTCGGCGGCGAGGTCGCGCACACCGGGCACCGCGAGTACGGCTCGACCGCCGCGACCGTGCGCGTCGACGACCGGAACACGCTGCTCGGCGGCCAGCCCGAGCACCAGACGGTCTGGATGAGCCACGGCGACTCGGTCGCCGTCGCACCCGAGGGCTTCGAGGTGCTCGCGTCGACCTCGACGACGCCCGTCGCCGCGTTCGCGAACGATGAGCAGGGCTTCTACGGCGTGCAGTGGCATCCCGAGGTCAAGCACTCGCCGTACGGCCAGGACGTCATCGAGAACTTCCTGCACCGCGCCGCCGGCATCCCGGCCGACTGGAACCCCGACAACGTCATCGCCGAGCAGGTCGAGCGGATCCGCGCCCAGGTCGGTTCGGCGCGCGTGATCTCGGCGCTCTCGGGCGGCGTCGACTCGGCGGTCTCGACCGCGCTCGTCCACGAGGCCGTCGGCGACCAGCTCACGGCCGTGTTCGTCGACCACGGGCTGCTCCGCAAGGGCGAGCGCGAGCAGGTCCAGGAGGACTACGTCGCCGCGACCGGCGTGCGCCTCGTCACGGTCGACGCCGCGGACACGTTCCTCGCCGCGCTCGCCGGGGTCACCGACCCCGAGGAGAAGCGGAAGATCATCGGCCGCGAGTTCATCCGGGCCTTCGAGCAGGCCGAGCGCGACCTGATCGCCGAGGCGGCGGCCGAGGGCGAACCGGTGAAGTTCCTCGTCCAGGGCACGCTCTACCCCGACGTCGTCGAGTCGGGCGGCGGCACGGGCACCGCGAACATCAAGAGCCACCACAACGTGGGCGGCCTGCCGGAGGACCTGCAGTTCGAGCTCGTCGAGCCGCTGCGCACCCTGTTCAAGGACGAGGTGCGCGCGATCGGCCGCGAGCTGGGCCTGCCCGAGGTCATCGTCGGACGCCAGCCGTTCCCCGGCCCCGGCCTCGGCATCCGCATCGTCGGCGAGGTCACCCTCGAGCGCCTCGAGGTGCTGCGCGAGGCCGACGCCATCGCACGCGCCGAGCTCACTGCGGCCGGCCTCGACTCGGAGATCTGGCAGTGCCCCGTGGTGCTCCTCGCCGACGTGCGCTCCGTCGGCGTGCAGGGCGACGGCCGCACGTACGGCCACCCGATCGTGCTGCGCCCCGTCTCGTCGGAGGACGCGATGACGGCGGACTGGACCCGCGTGCCGTTCGAGGTGCTCGCGAAGATCTCCAACCGCATCACCAACGAGGTGCCCGAGGTCAACCGGGTCGTGCTCGACGTCACGTCGAAGCCGCCGGGGACCATCGAGTGGGAGTGACGCGCTAGCCTGACCGGCATGGCGGTCATCGAGAACTCCAAGCTCAGCGTCATCGGCGCCGGGAGCGTCGGCGCGAGCCTCGTGTACGCGTCGCTCATCCGGGAGTCGGCCAACCAGGTCGCGCTGTACGACATCGCGACCGAGAAGGTCGAGGCCGAGGTGCTCGACCTCGCGCACGGCACCCAGTTCACGCGGTCCAACGTCGTCGGCGGGTCCGACCTCGACGTCGTCGCCGACTCTCATGTCGTGGTGATCACGGCCGGCGCGAAGCAGCAGCCCGGGCAGAGCCGGATGGAGCTCGCGGGCACGAACGTCGGGATCCTCGAGCGGCTCCTGCCGCAGCTCATCGAGCGCGCGCCCGACGCGATCTACGTGCTCGTGACGAACCCCGTCGACGTGCTGACCGTCGCGGCTCGCCAGATCAGCGGGCTGCCCGCCGAGCGGGTCATCGGTTCGGGCACCGTGCTCGACACGTCGCGGCTGCGGTGGCTGCTCGCCAAGCGCGCGGGCGTCCTGACCTCGAGCGTGCACGCCGACATCGTGGGCGAGCACGGCGACACCGAGTTCCCGCTGTGGTCGAACGCGCGGATCGGTCCGGTCCCGATCCTCGATTGGACGGGCGGCGAACGCTTCTCGATCGACGAGCTCGACGGCATCGCCCACGAGGTGCGCAATGCCGCCTACACCGTCATCCGGGGCAAGGGGGCGACGAACTACGCGATCGGGCTCTCCGGCGCGCGCATCGTCGAGGCGCTGCTCGACGACGAGAAGGCCGTGCTGCCGGTGTCGACCGTGCTCTCGGGGGAGTTCGGACTCGACGGCGTCGCGCTGTCGGTGCCGTCGGTCGTCGGCGGAAACGGCGCCTTCCCGATCGCGGAGACACCGATGTCGGAGGAGGAGTCCGGGCTGCTCGCGGCATCCGGCGACGCCATCAGGGCGACCATGCAGACGCTCGGGCTCTGAGCCCGCCGGCGCACTGAGGGCGCGACATGCTCACGCCGGGAGCGTGGCGACCCCCGCCGCAACGGCCGCCGCATGGAGCGCAGCATCGCGAGTCGCGAGCGGAAGCCCCTCGCGCTCGGCGACGATCAGGTAGGCCGCGTCGTAGGCGCTCAGGGAGTGTCTCCGCGCCGTCTGCAGGAGCGACGTGGGATCGAGATCGCGCACGACGTGGATCGGCAAGGAGCGGAGCAGCGTCGAGCGTCGAGCCACCTCGGCCTCGCTCAGGCGTCCTCGCCGCTCCGCCACGGCGAGGACGTTGGCGACCTCGTACTCCCAGATGACCGGCACGATCGCGCCACCGTCGGCGAGTCGATGCAGCAGCGCGTCGGATTCGGGGCTGGCCTCGTCCTCGAAGCACCAGCTGAGCGCGACGGACGCATCGAGGACGAACGCGCTCGTCACGCCCGGCCCTCCTCGATCAGTCGCCTGACCTCGCTGCCCAGTCGCGACCCCGTTCGCGCCGCCAGGAGCGCGACGACGGTGTCGGTCGCGGGGGCGGTCGGCGCGTCGACCGGGACGAGCCGGGCCACCGCCGTGCCGTGCCGTGTGATGGTGATCTCCTCGCCCGCCTCGACACGCTCGATCAGCGCGGGCAGGTGGGTCTTCGCCTCGTATGCTCCAACGGTGGTCATGCGCTCAGACTAGTCGCAGACTGGTCGGAATGGAACGGCTCGAACACCCTCCGGCGAATCGCGAGCGCAGTGTCGATCGGCGGTCTTCCCGTTCGACGCCATCAGTGAGAGGGTCGAACAGCGACCCGAGCAGGCGAGGAGCGATCCACCATGACGAAGTACATGATGATCATGCGCGGCAGCGACGAGGCCAACGAGGCCTTCCAGGACATGCCGTTCGACGAGGTCATCGCGGCGATGGGCCGCTACAACGAGGAGATGATGAAGGCGGGGATCATGCTCGCCGGTGAGGGGCTCTCCGACGCGAGCGAGGGCTTCGTGGTCGACTTCGCGGCCGAACCGCCCCTCGTCACCGACGGTCCCTACGGCGAGACGAAGGAGCTGTTCAACGGCTTCTGGATCATCGACGTCGCCTCGAGGGAGGAGGCGGCGGAGTGGGCCCGTCGCTGCCCCCTCGGGCCCGGCACCAAGCTCGAGGTGCGTCGCGTGAACGACCTCGAGGACTTCCCGCAGGACAACGAGTGGATCCAGAAGGAGCAGGGCTGGCGCGCCGAGCAGGCCGAGCGGCTCGCCGAGGACGCCCGACGCGGCGCCGCGCGGGCCTGACGACACGGGCCACGTGACCGACGAGACGGATGCCGCGGCGGCGCGCCCGGCGGACCCCGAGTCCGCCCGGCGCGCCGTCGCCGCCGTCTGGCGCATCGAGTCCGCCCGCATCGTCGCGACGCTCACGCGCACGGTCGGCGACTTCGCGCTCGCCGAGGACCTCGCGCAGGACGCGCTCGCCGAGGCCCTCGCGCAGTGGCCGGCCTCCGGCATCCCCTCGAACCCGGGCGCCTGGCTCACCGCGGTCGCCAAGCGCCGCGCGATCGACGGGTGGCGCCGACGCGAACGCTACGACGAGCGGCTCGCGGCGATCGCGCACGACCTGGAGCGCGAGCAGGCAGCGGCGACGGATGCCACGGGCGACCTGCCGTACGACCCCGACGCGATCGACGACGACGTGCTCCGGCTCGTGTTCGTGTCGTGCCATCCGGTGCTCTCGCGCGAAGCGCGCGTCGCGCTGACGCTCCGCGTCGTGGGCGGGCTCACGACCGAGGAGATCGGGCGTGCGTTCCTGACGCCCGTGTCGACCGTGCAGCAGCGCATCGTGCGGGCGAAGAAGACGCTGGGCGCGGCGGGCGTGCCGTTCGAGGTGCCGGGCCGGGACGAGTTCCCGGAGCGGCTCGGCACCGTGCTCGGCGTGCTGTACCTGATCTTCAACGAGGGGCATTCGGCGTCGGCGGGGTCGGACCTGATGCGCCCGGAGCTCAGCCGCGAGGCGCTGCGCCTCGCGCGCGTGCTCGCCGGCCTCGTGCCGCGCGAGCCCGAGGCGCACGGGCTCGTCGCGCTCATGGAGCTCACCGCGGCGCGGTTCCCGGCCCGGGTCGACGCGAACGGCGACCCGGTGCTCCTGCCCGACCAGGACCGGCGCCGGTGGGATCGCTCGGCGATCACGCGGGGGCGGGCGGCGCTCGTGCGCGCCGACGTCATCGGCCGTGGGCGGGGACCGTACGCGCTGCAGGCGGCGATCGCCGAGCGGCACGACGTCGCGGCATCCGTCGACGAGACCGACTGGGCGACGATCGTGGCGCTCTACGAGGCGCTCGGGCAGATCGCCCCTTCGCCGGTGGTCGAGCTCAACCGCGCCGTCGCGGTGGCCATGGCCGACGGAGCCGAGGCGGGGCTCGCGATCGTCGACGAGCTCGCGGCCGACGGGCGGCTCGCGCGGTACCACCCGCTGCACGCCGTGCGCGGGGAGCTGCTCGAACGGCTCGGGCGAACGGATGCCGCGCAGGCCGCGTTCGCGCAGGCAGCGCGCCTCACGGCGAACGAGCGCGAGCGCGCCGTGCTGCTCGCCCGCGCGGCGACCGGGCGCTGAACGCGTCGGCACGGAGACGCGGAACGGGCCGCCCCCGAGGGGACGGCCCGTTCACGAGCACGGCGCGATGCGACGCTAGTCGCGCGCGATCGCGAGGATGCGCAGGATCTCGAGGTACAGCCAGATGACGGTGACCATGATGCCGAAGGCGCCGGTCCACCCGTACTTGCGCGGGGCGCGGTTGCGCACGCCCTGCTGGATGAAGTCGAAGTCGAGCACGAGCGAGTACGCGCCCATGATGACGACGAGGACGCCGATGATGACGCCGAGCGGAATGCCGGCGATCTCGAGGCCGCGGACGCCCCACGGGTTGTCGATCGCGCCGAAGAAGACGAGGCCCATGTTCACGAGCGAGAACACCAGGTAGCCGACCATCGCGACGAGGAACACCTTCGTCGCGCGCTTCGACGCGCGGATCTTGCCCGAGGCGAAGAGGGCGAGCGTCACGCCGACGACCACGAGCGTGGCGATGACGGCCTGCGCGACGATGCCGCCGCCGTAGGCCAGCTCATACCAGGCCGAGATGCCGCCGACGAAGATGCCCTGGACGCCCGCGTACGCGAGGATCAGCGCGGGCGACGGCTCCTTCTTGAAGATGTTGACGAGCGCGAGCACGAAGCCCACGAGGCCGGCACCGATCCAGAGGAAGGGCACGGACTCGACCGTGAGCCATCCGATCGCGGCGCCCACGAGGAGCACGCCGAAGGCGGCGGCCGACTTCGCGATCGAGTCCTCGATCGTCATGACGTCGCGGTCGGGGAGCGTCGCGGGCTGGTTGTACATGTCCTGCAGCTGCTGGGCGGACATGTCCTGTGCGACAGCCACCGCCCCCTGACCGGAGGTGAACGCCTCATTGCGTGAGAAGGCGGGGTTGTTGAGAGCCATTGCTGTGGTTCCTCTGCTTTCGGCTTTCCGTCGTGTGGAGGGGAATCGTGCGGAACCGTCCGGTTCCGTCCTCCAAACCTACCGGTTCCAGCGGTGACAACGCCGTGAAGAGCCCCGGCATTCCGGGGCGGATGCCGCGTGGCCGCTCGCTACGCTTGCCCCATGCTGCGCGATCTCGCCGAGCGTCCGTTCGTCATCGGGCATCGCGGCGCGTCCGGCTACCGCCCGGAGCACACCGAGGCCGCGTACCGGATGGCGTTCGCGCTCGGCGCCGACGCCGTGGAGCCCGACCTCGTCGCCACGCGCGACGGGGTGCTGGTGCTGCGGCACGAGAACGAGATCTCGGGCACCACGGATGTCGCGTCCCGCGCCGAGTTCGCGTCGCGCCGCACCACGCGCGAGGTCGACGGCCGCCCGCTCACGGGCTGGTTCACCGAGGACTTCACGTGGGCCGAGCTCGCCACGCTCCGCGCGAGGGAGCGGCTCGGGGGCATCCGCCCGCACAGCGCGAGCTTCGACGGCCGGTACCCGATCCTGCGGTTCCGCGACCTGCTCGACCTGCTGGATGCCGCGACGGACGAGCAGCGCCGCATCATCCGCCTCGTGGCCGAGTTCAAGCACGCGACGCACTTCGCCGCACTCGGACTCCCGCTCGCGGAGCTGTTCGCGGCGGAGCTCTCGGCCGCCGGCTGGGGGCGGGGCGACGACCGGCTCGTGTCGGAGTCGTTCGAGCCGGGGCTGCTCGATCGGCTCGTGTCGGCGGGCGTGCGCGGCACGCGCGTGCTGCTCGTGGAGGATCGCGGCGCGCCGTACGACCTCGTCGCGGTGGACGGCTCGGCGGCGAAGCGCTACGACGCGTTCGTGAGCGAGCGCGGGCTGCTGGGGCTGACCGGCGTCGTGCACGGGGTGAGCGTCGGCAAGGGGCGGCTCGTGGGCGGTCCCGCCGCACGCGGGTCCGCGACGGATGCCGGGGCGTCGCGCCGCGAGCGCCCCGACGCCACCCTCCGCGGGTCGGATCTCGTCGACGCCGCGCACGCGGCCGGGCTCGCGGTGTACACGTGGACCCTGCGCCCGGAGAACCGATTCCTCGCGCCGGAGTTCCGCCGTGGCTCCTCGCGGAGCGCGTGGGGCGACTGGCTCGGCGAGTTCACCCGGATCATGGACACGGGCGTCGACGGGGTGTTCCTCGACCACCCCGATCTCGGCCTGGAAGCGCGGCGGGCGTACTTCGAGGCCGAGGAGCAGGTCTGAGGCCGGTGCTGCGGCGCTTCCGGGCCGACTCCCGTGAATCGGCGCCATCGGCGGCCATTACGCGGGAGTCGCGCCAGGGCGGCGCTGCAGCGGGCCGCGCGTGTCGCGGCGAGTCCTGGAAGGTGGCGCCGTTGGCGGCCATTACGCGGGGTCGCCTCAGCGCTCGACGGAACGCCGCATCAGCGCGGACCGCACGAGATCGACGACTTCGTCGTTGCCCATGTCCTTGCGAATCCGGATCACCAACCACCCCGCGAGTGCCAGGGCATTGAGCCGATCGACGTCGCGGGCGAACTGCGCGTCGTCGGGCCGATGCTGCTCACCGTCGTACTCGACCACGACGCGCTCGGCGTCGTAGACGAGGTCGCCGTGCACGGTCCGACCGTCGAGCAGACGGATCGGATGGTTCCGAAGCGGTTCCGGCAGCCCCGCCGCCACGAGCCGAAGCCGCAACCGCGTCTCGCGCGGCGAGGCGGCCCGGTCTCGGAGCAGCGGGTACGCCGCGGCGATCGCGACCGCGCCGCGGCGCCCGCGGTGGGCGGTGACGGCGCGCTCGATGTCCGCGGGCGTGCAGAGTGGTGCGGGCCACGCGAGAAGGCGCTCGCCAGCCTCGACGAGCGCGTCGACCGGAAGGACCGCACCCAGCTGGCACCAGGTCTCGGCCGGACCGAGCACCGGCAGACCGAGGTGGAGCTGCACCGCAGGTCGCTCGACGATCCGGTGACCGATCACTCCCGCCGCCTCGGGCTCGCGGCGCGATGAGCTCACGTGCAAGCGATGTTCGCGCTCCAGCCGGCTCGGGAGGGGCAGCTCCCAGAGCTGTGCCGCCGTCGTGTGGCTGAACCACTGGTCGACCCTCATGCGCTCGACGTAGGCGCCGCATCGATCGCGGACGCTCGTCGGCACTGCGGCGCTCCGGACGCCGTGGTAGGGCGCGACGAGGTCGGGCGCCCGCAGGCGGGACCGCGGGATGCCACGCTCCGACGCGGTCCGGACGTGGAACGGCCCGAGCTGCAGGTCGAGCGGGAGCGGAGCGGGACGTGGCATGCGCCGAGCCTGCGCGACCGCGGAGTCCGTCCGGGCGCGTTCTCCACAGTCCTCGCCTGCATGGCTGACCCCCGGCGCCGAGTCCCGCGAAATGGCGGTGGACGTCGCGCTTTCACGGGAGTCGTGGATGACGTCGCGTGGAGGACGTCGAGCGAGCAGCACCGCGGGCGTTGGCCTCCGAACGGCCGCGCCGCGCTGTCGGATGCCGCGCCTAGACTTGACGGGACATGACGCTGATCCTCGACCCCGACGACCCCGACGGCTGGCGCGAGGCGCCCGTCGCGGCCTCCGACGCGCGTGAGGGCGGGGCGCAGGGCGCCGGCCATGCGGCATCCGATCGCCTGACGGCCGGCCTGAACCCGCAGCAGCGCGAGGCGGTCGAGTACCGCGGGCCCGCGCTGCTCATAGTCGCGGGTGCGGGGTCGGGCAAGACGCGCGTGCTGACGCATCGCATCGCGAGCCTGATCGACGGGCGCGAGGCGTGGCCGAGCCAGATCCTCGCGATCACGTTCACGAACAAGGCCGCGGCCGAGATGCGCGAGCGCGTCGAGGCGCTGCTCGGCGAGGCCGCGGGCGGCATGTGGATCTCGACGTTCCACTCGGCGTGCGTGCGCATCCTCCGGCGCGAGGCCGAGGCGATCGGGCTGTCGAGCACGTTCACGATCTACGACTCGGCCGACCAGCGCACCATCCTGAAGCGCATCATCAAGGAGCTCGACGCCGACACGCTCGGCTTCACGCCCGCGAGCGCGCAGGCGAAGATCTCGAAGCTCAAGAACGAGCTGAGCGACGTCGAGACGTACGCGCGGAACGTCAACACGAACGATCCGAACGACGTGATGTTCCTCGAGATCTTCCGGCAGTACACGCGCCGGCTGCGCGACGCGAGCGCGCTCGACTTCGACGACCTCATCAGCGAGACCGTCTACCTCTTCCGGGCGTTCCCCAAGGTCGCGGCGCTCTACCAGCGGCGGTTCCGGCACGTCCTCGTCGATGAGTACCAGGACACGAACCACGCGCAGTACGCGCTGATCCGCGAGCTCACGCGGGCGGTCGAACCCGATGTCGTCGCCGAGCTCGACCAGCACGGCGTGCTGGTGCGGGGCATGACGGATGCCACGGGCGCGATCCCCGGCGCATCCCTCACGGTCGTCGGCGACTCCGACCAGTCGATCTACGCATTCCGCGGCGCCGACATCCGCAACATCGTGGAGTTCGAGCGCGACTTCCCGGGCGCGAAGGTCGTGCTGCTCGAGCAGAACTACCGGTCCACGCAGAACATCCTGTCGGCCGCGAACGCCGTCATCTCGAACAACTTCGACCGCAAGGACAAGAAGCTCTGGACGGCCGACGGCGACGGCGACAAGATCACCGGCTACACGGGGTACTCGGCGCACGACGAGGCGCAGTTCGTCGCCGACGAGATCGAGGCGCTGCACCGGTCGGGCGTCGCGTATCGCGACATCGCGGTGTTCTACCGCACCAACGCCCAGACGCGTGCGCTGGAGGAGATCTTCGTGCGGTCGGCGCTGCCGTACCGCGTGGTCGGCGGCACGAAGTTCTACGAACGTGCAGAGATCAAGGACGCGATGGCGTACCTCATCGCCGTCGCGAACCCGCTCGACGAGCTCGCCATCCGTCGCATCCTGAACACGCCCAAACGCGGCATCGGGCCGGCGACCGAGACCGCCATCGCGAGCTTCGCCGAGCAGAACGACCTGTCGTTCCGCCAGGCGATGCGGGCGGCCGACGGCCTCGGGCTCGGCCCGAAGGTCACGACGGCGATCCTCGAGCTCGCGAACCTCCTCGACTCGGCGGCCGCGATGCTCGTGCCGAGCCAGAAGGGCATCGACGAGGGCACCAACGAGGGCGCGTCGAAGGTCTCGGAGGTGCTCGGCTTCCTCATGGAGGGCTCGAAGCTCGTCGAGACGCTCCGCACGAGCCGCGATCCGCAGGACGAGACGCGGGCCGAGAACGTCGAGGAGCTCGTCGCGCAGACCAAGGACTTCGACCGCGAGAACCCCGGCGCGGGGCTCGTCGACTTCCTCACGCAGGTCTCGCTCGTCGCGGCCGCCGACGAGCTCGACGACGCGTCGGGCACGGTCTCGCTCATGACGCTGCACACCGCGAAGGGCCTGGAGTACCACGCGGTGTTCCTCACCGGGCTCGAGGAGGGCCTGCTGCCGCACCAGATGTCGGCGTCCGAGCCCGGCGGCCCGGCCGAGGAACGACGCCTGTTCTACGTCGGCATCACGCGCGCCCGCAAGCGCCTCTACCTCTCGCTCGCGATGAGCCGCGCCCAGTTCGGCGAGGTGTCGGTCGCGATGCCGAGCCGCTACCTGCAGGAGATCCCCGACGAGCTCGTCGACTGGAAGCAGTCGCCCGGCATGGCGAACAGCCGCGGCGGCAACCAGCCGCGCGCGCTGAACGCGCGCCGTGGCTTCGGCGGCGGCGGCGCGGGCGGCGGCGGCGCCTGGGGCACGCGCGACCGCGACCTCGAGCGCTTCAGCGTCACGAGGGCCGCGGCGCCGAAGACCGAGTGGGCGAACCGGGTCACCGGGAACGTGCGCGACAACGGCGACTTGACGCTGGCGGCCGGCGACCGCATCCGCCACACCGACTTCGGCGAGGGCACCGTGCGCCAGGTGACGGGCGAGGGCACCAAGCGCATCGCGCACGTCGCGTTCGACACGGCCGGCCAGAAGAAGCTCCTCATCAAGATCGCGCCGATCGAGAAGCTGTGACCTGGCCGATCCGCTCGCAGCGCACCGTCTACGAGAACCCGTGGATCCGCGTCGTCGAGGACGACGTGATCCGTCCCGACGGCAGCGAGGGCATCTACGGCGTCGTCGAGATGCAGCAGCCGGCGGTATTCGTCGTCGCGATGACCGACGCCGACGAGGTGCTGCTGGTCACCGTCGATCGGCACACCGTGGGCCGGTCGATCGAGGTGCCCGCCGGCGGCTCGGACGGCGAGGACCCGCTCGTCGCCGCCCGGCGCGAACTGCTCGAGGAGACCGGCTTCGAGGCCGACGAATGGCGCGAGATCGGCGCGATGAGTGCGCTGAACGGCATCTGCAGGGCGCCCGAGTCGGTGTGGCTCGCGACCGGGCTGCGACCCGCGCCCGGCCACGCCCACGGCCAGGTCGAGGAGGGCATCCACGAGGTCCGGGCCGTGCCGTGGGCCGAGGTCATGCGGATGGTGCGGGACGGCGAGATCGGCGACGGCGAGAGCGTGGCGGCGCTCATGTACGCGGCGCTCGCGCTCGGACGCGTCCGCTGATCTCCTCCCAGCAACCCCATAGGCGGCGCACGGCGAGGGGATAGACCCCGGGCGCACCATCAGGACATGGCATTCCTCGTCCATGACGCTCGACCCCTCGAGCGGCCCACGCGCCCGGTCGGCGGCGACGAGCGCTCGCGAGCGGGCCGTCGATTGTGGCGAGTCGACCTGCTGCAGGCGGCAGCCGTGACATCCGTCGCCGTCGCCATCGCCCTGTTCCTCGCCGAGGGCGGGGCGGCGCGCTTCGCCGACCCGGGTGCGGCGCTCACCTCGCTCGGCATCGTCGCCGGCCTCGCCGCGACCGACCTCGTGCTCGTCATGCTGCTGCTCGCGGCCCGCGTGCCGCTCATCGAGCGTGCCGTCGGGCACGACGCCGCGATGGCGCTGCACGGCAGGCTCGGCAAGCCCGTGCTCTACCTGCTGCTCGCGCACGGCGTGCTCCTGCTCGGCGGCTACGCGATCGCCGACGGCATCGACCTCTGGGCCGAGGCGCTCGTGATCTGGAACCTGCCCGACCTGCCGCTCGCGATCCTCGGGTTCGCGCTCTTCCTCGCGGTCGTCGTGAGCTCGCTCGTCGCCGTGCGGCGGAAGCTGCGGTACGAGGTCTGGCACGTCATCCACCTGCTCGTCTACGTCGCGGTGCTCGCCGCCCTGCCGCACCAGTTCAGCGTCGGCGGCCTGTTCGTCGTCGGAAGCTGGCAGTGGGCGTACTGGCTCGTGATCACCTTCGGGACGTTCGCCGCGCTCGTCGGCTACCGGGTCGTCGCTCCCGTGGTCGCCACGCTCCGGCACGGGCTCGTGGTCGAGCGCATCGACCCGGTCGGGGACCCGCGCGACGGCGTCGTCTCGGTGACGATGCGCGGCCGACGGCTCGCCGCGCTCCGCGCCACCGGCGGGCAGTTCCTCATCTGGCGGTTCCTGACGGCCGGCCAGTGGTGGCAGGCGCACCCGTACTCCCTGTCGGCGGCACCGCGTGGCGATCGGCTGCGGATCACCGTGCGGGCGCTCGGCGACGGGTCGGCGAGCCTCGCCGGCATCCGCCCGGGGACCCGGGTCGCGCTCGAGGGGCCGTACGGCATCTTCAGCGAGGCCTCCCGCAGCCGTCGTCGGCTGACGCTCGTCGCCGCGGGCATCGGGGTCACGCCGATCCGGTCGCTGCTCGAGTCGGCGAGCTTCCGGCCCGGCGAGGCGACCGTCGTGCTCCGCACGCAGGGGCCCGCCGAGGGCTGGCTGCTCGACGAGGTGCGGGAACTGTGCCACCGACGCGGCGCCACGCTGATCACGGTGCCCGGCGGTCGCGGCCGCGGCTGGCTGACGCCGCCCGCCGAGCAGCAGGGACTGCACCTGCTCGCGCTCGTGCCCGCCGTCGCCGACAGCGACCTGTACGTCTGCGGTCCGCGCGGCTGGGCCGAAGGGGTCATCTCCGAGGCACGCGCCGCGGGTCTGGCCGACGAGCAGATCCATCATGAGAGGTTCGACTGGTGAGACGACGTGCGATGCTCCTGGCCTCCGCGGCCTCGGCCGCCGCCATCCTCGGCGGGTGGCAGCTCGGCAACACCGAGACCACGGCGCTGACGGCCGGCAGTACGACGTCGCAGTCGACGGATGTCGCGGCATCCACGGGCTCGACCACGACATCGTCCGGGGCCGCGGACGGGACCTACACGGGCACCAGCATCTCGACCCGGTTCGGGAACGTGCAGGTCGAGGTCACGATCTCGGGCGGCGCGATCACCGAGGTCACCGCGCTCCAGCTCACCGACAGCGACGGGCGCTCGGTCCAGATCAGCAATCGCGCGGCGCCGATGCTCCGGTCCGAGGTGCTTCAAGCCCAGTCGGCGTCGGTCTCGATGATCGGCGGGGCGACCTACACGAGCGTCGCATACCTGCAGTCGCTCCAGGCGGCGCTCGACCAGGCGGGGTTCTGACGGTGGACGCCGGAGCGCCTCGCGCGGGTCGCGTCCCCGGCGACGGGCTTCCACCCGGAGTGTTCGAGGCGATGGGCACCGTGGTCAGCATCCGGGTCGGGGCGACGGGCGTGGACGCGGATGCCGCGGTGGCCGCCGCGGCGGCGGTCTTCGCGAGGTGGGAGGCGCGGTGCAGCCTGTTCGAACCGCGCTCGGAACTCAGCCGGATCGGGCGCGGTGAGCTGGCGCTCGTCGACGCGAGCGCCGACGTGCGCGACGCCTACGCACTCGCGCTGCACTGGCGTGACGCGACCGACGGCGTGTTCACCCCGCACCGCGGTGACGGAATGGTCGACCTGAACGGCGTGGTCAAGGCGCTCGCCGTCGAGGAGGCGGGGGAGGCGCTCGACCGCGCCGGGTTCGTGGGGTGGGCGGTCAATGCCGGCGGGGACGTGCTGGTGTCGGCGACGTCGGGTGACGCGGCCGATCCCGGCCGGAGCGTGGGCATCGTCGATCCCGCGGACCGCACTGCGCTGCTCGCACGCATCGACCTCGATCCGCCCCGTCGACGGGCGATCGCGACGTCGGGCAGCGCCGAGCGCGGCGACCACATCTGGACCCTGCCCGGGTCGGGCCCGTCGCCGTTCCTGCAGGTGAGCGTGGCCGCGGCCGACCTCGTGATCGCCGACGTGATCGCGACCGCGATCGTCGCGGGCGGGCGGACCTCGCTCGACGACCTCGCCGACCGACACGACATCGACGTGCTCGCGGTCATGCGGGACGGCGGGCTGCTCGCGACGCCCGGGTGGCCGCGGCGGGCGTCCGACGCGGGGGCGTGACTCAGCCGACGTCGACCTCCGGCACCCCGGACGGCCGCGGCAGCCGGGCGATGAGCGCCATCGCGTCGTACGGCGCCCGCACCTTGATGTCGTTGTCGAAGTAGAGGTACGCGTCGCGTCCGGCGTCGAGGTGCGCCCGCGCCCACGCGGCCCACCGGTCGAGCGAATCGTCGTCGTAGCCCGACGCGTACAGCTCCTCCTCGCCGTGCAGGCGCGCGTAGGCGAAGTCGGCGGTGGTGCGATCCAGCCTCGGGTACCTTCCGGCGGTGTCCGCGGTGACGGATGCCGCGCCGTGGCGCTCGAGCAGCGCGACCCAGTCATCGGCGAACTCCTCGAACGACGGATGGCGCACCTCGACCGCGTGCCGGAGCGGCGCGTCGGTTGCCACCGCGAAGGACGCGCGCCCCGACATCCGCTCGTCGTGCCGGGACGCGAGCGCCGCGGCATCCGCCCTGGACCGCGGCAGGCGCGTCAGGAACCCGCCGAGCAGCTCGGGGTCGAACGCGAGCGTCGGCGGCAGCTGCCAGAGGATCGGACCGAGCTTCGCGCCGAGGTCGAGCACACCCGATGCGAAGAAGTTCGCGAGCGGCGCGTCGATGTCGCGCAGGCGCTTGACGTGCGTCACGATGCGCGGCGCCTTGACCGAGAACACGAAGCGGTCGGGGGTGCCGTCGCGCCAGCGGTGCCAGCTCGCCGGTCGTTGCAGCGCGTAGAACGAGCCGTTCAGCTCGATCGAGGTCATGCGGTCCGCGGCGTAGGCGAGCTCGTCGGCCTGCCGGAGCCCCTTCGGGTAGTAGACGCCGCGCCAACCCGCGTAGCGCCAGCCCGAGATGCCGACCCGCGCTTCGGCCATGACGCCCCGGTCAGACCGCCGCGCCGAGCAGGGCGCCGATCGCCCAGGTGACCGCGAGCGCGAGCGCGCCGCCGATGACGACGCGCATGATCGCGCGCGTGCGGGGAGCGCCGCCGATCCACGCCGCGAGCCAACCGGTGATCGCGAGGGCCACGATGACCGCGACGAACGTCGTCGCGACGCGCCACTCGGGCGGCGGGAGCAGGATCGCGAGCATCGGCAGGACCGCTCCGATGAGGAACGCCGCAGCCGACGCCCAGGCGGCGTGCCACGGGTTCACGACGTCGACCTCCGCGATGTGCAGCTCGGCCTCGAGGTGCGCCGCGAGCGCATCGTGCTCGGTGAGCTCGCGGGCGACGAGGTCGGCGGTCTCGGCCGACAGGCCCTTCGCGCGGTAGATCTCGGCGAGTTCGGCGAGCTCCTGCTCGGGCATGGTCTCGAGTTCGTCCTTCTCCTTCGCGATGAGGGCGTGCTCGGTGTCGCGCTGGCTCGAGACCGAGACGTACTCGCCGAGTCCCATCGAGATCGCGCCGGCGATCACCGAGGCGACGCCCGCGATGAGGATGGCTCCGACATCCGTCGTCGCGGCGGCGACGCCGACCACGAGGGCGGCCACCGACACGATGCCGTCGTTCGCGCCGAGCACGCCGGCGCGCAGCCAGTTGAGCTTCTCGTGGACCTTCCCGTCGTGGGGATCGGTGCGGTGCACCGGTTCGGCCGTGGCATCCGTCATGTCGGCAGTCTCGCAAAGCGGAGGATCGCCCGCCAGCATGGTGAGGCTCACCTCAGCGACCGGCGGGCGGCCCGGACCGCCGGCGCCGCGGTCGCGCGTGACGTCCGCCGGCCGCCGGTTCGGCGGCCCGTCGGCGACGGAGTACCATGGTCGCGGCTCGACTTATCTCGACATCGAGGTATCTTGACGTCGAGACTCTCACAGCCGGGCCTCTCACCCACCCATCCCTGCGCGCCATCCGCGCGGAACGATAGGAAGCAGAGCGTGGATCTTTACGAGTACCAGGCCAGAGACCTCTTCGAGAAGTACGGAGTGCCGGTGCTCCCGGGCATCGTCGCCGACACCCCCGAAGACGTGCGCGCCGCAGCGGAGAAGCTCGGCGGCGTCGTCGTGGTCAAGGCCCAGGTGAAGACCGGCGGCCGCGGCAAGGCGGGCGGCGTCAAGGTCGCCAAGAACGCCGACGAGGCGGAGGAGGCCGCGAAGGCGATCCTCGGGCTCGACATCAAGGGCCACGTCGTCAAGCGCGTCATGGTCGCCGGCGGCGCGCGCATCGCGCAGGAGTTCTACTTCTCGGTGCTCCTCGACCGCGCCAACCGCTCCTACCTCTCGCTCACGAGCGTCGAGGGCGGCATGGAGATCGAGCAGCTCGCGGTCGAGAAGCCCGAGGCCCTCGCCCGCATCGAGGTCGACCCCGGCACCGGCATCAGCCCCGAGAAGGCCCGCGAGATCGCGGTCGCCGCGAACTTCCCGGCCGAGCTCGTCGACAAGGTGGCCGACGTCTTCGTCAAGCTCTACGACGTCTACACCGGTGAGGACGCGACGCTCGTCGAGGTGAACCCGCTCATCCTGTCGGAGGACGGCGACGTCATCGCCCTCGACGGCAAGGTCACGCTCGACGAGAACTCCGAGTTCCGTCACGCCGGCCACGCCCTCCTCGAGGACAAGGACGCGGCCGACCCGCTCGAGGCGAAGGCCAAGCAGCTCGACCTCAACTACGTCAAGCTCGACGGCGAGGTCGGCATCATCGGCAACGGCGCGGGGCTCGTCATGTCGACGCTCGACGTCGTCGCGTACGCCGGTGAGAACCACGGCGGCGTGAAGCCCGCGAACTTCCTCGACATCGGCGGCGGCGCGTCGGCCGAGGTCATGGCCAACGGCCTCTCGATCATCCTCGGCGACCCGCAGGTCAAGTCGGTGTTCGTGAACGTCTTCGGCGGCATCACCGCGTGCGACCAGGTCGCCAAGGGCATCGTCGGCGCGCTCGCCGAGCTCGGCCACGAGGCGAACAAGCCGCTCGTCGTGCGCCTCGACGGCAACAACGTGGCCGAGGGCCGTCGCATCCTCGAGGAGGCGGCGCACCCGCTCGTCACCCTCGCCGACAACATGGACCAGGGCGCCGACAAGGCCGCCGAGCTGGCGAACGCCGCGTAAGCGCAGAAGGACAGGATCACTGCAATGACGATCTTCCTGAACAAGGACAACAAGGTCATCGTCCAGGGCATCACCGGCGGCGAGGGCTCGAAGCACACCGCGCGCATGCTCGCGGCGGGCACCCAGGTCGTGGGCGGCGTGAACGCCCGCAAGGCCGGCACCACCGTGCTCCACAAGGACAAGGACGGCAACGACGTCGAGCTTCCCGTCTTCGCGTCGGTCACTGAGGCCATCGAGGCCACCGGCGCGGACGTCTCGATCGCGTTCGTCCCGCCGGCCTTCACGAAGGATGCCGTGATCGAGGCGATCGACGCCGAGATCCCGCTCCTCGTCATCATCACCGAGGGCGTGCCCGTGCAGGACTCGGCCGAGTTCTGGGCCTACGCCAAGGAGCAGGGCGGCAAGACCCGCATCATCGGACCGAACTGCCCGGGCATCATCAGCCCCGGTGAGGCCCTCGTCGGCATCACGCCGGCGAACATCACCGGCAAGGGCCCGATCGGCCTCGTCTCGAAGTCGGGCACGCTCACCTACCAGATGATGTACGAGCTGCGCGACCTCGGCTTCTCGACCGCGATCGGCATCGGCGGCGACCCGATCATCGGCACCACGCACATCGACGCGCTCGAGGCGTTCGAGGCCGACCCCGAGACCAAGGCGATCGTGATGATCGGCGAGATCGGCGGCGACGCCGAGGAGCGCGCCGCCGACTTCATCAAGGCCAATGTCACGAAGCCCGTCGTGGGCTACGTCGCGGGCTTCACCGCGCCCGAGGGCAAGACCATGGGCCACGCGGGCGCCATCGTGTCCGGTTCGGCCGGCACCGCGCAGGCGAAGAAGGAGGCCCTCGAGGCCGCCGGCGTCAAGGTCGGCAAGACGCCGTCCGAGACGGCCCGCCTGCTGCGCGAGGTCTACGAGGCGCTCGGCGCGTAAGAGCGCGGATGCCGCGGCCGGGCGCTCGACGCCCGGCCGCGTTCCACGGGAGGGGCCCCGCCGGTGATGCCGGCGGGGCCCCTCGTTTCAGGATCGGGCTGCCTTCTCAGCTCACGGGTCGATGACGATCGTGCACACCACGGTGCGAGGCTCCAGGTCCTCGATCGTGATGCTCGGGTCGTCCATCATGTCCGCGAGGCTCACGGCGTCTGAGCCGGCCACGTCGCACTCGATGCTCGAGAACGTGCCGCCGTCGACGTGCGAGTCGACGCTCACGGTGAGGTTCGTGAGCGGGACGTTCGTGAAGGTGACGGACGGCTCGCTGTCGCAATCCGTGTCCTCGACGACGGTCGCCGTCTGCGGGTTGTCGCTGGTCACGGCGTAACCCTCGGGGACGGTCTCGGTGACGGTGTAGTCGCCGGACTCGACTGCGGGCAGGCAGGCGATGCCGTTCTCGTCAGTCGTGACGACCTCGCCCGCGGCGGGAAGGTCACCGCCCGTGATCGTGAACTCGACGCCCTCCTGCGGGTGGTCCTCGCCGAGACCGAGCCCTGCGTGCTTCATCGTCTTCTCGATCACCACGGCACCGCAGTTGTTGATGTTGGTGTCGAGCGGTGCGATGAAGTCCTTCATCGCGGCCGTGAACGAGTCGGACGAACGGCTCTTCAGGTAGGCGCTGCCGAAGGCGACGCAGCCGTCGCCGACGATTGCCGAGAAGTCGACCGTCGCCTCGCCGAACGTGCGCGGCGAGATGTCGCCGAGTCCGTCGGCCTCAGCCGAAGAGATCGCCGATGTGTTGATCGAACCCGTTGCGTCGTTCGTGGCGCTCAAGTTCACGCGCGTGCCCCAGCACGGCGTGCTGTTGGCGGCCTCGCACTGCGACTTCGGTCCGCTGGCGACCCACTTCGACAGGAACAGCTCGGGGTTGGTGCCGCCGTTGGCGAGGTCGTACTGGATGAGCAGGTCGTTTGCAGTGCGGACCGGGGTGACGCCGTTGGCCGAGATGGTCTTGGACTGGTTGAACTCGAAGTCCATGTTCGTCGTACCCGTCGGGTCTTGGACGCGGTGCCAGAACATGTGCAGGAAGTCCCCGCCGGGAGTCTCCTCGAGGTAGGTGCCGAACGTCTTCAGGTCGGACTTGTTCGGGGGGATGCTTCCGGAGACGACCGAAGGTACGAGCGTGTCCTCCTTCGAGCCCTGGCCGAACGAGTCGTCGCCGGTGCCGCTGTCCTTATCGGCCTTGCGGGCCTCGGCCACGTTCGCCCAGTCGAGGGACGGCGGGGACGCATGGTCGACCCTGAGGTTGGCGTCCGTGTCGATCTCGAAGTTGCTGCCCGGCAGGCTCACGTCACCGTGGGCCGCGAGTGCGGGGCCGCCGATCAGGGCGGTCGCACCGAGGGCGAGGAAGCCGGTCACGGCGGCAGCGCGCAGGCATCGCCGCCGGAACGTCGCTCGTTCGCGGGAGGTACGGATTCGGGTTGTGGATGGCATCATCGCCTCCGGTGTCGCAGGTTCGTCCGGTCCGGCCGGGCCGGACGCTCCTCTGCGGGCGATGAGCGGACTCGGGCGGTCCGCAACGGCGCGTCCGACGGGGTGGGTAGGTGCTTCATCGGGCGTGCATCGCGCCGTAGGGGTCTCTCACGCCAGTCCGCAGATTACTCGCGAGAGGTCACCGCCGGAAGCAGAATTGAGCAGTCCTCATTACCCCAGATCGGGGGACGAACGGCACGAGTGGGTCCCGCCGGCGATGCCGGCGGGACCCCGTGGATCAGGTCGTGGCTGCCTCCTCAGCTCACGGGTCGATCACGATCGTGCACACCACGGTCCGAGGCTCGAGGTCCTCGATCGTGATGCTCGCGTCGTCCATCGCGTCGGCGATGGCGACCGTGTCGGAGCCGTCGACGTCGCACTCGATGCTCGAGTACGTGCCGCCCGGCACCTGCGAATCGACGCTCACCGTGATGTTCGTGAGCGGCGTGTTCACGAACTCCTTGACTGCGCCGGCGTTGGCGTCGGCGCAGTCGGCCGCCTCGGTCACGTTCGCGGTCTGCGTGCCGACCGGCGCGTAGCCGTCGGGGACCGTCTCGGTGATCGTGTACAGGCCGGCGAGTCCGCTCACCAGGAGCCCGGTCGCGCACGCCACACCGTTCTCGTCGGTCGTGACCGTGACGCCCTCGGGGGGCAGCTCACCGCCCGTGATCACGAAGTCGACGCCCTCGTGCGGGTGGTTCTCACCCAGGCCGTCGGCCGCGTGCTTGCGCAGCTTCGTGATCTCGATCGCACCGACCTCGCGCTCGTTGTGGAACGTGCACGTGATCTCCTCGCCGGCGCTCAGCCCGATGGAAGCCGGATCCGAGCCGTCGTCGCACGTCGCGCTCACGAGGTTCCAGTAGTCGGGAACCGTCTCCGCCGCGTCGTAGGTGCCGGGGTCGAGGTCGGAGAAGGTCTCCGAGTCGGCGCCCGCAGCACCGGCCGCGGTGGTCGTGAGGGTGAACGGCGACGGCGTCAGGGTGCCCGAGGTGAACTCGAACGACCCGGTGCCGCTGTCGGTGATCTTCTCGATGGTGATCGAGCCGCTCGCCCGGTTGGTGTAGGTGCACTCGAGCTTGTCATCCGCGTCGTCGATGTCGAACGTCACCGTCGCTCCGACGATCTGCGGTGTCACTCCCGAGCTCGCGTCGCAGTTCACGCTCACGAGCTCCCAGCCGCTGGGCAGCGGGCTGTCCTCCGTCACGGTCAGTCCCGTGCCGAACAGCACGTCGGCGTACGTCTGCTGCTCGGTGTTCTTGAGCGAGAACGCCGGATCGTCGAGCGTCGGATCGTTCACGCCCGCCAGGCGATCGAACGAGGTCGAGTAGTCGAACGACGTCGTCGTGTCCGAGGCAGGCTGGGTCACCTTGTGGATGATCACCGTGCCGCCGGTCTCGTTGCCGTACGTGCAGTCGAGGATGTCGTCGGCGTCGTCGATCGCGAACGTCACGGTTCCCTCATCGACGTCGACCACCGGGGTGACGCCGCTGCTGGCGGAGCAGTCGATCGACTCGAGATCCCATCCCGGCGGGACGGTGCTCTCGTCGATCGTGTAGCCGGTGCCGATCAGCACGTCGGTGTACGACTGCTCGCCGCCGTTCTTCAGGCTGAACGACGGGTCGTTCGCCCCGGAGAGCCGATCGAGGTCGGTGGTGAAGCCGAAGTCCGCGTCACTGGTGTCGGGGTCGGGGTCGGTCACCTTGTGGATGATGACCGTCCCACCGGTCTCGTTGTAGTACGTGCAGTCGAGCACGTCGGTGGAGCTGTCGAGGGCGAACGTGACCTCGCTCCCGGAGATCGACGGCGTCACCCCGGTGCTCGCGCTGCAGTCGACGCGGTCGAACTTCCAGCCGGCCGGCACGGCGCCCTCGGTGACCTTCAGGCCGGTTCCGAAGAGCACGTTGTTGTAGGTCTTCGTCCCGTTGTCCGCCAGTTGGAACGTGTTCCCGGTCGCCGGCGCGGTCGCGAAGGTCTTCGTGTAGTCGAACAGCGTCGTGGCGCCGTCGGGGTCCGTCTGCTTGCGGATGATGACCGTGCCGCAGTTGGAGATGTTCACTGCCTCGGGCTTGATGAAGTCCTTGATCTCCGAGTTGAACGCGTCGGAGGAGCGGGACTTCAGGTAGGCGCTGCCGAACGACGTGCATCCGGCGGTGCCGAGCAGGGCGGTGAAGTCGATCGACGCCTCACCGAACGTCCGTGGCGAGAGCGCTCCGATGCCGAACGCGGAGTTCGCGGCCGAGATGTTCGACGTGTTGATCGAGCCGCTCGCGAGCGAGGCGGCGGTCAGGTTGATCCGCTTGCCCCAGCACGGGAACGAGTTGCTCGCCACGCAGTCGGCGGTCGAGGCGGCTTCGGTCCGGTACGGCGGGTCGAAGTTCGCGTCGGTCAGCCAGAATGCGACCCACAGCGTCGGCGAGGTGCCACCCCTCGACAGGTCGTACTGGATGAGCAGGTCGCCCTCGGTGCGCACCGGCGTGACACCGTTCTGGTCGATGGTCGGCGACTGGTTGAACTCGAAGTCCATGTTCGTGGTGCCGTTCGGCTCCTGCACACGCGTCCAGAACAGGTGGACGAAGTCCTTCGTGGCGGTCTTCTCGCGGAGGACCCCGAAGTACTTCAGATCGCTCTTGTTGTTCGGGATGCTGCCGGCGACCACAGTCGGGTTCGAGATGTCCTCCTTGGCGCCCTGGCCGAACGAGTTGTCGGTCTGGCCGGTCGGCTCGTCCTGCTGGACCTTGACGTCCAGCCCGGCGGTCTTCCAGTCAATCGAGGGAGCGGCCGCGTCCTGCGTCAGGTTCGCGTCGGCCTCGATCTCGAAGTTGCTGTCGGGGAGGCTCAGCGGAGCGGCGGCAATCGCCGGACCGGCGAGGAACGCCGTGCCGACGAGTCCGGCGATGCCGGCCGCCGCGGCGATCCGCAGACATCGCCGCCGGAACGTCATCCGTTCCTCGGGCGTTCGGGTTCGGGGTGTTGAAGGCATCATCGTCTCCGTGTTTCGCAGTGTCGTCCGGTCCGGGCGGGCCGGACGTTCCCCTCTGCGGGCGAACGGGCGAATCTCGGGTGGTTCGTCTTCGGCGCGTCCGGCGACGTGGGTAGGTCGTGCCGGGCGTGCGTCGCGCCGTAGTGGTCGTAATGCCACTGGGAACGCTACTCCGACGCGAGGAATGCTCAGTACCCCAGATCGGGGCACGTGGTGGCAGAGTTGGGGACATGAGTGCGGTCGGTCCCGAGGCGAGCGGTTCGGAGCGGAAGCGGGCGTCGGACGTCCCGGCTCCGGCGTCGCCCGCCGAGGTGCTCCGGACGAGCTTCGTCACCGAGGAGTCCGTCTACGGCGTCATCCTCGTCTCGGGCATGATCGTCGTCGCGGGCGGCCACGGCGAGAGCTCCTGGCGCGTGTTCTGGACGGTCGTGCTGACGGTCCTCGTCTTCTGGGCCGCGCACGTCTACGCGGGCACGGTCGCGCACCACGGCTTCGACGACCACCGCATGGTGAGCCTCGGCGAGGCGTTCCGCGGTGCGCTCCGTCGCTCGTTCGGCATGCTCGTCGCGGCGCTGATCCCGTCGTCGATCCTGTTGCTCGGTGCCGCTCGCGTGGTCCCCGACATCTGGGCGATCTGGACGGCGCTGTGGGTCGGCGTGATCGTGCTCGCCGTGCTGGGCTTCATCGCCTTCCGGCGCCGGGGCTCCAGCCTGCTCGTCCAGGTGGCCGGCGCGCTCGGCACCGCCGCGTTCGGGTTCGCGATGATCCTGCTCAAGGCGATCGTGCACTGACACGGATGCCGCGGCACGGCGTGTCACGGGACCATCGTCTTCCTCCGGACCGCGACGGTCGATATCGTCGGCAGCGTGGCCGACCGGGGGAGTGGTGCGCAGATGAGCGATCCGACGAGTTCCGACGACGACCTGCGCGCGCGGATCGCCGCGCTCGAGGCCGAGAACGCGCGCCTGCGCGCCGATGCGGCCGAGACCCGCGACCTCTCGGCGGAGGTCGCGGCCGCGACATCCGCTGACCCCGAACGGCCGAAGCGTCGGCGCGGTCGCACCGTCGCCGCGGTCGTCCTGGTGGTCGTCGCGCTCCTCCTCGCGCCGATCGCGGTGATCACCGCGTGGGCGCGCGCCGAGCTGGTCGACACCGACCGCTTCGTCGCGACGTTCGGGCCGCTCGCCGCGGACCCCGACGTGCAGGCGTTCCTGGCCGACGAGGTCACCGCTGCGATCCAGGAGCAGGTCGACATCCCGCAGCTCACCTCCGACGTCTTCGACGGCATCCGGGCGCTCGACCTGCCGCCGCGCGCGGAGGATGCGCTGTCCCTGCTCGAGGCGCCTGCGGCGCAGGGCCTGAACTCGCTGCTGTCGTCGACGGTCGACCGGGTCGTCACGTCGGACGCGTTCGCCAACGTCTGGGACGCCGCGCTCCGCGCGAGCCACACCCAGTTCACCGCCGCGCTCCAGGGCGACCCGGACGCGATGCTCGAGCTCGGCGGCGACGGCACGCTGTCGGTGCAGCTCGGACCGATCATCGAGGCCGTGAAGGAGCGCCTGGGCGAACAGGGCGTGGGCTTCGCCTCGGCGATCCCCGTCGTGGACCGCAGCGTGCAGGTCGCGCAGGCGGACTCGCTCGTGCTCGTGCAGACCGTCTACACGCTCGCCGTCGCGGTCGGCACCTGGCTGCCGCTCATCACCCTGCTGCTGCTCGCCGCCGGCGTGCTGGTCGCCAAGCGACGCAGCGTCGCGCTCGTGTGGACCGCCGGCGGGCTCGCGTTCACGATGCTGCTCACCCTCGCCGGGTTCGGCACGGGCAAGCTGTTCTTCGTCGGCACGGTGAGCCCCTCGATCATGCCGAGCGGCGCGGCCGAGGCGATCTTCGGCGGGCTCACCGAGTTGATGGTCTCGACGCTCACGGCCCTCGCGGTGCTCGCGCTCGCCGTCGCGATCATCGCGTGGCTGTCCGGTCCGTGGTCGTCGGCGCGACGCGTCCGCGGCTTCTCGGACGACGCGTTCGGCGCGGTCCGCCGGAGCGCCGGGGACCACGGCATCTCCACGGGTCGCTTCGGCGCCGGACTGCACCGCTGGCGGGTCGCGGCGTACGCGGTGATCGCCGTGGTCGCCTCGCTCGTCCTCTGGTTCTCGAGGCCGCTCGAGGTCTCGACGGTCGCGTGGACCGTGGTGATCGCGCTGCTCGCCGTGCTCCTCGTCGAACTCCTGCGGCGGCCCGAGCCGGCGCCGGCGGTCGAGTCCGCGCCGTCCGTCGATCCGGGAACGGCGGTCGAGTCCGAGCCGGAGTCGGTGCCGATCGCGAGCCCGTGATCCGGTACGCCGCCGTCCGCTGACCCGCGGCCGCGGCATCCGCTCGGGCCTCGCCCAGCACGTCGTGCACGGCGCCCGCCGTGCCCGGGTTAGGCTCGCGTGCGATGAGACGCACGACGATCGCCCTGCTGGCCGCACTCGAGGCCACCGTGGCGGTGCTCGTCGGCGTCGGCCTCGCGCTCGTGCCCCTCATGCTGCTGTGGGCCGTGCACTTCGGGCTCGCCGCCCCGGTCGACGCCTTCTTCCGCGCCGCGGCGGATGCGTGGCTGCTCGGCCACGGCGTCGACCTCGTCGTGCGCCTGGACCCGGCGACCGCCGCCTCGGTCGGCATCGCCGGCGCCGATGCGCCGTTCACCGTCGGCATCGCGCTCCTCGGCTTCGCCCTCGTCACGTTCCTCTTCGGCCTGCGCATCGGCCGCCGGGCGACCGCGACCGGCACGCCCATCGTCGGCGCGGTGTCGTCCGTCGCCGTCACCGCGCTGCTCGGCGCCGCGCTCGCGGTGTTCGCCTCCGCGCCCGCCGCCCAGCCCGTCGTGTGGCAGGCGGCCGTGCTGCCGGGGGTCGTCATGGGCGGCGGCGTGGTCGCGGGGGTCATGGTGGCCTTCGGCAGGTCTGGCTGGGCGACGGATGCCGCGACGAGCGCCGTGCGCGACCGGCTCGATTCCCTCCCGCTCGTCGCCTGGGCGGGGGTCCGCTCGGCGATCCGGATCGGCGTCGGGTCGGCGGTCGGCATCGTCGGCGTCGCCGCGGCGCTCCTCGCCGTGCGTGTCGTCGCCGATCATCCGACGATCATCGGGCTGTATCAGGCGCTCGCCGCGGGCGTCGACGGCGGGATCGCGATCACGCTCGTCGAGCTCGCGCTCCTGCCGAACCTCGTGCTCTGGGCCGCCGCGTGGCTGCTCGGACCGGGCTTCGCGCTCGGGGAGGGCACGATCGTGTCGCCGAGCGTGACGCTCATCGGCCCGGTCCCCGGCCTGCCTGCCCTCGGCGCGCTGCCCTCCGACGGCGCGCCGCTCGGGGTCCTCTGGCTGGCGCTGCCCGTGCTCCTCGGGTTCGGCGGTGCGGTGCTCGTCGGCCGCAGCAAGCCCGAGCGCGACGACGAGCCCTGGTGGGCGACGCTCGCGGTCGGGCTCGGCTCCGGCGTCGTCGCCGGGCTCGTCATGGGCGTCCTCGCGTGGGGCTCCGGCGGCGCCGTCGGGCCGGGGAACCTCGCCGTCGTGGGGCCGGATCCGCTGCTCGTGGCGGGCGTCGCGGCGGCGAGCGTCGGCGTGGGTGCCGTCGCCGGCGCGTTCGGCGCGAGAGCGCGAGCGCGCTCGCGGCACGTCGACGGCGACGAGGGGCCGACCCGTGATCCCTGGTGGCGCAGCGGGCCGGACGGGCTCCGCGACGACGTGGACGGGGACCGGCCCGACGCCGACGAGACCGGTTCGCGCGCCGATCGCCGGACCTCGCCCGACGAGGTCGAGACGGTCGAGGTCGAGGGCGTGACGCGGGGCGGCCGCGGCCGCTGAGGTCGATTTCCGCGCCTCCGGGCACCGTGTTATCCTCGCGGACAACAAACCCCGGATCCCCTGACGCGCTGCGGCGCGCCCCGCGGCTTTCGCACCACCACGCTCGACGAGGAGTCCCATGACCGAGACCGCAGCCCGAACGCGGCCCGCATCCGCCCCCGACCCGGCGTCCGCGCCGGGCACCGCCTCCGCCCGCCACGACGGCAAGGGCCTCGCAACCGGAACCCTCGGCCTCTGGGGCTCGACGGTCATCGGCCTCGCCTCCACGGCACCCGTGTACTCGCTCGCCGCGACGCTCGGCTGGGTCGTCCTCGCCGTCGGCGCGCAGGCGCCCATCGCGTTCATCCTCGCGTTCGCGCCCATGCTCCTCATCGCGTTCGCCTACCGCGAGCTCAACCGCGAGATCCCCGACTGCGGCACCACGTTCACGTGGGGCACCAAGGCGTTCGGCCCGTGGGTCGGCTGGATGGGCGGCTGGGGCGTCGCGGTCGCCGGCGTCGTCGTGCTGGCGAACCTCGCCCAGATCGGCGGCATCTACTTCTGGCTGCTCATCGACGAGTCGCTCGCCGAGGACCCGGTGGTCGTGACCGCGACCGGCGTCGTCTTCATCGCCGCGATGACCTGGATCAGCTGGCGCGGCCTCGAGATCGGCGAGCGCCTGCAGAACGTGCTGCTCGCCATCCAGTACGTCGCGCTCGCCGCGTTCGTCGTGATCGTCGTCGTGCAGTTCGCGACCGGCACCGCGCCCGCGACCGCCACCCTCCCGACGCTCGAGTGGTTCAACCCGTTCGGGTTCACGGACTTCTCCGCGTTCGTCGAGTCGATCCTGCTCGCGCTCTTCATCTACTGGGGCTGGGACACCTGCCTCGCCCTCAACGAGGAGACGAAGGACCCGAAGCGCACGCCCGGCCGCGCCGCCGTGCTCACGACCGTCATCCTGCTCGTCACCTACGTCGGCGTCACCGTCGCCGCGATGGCCTACGCGGGCCTCGGCAGCGAGGGCTTCGGGCTCGGCAACGAGGCGAACGCCGACGACGTGTTCTTCGCGTTGAAGGACGCCGTGTTCGGTCCGTGGTCGTGGCTGCTCGTGGTCGCCGTCATGATCTCGGCGGTCTCCTCGACGCAGACGACGATCCTGCCGACCGCGCGCGGCACGCTCGCGATGGCCGTCTACCGGGCCCTGCCCGCGAGGTTCGCGAGCGTCCACCCGCGCTTCAAGACCCCGTCCTTCTCGACCCTGCTCATGGGCGCGGTCGCCATCCTGTTCTTCGTCGGGATGTCGCTCATCAGCGACAACCTCATGCAGGACACGATCCTCTCGCTCGGACTCGCCATCGCGTTCTACTACGCGATCACCGGGTTCGCGTGCGTCTGGTACTTCCGGCGCACCCTCCGCGACAGCGCGCGCAACCTGTGGTTCCGCGGCATCCTGCCGTTCATCGGCGCGCTGCTGCTCTCGGCGGCGTTCGTGTTCTCGGTCGTCGACATGCTCGACCCCGACTACGGCTACACGGTGCTCTTCGGCGTCGGCGGGGTGTTCGTCGTCGGGGTCGGCTCGCTCGCGCTCGGCGCCGTGCTCATGGTCGTGTGGGCGCTCTTCCCGGCGTCGAAGCCGTTCTTCCGCGGCGAGGCGCTGAACGAGGAGACCGAGGTCCTCGTGCCCGACGACGACGAGCTCGTCATCGCCGACGCGGAGCGTCAGGTCGCGGGCCGGTAGTCGGGCTCCGACACGACGAGCGGATGTCGCGTGGCGAGCCCGCGGCATCCGCTCGCGTCGTCGCGGGCCGGCCGAGCCCGTCGCCTGCGCAGCTGCGCGGGAGGCCCCGTGTCATCCGCTCTCCTGCGCGGCGGGTACCCTCGTAGGGTGCTGAAGCTCGTCGTGCTGATCTCGGGCACGGGTTCGAACCTCCGTGCGCTGCTCGAGGCGTCGGAGGACGCCGAGTTCCCCGCGAGGGTCGTCGCCATCGGCGCCGATCGCGACTGCGAGGGGCTCGCGCTCGGCGAGGAGTTCGGGATCCCCGCCTTCACCGTGCCGTTCACCGCCTACGACTCGCGCGAGGAGTGGGGCGAGGCGCTCATCGCCCAGGTCCGCGCCTGGGGCGCCGACCTCGTCATCCTGTCGGGGCTCATGCGACTCGTGCCGCCCGCCGTGGTCGACGCGTTCAGCCCGTTCCTCATCAACACGCACCCCGCGTACCTGCCCGAGTTCCCGGGCGCGCACGGCGTGCGCGACGCGCTCGCCGCCGGGGTCACCGAGACCGGCGCGAGCCTCATCGTCGTCGACAACTCGGTCGACGGCGGACCGATCATCGCGCAGGAGCGCATCCCGGTGCTGCCGGGCGACACCGAGTCGACCCTCCACGACCGCATCAAGCCCGTCGAGCGGCGCCTGCTCATCCAGGCCGTGCTCGACATCGCCAACTCGCACCTCGACCTGAAGGAGCTCGCCCGATCATGAGTGGAGCACGCATCGACCCGAGCCTCTACCGCGAGCGGGACCTCGTTCCCGTCAGGCGAGCGCTCATCGCCGTGAGCGACAAGTCCGGGCTCGTCGAGCTCGCATCGGCGCTCGTCGACGCGGGCGTCGAGATCGTCTCGACCGGCGGCACCTCGAAGGCCATCGCCGACGCGGGGCTCCCGGTGACCCAGGTCGCGGACGTCACGGGCTACCCCGAGCACCTCGACGGACGCGTGCGCACCCTCCACCCGGCCGTGCACTCCGGCCTCCTCGCCGACCTCCGGCTCGAGCACCACGAGCGCGAGCTCGCGCAGCTCGCCATCGCGCCGTACGAGCTCGTCGTCGTGAACCTCTACCCGTTCGTCGAGACCGTCGCATCCGGCGCCGAGGCCGACGACATCGTCGAGCAGATCGACATCGGCGGGCCGGCGATGGTGCGCGCGTCGGCCAAGAACCACGCGAACGTCGCCGTCGTCGTCTCGCCCGAGCGCTACGACGAGGTCGTCTCTGCCGTGCGCGACGGCGGCACCACGCTCGCACAGCGGCGCGCGCTCGCGCGCGAGGCGTTCCGCCACACGGCGACCTACGACATCGCCGTCGCCTCGTGGATCGGCAACGTCGTCGCACCCGACCAGGCGGCCGAGGAGTCGCCGTTCCCCGCGTGGGTCGGCGCGGCCTGGATCAAGGACGCCGACCTCCGCTACGGCGAGAACTCGCACCAGCGGGCCGCACGGTACTCCGCGGTCGGCGGCCACCCGGGCATCGCCCAGGCACGGCAGCTGCACGGCAAGGAGATGTCGTACAACAACTACGTCGACGCGGATGCCGCGGTGCGGGCCGCCTACGACTTCGACGCGCCGGCCGTGGCGATCATCAAGCACGCCAACCCGTGCGGCATCGCCGTCGCGGCATCCGGCGCGGCCGACCCGATCGCCGACGCGCATCGCCGCGCGCACGAGTGCGACCCCGTGTCGGCGTTCGGCGGCGTCATCGCCGCGAACCGGACGGTCACGCGCGAGATGGCCGAGACCGTCTCGGGCATCTTCACCGAGGTGCTCGTCGCGCCGGGCTTCGAGCCCGAGGCGGTCGAGATCCTCACGCGGAAGAAGAACCTGCGGCTGCTCGAGCTGCCCGAGGGCTTCACGCCGCCGGTCACCGAGATCCGCCAGGTGTCCGGCGGGCTCCTGCTGCAGCAGGCCGACCGGTCGTTCGCGCCCGCCGCCGAGTGGACGCTCGCCGCGGGCGAGCCCGCCGACGAGGCGACACTCGCCGACCTCGAGTTCGCGTGGCGCGCGTGCCGTGCCGTGAAGTCGAACGCGATCCTCCTCGCCTCCGACGGCGCCTCGGTCGGCGTCGGCATGGGGCAGGTCAACCGCGTCGACTCGTGCAAGCTCGCCGTGGAGCGCGCGGGCGAGCGTGCGGCCGGCTCGGTCGCGGCATCCGACGCGTTCTTCCCCTTCGCCGACGGGCTGCAGATCCTCCTCGACGCCGGGGTGCGCGCGGTCGTGCAGCCCGGCGGTTCCGTGCGCGACGAGGAGGTCGTCGCCGCCGCGAAGGCCGCCGGGGTGACCATGTACTTCACGGGTGAGCGGCACTTCTTCCACTGATCGGCGGGGGGGCGCTCCGCCCCGTCCGCACGGACGTATCCTTGAGGTGAGGCGCCCACGAAGCGCCCGCACCGCCGCGCCCACAAGGCGATGAACAAGGAGAACGATCGATGACGATCACCCATGCCCCGGTTCCCTCACCCGACGCCGGGGTCCACGCCGCACTTCCCCTCGACGCCCCCGACCACGAACGCGTGCTCATCACGCGAGGTGCCCGATCGGGGCTCACCATCATCGTCGCGGTGCACAGCACCGCGCTCGGCCAGGCCCTCGGCGGTGCCCGCGTCTGGCACTACGAGCACTGGACCGACGCGCTCGCCGACGCCCTGCGCCTCTCGCAGGCCATGACCCTGAAGAACGCCGCGGCAGGCCTCGCGCGCGGCGGCGGCAAGTCCGTCGTCTGCATCCCCACGGGCGAGACCCTCGACGACGCGCGTCGCCACGACGCGATGCTCGACCTCGGCGACGCCGTCGAGTCGCTCGGCGGTGCCTACATGACGGCCGAGGACGTCGGCACGAGCGCGGAGCTCATGGCCCTCGTGCACGAGCGCACCGAGCACGTGTGCGGCCTGCCCGCGGAGCAGGGCGGCGTCGGCGAGCCGGCGGATGCCACGGCGGCCGGCGTGCACGCCGGCATCCTCGCCACGCTCGACCACGTGTTCGGCACGCGCGCCGTCGCCGGCCGGCACTTCGTCGTGGCCGGGCTCGGCCAGGTCGGCGGCCGCCTCGCGCGCGCCCTGGCCGCGGGCGGCGCCCGCCTCACCGTCACCGACGTGCACGACGGCAAGCGCGCCCTCGCCGAGGAGCTCGGCGCCGACTGGGTCGCCCCCGCCGACGCGCACCGGGTCGAGGCCGACGTGTTCGTGCCGTGCGGGCTCGGCGGCGTGCTCACGCCCGAGGTCGTCGACGAGCTCCGCGTGCGTGCCGTCGTGGGCGCCGCCAACAACCAACTCGCCGAGCGCGACGTGGCCCGGATGCTGCGGGGCCGCGGCATCGCCTGGGCGCCCGACTTCGTCGTGAACGCGGGCGGCGTGGTCTACCTCGACCTCGCCACGGCGCCGGGGATCGGCCAGGACGAACTCGATCGGCGGATCGCCGGCATCGGCGACGTCGTCGGTGCCGTGCTGCGCGACGCCGACGCGGCCGGGATCACCACGCTCGAGGCCGCCGAGCGGCTTGCGACGGCACGCCTCGACGCCGCGCGCTGAACCGACCCGGGGGAGCGGGGCGACGGGCCGCCGTCGCCCCGCTCCGTCGTCCCGTCGCGCGACGATCACGGCGCTCCCGGCCGTCGCCGGGCGTGCGCGGGAGGGTCCCGCGCGGCCGATAGGCTCGTGCGCATGACGCCCCCCGCGACCCAGCCTCCGGCCGTGCCCGCCCCCGATCCCGCGAGGGCGACCGTGGCGCGGCGCTCGGCCTCGGCGCTGGCGTCGGCCGGGGCGGTCGCGCTCATCGCGTTCGGCGCAGGCGTCCTGGCGAACCTCGTGTCGCGCGACCAGAACCCGGCCGTCCTCGCCCAGGTCGTGCCCTACTTCGTCCTCGCGGCCGCCGTGCTCTGGGGCCTGCTCAGCATCGGCAACGCGGTCGGCGCCCTCCGCGCGTGGTTCCTCGCCCTCCCCGTCGGGCTGACCTCCGGGGTCCTCGCGACCCTGATCGCCGCGAGCTCCAACGTGCTCTCGAGCGGCGTGCAGGTCTCCGCCCAGGTGTTCTCGCTCGTGCTGTCGAGCCTCCTCGGCCTGAACCTGCTCTTCATCGTCGCCGCGGTGCTCGCCGAGGTGTTCGTGGCGCCCCGGGTGGCGGAGTGGGTGCTCGCCCACCGCCCCCGTCGTGCGGCCCGCCGCGTGGCGCTCGTGCGGATCCCGGCGTCGAACCTCGGCGAGGGCGAGCTCACCCACCTCGAGCGCCGGCCCGTCGACCAGGCCCTCGCCGACGAGCAGTGGGACGACTACTGCGCGGCGCTCGTCGCCGAGGGCTGGGAGACGGTCGAGGTCGACGCGGCGCCCGACCTGCCCGACTCGGTGTTCATCGAGGACACGGTGGTCTTCTTCGAGGGGCTCGCCGTGATCGCGAACCCGGGCGCCGAGTCGCGCCGCCCCGAGGTCGAGGCCGTCGAGCGCACGGTGCGCGCCCTCCCCGGCATGGCCGTCGCGCGCATCGCCGCGCCGGGCACGCTCGACGGCGGCGACGTCCTGAAGGTCGGCTCCACCGTCTACGTCGGCGCGTCCTCGCGCACGAACGCCGAGGGCATCCGCCAGCTCCGCGGCATCCTCTCGCCGCTCGGGTACACCGTCGTCGCGGTGCCGATCTCGAGGGCGCTGCACCTGAAGAGCGCGGTCACGGCACTGCCCGACGGCACGGTCATCGGCGCTCCCGACCTGCTGGACTCGACGTCGCTGTTCCCGCGGTTCCTCGCGGTGCCCGAGCCCGAGGGCGTCGCCGTGGTCGTGCTCTCCGACGAGACGCTGCTGATGTCGGCGTCCGCGCCGCGGTCGGCCGCGCTGCTGTCCGAGCTCGGCTACCGGGTGGTCACGGTCGACATCAGCGAGTTCGAGAAGCTCGAGGGGTGCGTCACGTGCCTCTCGGTGCGGGTGCGCTGACCCGGTCGCCCTCCGCGTCGGGGCCGCCCGGCGCGCCGGCCGCTCCGGCCGCGCCGGCGGCGACGGCGCGGCCGTCGTGGAGCTCGACGACGCGGTCGGCCCGCCGCACGAGCGCGGGGTCGTGCGTCGTCACGACCGCGGCGACGCCTTCGGCGTGGACGAGCTCCGTGATGAGGTCCATCACCGTGGCCGCCGTACCGCTGTCGAGCTGACCGGTCGGCTCGTCGGCGAGGAGCACGCTCGGCCGAGCCGCCAGAGCGCGTGCGATGCCGACGCGCTGCTGCTGACCTCCCGAGAGCTCGTACGGGCGCTGCGCGGCGTGGGCCGCGAGGCCGACGAGCTCGAGCGCGTGCGCCACGCGCGCGTCGCGCTCGGCCACCGGCAGGCGCTGGAGGCGGAGCGGCACCTCGACGTTCTCGGCCGCGGAGAGCACCGGGACGAGCCCGAACGACTGGAACACGTAGCCGACGCGGTCCCGGCGCACCGCCGCGAGCGCGTCGTCGTCGAGCGAGCCGAGGTCGTCGTCGCCGAGGGTGACGCGACCCGAGGTCGGACGATCGAGTCCGCCGAGCAGGTTCAGCAGCGTCGTCTTCCCGGCGCCCGACCGGCCGGTGACGACGACGAGCTCGCCGGGGGAGACCTCGAGCGAGACGCCGTCGACGGCGACGACGTCGCCCGCCCGAGCGGCGAAGACGCGGCGGAGGGATTCGGCGCGCAGCGTGCTCATGGGGTCTCCTCGCGGTCGGCGCCCTCGGGGTCGAGGTCGGGGTCGGATCGTGGCGCGGTGTCCGGTGCGTCCGCGGGCGGCCCCGCGGCATCCGTCACCTCGTCGAGCCGGCGAGCGCCCTCGTGGCCGGGCCACACCCCGACGTGGTCGGGCTCGAGCGCGAGGCGCACGCGGTCGCGGAGTTCGAGGCTCGTGACGAAGTCGTGCGGCAGCTGCAGGCGGCCGACGCGGTCGAGCACCGCGAACTCCTCGGCGACCGCGTGCTCGGTGCCGTGCTCGTCGACGTGCGTCGAGCGCAGCACTTCGGTCGACGTGCGGCCGTCCCGGATCTGCACGGTGCGGCGCACGTGCTCGGAGACCGACGGGTCGTGCGTGACGATGAGCATGGTGACGCCGAGCTCCTCGTTGACCGAGCGCATGGCCTCGAGCACCGACGCCGAGGTCGCCTCGTCGAGCTCGCCGGTCGGCTCGTCGGCGAGGAGCACCTCGGGCCCGTTCGCGAGCGCGACCGCGATGGCCACGCGCTGCTGCTGGCCGCCCGAGAGCTCGGCGGGTCGCCGGTCGGCGACGTCGGGCACCCCGACGAGGTCGAGGAGCTCGGCGATCCGGCCCGCCCGTTCGGAGCCGCGGACGCGCCCGGCGACGCTCATCGCGAGCGCCACGTTCTCGGCCGCGGTCAGGTAGGGCAGCAGGTTGCGGGAGGTCTGCTGCCAGACGAACCCGACCGTGCTGCGGCGGTAGGCCACGCGCTCCCGGTCGCGCATCGCGAGCAGGTCGTGACCGGCCACTCGCGCGACGCCCGCGGTCGCCGTGTCGAGGGCCGACAGGATGGTGAGCAGCGTCGACTTGCCCGACCCCGATGCGCCGATCAGCGCCACGAGCTCGCCCGGGTCGATGCGCAGGTTCAGGCCCTGCAGGGCCTGCACCTCGACGCCGTCGGCGCTGAAGATGCGCACCAGGTCGGTGCACAGGATGTGCGGTTCCACGGCGGCCTGCACCATGCTCAGCCCTCCTCCTCCTTGCGCATCGCCCGCGCGGCGCCCACGCGCCCGCCGACGTGCGCGGCGACGGCCGCCGCAGCGGCCGAGACGATGACGGATGCCGCGACGACGACGCCCACGAGGGCCCAGTCGAACGTGACGGCGGGGGCGATCGCACCCCCGGTGAATCCCCGCAGGTCGACGCCCTGCAGCACGACGACCGGCACCAGCGCGCCGAGCGCGACGCCGGCGACGATCGCGACCGCCGTGACGGGGCCGATCTCCCACGCCACGATCGCCCGCTCGCCGCGGCGGCCGAGCCCGAGCGTGGCCAGCAGCGGCAGCAACCGCTCGCGCGCAGGCTGTCCGACGAGCAGGGTCAGGGCGAGCGCGAGGGCGGTGAGCAGCGTGGCCGCGGCGATCGCGGCGATGAGCCCGGCGCGGAGGCCCTCCGCATCGGGCTGCGCGCGCAGGCGGTCGGCCAGTCCCTCGGCGGTCGTCGCCCGGGCGCCGTCGCCGGCGATCGCGACGAGGGCGTCGCCGACCGCGGCGGGGTCGGCGCCCGACTCGACGCGGACCAGCACCTGTCGCGGCACGAGAGTCGCCGCGAACGGGTCGGCGTTGACGCGGTCGACGATGATCCAGGCGTCCCGCGAGGTGAACGGGCTCTCCGCCGACGGAGTGCCGAGGACCTCGAGCCCGCGCCCCTCGAGGTCGACGTCCTCCCCGTCGGCCACGGCCTCGGCGACCGGGGGCGACACGAGCACCGGCACCGGCTCGCCGGCGGCGGAGAGCGCCTCGGGCAGCGCGAGCGCGTCGGCGCGGCCGGCCTGCACCCGCTCGACCTCCTCCCGGTCGAGCACGATCACCGTCGTCGACCGGGTGCGGCCGTCGATGTCGAGCTGGGCCGGCGTCGTCGAGTAGACGGGGGTGATCGCCTCGACGCGCGACGTGTCCGCCATCTCGGCGAGCTGGTCCCGGGTGACCGGCACCCCGGAGATCGCGACGTCGGCGCCGACGCGCCGTTCGCTCGCGGTCGCGATGCCGCGGTCGAGGGTCGACAGCACCACGGTCGACGTGACCGCGACGGAGACGCCCACGACGACCGCGAGCACCGGGACGAGTCCGGCACTCGGATCGCGCAGGGCGCGCGCCGAGCCGAGGAAGGGCACGAGGCTGCGGCGGCGCGACATGCGCCGCACGAGCGCGCCGAGCGGCAGCGGATAGACGCGGAGCACGAGCACGCAGGCTGCGAGCGCGAGGAGCAGCGGCGCGGCGGCGAGCAGGGGGTCGACGCCGACCTCGGCCGCGCCGGCCGTGCCGCGCTGCAGGAGCAGCACGCACGAGACCGCGGCGACGAGCACGACGAGCGCCTCGACCACCACGCGCGCCCGCCCGGGGCGGCTCGCGCCGAGGTCGGCCCGCGCGCGTCGCAGCGGGCTGAGCTCCGGGGCTCGCGCGACGAGCAGTGCCGGCGGGGTGAGCGCGAACACGGCGGCGATCCACCAGCCGGCGATCCCGGGGACGCCGGGGGTGGCGGCCACGGCGATCGCCGCACCGAGCGCGGCGGCGGGCACGCCGATCGCGAGTCCCTCGGCGAGCAGCACGGTATGCAGTCGAGCGGGCGCGGCGCCGCGTGCGGCGGCGAGCTCGAGCCCGGTACGACGACGCTCGAAGACCACGCGGGCACCGAGCACGAGCACCGCGATCGCGACGCCGATCGGGCCCGAGGCGATCATGGCCAGCACCGCGTCGACCGCCGCGGCCGCGGCGACGGCGTCGACGAGGACGTCGCGGAGCCCGGTCGTGAACCCGACGGTGCCGACCGTGGAGACCATGAGGTACGGGACGAACGTGCCCGGCGGCGCCTCGGGCACGTCGACCTCGATCCAGCGTCCCGAGCCGAGCACCTGCGAGGTGCTCGAGAACTCGCCGAGCTGTGCGGCGAGCTCGGGCGCATCGGACGCACGGACGGCCGCGGCGTCCGTCGGGATCCACGACTGCATCTCGAGCGCCAGCGCGAACGGGGCGAATTCGGGCCACGATGCGGGGTCGAGCCAGGCCACCGCCGTGTACTCGGGCGGCGCGAGCCCGTTGTCGACGACGGAGGCCCTGAGCGCCGTCGGCAGGTGCGTCCACAGCCCATCGGCCGGGTCCGCCGCCTCGACCACGCCCGACAATCGCACGAGCACCTCGATGCCCGTGTAGTCGATCGAGCGGACCTCGCCGACCGGCCACGCCATGGCCTCGGCCACGGGCATGGCGAGCACGATCTCGATCGGCTCCTCGCGCGGCTCCTGGATCGGCCCGGGGAGCGGAGCCGGCCACTCGCCGTCGACGAGCACGAGGTGCGTGCGCAGTCGCGGGTCGAACCCGGGCTGGATCCGGTACTTCGGCGATCCGGGCCCGGCCCCGTCGACGCGGGCCTGGACGGGTCCGGAGACCGCGACCGTCATCGGGTCGCCCGTCGTCGACCGCAACGGCTCGGGCAGCGAGGCGCGGACCGCGGCGAGTCGCTCCTCGTGCCCGCCCCAGACGGCGTCGACGTCGGCGGGGAGGTCGGTGCCCGCGGCGGAGGGTCCGACGTCGGGCCCCATCGGCGAGCGGGAGACGAGATCGATCTCGGACGCCGGATGGCCCGCGAGGCGCGCCTCGAGCGCCTCGGTGTGCACGTCGGCGACCGCACGGGGTGCGGCGACCGCGAGGAACGCGCTCGCGCACACGAGCACCGCGAGCGCGATCGAGGGCAGCGGGCCGGCGGCGAGCTGACGCAGGGCCAGGCCGACCGCGGAGGTGCGCGAGCGCCGTCCGGTCATCGGTCCTCCGTCCCCGGGACCGCGCGGCGTGCCCGATCGGCGACCGAGCGCGCCGCGGCGAACGCGATCGCGAGGCAGCCGCCGACGAGTGCCGCGAGCGCGATCGCGAGCGGGAGCCACGAGGCGGTGAAGGTCGGCGCGAGCCCGGCGGCGGAGCCGGGCACCGCGGCCATGCCGAGCTCGGGTGCGGTGAGGAGGGCGACGGCGAGGCCGATCCCGAGGCCGATGACCGTCGCGGAGACGACGAGGCCGACGAGTTCGGCGCGACGCGCCGAGGCCTGGAGCGTCGACGTCGCGCCCAGCGCGCGCAGCACCGCGAGTTCGCCCGCACGGGCCGTGCCGAGCGCCGCCACGAGGCCGGCGAGCGCGACGAGCGCGAATCCCGCGGCGCCGACCGCCCCGATCCAGAGGGCCGTGATGGCGGGTGCGACGGTGATGGCGGCGGATGCCTCGGCGCGCGTGTCGACGTCGGCGGCGACGGCCGCGGCCTCGACGAGGGCGTCGGCCGTGCCGGCGGGGTCGGGTCCCGAGATCCAGAGCTCGCCGAACTCGGGCACGCCGGCGTCGTCGGCGAAGGCGGCGGTGGAGAGCGCGCCGAGGTCCACGAGGATGCCGGGACCGGCGCCGGGGATCACGGCGACGACGTCGGCGACCTCCGCACGGACGGTCGCGCCGCCCGCGCGGAGCCGGAACTCGATCGGGTCGCCGGGGTCGGCGGCCACCGTGCCGGCGAGCGATCGGTCGATCACGACCGGGACCGGCGCGTCCGTGTCGACCGAGCCGGCGACGAACCGGTCGGCGGGCGTGCGGCTCGACACGGCGAGGGTGCCGGCGAGATCTCCCGCGGATGCCGCGTCGGCGCCGATCACGTCGACCTCGAGCTCGCCGGCGCCGCCGGCCATCCGCGCCTCGACCCCGAGCAGCGTGATCCCGTCGACCTCGGGTGCGTTCGCCTCGAGGCGCACCTCCGACCCGGCGCCGACCGCTCCCGCCGGGACGGGCCGGGCGGCGCCGTCGGCGTCGAGCAGCCAGACCGAGATCGCGGCGCGCGGCGCCTCGGCCGCCGACTCCGTCATGCCGTCCGACGACGTCGGGGCCGGCGCCGCGGTCCCGCCGACGGACCGCACGGTCACGTCGAGCGCGACGGTCGCACCCGGCTCCACCGCGGGACCCCGGACGGGCAGGAGCGCGTCGCGGACGTCGGCGTTGAGGGGCGTGCCGGCGCCGGGCGCCGCGGCGGCGAGGCGATCGACGGGGAGCGCGACGATGCCCACCGGGTCGGAGCCGACGCGGGCCTCGCCGCGGTGCACCGGGATCGCGACCGCGTCGCCGGGCAGCTCGCCGAAGGCGTCGATCCCGGCGGGCGCGGCGCCGTCCACGACGTCTCGGCCGGCGAGCTCGACGCGCGCCTCGCCGCCGAGGGATGCCGCCGACGCGGCGAGATCGAACGCGCGCCAGGATCCGTCGACCGCGGCGCCGAGCGCCAGGCCGCCCGCCGCGAACGAGAGGACGAGGATCGCGGAGGCGTACACGGGGGTCCGTCGCGCGAGCTGCCGTGCGGGCAGCGCCGGGACGAGACCGGGACGACCGCCGGCCCAGCGTTCGAAGACGCGCAGCGCCGCGCCGGCGACCGCGAGCGCGGCGACCGCCAGGGCGAGCAGCACGAGCACGGGCGCGAGCGATGCGAGCGGGTCGACGCTCGTGCCCCCGGCGGCGGTGCGGACGATCGGCGACCCGTACAGGCGGAACTGCCAGAGCGAGACGCCGGCGAGCACGACGAGCAGCACGACGCCGCCCGCGGCCGCGGCGCGCCGGGCGCGCCCGGTCACGTCGCCCGAGCCCCGCACGACGGGACGCCGCGCGTCGACCCACGCCGCGCCGCCGTGCACCGCGACGACCGCGACGGCCACGCCGGCGGCGACCAGCCAGGTGACGGCGACGGCCGTCGCGTCCGCGGGCGCGAGCGCGACGAGGGCGACGGATGCCGCGAGCGCGCCGACCAGCGCGGTGGGGAGCGCGATCGCGAGCGCCTCCACCGCGGCGCCGCCCGCGAGCGACGCCGGCGACGCGCCGCGAGCGAGGAGGAGCGTGGTCTCGGCGCGCCGCTCGGTCCCGAGCAGCGAGGCCATCCGGAGCAGCGCCACGAGTCCTGCGACCCCGAGCAGCAGCACGGGCAGCGGCGCGAGCGCGCGCGCCGCGTCGAGCCCGGCGAGCACCGCGTCCAGCGTGTCCGGGAGGCCGCCCGAGCGCACGATCCCGTCGGAGCCGACGGCGGCGTCGGCCTGGAGGGCCGGCAGCACGAGCGGGATCGACGCCCGGAGCGCCGCGAGCTCGCCGGGGGTCGCGGTCGGCGGTTCCACCGTGGCGGTCCAGCGCACCGCGACGGCGGCGCGCGCGTCGACCGCGGCCGCCTCGTCCACGAGGAGGGGCCCGATCGCGCCGTCGCCCGTGCCGGTCGCGACGAGCGGATCGCCCGCCCACTCCGGCGCCCGGGGGTCGGTCGGGAGCCACGTCCCGACGACGAGCACGCGCACGCCGTCGAGCTCGACGGCGTCGCCCGGCGCGAGCCCCGCGGCATCCGCGGCACCCGCGTGCATCGCACCCGGGACCGCACCGGTCTCGTCGGCAGCCGCCCGGGCATCGGGCGCGTCCGGCCAGGCGCCGTCGACGAGCTCGGCGCGTTTCGCCATGCCGGGGTCCGCGAGGAGCGCCACGCCCGGGGCGGTCCCGGCGTCGTCGCCGAGCACGGCCACCGGGTCGGTCGCCACCGATCGGCGGACGTCGGCGCCGTGCGCGACGACGAACCGGTCGAGCACGCGCGCCGCGGCATCGGCCTGCGCACCGGCCGCATCCTCGTCGGAGGCGAGGCGCGTCTGCCACGTCACCGCGCCGTCCGAGCCATCGGCGACGGCGATCGCCGTCCGCGCGCCGGCCGCCGGCGCCGCGACGAGGACGCCGAGCGCCGTGGCGAGGAACGCCGTGAGCAGCAGGGAGACCGCGGCCGAGCCCGCGAGGACGCCGAGACGCGCGCGCGAGCGCGCCGTCAGCAGGCGTGCGGGGGACACGCGACCTCCTCATCGTCGGGTCGCACGCGCGGGCGCGGAAGGGCGCCGTTCCGTCGCGTGGCGGGATCGGGACAGCGTACTCCGGATATCGGGTCTTGTGCCCGCCGCCCGCTCGGGCATAATCTGAAGGGCTGTCCGCCCGGGGAACCATCCGAGGCGGGCGACGGGTTCGTGAACACGACGACGACGGAGGACGACATGAAGTACACCGGCATTCCCGCCCGCACGGTCGCGGCGTTCGGTGCGCTCGTCTCTCCGCACGTCGCTCCCGCCCCGGTCGTCCTGGGCTAGCCCCGGGCAACCTCCAGCCGGCGGGACGCCGGCCGATTCCCGTGCGGGGCCCGCTGCTCCGCTCTCGCTCCGTTCGCGCGCGACCATGCGCGCGGCATCCGCGTCTCCCTTCGACGAGTCCGCATCCGCGCGACCCGTCGCGCATCCCGGAAGGACCCCGGCGTGACCGCCACCGAATCCACCCTCCACCCTCCGCACCACGAGCGCACCGGGACCGTGCGTGCGCTCCTGCGGCTGCGCACGTACGTCGGACCCGCGATGACCGCGATCGTCCTGAGCATGGCGGCCTACCTCGTGGCGCAGCTCATCGCCCTCTCCATCCCGCAGGTGCTGGAGGCGATCGTCGACGGTCCGCTCGCGGACGGCGATCGGGAGGCCATCGTCCCGCTGTCGCTGCTCGTGCTCGGCCTGGGCGCCGCCGAGGCCGCGATGTTCGCGCTCCGCCGCTGGCTCGTCATCGGCCCGACCACGAGGGTCGAGGCGCGCATGCGGGACGCGCTCTACGCCAAGCTGCAGGACCTGCCGGTGAGCTTCCACGACCGGTGGCCGAGCGGCCAGCTGCTCTCGCGCGCCGTGAGCGACCTGGGCCTCATCCGGCGCTGGCTCGCGTTCGGCCTCGTGCTGCTCGTCATGAACCTGGTCGTGATCGTCGTCGGCGCGGTGGTGCTCATCTCGATGAGCTGGATCCTGGGCCTGGTGTTCCTCGCGTGCTCGATCCCGCTCTGGATCGTGGGCTACCGGTTCGAGGGCCGGTACTCCGAGGTCTCGCGGCGCAGCCAGGACCAGTCGGGCGACCTCGCCACCGCGGTCGAGGAGTCCGTGCACGGCATCCGCGTGCTGAAGGCGTTCGGTCGCGGCAAGCATGCGCTCACCTCGTTCCGCGCGCAGGCCGAGCAGCTCCGGTCGACCGAGATCGAGAAGGCGCGCCTGGACGCGAACATCTGGGTCTGGATCCTCATCGTGCCGGCGGTGGCCCTGGCGATCTGCCTCGTGCTCGGCGTCCTGCTGGCCGCGCAGGGGCAGCTCTCGGTGGGCCAGCTCGTGGCATTCTTCGCCACGGCGGCCGTGCTCGCGTGGCCGATCGAGTCCATCGGCTTCCTGCTGGCGTTCTCGCTCGACGCCCGGACCGCGACAGACCGGTACTTCGACATCATGGACAGCGAGAACGAGGTCCGGGACCCGGAGCACCCGACGACCCTGGCCGCGCCGCGCGGCGAACTCGCGTTCACCGACGTGCGCTTCCGCTACCAGGACTCGCCCGAGCGTTTCGGCGACCTGCTCGACGGCGTCGACCTCGTGCTGCGACCGGGCGAGACCATGGCCCTCGTCGGCCTCACCGGGTGCGGCAAGACGACCATGACGGCGCTCGCGACGCGGCTCTACGACGTCACCGGCGGGTCGGTCACCCTCGACGGGGTGGACGTGCGCGCGTTCCGCCGCGAGGAGCTGCGCCGGCACATCGCGATGGCGTTCGAGGATGCCACGCTGTTCTCGGCGTCCGTGCGGGACAACGTCCTGCTCGGCCGACCCGAGCTCACGGGCGACGCCACGGCCGACCCGGCCGTCGCCGCCGAGGCCGAGCGAGTGCTCGACGAGGCCCTGCGCATCGCGCAGGCGGGATTCGCCTACGGCCTGCCCGACGGCGTCGACACGAAGGTCGGCGAGGAGGGCATGAGCCTGTCCGGCGGGCAGCGGCAGCGGCTCGCGCTCGCGCGCGCCGTCGCCGCGAAGCCCGCGGTGCTCGTGCTCGACGACCCGTTGTCGGCGCTCGACGTGGCGACCGAGGCGCGCGTCGAGGCCGAGCTGCGCACCGTGCTCGCGTCGACGACCGCGCTCATCGTGGCGCACCGTCCGTCGACGGTCATGCTCGCCGACCGCGTCGCCCTCCTCGAGGACGGGCGGATCACGGCGGTCGGCACCCACTCCGAGCTCCTGCGCGAATCGGAGCACTACCGCTTCGTCATCTCCAGTCTGGAGGACGAGGAGCGTCGCGTGCAGGCGGAGGCATCCGACCTGATCGGCGGCGAGGGTCTGGATGCGCGGCCGACTGCGTCGGTCGCCACTCGACCACCGGAGGAGATGGAATCGAAGGAGGCGATCCGATGAGCACCGTGATCGGCGTACAGGGCGAGGAGCGCGACGAGTACTCGAAGGCGGAGTCGCGCTCGCTGCGCCGCCGCAGCCTCCGGCTGCTCGGGTCGCTGCTGCACCCGCTCCGGGCGCAACTCTGGGTGACGATGGCGGTCGTCGTCGTCTCGACGGCCGCCCAGGTCGCCGGGCCTGCGATCATCGCCTACGGCATCGACGAGGGCCTGCCCGCCCTCATGCAGCAGGACTGGCTGCCGGTCGGGCTCGCGGGCCTGGCGTACCTCGTCACGGGCGTCGTGGGCGCCTTCCTCATCGCGTGGTACATCCGGATGGCGGCGCGCGTCAGCCAGGCGGTGCTCATCGACCTGCGGACGCGCGTGTTCCTGCACACGCAGAAGCTCTCGCTCGAGTTCCACGAGTCGTACACGTCGGGCCGCATCATCTCGCGGCAGACGAGCGACCTCGACGCGATCCGCGAGCTCATGGACGAGGGCATCAACCAGCTCGTGCGCGGCCTGCTGTACATGCTGTTCACCGCGATCGCGCTCGTGTGGTTCGACTGGGTGTCGGGCCTCGTGCTCCTCGCCACGCTGCTCCCGCTCGCCCTGCTGACGCGCTGGTTCCAGCTCCGCTCGCAGCGGCTGTTCCGGCGTTCGCGCGTCGCGAGCGCCTCCCTCATCGTGCAGTTCGTGGAGACCATGACGGGCATCCGCGCGGTGCAGGCGTTCCGCTCCGAGCGGCGCAACGAGCGCACCTTCGGCGACCTCGTCGAGGACTACCGCGACGTGAACGCCCGGGCGCTCGGGCTCTTCGCCGTCTACAACCCGGCGCTCAACCTCCTGGGCTACGTCGCGGTCGCCGGCGTCCTGCTCATCGGCGGGTTCCGGGTGGTGGACGGCGCGCTCGAGGTGGGCGTGCTGCTCGCCGCCGTGCTCTACACGAAGCGCTTCTTCGACCCGATGGAGGAGCTGGCGATGTTCTACAACTCCTACCAGTCGGCCGCGTCGGCGCTCGAGAAGATCTCGGGCGTCCTCGAGGAGGAGCCGAGCGTGCCCGACCCGGCGGATCCGGTCGACCTGTGGACGGCCGACGGCCGGGTGCGGTTCGAGTCCGTCGAGTTCGCCTACACGCCGGAGCGCGTGGTGCTGCCGAGGTTCGACCTCGACGTGCCCGCCGGGCAGACCGTCGCGCTCGTCGGCTCCACGGGCGCCGGCAAGTCGACGCTCGCGAAGCTGATCTCGCGGTTCTACGACCCGACCGACGGCGTGGTCGAGCTGGACGGCGTGGACCTGCGCCGCCTGCACCCGAAGGACCTCCGCCGCGCGATCGTCATGGTCACGCAGGAGGCGTACCTGTTCTCGGGGTCGGTGGCCGACAACATCGCGCTCGGCAAGCCCGACGCGTCGTTCGACGAGATCGTGGCGGCCGCGAAGGCGGTCGGCGCGCACGAGTTCATCGAGGGGCTGCCGAACGGGTACGACACCGACGTGAACAAGCGCGGCGGGCGCGTCTCGGCCGGCCAGCGCCAGCTGATCTCGTTCGCGCGCGCGTTCCTCGCCGACCCCGCGGTGCTGATCCTCGACGAGGCGACGAGTTCGCTCGACATCCCGAGCGAGCGCCTCGTGCAGGAGGGCCTGCAGACCCTGCTGGCCGACCGCACCGCGGTGATCATCGCGCACCGACTGTCGACGGTCGCGATCGCCGACCGGGTGCTCGTCATGGAGCACGGCCGCATCGTCGAGGACGGGGCGCCCGCCGACCTCATCGACGGCACGGGCCGGTTCGCGGCGCTGCACGCGGCCTGGCGCGACTCGCTCGTGTAGCGGTGCGAGCAGGGCGGATGCCTCGGGGCCGAGCCCCGAGGCATCCGCTCGTTCCGGCTCAGGCGAACGGCGCGCGCTCGACCCGGTCGTCGACCTGCGGCAGCCTCCTGAGCAGGTCCGGCATCCACCAGACGACGTTCGCCCAGACCACGATGAACGCCGTCGCGGCGATCGTGTCGGCGAGCAGCGACGCGATGCCGGCCGTCACGAGCTTCGCGAACCAGTAGGCGCCGAGGCCGGCGGCCACCGAGGCGATCGTGACGGTGACCCAGTTCACGACGTCGATCGGGACGAGGCGCCGGGACGAGTGGGACGTCGACGCCGCCGCACCGGCGAGCCCGTCGGCCTCGTCCCCATCGTCCGCGGGCCGTCGGTACCGGATCCGGAGCCAGTCGCACGTCAGCGCGATGGTGACCGCCGCCGCGCCGACGGCGAGCACGATCCAGTTCAGCGGTCGCGGGATCTCGAGCGCCGCGGGCGTGCGGTCGTCCGTGAGGATCTCGGCGACGAGCTGGACGGCGGGCAGCACGCCGCCGAGGAGGGCGAACACCGAGATCATGCCCACGGTGCGGGCGTCGCGGCCCGGGATCGGCGCCCGGCTCGCCGCGGAGGCCGAACGCACGGCGATCGCCGTGAGCGTCACCGTGACGGCCAGGCAGAGCAGCATCAGCAGGAAGTTGCTGCCGATGATCGCGATCGTGAACGGGACGACGCTCGCCATCGCCACGCCGGCCAGGAACCACGTCGGCCGCAGCGCGCGCGACCTCGCCTGCTCGGCCGCGGTGCGGAGGCCGCCGTCGAGCTCGGCAGCCACGGCCGCCCAGTGGCGAAGTCGCGAGGTCACGGATCCGACGATGACCGCGATCGCCGCGATGCCCGAGACGGCCGCCACGCCCGACCACCAGGGCGACCCGAACTGGATGTCGTCCCACGTGAGGAGCCAGGCGACCGCGGCGACGAACCCGGAGACGAGGGCGAGCCGGGGCGGGTCGAAGAGCGTCGGCACGGGGACGAGCAGCGGGCGGACGAGGAACAGCACGGCCCATGCGATCCAGCGCGTTCCCGCGCGCACGGGCTGGACGACGACCCGGTCGAGGAGGCGCACGGCCCGCGACGCGATGGCGAAGCGGTACGACGGGTCGAGGTTGAAGATCGTGTCGGTGCCGGCGCGCATCCGGCTGCGGCGCCCGGCGGCGGCCGACTCCGCACCGGCCCCGTCCTCGCCCGCTCCGCCGGGCTCGGGTCCGTCCGAGCCCGGTGCCCGCGCCGCCCGTTCCGATGACGACGCCGGTTCGAGCGGGGAGAGCCGCTGCGTCGCGAGCCGCGGGTCGTCCGCCTCCTCGAGCACCGCGTCCTGCAGCAGCCGCACCGCCGCATCCGCCTGCACCGACGCCGGTGCCAGGGTCGTGAGGAAGCGCGTGATGCCGGCGGCGCCGTCGAGCCGCCCCCACCACCAGTCGTTGACGCGCCAGTCCCGCGCGAGGAAGCCGAGGAAGTTGCCGATGCCGTAGCCGGCGAGCTTGGTGCCCCGGTCGAGCGCGACCTCCGACGATGCCGCCTCGATCGCATCGGCCGCCGCTCGCGGCGTGAGGTCGCCCCTCCGGAGGACCGCCCCGAGCATGGTGAACCACCGGTCCTGCACGAGGGCTCGGAACTCCTGTGGAGCGGCCGGCGGCTCGTCGACGCCGATCGCCCAGTACCGCACGCTCGAGAGCGCGGGCGGGATCCCCGCCGAGTGGTACAGCGGCGGCAGGTCGCCGGCCGACAGCATCGGTCCCTCGGCGAGGGGCCGCCATGCCGAGGCCGCCCAGTCCGCCGTGAGCTCACGCGACCCCGCGGCGATCTCGCGCTCGATGTTCACCGTCGCGATGCGCAGCCGCGCGACGGCGTTGTCGAGGTTCTGCCAGAGGTCGGGCTCCCGGAAGCGGCGGCTCTCGGCGAGCCACGCGTCGACCCAACCGCCGAGGTCCGCCGCGGTCGGCTGCGCTCCCGTCTCCGCGAACGCGGCCGTCTGCTCCAGCACGCGGACGGTGACCCGGTCGCGCCACGCGAGCGCCGCCGTGAGCGCGTCGTACGCCGCCTCGCGCACCGCGGGGAACGCGAAGCCCTGCCGGGCTCCCGTCCGCGCCGGCAGCGCCTCGAGGGCCCGCGTCCAGCCGAGCACGCAGTTCGCGGCGTCGGCGAGTGCGAGGGGTGAGCGCGCGAACGCGTCGCGGTGCGACGGCGACAGGGCGGCGACGCGGTCGCCCGCGGCATCCGTCAGGCCGATCAGGCGGATGAGCGGGATCGGCCGGTACCGCCTCCGGCGCTCGAGCGAGGAGTGCAGCTGCCAGAGGCTCGGCGCCGCGATCGTCTCGGCGAGGTGGTCGGCCAGGTCGACCGCGAGCGCCCGGAGGTAGGCGCGTCGTCGTGCGGTGACGCCGGCCGGGTCCGCGAGGGCGCTCGCGACCAGCGGCGCGGAGCTCTCGAGGCGGGCCCGGGCGACCTGCTGCTCCGTGTTGAACCGCTCGAGTTCGGCGACCTCGCGGGCGACCGATTCGCGACGGACCTGCCGGTCGAACATCGCCTTGATCGCCCGGAAGAAGCGCGACGCGTTCGGGTCCCAGTCGACGCGACCGCCGAGCGGCGGATCGGGCTCCGGGTCGAGGAAGATCATCGCGCGGTCGGCGCGTCGCTTCGAGACCCGCGACCGCGCCGCGCGCAGGGCGCGCTCGATGGGCACGTTGTCGAAGACCGCGCCGTCGACGACCCGGTAGGGCGTCTTCGCCTCGGCGCGGTGCCCCGCGAAGGCGAAGCGCATGCCGGGGCCGCCCTCGATGCCGGCCTCGTCGCCCGCCCCGGCGTCGCCGTGGAACGAGTCGATCGTCGCGGGCTCGAAGCCGCCGGGCAGCGACGAGGTGGACCGCGCCGCGAGCGCGAGCCGTTCGAGGTTCGTGAGGTCGTCCTCGCGGTCGGCGGGATCGACCGGCCCGCCGGAGCGGTCGAGTTCCGGGCGGCGTGCCGGGATGCGGTTGTCGAGGCGGTGCGCGTCGTCGCCGACGAACCGGAAGTGCCCGCGGCCCTCGTTCGCGTCCTCCTCGAACTCGTCCCCCGCGTCGATGACGGTCGCGGACAGGTCGACCGCGGTGTAGTCGGAGACGAGGTCCGCATGCCGGTCGTCGGTCTCGTAGATCTCGACGAGCGCCCGCAGGGTCTCGGCGCGGAAGTAGTCCTCGCCCTGCATGAGCGCGAGGATCCCGCGCGCGCCGGGCGGGTGCAGCAGCCCCCAGAAGCCGCCGACGGTGCCCCACGTCCGCAGCAGCCGTTCGAGGCCCGTGCCGGCGCGTTGCGCGACGGCGTAGACGACCGCGTTGAGCCCGCCGGCGCTCGCTCCCGCGAGCAGGTCGAACTCGACCCGGTCGTACCCCGCGGCATCCAGCATCTCGGCGTACGCCAGCAGCCTCGCACGGACCGGGGCGGTGAGCGGACGTCCCGCGGTCTCCGGGACGAGCGCGAGCGTCCGCTCCCCGTCGTCGTACAGGCGGATGCGGCGCAGCAGGTCGAGTTCGGCGACCGTGCCGCCGATCCAGACGGCGAGGCTGACGCCGCCCCGCATCGCCAGCGCGACGCGCAGCGTGCGATTGAACGACGGCATCGCCTCGGGATGCCGCCGCGCCAGCACGTCCGCCACGCGCTCGCCGCTCGTGACGACGACGAGTTCGACGGACCGGCCGGTGGTCGTGACGGCCGGCTGGACGGCCGGGGCGGATGCGGGGGGCGGACCGGATCGGGCCATGACGCTCCTCGGGTGGGCGGCGCGGGCCGGCGCCTCGGGGTCGACGCGACGGGCAGGGGGCGCGACCTGCTCCAGCGTGGCACGGCCGAGGCTTCCGGCGCACGGGGCTGTCCCCACAATGGGGTCCCGCGGCGGCCGTCGTCGGGGGCGTATTCTCGGCAGAAGGCGGCGCATGGACGTCGGGGGCTCAGGCACGCCTTCGATCGGAGGTGCCTGAATGGGTGAGCGCACGGAGGAACGGCCCCTGAGGGTCGCCATCGCGGACGACGCGCTGCTGCTGCGCGAGGGGATCGCGAAGGTGCTCGAGGGCGGCGGCATCGAGGTGGTCGCCTCGGTCGGCACCGCCGACGAGCTGCTGGCCGTGCTCGACGAGCTCGAGCTCGACGCCGCCGTGCTCGACATCCGCATGCCGCCGACGCACCGCGACGAGGGCATCGTCGCACTCGAGCGCATCCGGCAGGGCGGCAACGAGATCGGCATCCTCCTGCTCTCGATGTACGCCACGCCCGAGTACGCCCTCCGCGTGATGGGCGCGGGCAGCGGCACCGGCTACCTGCTGAAGGAACGCGTCTCCGAGCCGCAGACCCTCGTGCGCGCGGTGCAGACCGTGGCATCCGGCGGCTCGGTCGTCGACCCCGAGGTCGTGGAGCAGCTCGTCCAGCGCACGCGTGCCGACGACCCGCTCGCGCGCCTGACCGAGCGCGAGCGATCGGTGCTCGAGCTCATGGCGCAGGGCTACTCCAACGGCGGCATCGCGCAGACCCTGTTCCTCGGCCTGAAGACCGTGGAGACCCACGTCCGGAGCATCCTGCAGAAGCTCGACCTCGAGGAGTCGCCCGAGCACCACCGCCGCGTGCTCGCGGTGCTGACGCTCCTCGGCCAGAGGTGATGACGCCCTGATGATGGCCCCGGGCCGCCGCGGGCGCATCGCTCGACGGACCGCCGTGATCGCGACGGTGGTCGCGATCAGCCTGTTCATGGAGGTCACGGGGTACCTCGCGACCCCCGAGGACCTGCGCCCGGAGCTGTCGTGGACGACCGTGCACGCGATCGTACCGCTCGTCTTCGCCGCGTGCGCGGGCGTGGCGTGGGCGATCGGGCCGAACGCGGTGCCGGCCCGGCTGATGATCGTCTTCGTCCTGTTCTGGATCCCGCAGGCGTTCTACCCGGTCATCGAATCGCTCGGATGGCTCTGGCCCGTCCTGCGCGGCGTCGACCTCGGCTGGGCGGTGGTCGCGGGCATCCTCGTGCTCGTGTACCCGCGCGGCGGCCTGGGCGACCGCTTCGACCGGTTCATCGCCTCGACCGCGCTCGTGGCGACGGTCGTCAACTTCGTCACGGTCCTCGCCCTCGCCGGCCCCGACGCGGTGCCGTGCGACTGCGCGCCGAACCCCTACCGCATCGCGGAGGCTCCGGCCGTGTTCGCGATCGTCGACATCGGCTACCGGTTCGTCGGCGTCGCGCTCGCCGTCACCATCGCCGTGCGCCTGCTGCTGCGCTGGGTCCGCGGCAGCGTGCCGGCGCGCGCCGTCGCGTTCCTCATGCCGCTCGCGCTGCTGTCGTGGGTGAGCACGCTCGCGGCGCAGATGGTCCGCTACGCGACGGGCGTCCCGGCGAACCTCGCCCTCGAGACGGTCTCGCTCATCGCGATGGCATCGGTGCCCGTGTGCTTCGTCGCGGGCATCGCCCACGCGCGGAACATGCGCGCGCGCGTCGCCGACCTCATGCGCATCACGCGCGAGGGCGCGGACCGCGGACTGTGGGCCGAGTCGCTCGCGCGCACGCTCCGCGACGACTCGGTCCGGGTCTACTGGTGGGAGGAGGAGCGCGGCCGGTACGTCGACGCGGCGGGCAGGCCGATCGACTCGGGCGAGGAGGGTCGTGGCCACAGCATCCTGCCGGTGGCCTCGCCGAGCGGACTGCCGATCGCGCTCATCCGTCACGACCGCGTGCTCACGGACAACATGCGCCTGCTCGACGGCGTCTCGAGCGCACTCCGGCTCTCGGTCGACAACGGGCGGCTCAGGTCCGAGGTCGAGCGCACGCTCGAACAGGTCAGGCAGTCGCGCCAGCGCATCGTCGAGGCGGGCGACGAGGCGCGCCGCCGGATCGAGCGCGACCTGCACGACGGCGCGCAGCAGCAGCTCGTGGCCGTCGGGATGCAGCTCCGGATGGCGGCGAACGGCGCTCGCGCCGTCGGCGACGACGCGCTGGCCGCCGAACTCGAGCAGTCGATCGCGACGTTGAACCAGGGGCTCAAGGAGCTGCGCGAACTCGCGCACGGCATCCACCCGACCCTGCTCTCGCAGGGCGGCCTCGCGCTGGCGCTCCCCGAGATCGCCGGGAGGTGCCCCGTGCCCGTCGACATCGCGGTGCAGCCGGAGGGACGCCTCGCCGAGCTCATCGAGTCGACCGCGTACTTCGCGGTCGCCGAGTCGCTCGCCAACGTCGCGAAGCACTCGCAGGCGACGCGGGCCTGGGTGCGCGCGTACGTCGAGGGCGACGAACTGGTGCTCACGATCCGCGACAACGGCATCGGCGGCGCCTCGCTCGACCGCGGCACGGGCATGCTCGGCATCGTCGACCGCATCGACGCGGTCGGGGGCGCAGTCGAGCTCGACAGCCCGCGCGGCGCGGGCACCACGATCACGATCCGGATGCCGGCGCACCTCGGGCCCCCCGTCGAGCTCCCGGGTTCCGGTGCGGGCCTGCTCGTCGCGGCCGAGCCGGGCATCGAGGCACCGGATGCCGCGGCCGCGCCGGACCCGGCGGGCTCCGTCGCACCTGGCGTCGTCGGCTCGCCGGCCGACGTCTGACGCGGGCTCAGTCGCGCCAGCGGCACGCCGCGAGGTCGATCCGGTAGCCGTCCTCGTCGTCGACGGACCGGATCGGCGTGCCCTCTGCCAGGTAGTGCTCGCGCGCGCGTTCGGCGTGCCCGGCCGGCGGGCGCCCGCCCGCGCGGATGACGCGCCACCACGGCACGTCGCCGCCGTAGCGGGCCATGACCTGGCCGACGGCGCGCGCTCCGCGCGAGCCGAGCGTCGCGGCGACGTCGCCGTACGTCATGACCCGGCCGGGCGGGATGTCGGCGACCACCGCGAGCACGGCCTCGACGAAGCCCTCGCCGTGCCGCGGCATCCGTCGTCCCTGCCCTTCGCCGGGTCGGTCGGTGCGCAGCCGCTCAGCCGGCGAGCTGGAGCGCGCCGATGACGTCGCCGTACTGGGTCTCGCCGATGTCGCGGAAGCCGATGCGGTGGAAGAACTCGCCGGGGCCGCCCTCGCCCGGCTCCCACAGCACGGTGATGCGGTCGAACCCGCGGCGCTTCGCCTCCTCGGCGAGGGCGTGCGCAAGGAACCGGCCGACGCCCTTGCCCTGCGCCTCGGCGTCGACGTTGATGCGCCAGATGCAGGCCCGGAACTCCTCGTGCTCGTTCTCGGGGTCGAAGTTGCCGTGAATGAACCCGACGACCCGGTCGTCGTTGAGCGCGACGCGCTGCCACGCGGTGGCGGGGTTCACGACGGACGCCTCGGCGGCGTAGGTGACCGGTGCGATGAACTGCTCCTGGCCGGGCTTCAGCGACAGGGTGTTCGCGGCGACGATGTTCGTCGCGTTCAGTTCTTCGAGTCGCAGATCAGCCATGCATCGCAGCCTAACCGCATGCGGTGGCGCGCAGGTAACCCCCATGCAACCGGATGGGACGACCGCCCGCGCCGGATCGACGCCCGGCCGACGGGCCCTCCGGGGCCGTCGATCTCTCGATGTCGAGATATTCCGCCGACGCGGTAAGCTGGTCGACGGCGTGTCCGGACACCCCCGAGACTTCCTCGCTTCCCAAGCAATCCCACGAGATCCCAAGGAGACCGCCCCTTGTCGAAGATCAAGGTCGAAGGTACCGTCGTCGAACTCGACGGCGACGAGATGACCCGCATCATCTGGCAGGCCATCAAGGACCAGCTCATCCACCCGTACCTCGACGTCAACCTCGAGTACTACGACCTCTCCATCCAGAAGCGCGACGAGACCGACGACCAGATCACGGTCGACGCGGCCAACGCGATCAAGAAGCACGGCGTCGGCGTCAAGTGCGCGACGATCACGCCCGACGAGGCGCGCGTCGAGGAGTTCGGCCTGAAGAAGATGTGGCGGTCGCCCAACGGCACCATCCGCAACATCCTCGGCGGCGTCATCTTCCGCGAGCCGATCATCATCTCGAACATCCCGCGGCTCGTGCCCGGCTGGAACAAGCCGATCATCGTCGGCCGCCACGCGTTCGGCGACCAGTACCGCGCCACCGACTTCAAGTTCGAGGGCCCCGGCACGCTCACGATGACCTTCACCCCGCAGGACGGCTCCGAGCCGCAGCAGTTCGAGGTCTTCCAGGCGCCCGGTTCGGGCATCGCCATGGGCATGTACAACCTCGACGCGTCGATCCGGGACTTCGCGCGCGCGTCGCTGAACTACGGCCTCGACCGCAACTACCCGGTCTACCTCTCCACGAAGAACACGATCCTGAAGGCCTACGACGGCCGCTTCAAGGACATCTTCCAGGAGGTCTTCGACACCGAGTTCAAGGAGAGGTTCGACGCCGCCGGCATCACCTACGAGCACCGCCTCATCGACGACATGGTCGCGGCGTCGCTCAAGTGGGAGGGCGGCTACGTCTGGGCCTGCAAGAACTACGACGGCGACGTGCAGTCCGACACCGTCGCGCAGGGCTTCGGCTCGCTCGGCCTCATGACCTCGGTGCTCACCACGCCCGACGGCAGCATCGTCGAGGCCGAGGCGGCCCACGGCACGGTCACGCGCCACTACCGCCAGCACCAGCAGGGCAAGCCCACCTCGACCAACCCGATCGCCTCGATCTTCGCCTGGACGCGCGGCCTCGCGCACCGCGGCAAGCTCGACGGCAACCAGGAGCTGATCGACTTCTCGCACACGCTCGAGGAGGTCATCATCGAGACCGTCGAGTCCGGCGCCATGACGAAGGACCTCGCGCTGCTCGTCGGACCCGAGCAGGAGTACCAGACGACCGAGCAGTTCCTCGACACGATCGACGCGAACCTCAAGGCACGCCTCGGCGCGTAACCCGCTTCGCTCGAACGGTTCGAAGGGCCGGATGCCACGGGGCATCCGGCCCTTCGCCGTCTCCGGCGCTGCGGGAATCGCGGTCGACCGCAGCAACGGACCTTCGTCGCGGCGTGGGCGGGGGAGTGGGCGAGGATGGGGGAATGGCCCGCGGCATCCGTCTCGTCCGTCGCTACCCCGTCGTCGCGCTCACGCTCGCGATCGGAGCCGTCGGGATCGTGCTCGCGCTCGCGGGGCAGGGATGGCTCGTCGCGTGGATCTTCAGCGTCTACGCGCTCGCCGTGGCGGCCTGGCAGGCCGTCGGGATGGTGCGCGACATCCTGCGCGGGCACTGGGGGCTCGACATCCTCGCTGTCACCGCGATCGTGGCGACCGTGGCCGTGGGGGAGTACGTCGCCGCGCTCATCGTGGTGCTCATGCTCACGGGCGGCGAGGCGCTCGAGGACTACGCGAGCCGCCGCGCGAAGCGCGAACTCGATGCGCTCCTGACGCGGGCGCCGCAGCGCGCGCACCGCGTCGTCGACGACCACTTCGTGGACGTGCCCGTCGACGAGGTCGAGCCGGGCGACGTGCTGCTCGTGCGCCCGAGCGAGATCGTGCCCGTCGACGGGGAGCTGCGCTCCGCCGAGGCATCCGTCGACGAGTCGTCGATCACGGGTGAGAGCGTGCCCGTCGAGAAGCACGCGGGTGACGTGCTGCTGAGCGGCTCGGTGAACGGGCCCGCGGCGATCGAGATCACGGCGACGGCTCGCGCGGCCGACAGCCAGTACCAGCAGATCGTGGCGCTCGTGGCCGAGGCGGCGGCGAGCAAGGCGCCGGTCGTGCGGCTCGCCGACCGGTACGCCGTGCCGTTCACGGTGTTCTCGCTGCTGCTCGCGGGGTTCGCGTGGTGGATCTCCGGCGACCCCGTGCGCTTCGCCGAGGTGCTCGTGCTCGCGACGCCGTGCCCGCTGCTCATCGCTGCGCCGGTCGCGTTCATCGGCGGCATGAGCCGGGCGGCGCGCAACGGCGTGATCGTCAAGGGCGGGGGCGTGCTCGAGCAGCTCGCCCGTGCCCGCACCGCGGTCTTCGATAAGACCGGCACGCTCACGCACGGCTCGCCCGAACTGGTGGCCGTCCGCCCCGAGGCGGGCTTCGACGCCGACGAGCTGCTCGGGCTCGTGGCATCCGCCGAGCAGTACTCGTCGCACGTGCTCGCGGAGTCGATGATCGATGCGGCGCGAGGCCGCGGCATCCGCCTGCACGAGGCCGCGACCGCGCGCGAGGCTGCGACCAACGGGGTCGTCGCGCGCATCGGCGGCCGCGAGGTCGTCGTCGGCAAGTTCGCCTACGTCGCCGAGCACGCGCCGCAGGCGCGGCGCACGGAGATCGCACCCGGCGAGCTCGCGGTGTACGTCGCGGTCGACGGCGCCTATGCCGGCGCCCTGCTCGCTCGCGATCAGCTGCGCGACGATGCCGCAGCGACGCTCGCCCGCCTCGACGAACTCGGCGTGCGCCACACGATGATGCTCACGGGTGACGCGCAGGCGACCGCCGACCACATCGCCGCCGAGCTCGGCATCGAACGGGTGCGTGCCGAGTGCCTGCCCGCCGACAAGGTCTCGGAGGTCGCCGGCATCGCCGAGCGCCCGGTGATCATGGTCGGCGACGGCGTCAACGACGCCCCCGTGCTCGCCGCGGCCGACGTCGGCATCGCGATGGGCGCGCGCGGCGCGACGGCGGCGAGCGAGTCCGCGAGCGCCGTGATCCTCGTCGACGACATCTCGCGGACGGCGAAGGCCGTCGAGATCGGCCGCGACACCGTGCGGATCGCGCTCCAGTCGATCTGGATCGGCATCGCGGTGAGCGTCGCGCTCATGCTCGTCGCGACGTTCGGGGTCATCCCGGCGACGGTCGGCGCGCTCCTGCAGGAGGTCGTCGACCTCATCACGATCCTCGCCGCGCTCCGCGCGATCGGGGGGCGGCGCGACGCGCGCGCGGTCGAGGGCGCCGGCTCGCCCGCGGCTGCGGCGGGCAGCGCCAGGACGGATGTCGCGCGGCGCTGAGCGTCGACCACGAGGAGCCGGAGCCGGAGCCGGAGCCGGGCCGTCAGGTCACGAGTTTGTAAAGAACATGAACGAATATCCTCCCAAGGGTTGCGCGGGGTTTGTTCGTAAGGTGTACTAACAAACGTGACGGCAACGGAAGCAGCACCCGGGCAGGCGCCCGCAGGCATCGCACTCGGCGGCGAGCGCCAGGCGGGCCACCCGACGCAGGCGCCCACCGCGGCTGCAGGCCAGCTCTTCGCGGGCCGCGCGCTCCGCACCTCGGGCAAGGTCCTCCCCGAGCACGCCCGCAGCCACAACCGCTCGCTGGTGCTCCAGACGCTTTACAGCCTCGGTGCGCAGAGCCGGGCGGATGTCGCCCGCGAGACCGGCCTCACGCGCGTCACCGTCTCCGACCTCGTCGCCGAGCTCATCGGCGAGCGCCTCGTCGTCGAGCTCGGCCAGCGCGAGGACGCCCGGCCGGGCAAGCCTGCGACGCTCATCGACATCGACCGCACCGGCCACCACGTGGTCGCCCTCGACCTCTCCGAGCACACGCGCTTCCGCGGCGCCGTGCTCGACCTCGACGGCGCGACCGTCGCCCGGGCCGAGGTCGCGCTCGACGGCGCGACGGGGGAGCGCGCGGTCGAGCTCGTCACCGAGCTGCTCGACGGGCTGCTCGCCCTGACGGCCGCCCCGGTGCTCGGCATCGGCGTCGGCTCGCCCGGTGTGGTCGAGCCCAACGGCGTCGTCCACTCCGCTCCCAACCTCGGCTGGACCGACCTCCCCCTCCAGGAGCGGCTGCAGGCCGCGTTCCACCTGCCCGTGCACGTCGCCAACGACGCCAACGTCGCCGTGCTCGCGGAGCACGCCGGCGCGCCCGGCGACCTCATCCTCGTCAAGGTCGGCCACGGCGTCGGCGCCGGCCTCATCGTCGGCGGCCGCCCCGTGCTCGGCGCGGGCAGCGCCGCGGGCGAGATCGGCCACGTCGTGGTCGGCACCGACGGCGGCCCGCGGTGCGCGTGCGGCAAGCACGGCTGCCTCGAAGCCTGGCTCGCGGTGCCCCGACTCACCGCCGAGCTCGAACGACTCGGCGACACGGATGCCGCGGCATCCGCTCGCGAAGAGACCCTGCGGGAAGCGGGCCGACGCCTCGGCATCGTGCTCGCCCCCGTCGTCGGTGCGCTGAACCTCTCCGAGGTCGTGCTCAGCGGACCGGCGGAACTGCTTGACGGCCCGCTGCTCGAGGCGGCCGTCGAGACGGTCCGGAACCGGACGATGGCGGAACACCACCGGGAACTGAGGCTCCGGATGACCGCGCACGGGCAGGACATCGTCCTGCGCGGGGCGGCCGTCATGGTCCTCTCCGGCCAACTCGGGGTCTCCTAGACCCCACCCCCTGCACCACGGGTGGCAGCACCCCCGCTCCCACCTTCGCCCTACGAAAGGAAACCACGCAATGAGGAACCTCGGCATCGTGGCGCTCGGCGCCGCGGCTGCGCTGACCCTCGCCGGGTGCGCCACCACCGGAGGCGACGCGGCCTCCGATGAGAACGCGGAGATCCGCGTCTGGCTCGTCGGCACCGACACGCCCGACGCGGCGCGCGAACTGCTCGTCGATACCTTCGAGGAGGAGCACCCCGGCTCGACGCTCGTCATCGAGGAGCAGTCGTGGGACGGCCTCGTCGACCGCCTGACCACGAGCCTCTCCGGCTCGGACAGCCCCGACATCGTCGAGGTCGGCAACACGCAGGCGTCGGCGTTCACCTCGGCGGGCGCCTTCATGGACCTCACCGACCACTACGACGAGCTCGGCGGCGACGACCTCCTCCCCGGCTTCGTCGAGGCCGGTTCGTACGACGAGAAGTTCTACGCCGCCCCGCTGTACTCGGGCGCGCGCCTGGTCTTCTACAAGAAGGACGCGCTCGCGGCATCCGGCCTCGAGGCCCCGACCACGCTCGACGAGTACGTCGACCAGGGCATCCAGCTCGCAACCGACAACCCCGGCACGTCGGGCATCTGGTGGCCCGGCCAGGACTGGTACAACGCGCTGCCCTACATCTGGGAGAACGGCGGCGAGGTCGCGGTCCCGGACGGCGACACGTGGGACGCGCAGCTCTCGAGCGCCGAGTCGATCAAGGGCCTCGAGCAGGTCCAGAAGGTCATGACCGAGGCCTCGCTGGCGCCGAAGGACGGCAACGAGACCAACCCGCAGGTCGGCTTCTGCGACGGCACCACGCTGCAGCTGTCGGCCCCGAGCTGGGTCAAGTGGTCGATCCTCGCCCCGGAGGACGCCGAGACCCCCGGCTGCCCAGACCAGGAGGAGAACCTCGGCGTCTACGCCCTCCCGGGCGCTGACGGCGATGCGGCCCAGGTCTTCGCCGGCGGCTCGAACATCGGCATCTCGGCCAACTCGCAGCACCCCGAGCTCGCGCTCGACGCGCTGAAGATCATCCTCTCGGACGAGTTCCAGACGATCTACGGCGAGAACGGCCTCGTCCCGGCGAAGCTCTCGCTCGCCGACACGCTCGGCACCGACGAGGTCGCCCAGGCGATCGCGGCGGCCGCCGGCAACGCCAAGCTCACCCCGGCTTCGCCGAAGTGGGCCGACGTCGAGGCCGCGGGCATCCTGCAGGACCTCTTCGTCAACATCGCGCAGGGCGGCGACGTCGCGCAGCTCGCCGAGGAGGCGGACCAGCAGATCGAGGACATCCTCAACGGCTGATCCTTCCCACGCGGCGCGGCCGCGCGCACACTTGACGTGCGGTCGCACCGACTCCCATCAGGCCCCGGGCCGGCAGTGCCCCACACACGCTGCCGGCCCGGAACCATGAGCGGGCACCGCCCGCGGCATCCGAACCTCGCCGTCAGACGCAGGAGCCCCACATGACCACCACCGACACCGGCCTCCCCCCGGCCGTCAGCGCGGTCGACGGCGAGCGCATCGTCACGCCGCAACCCGACGAGCCCAGGAAGCGCCGTCGCTTCAGCCGCCGCGCCGGAGGGCTCACCCCCTACGCCCTCCTCGTCCCCGCCTCGATCGTGCTCGCCGCGATCGTCGGCTGGCCGCTCATCCAGCTGCTCGTCACCTCGATGCAGGAGTTCGGCCGCGCGCAGGTCTTCGGCGCCCCGCCCACCTGGGTCTGGTTCGAGAACTACGTCGACGTGCTCACGGACGTCACGTTCTACGAGGTCCTCATCCGCAGCCTCGTGTTCGCCGCCGTGTGCGTCGTGACCACGATGGTCCTCGGCACACTCATGGCCCTGCTGCTGCAGCGGCTGCCGAAGGGCTTCCGCCTGCTGCTCTCGCTCGGCATGCTGCTCGCGTGGGCGATGCCGCCCCTCTCGGCGACCATCGTCTGGGGCTGGATGTTCGACACCGACTACGGCGTCGTCAACTCGGTGCTCGTGAACTGGTTCGGACTCGAGCAGTTCGATCGGCATCCGTGGCTGCTCGACCCGCTGAGCTTCTTCGTCGTCGCGGGCATCATCATCGTCTGGGGCGCGGTGCCGTTCGTCGCATTCACGCTCTACGCCGGCCTCACCCAGGTGCCCGACGAGGTGCTCGAGGCGGCCCAGCTCGACGGCGCCGGCGCGTTCCAGCGCTTCCGCCTCATCACCTTCCCGTACCTCAAGCCCATCTTCCTCATCACGACGATCCTGCAGATCATCTGGGACCTCAAGGTGTTCACGCAGATCTTCGCGCTGCAGGACATCGGCGGCATCCGGGCCCTCACCAACACGCTGGGCGTGTACATCTACCAGGTGTCGATCGCCGGCGGCGACTTCGGCACGGGCGGCGCGATCGCGGTGATCACGGCGATCATCCTGATGACCGTCTCGCTCTACTACGTCCGCCAGACCATCAAGGAGGAGGAGCTGTGAGCGCCACCACCGCCATCGTCACCGGCTCGAGCGCGCGCCCGGCGCCCGGTCGCCGGCGCGGCCGCACCCGCCTCTCGACCGTGCTCTGGAGCGCCCTGTCGGTCGTCCTGTTCGCGCTGTTCGCGTTCCCCGTCTACTGGATGGTGAACACGTCGTTCCAGCCGAACAACGAGATCCGCGGCTCCGAGATCCACTTCTGGCCCGACAACTTCACGCTCCGCAACTACGCGACCGTGCTCTTCGATCCAGGTCGCACGCCGTTCGCCCCGGCGGCCGTGAACTCGCTCGTGGTGACTCTGACGACCGTGCTCGTCGCGCTGATCTTCGCCTTCCTCGCGGCGATCGCGGTCACCCGGTTCCGGTTCAAGAGCCGTCGCGCGTTCATCGTCATGATCCTCGTGATCCAGATGATCCCGGGCGAGGCGATGATCGTCTCGATCTTCCGCGTCATCGACGGATGGCACCTGCTCAACACCCTCATCGGCCTCACGATCGTGTACGTCGCGACCGTCCTGCCGTTCACGATCTGGACCCTGCGCGGGTTCGTGAACGGCGTGCCGGCCGACCTCGAGGAGGCGGCCATGATCGACGGATGCTCCCGATCCGGCGCGTTCTGGCGGATCACGTTCCCGCTGCTCGCGCCCGGCCTCGTCGCCACCGGCGTGTTCGGCTTCATCCAGGCGTGGAACGAGTTCGTCATCGCGCTGGTGCTGAACGCCCGGCCCGAGATGATGACGCTGCCGGTGTGGCTGCGCACCTTCCTCGTCGCCAACGGCACGACGAACTGGGCGGCCATCATGGCCGGGTCCACGCTCATGGCCATCCCGGTCATCGTGTTCTTCCTGTTCGTGCAGGGTCGGATGACCAGCGGGCTCGTGAGCGGAGCGGTCAAGGGATGAGCACGGCGACCCACGGCGGCGCGGGGCAGGACCTGCGCCGCGACATCCTCACGACCCTGCTGCCCGGCTTCGCCGGGCCCGACGCACCCGCGTGGCTGCTCGACCTCCTCCGCGAGGGGCTCGGCGGGGTGTGCGTGTTCGGCACGAACGTGGTCTCGCCGGCACAGCTGGCCGGCCTCACGGCGGAGCTGCGCGCCGCGAACCCGCTCGCCGTCGTCGCCATCGACGAAGAGGGCGGCGACGTCACGCGCCTGTTCTTCGACCGCGGCGCGCCGTACCCCGGGAACGCGGTGCTCGGCCGGATCGACGACCCCGAGCTCACCCGCGCCGTGGGGCGCGCCGTGGGCGAGGCGCTCGTCGCGGTGGGCTGCACCATGACGTTCGCGCCCGACGCCGACATCAACTCGAACGCCGCGAACCCGGTCATCGGCGTGCGCAGCTTCGGCGCCGAACCCGGGCTCGTGGCGCGCCACACGGCGGCCTGGGTCGAGGGCGTGCAATCGGCCGGCATCGACGCGAGCGCCAAGCACTTCCCCGGCCACGGCGACACCGCGACCGACTCGCACCTCGCGCTGCCCGTCGTCGACCTGCCGCTCGAGGCGCTGCGCGAGCGCGAGCTCGCACCGTTCCGCGCCGCGATCGCGGCCGGCACGCGCTCGATCATGACCAGCCACATCCTGCTCCCGCAGCTCGACGCGGAGCACCCAGCCACCCTGTCTCCCCGCATCCTGCACGGCCTGCTCCGCGGGGAGCTGGGGTTCGAGGGCGTCATCGTGTCCGACGCCCTCGACATGGCCGGGGCGAGCGGCGGGCGCGGCATCCCCGAGGCTGCCGTGCTCGCGCTCGCCGCCGGCTGCGACCTGCTGTGCATCGGCACCGACAACACGGGCGAGCAGATGGAGGAGATCGCGCAGGCGGTCGCCGACGCGGTCGCGTCGGGCCGGTTGCCGGCCGAGCGGGTGGCGGATGCCGCGGCCCGCGTTCGCGCGCTCGCCGCCGACGCACGCCCGACCGGCGAGCCCGTCGCATCCGCTGCGCCCCAGCTGGATCCGGGACTTCCGGTCGGCCTGCCCGAAGGGCTCGCCGACCGCGTCGCGGCATCCTTCCACATCGCCCCGGGAACGCTCGACCGGTTGTGCGCCACCGGCGCCGTCGGCACCGTGGTGCGGGTGGAGACGATCGCGAACATCGCCGTCGGCAGCGTGCCGTGGGGGCCGTTCGCGCTCGCGTCGGCGCCCGACCCGGCGGCGCCCGCGCCCGCCTGGCTGACGGATGCCGCGGAGGTCGTGCTGGACGCCGCCACGCCGCTGCCCGACCCGTCTGCGCTCGCCGGACCCGTGCTCGTCGTCGGCAAGGACCTGCACCGGCACGTCGTCGCGGTCGACGCGATCGCCCGCCTGCGCGCGGCCCGCGCCGACGTCGTGACGGTCGACCTGGGCTGGCCGAGCGACGACCTGGCCGTCGCGGACATCGCGACCTTCGGCGCATCCCGCGGCGTCGCCGCGACGTTCGCCGAGCTCGTCCAGGACGCGCTGACCGCCTCGACGGAGGTGTCGTGAGGCTCGGGATCGACATCGGCGGCACGAAGACCGCGGCCGTCGCGATCGGCGAGGACGGCGAGCTCAGCGACCAGGTGCGCATGCCGACGGGGTTCGGCGCGGAGGCCGTGGTCGCCACCGCGCTGCGCACGGTCGAGCGGATGTCGGAGCTCGCCGGCGTCGACGCGCACGCGTTCCACTCGATCGGCATCGGCATTCCGGGCTCGGTCGACAGCGGGACCGGCCGGGTCACGCACGCGGTGAACCTCGGGCTCGAGGGGCTCGACCTCGGACCGCGGCTCGCGGACCGGCTCGGCGTCGACGTGCGGGTCGAGAACGACGTGAAGGCCGCGGCGCTCGGCGCGCACCACCTGCTCGGCGTCGCCGACGGCATCCGGGCCCACTCGATGGCGTACCTCAACCTCGGCACCGGGCTCGCCGCGGGCATCGTGCTCGACGGGCGCCTCCTGCGCGGCGGGCGCGGCGTCGCGGGCGAGATCGGGCACATCCCGGTCGATCCCGCCGGCGACCGCTGCGCCTGCGGCCAGCGGGGCTGCCTCGAGACGTTCGCGTCGGGGTCGGCGCTCGCGACGCTCTGGCCGAGCACGCACCGGTACCCGGCGATCGACCTGTTCGATCGGGCGGATGCCGGTGAGCCCGGCGCCGTCGCGGTGCGCGAGCGGTTCCTCGTGGGTGTCGCCTCCGCGGTGCGCCTGCTCGCCCTCACGACGGACGTCGACGACATCGTCATCGGCGGGGGCCTCGCGGCGCTCGGCGATCGGCTGCTCGAGGGGACGCGCCGCGTGCTCGCGGGCTGGGCCGAGGACTCCGCGTTCCTCGACTCGCTCGACCTGCCTCGCCGGGTCCAGGTCATCCCACGCGGATTCCCCGCGGCCGCCGTCGGCGCCGCGCTCATCGGAGAGGAAGTGGAGGCGCCCGCATGGCAGAGGTCGTGATCGTTCGCGACGACGTCGAGGCGGGCGAACTCGCCGCCGGTGCGATCGTCGACCTCGTCCGTTCGCGGCCGGATGCGGTGCTCGGGCTCGCGACGGGATCCACCCCGCTCACGACCTACCGGGCGCTCGCGCGGCGCATCGGCGATGAGGGCATCGACGTCTCGCGGGTGCGCGGCTTCGCGCTCGACGAGTACGTCGGGCTGCCCGCGGGCCACCCCGAGGGCTATCGGCAGGTGATCACCCGCGAGGTCGTGGAACCGCTCGGCCTCACGCCGGAGCTCGTCCGCGTGCCGAACGGCGACCCCGCGACGATCGCGACGGCCGCGGAGGACTACGACGCGGCCATCGCCGCGGCGGGCGGCGTCGACCTGCAGATCCTCGGCATCGGCCGCACGGGCCACATCGGGTTCAACGAGCCCGGCTCGTCGCTCGCCTCGCGGACGCGCGTGAAGACGCTCACGGAGCAGACCCGCATCGACAACGCGCGCTTCTTCGACTCGATCCACGACGTGCCGATGCACTGCATCACGCAGGGCATCGGCACGATCCTCGAGGCGCGGCACCTCGTGCTGCTCGCCTTCGGCGATGCCAAGGGCGAGGCGCTCGCGGCCGCGGTCGAGGGTCCGGTCTCGGCGAGCCAGCCGGGTTCGGCGATCCAGCTGCACCCGCATGCGACGGTCATCGTCGACGAAGCGGCCGCGTCGCAACTCGAGCACGCCGCGTACTACCGGTACGCGTGGGCGAACAAGCCCGGCTGGCAGGGCATCTGACCCCGTGGCCGTCGGCGCCACGCGGCGACCCGGTCACGCTTCGAGGATGTCGTCAGCATCGGCGGGTGCCGGAGGCGCACGCACCCGCCGATCGTGACGACATCCTCGGATCACGACCGCGTCCCGGTGCCCCGCCGGCCGCGGCTCAGTGCACGAGCGCCTCGCCGAGCGCGTCGAGGTAGGCCTGCTCGTCGAAGTCGTCGAACAGCGCGCGCTGGAGGATGAAGCCCGGCGCCGCGCTGAGCACGACCGGGGCGACCCGCTCGGCCCAGGCGTCCGGGTCGCCGCCGACCCGGTCGGGATGCGCGCGCGCCCACTCGGCGAGCTGCGCGCCGATCGCCCCGCGCAGGCGGAGGAAGACGACCTGGACGAGCCCATGGATCTCCGGATCGACGATCGCCTCGGCCCAGAGCTGGGGAAGCACGTCGCTGAACGGCTCCGTCCGGATGCCGGTGAGCAGGGTCGCGATGATCTCGCCCGGGGCGAGCGGACCGCCGTCGCGGCGGCGCGCGTCGAGCTCGATCCGACGCGACTCGAGCACGCGGGCGGCCGCCGAGGCGAAGAGCTCCTTCTTGCCGTCGGGGAAGTTGCCGTAGATCGCGCCGGCCGAGAGCCCGGAGGCCTCGACGAGGTCGGCGATCGAGGTCTTCGCGTAGCCGCGCTCGGCGAAGCAGCGGAGGGCGACGTCGAGGATCTCCTCGCGTCGCGCCGCGCGGTATTCGTCGCTGACCTTCGGCATCGGCATCCTCCCGTCGCTTGACGATCCTACGTCGCAGGTCCAGTATAAAGAACGAGCATTCGTTTTTTATGAAAGAAGGCCGCTCATGTCCTCCCACCACCCCACGCATCGGACGCCGGTCGGCCGAGCCGTCGGCATCGGAGCCGTCCTCTCGCTCGTCGTCGGCGTGATCCTGCTGGCGTTCGCGTGGCCGTCGGTCACGTCCGAGCCGAAGGACCTGCCCGTCGGCATCGTCGGCCCCGACGCATCCGTCACCCAGGTCGAGGAGCGCGTCGCCGACGAGGCCGACGGTGCGGTCGTGCTCGAGCGGTACGACGACCGCGACGCGGCGGTCGCCGCGATCGAGCAGCGCGAGGTCTACGGGGCGATCGTCCTCGGCGACGCACCGACCGACGCGCCCGAGGTGCTCACGGCGACGGCGGCGAGCCCCGCGGTCGCCCAGCTGCTGAACGGCGTCGCCGCGCAGCTCCAGGCCGGCGTCGACGAGCAGGTGCAGGCGGCGCTCCCCGAGCGGCTGCAGCAGGTCGTGCAGGCCGCCGTCCAGGCGGCGATGCAGGCGGCGGCCTCCGGTCAGCCGCTCGATCCCGCCGCCGCGCCGTCGATCCCTGAGCTTCCGCAGGTCACCGTGACGGTCACCGACGTCGTGCCGCTCGCCGGCACCGACCAGCGCGGCACGGGCCTCGCCGCCGCGATGTTCCCGCTGGTGCTCGGCGGCATGCTCGGCGGCATCGCGATCTCGCTCGTCGTGATCGGCGCCATGCGCCGCGTCGTCGCCGTCGTCGTCTACTCGGCCGCGGCCGGGCTCGTGCTCGCCGGCATCCTGCAGGGCTGGTTCGGCGCCCTTCAGGGCGACTACTGGCTGAACGCGTCGGCGATCGCCCTCGCGATGGCGGCCATCGCGGCGCCGATCACCGGACTGGTCGCGCTCATCGGCCGCGCCGGCATCGGCATCGGCGCCCTGCTGTTCGTGCTCGTCGGCAACCCCATCTCGGCGGCGACCGTGCCGATCGAGTTCCTGCCGACGCCGTGGGGCGCGATCGGCCAGTGGATGCCGCCGGGCGCCGCGGGCACGCTGCTGCGCGACCTGTCGTACTTCCCCGACGCGCCAATGGCGTTCCCGTGGCTCGTGCTCGCGGCCTGGGCGGCGGCCGGCATCGTGCTCTCGCTCATCGGCCACTTCCGCACCGCGGGCGGCGCCGAGCCCGACGCCGACGCCGCGCACGCCGACGAGGAGCTCGCCGCGGCAGAGGCGCCCGCCGACGCACCGGCCGACGTCGAGCGCGATGTGCGCGCCGGCCGCGACGCGGCACCCGTCGCCTGAGATCACCGGGCGTCTCGCTCGACCGCGCGCCGCGGCATCCGTCTCAGGGATGCCGCGGCGTCGGCGTTCACCGGGCGCGGTTAGGCTTGAACCTCGTGAACGATGCCACCCCCGAGCCGTCCCCGAAGGTCGGCGCCAACGACCTGCTGCGCTTCCTGCTCGAGATCTTCGCGATCGTGACGCTCGGCATCTTCGGGTTCGCCGCGTTCGCGCTGCCGTGGCCGGGCCTGCTGATCGGCATCGGCCTGCCCCTCCTGGCGATCCTGCTCTGGGGCCTCTTCCGATCGCCGAAGGCGGTCTTCCACGTCGACCCGTTCGTGAAGGCGCTCGTCGAGATCGCGGTGTTCTCGACCGCGGCGATCGCCTGGTGGATCATGGGCCAGCCCGTGGTGGCGGTGGTCTTCGCCGTCGTCGCCGCGGTGAGCGGCGTCATCAACGGGCGGCGCGAGTTCGGCGCCTGACCCCGCCGGCCGGTGGCCGCGTCAGCGGAAGATGACCGTGCGCTGCCCGTCGAGCAGCACCCGCCGCTCCGCGAACCACTTCACGGCCTGCGAGAGCGTGCGGCTCTCCTCGTCCTGGCCGATCGCGACGAGCTCGGCGACCGAACGCGAGTGCTCGACCCGGACCACGTTCTGCTCGATGATCGGCCCCTCGTCGAGGTCGCTCGTGACGAAGTGCGCGGTGGCGCCGATGAGCTTCACGCCGCGCGCGTGCGCCTGCCGGTAGGGGTTCGCACCCTTGAAGCCCGGCAGGAACGAGTGGTGGATGTTGATGCAACGACCCGCGAGCGCGTCGCACAGCTCGGGGGAGAGGATCTGCATGTAGCGGGCCAGCACGACGAGCTCGATGTCGTGCGCGTCGACCGCCTCGAGCACGCGCCGCTCGAACTCGGCCTTCGTCTCGGGCGACGTCACCGGCGCCGACTCGAACGGCACGCCGTAGAAGTCGACCAGGTCGCGGAGCGTGCCGTGGTTGGAGAGCACGAGCGGGATCTCGACGGGCAGCTGCCCGCCGCGCTGGCGGAAGAGCAGGTCGTTGACGCAGTGCCCGGCGGTCGAGGCGAGCACGAGCGTGCGGAGCGGACGCCCGACCTCGTCGAGGTGCAGGTCCATGCTCCAGCGCTCGATGACCGGCGCGAGCGCGGCCTCGAACTCGGTGCGGTCGGCCGGCGACTCGACCTGCACGCGCATGAAGAAGCGCCCGGTGTCGTGGCTCGCGAACTGCTGGCTCTCGGTGATGTTGCCGCGGGCGGCGACGATCGCGCCGCTCACCGCATGCACGATGCCGGGCCCGTCGGTGCAGCTCAGCGTGACGACCCAGTGGGACAGGTGCGGGCTGTGCGGCTCGGCCTCCGTGCTCATCGGGACAGCGTACCGCCCGGCGAATACGCAGGTGCGCGCGGCTACACTGGTCGGCGGCCGTGCGGACACCGTCGGCCCCGGGCGCGCACGTGAGCGCGTAGTCGACCCGCCGCCGGCCCAGCCGCGAGCGGGGAACGCCGTCGGATGACCTTCCTCATGCCGATCCTCTCCTCGTCGCGCGCCGGCGCGACCGACACCATGCCCTGGCGCGCGCTCGTCGCGCTCGCCGCGGCCGTGTTCCTGTCCATCACCATCGAGATGCTGCCGACCGGGCTGCTGCCCGAGATGAGCGCCGACCTCGGCGTCGGTGCCCCGCTCGTGGGCCTGCTCGTCTCGGTGTTCGCCTTCACGGTAGTGGTCACCTCGACCCCGCTCACGGCCCTGCTCAAGCGGATGCCGCGGCGCACCCTCATCACGATGGTCCTCGTCGTCCTCGGGCTCTCGACCGCCGCCTCGGCGCTCGTGCCCGACTACGGCCAGCTCGTCGCGGTCCGGATCGTGGGCGGCGTCGCCCACGGCCTGTTCTGGGCGCTGGTCGGCGCCTACCCCGCCCGCCTCGTCGCCGAGCAGCACCTCGGCCGGGCCGTGTCGGTCGTGCTCGGCGGCGGAACCCTCGCGCTCATCGCGGGCGTGCCGCTCGCGACCGCACTCGGCCAGGCCGTCGGCTGGCGCTGGGCGTTCGGCGTCGTCGCCCTGCTCACGCTCGTCGGCGCGCTGGTCGTGCGCCTCGTGCTCCCGGCGGATGGCGCGGCCGGCGCTGCGGCACCGTCGTCGACGACGTCGGCCGTGGGCATCGCCGCCCCGACCGCAGGACGACGAGGCATGCGCGGGGTCATCGCCGTGAGCATCGTCACCGCGATCGTGATGATCGGCCAGTACGCCGCGCTCACCTACGTGGCGCCGTTGCTGACCGGCGTCGTCGGCGCCTCACCCGCAGCGGTCGCACCGCTGCTGTTCGCCTCGGGCCTGGCGGGTGCCGTCGGACTCCTCGTCGCGGGCAGCCCGATCGCGCGCGACAGCGTCCGCGCGCTCGTCGGGGCGATGCTGCTCCTCGCGATCGCCCTCCTCGTGATCGCCGCCGAGCCCGGTCTCTGGCCCGCGATCATCGCGTACACGGCGTGGGGCTTCGCCTTCGGCGCCATCCCGCCGCTGCTCCAGACGCGCCTGCTCCAGGCCGCGCCGGCCGACCGGCGGGATGCCGCGAGCGCGCTCTACACGACGGCGTTCAACATCGGCATCGGCGGCGGCGCGCTCGTCGGCGCGGTGCTGTTCGACGCCGTCGGCATCGGCGCAGTGCCGGTCGCGTACGCCGTGCTGCTCGTCGTCGCGATGTTCGTCGTGGTGCGCTCCTCGCGCGCGGAGCGCGCTCGCGCGCGCGTCGTCGAGGCGTAGGCGCCGAACTCCGGCATCGACTCCCGCCTCCGGCAGCGCCGCTCACGCGTACTGCGCGCTCGCCGTCCACTTGTGGTTCGCGGGCGCGAGGAACTCGGCGGCCGCGCTGCCCGTCTCGTCGAGGACGATCGTCGCGAACGGCTCGTCGTCGGCGAGCAGCTCGACTTCGGCGCCCGGCTCACCCGTTAGCTCGAACGTGAGGGCGGAGCCCTGCACGTCGATCACGACCTCCAACTCGGCGGCGGGCTCGGGCTCTGGCGCGGGGGACGGTTCGGGCGACGGCTCGGGCTCCGGCTCCGGGACGGGCTCGACGACCGGGGCGGGCTCGACGACCGGGGTGGGCTCCGGCTCGACCTCGGGCTCCGGGCTGGGCCCGGGAGCATCGATCGCCGGTGCGTCGTCCGTCATCGGTGCCGGTGCCGCCTCCGCGACCGGTTCGACGGGCGCCGTCTCGGGTTCGGTCGGCGCCTCGGCGGCGACGGCGGCCGAGCGCGGCTCGGAGGCGGGCGTCGGCGCGACCTGCGGGAGCACCAGCAGCGCCGCGGCGGTGGCGGCGACGAGCACGGCCCCGCCGACGCCTGCGCCGACGGCGACCGCCGCCGACCCGCCCGATGCCGAACCTGCGCCGACCGCCGTGGACCCCGCCGCCGACGCCGTGGTTCCGTGGCCGGCCGCACCGGCTGCGGCGATGCCGGCGGCGGTCGTCGTGACGGGCGCCGACGCGCCGATCCATGCGGAGTAGGCGGTGGCCGCGGCCGGCCCCGCCGCGAGCGGCAGCAGCACGAACGCGAGCCGCATGCCGACCTCGCGCGCCTCGACGGCGACGACCGTGCACTTCGCGCACCCGTCGAGGTGCACCTCGACCCTGGCCGTGTCGCGGCGGCGCAGGCGCCCGCGCATGTAGGCGCCGAGCCGATCCACGGTCCACCCGCACTCGGGCTCGTGGTGCGCGTCCGCGAGGTGCGCGCGGATCCACTGCTGCCGCAGCCCTTCGCGGGCGCGGTACGCGAGCGCCGCGGTCGCGTTGGCGCTCATCCCGAGCAGCGGCGCGATCTGCTGCGGGGACATCCGCTCGACCTCGGCGTACCAGAGCACCTCCTGCCAGCGCTCGGGCAGGGCGCGGAACGCCTTCGCGGTCGTGGTCCGATCGAGCGCCTCGAGCGCGGCCGCGTCTCCGGTCGCCGGGTCCTCGACCGCATCGAGTTGGTCGAGCGGGCTCTCGCGGATGGCGCGGCCCCAGCTCGCGGCCGTGTTGCGGATCGTCGTGAACAGGTACGGCCGGAAGGCGCCGGTCGGTCCCTTGCCCGATCGGATCGCGTCGAAGGTTCGCGTGAACGCCTCGGCGACGAGGTCGTCGGCGTCGAGCGTCGTGTGCGAGCGGGCGACGGTGCGGGCGGATGCCTCGTGGCGACGCCAGAGTTCGCCGTAGGCCGCCCGGTCGCCCCTGCGGGTCGCCGCGATCAGGTCGGCGTCGGCGGGCGCTGAGCGTGCGGGCGTCACGTGCCTGGGCCTCCTTCGTCGTCCTGCGAGCTGCGCGCGTCCGGGCATGCGCGCCCGGAACACGTGCGGTTCCCTCGGGTGCCGGCGGTCCGCGCCGGTCGGGTCTCTGTGCGGTCCCGCTCATTCCACCAGATGAGCGGGCGGATCGACGAAACGAGGCCTCGCCGAGCGGCTCCCGACGACGGATCGTGCGAAGTCGCGTCATGATCCGGCCGCCGGACCGTCTCTCATGGTGAGGGACCGCGAACCGGGGAAGGGCCGGAGGTGCCTCTGGTCGAAGCGGGCCGCGTGGGGGATCGCGCGGCATGGCGACCGGGACGGAGCGAGGGGCGAGGGGAACAGGCCCCCGCTCCGCCCGGTGCGGATGGCCGATCGACGTGTCGCGCGTCAGGTGACGCGCTCGCCCGCGCCCCACACCGCCGCGACCGTCAGGTCGTCCTCGAGCAGCACCGCATCGGCCGCGAAGCCGACGTCGAGCCGGCCCAGGTCGCCCGCCCGGCCGATCGCGGAGGCCGGCGCGACGGTCAACGCGGCGACGGCCTCGTGCACCGGGACGCCCGAATCGAGCACCGCGCGGCGCAGGGCCTCGTCCTGCGTGAGCGTGGACCCGGCGATCGCTCCGCCCTCGGCGAGGCGGGCGACGCCATCGCGCACCTCGACCTCGAGCGAGCCGAGCACATACGTGCCGTCCGACGACCCCGTCGCGGCCATCGCGTCGGTCACGAGCGCGACCCGTCCCGGAGCCCCCGAGAACGCCAGCCGGACGACGTCCGGGTGCACGTGCACCCCGTCGCCGATCACCTCGAGCGTCACGTGGTCGGCGCGCATCGCGGCGACCACGGGCCCGGGTGCGCGATGGTGGATGCCCCGCATCCCGTTGAACGCGTGCGTGAGGATCGACGCGCCGGCGTCGAAGGCGCGCAGCGCCGTGTCGAAGTCGGCGCCGGTGTGGCCGACGGCGACCGCGACCCCGGCGTCGACGAGGCGGGCGATCGCCCGGGCCGCGCCCTCGTGCTCGGGCGCGATCGTGATCTGCCGGAGCGCGCCGTCGGCGGCCCCCAGCAGCCGATCGAGTGCGACGTCGTCGGCCCTGCGCAGCATCGACGGGTCGTGCGCCCCGCGGAACTCCTGGTCGAGGAACGGCCCCTCGAGATGGGCGCCCAGCACGAGCGGGTCGGATGCCGCGACCGAGGCGATCGCGCGGAGCCGCTCCGCGAGCACGTCGACGGGCGCCGTCACGAGCGAGCACACGCTCCGGGTCGTGCCGTGCGCCCGGTGCACCGCGAGGCCCGTCCGGATGGCGTCGACGCCGTCGTCGAAGGCCGCCCCGCCGGCGCCGTGGCAGTGGAGGTCGATGAATCCGGGCGCGAGCCGGCGGCCCGCGGCATCCGTCACCTCGGCCTCGCCCGACCGCACGGCGGGCGCATCGCGCCACGCGTCGCCGAGTCCGCGCCCCGCGATGCGGTCGCCCTCGAAGCGGACCCACGCGTCGGGGACCTCGTCGCCTCCCGAGACGATGCGGGCGGAGTGGACGACGATCGTCGGCGCGGTGGTCACCGGGACACGATATCGCCGCGGCGCGCCCGGCCGAGCGGCGGGCGACCGAGCACGTCATCCGCGGCGTGGGCTCGCGGCATCCGTTGCTATGCTTGGCGGCGTCGCGACTGGCGTTGAGATGGGTGACCATCGGGGAGCGACTGGCACGGACCGACCGCACGCCTGGGCCGGTACGCGAGGCCTCGGGGCGCGAGTCGCGCACGAGGCGAGTTCCGCAGGTCCGCATGTCATCTTCGAAGGAGCCATCCCTTGGCTGAGTCACTCACCACCGACGCCCCCGCCGACGCCGTCGCGGGCGCCGCATCCGTCTTCAACCAGCCCCTCGCCGAGGTCGACCCCGAGATCGCCGAGGTCCTCGAGCTCGAGCTGAACCGCCAGCGCTCGACGCTCGAGATGATCGCGAGCGAGAACTTCGTGCCCGTCTCGGTGCTGCAGTCCCAGGGCTCGGTGCTCACGAACAAGTACGCCGAGGGCTACCCCGGCCGCCGCTACTACGGCGGCTGCGAGTTCGTCGACGTCGCCGAGAACCTCGCGATCGCGCGCGCGAAGAGCCTGTTCGGCGCCGAGTACGCCAACGTGCAGCCCCACTCCGGCGCGACGGCGAACGCGGCCGTGCTGTCGGCCATCGCGACGCCGGGCGACACCATCCTCGGCCTCGAGCTCGCGCACGGCGGCCACCTCACCCACGGCATGAAGCTGAACTTCTCCGGCAAGCTCTACAACGCCGTCGCGTACGGCGTCGATCCCGAGACCTTCCAGGTCGACATGAACGTGGTGCGCGAGAAGGCCATCGAGCACAAGCCCCAGGTCATCATCGCCGGCTGGTCGGCCTACCCGCGCCAGCTCGACTTCGCCGCGTTCCGCCAGATCGCCGACGAGGTCGGCGCGAAGCTCTGGGTCGACATGGCGCACTTCGCCGGCCTCGTCGCCGCGGGCCTGCACCCGAACCCCGTGCCGCACGCCGACGTCGTGTCGTCGACCGTGCACAAGACGATCGGCGGCCCGCGCTCGGGCTTCATCCTCTCGCGCGACATGGAGCTGGCGAAGAAGCTCAACTCGAACGTGTTCCCTGGCCAGCAGGGCGGTCCGCTCATGCACGTGATCGCCGCGAAGGCGACCGCGTTCAAGATCGCGGCGTCCGAGGAGTTCCGCGACCGCCAGCAGCGTACGCTGAGCGGCGCGCGGATCCTCGCCTCGCGCCTGACCGCCGACGACTCGCGCGCTGCGGGCGTCGACGTGCTCACGGGCGGCACCGACGTGCACCTCGTCCTCGCCGACCTCCGCACCTCCGAGCTCGACGGCCAGCAGGCCGAGGACCGCCTGCACGAGGTCGGCATCACCGTGAACCGCAACGCGGTGCCGTTCGACCCGCGCCCGCCGATGGTCACCTCGGGCCTGCGCATCGGCACGCCCGCACTCGCGACCCGCGGCTTCGGCGACGCCGAGTTCACCGAGGTCGCCGACGTCATCGCGCTCGCGCTGCAGGCGAACCCGGATGTCGCGGCCCTCCGCTCGCGCGTCGAGGCGCTGACCGCGGCGTTCCCGCTCTACCCGGGCCTGCAGCAGTAGCGCCCTCGGCTCGGGGGCGGGCGGTCGTCCGCCCCCGAGCCCGGCTGCGGGCTGCCGCGGACCTCCGACCCGGTCGTTCCCGAATCGAAGGACGCCGCTCGCGACACGCCGGGACGTGGCATCCGCCCCACCGCCCCGGCATCGAAACTCGTCTCGCCCACGCTCGGAAGAGGTACCGAACATGACCGCCATCACCCTCGACGGCGTCGCGACCGCATCGGCCGTGAAGTCCGAGCTCGCCTCGCGCATCACCGACCTGCGCGCGAACGGCATCGTGCCGGGCCTCGGCACCCTGCTCGTCGGCGACGACCCCGCCTCGCGCTCGTACGTCGCCGGCAAGCACCGGGACTGCGCCGAGGTCGGCATCGAGTCCATCCGGGTCGACCTCCCCGCGTCGGCGACCTCCGCCGACGTGCGCGCGGCGATCCGCGACCTCAACTCGGCGCGCGAGGTGACCGGCTACATCGTGCAGCTGCCGCTGCCGACGGGCCACGACGAGAACGCGATGCTCGAGCTCATCGACCCCGACAAGGACGCCGACGGGCTCCACCCGACGAACCTCGGCCGTCTGGTGCTCGGCATCGAGGGCGACCTGCACTCCCCGCTGCCGTGCACGCCGGCGGGCATCGTCGAGATGCTCCAGCGCTACCAGGTGCCGATCCGCGGCCAGCACGTGACGGTGATCGGCCGCGGCCTCACGGTCGGCCGTCCGCTCGGCCTGCTCTTCACCCGCAAGGGCCTGGATGCCACGGTGACCCTCACGCACTCGCGCACGCAGGACCTCGCCGCCGAGGTCGCCCGCGCCGACATCGTGGTCGCGGCCGTCGGCGTGCCGCACATGGTCAAGCCGGAGTGGGTCAAGCCCGGTGCCGCGGTGCTCGACGTGGGCATCACGCGTGTCGCCGACGAGGAGACCGGCAAGGGAAGGCTCACGGGCGACGTCGACCCCGGCGTCGCCGAGGTCGCCGGCCACCTCTCGCCGAACCCCGGCGGCGTCGGCCCGATGACCCGCGCGATGCTCCTCGCCAACGTCGTGAAGGCCGCGGAGATCAAGCTGCACGGGCGCTGAGCCCGCCCTAGCCTTCCAGCTCGCTGCGGCGAAGACGGAGTTCGCGCTCCGCGCGGTGGAGCGGCGAGCCCTCGAAGGGCAGCTCCGCCAGATCGACCTTCGTTGCCGCGCGGAGTGCCAGGGCCTCGGCCGACGCGGCCGCCCGCTCGGGCAGGCCGATCGCGTCGGCGAACTCGCGCCAGTGCCGGTGTCGCAGCTTCCGGGTGCGACCGGCGACGGGCAGCGCGAGCGAGTCGTCGCCGTAGACCAGCGTGCACGGGACGTCGTAGACCGGTGCGATCGCCCAGCCTCGCGCCGCGACATCCGTTCGCAGCACCGCGACGTTCTTTCCGTGGAGGTCGCCGTTCCCGGTGAGCCAGGCGAAGACGAACTGCAGGTAGAGGTTCCTCGTCGCCACCATGGGCGCCGCACAGACCCCGGCGAGTGCAGTGACGAGCGTCTCGGAATCGATCCCGTACTTCGAGGCTGGTGGGAGACCGAGCACCTGGGTGGCGTCCTCGAGTGCGAGGCGTCGCCAGCCGTCGTCGGCGGCGACGCGGTCGAAGCGCTCGACGAGCAGGCCCGCGACATCGTCGCGGTCGCGCACGACCGCGGCCCGCGAGACCGGGATCTTCATCGTGCGCGCGGCGATGAGGTGGGCGGCCTCGTTCTCGACGAGATGCGGGTACTCGGTCGGGCTCAGCTTGAGGATGTAGCGACCGGATCGCGTGGCGAGGGGCGTACTGATCATCGAAGCGCTCGCCTTGCGCTGCACGCCGGGGATCGCCTGGCGGTCGAGCACGTCGATGAGCGACTCGAAGTCGAGCTGCCCCGGCTCCTCGGCGTCGAAGACGGATGGCGGATCAGCCGGCGACGCCCCTTCCGGAACGACCTGCACGTCGCCGGGTGCATCCTCGCCGACCGCCAGCAGCAGGGTGAGCTCGTCGTCGGCACTCGTCTTCGTCGCTCGTCGCAGCACCGAGAGCCGATGTCCTTCGGGCAGGAGCCCGGCGAAGAAGGCGGGCAGCGCCCCGCCGGGCACGTGCACGACCGCGTCATCGAGCGGCAGGGTGAACGCGACCGGCACGCCATCGTCCGAGGCGAGGTACTCGTCGAGGTAGCGGAAGTCGATGCCGCCGCCGGTGTTCCGCATCAAGCGGGCGGCGAGCCGACCGGCCTTCAGGACGTCGGCGGATCGGACCCGCCGCAGGGCTTCGAGCTCGGTCGTCACCGAATGACCCCGATCGCCACGCCCACCGCCCCGGCCACCGCCACCACGGTGTCCAGGCTGCTCGCGCCCGTGCCCTTCTCGATCTCCCGCACGGTCCGCTCAGCCGTGCCGACCAGCTCGGCGAGCTGCTGCTGGGTGAGACCGTGCGCGCGACGCGCCGTGCGGATCGCGCGGCCGATCTCGGTGGGTGCGTCCATCGAACGGGCCTCTCCGTGAATCGAACCGGCGGGAATCTGCCGATTCTCTGTGCCTGAGATCCATCGTACGATCCGATGAGCATGATTCGGCAGATTTCTGCCGAATCGCCGGATGGATGCGCCCCGGCGCGGCGACCGCCAGCCGTTCGGCAGAATTCTGCCGGATCTTGCACTGCAGGCGGGCGGATGCCGCGGCATCCGCTGTCTGTCTGGACGTCGCCCGGCGTTCACCGGGCGTGCACCCCGCGGACGCGTCGCGCGCTTAGCTTCGCGGCATGAGCCGCAGCGACTCCACGAGGGCCACCGCCGCCGGCGCGGCCGGTTCGGGACCGATCCTGGACAGGGCGGGCACGTCGGGGGACCGCGCCGTCCGTCCCAAGGGGGGCCCCGCCGCGACCGGCGGCGGTTCTCCGGGCGGAGCCCGCGCGATCGCGATCATCCCGGCGCGAGGCGGCTCGCGGGGCCTGCCCGGGAAGAACGTGGCACGCGTCGGGGGAGTGCCGCTCGTCGCCAGGGCCGTGCACGCCGCGCTCGCCGCGGAGCGCATCGGGCGCGTGGTCGTCACCACCGACGACGACGAGATCGCGGATGCCGCGCGCGGCGCCGGCGCCGAGGTGATCGAGCGCCCGGCCGAACTCGCGAACGCGACCGCGTCGAGCGAGTCGGCGCTGCTGCACGCGATCGAGGTGCTCGCCCCCGAGCCCGGGGGCGTGACCGTCTTCATCCAGGCGACCTCGCCGTTCATCGACCCGACCGACCTCGACGCCGCCGTCGCGCGGGTCGAGCAGGGCGAGCGCGACGTGGTGTTCGCGGCGACGCCGACGCACGGCTTCCTCTGGCGCGAGCGCGCCGACGACGTCGACGGCGCGAGCGCGGTCGGCGTGAACCACGACCCGTCGAATCGCCCGCGCCGCCAGGACCGCGAGCCCGAGTTCCTCGAGACGGGCGCCTTCTACGTGCTGCGCACCGACGGGTTCGCGCTCGCCCGCCACCGCTTCTTCGGCCGGATCGGCATCCAGCGCGTGCACGCCGACACGGCGATCGAGATCGACGACGCCGCCGACCTGGCCCGGGCGCGGGCGCTCGCCCCGCGCGTCGACCGTCGGCTCGCGGGCGGCATCGCCGCCTCGCTCGCGCGGCGCGAGGGCGTGGCGTGGGTGGCCGACCCGCGCCATCCGTTCGTCGACGTCGACGCGGTCGTGACGGACTTCGACGGCGTCCACACCGACGACACCGCCGCGGTCGACGAGCTCGGCCGCGAGTCCGTGCGCGTGAGCCGCGCCGACGGGCACGGCGTGGCGCGGCTGCGCGACGCCGGCATCCCCGTGCTGATCCTCTCGGCCGAGGCGAACCCGGTGGTGAGCCGCCGGGCCGAGAAGCTCGGCGTCGACGTCATCCAGGGGCTCGCCGACAAGGGCGCGGCGCTGCGCGAGTGGGCGGCCGCACGCGGCATCCGCCTCGACCGGATCGCCTACCTCGGCAACGACCGCGGCGACATCCCCGCGCTCGACCTCGTCGGCTGGCCGCTCGCGGTGCCCGACGCGGCACCCGACGCGCTCGAGCGTGCGCGCCACGTGCTCGAGCGGCACGGCGGCCACGGCGCGGTGCGCGAGCTCGCCGAGCTCGTGCTCGCCGCGCGCGAGGCGAAGCTCGGCTCCGCGGCATCCGACCTCGTGCGCGAGTCGCGCGAACTCGACCCCGCCCACCCGACTCGCGAGCAGCGCGAGGCCATCGCCGCGGCGTCCTCCGCGACCTGACCCCCCCACGAAAGCGAGACACCATGTCCGTGCGCATCGGCCACGCCGCCATCGGCGAGTACGACCCCGTCTACGTCATCGCCGAGATCGGCCTGAACCACAACGGCGACGTCGAGATCGCCAAGCGCCTCATCGAGGTCGCCGCGAACGCCGGCGCGCAGGCCGTGAAGTTCCAGAAGCGCACGCCCGACATCTCCACGCCCGAGCACATGAAGCTCACGCCGCGTGAGACGCCGTGGGGCACGATGACGTACCTCGAGTACCGCCACCGCGTCGAGTTCGGTCGCGACGAGTACGCCGAGGTCGCCCGGCACGCCTCCCTGCACGGCCTCGACTGGTTCGCTTCGCCGTGGGACGCGCCCGCGGTCGCCGACCTCGAGTCCTACGGCGTCGTGGCGCACAAGATCGCCTCGGCGTCGGTGACCGACCTCGAGCTCCTCGAGGCCGTCCGCGACACGGGCAAGCCCGTCATCCTCTCGACCGGCATGTCGACGCTCGAGGAGATCGACCGCGCGGTCACCGTGCTCGGCACCGAGCGCCTCGTGATCTTGCACGCCACCTCGAGCTACCCGATGCCGGCCGACGAGGCGAACCTCCTCATGATCCCCGCGCTGAAGCGGCGCTACCCGGGCGTGCCCGTCGGCTATTCCGGCCACGAGCGCGGCCTGCAGATCTCGATCGCGGCGGTCGCGCTCGGCGCGGTCGCCGTCGAGCGGCACATCACGCTCGACCGCACGATGTGGGGCTCCGACCACTCGGCCTCGCTCGAGCCGCAGGGCCTCGAGCACCTCGTGCGCGACATCCGCATCATCGGCGAGGCGCTCGGCGACGGCGTCAAGCGGGTCTACCCGGGCGAGGAGGCCCCGAAGGCCAAGCTCCGCCGGGTGCTCGCGTGACGGATGCCCATGGGCGGGGCGGGGCGGTGACGGATGTCGCGGCGCAGCGCCTGCTCGTCGTCGGCGACTCCGATTCCTACGTGAAGTGGGGGGCGGCGCTCGCCTCGACGCTGCCCGGCCAGTGGGAGTCGCGACTCGTCGTCGTCGGCTCGCCGGTGCAGCCGAGTGCGCGCCAGCTCGAGCACGCGCTCGACGGGACGCGCTTCGCGCCGACCGACGTGCGGTTCGTGCCGCTCGACGGGCGGCCGGGAGCTCCTGGCCTCGACGACGAACTCGACGACTTCGATCCGCACGCGGTGCTCCTCGCGCTCCGCGGGCCGTTCGTGCGGGTCATCGCGCCGCGCCTGCTGCGACGCCGCAACCGCCCGGTCCTCGTCAGCGGCTTCCCGGGCCTCACGATCCCGGCCGTGCCGAAGGCCGTGATCTACCGCGAGCAGACCGACCTCATCGTGCTGCACAGCCGCCGCGAGGTGCGCGAGTTCTCGGCGAACGCCGCCGGACTCGGCATCGACCGCAGGTTCGGGCTGGCGACGCTGCCGTTCCTCACCCCGGCCGAGGCGACGGATGCCTCCGGGGCGGGCGGCACGGACGTGATCTTCGCGGCGCAGGCGAAGGTCCCCGTCGGAGCCGACGATCGCACGCGCGTGCTCTCCGCGCTGGCGGAGCTCGCCCGGAGGCAGCCCGGCCGTCGCGTCGTGGTGAAGGTCCGCGCGCTCGCGGGCGAGGCGCAGACGCACGACGAGGCGTACGACTACGCCGACCTGATCGAGCGCGTGGGCGATGCGAGCGGCGGCGGCGACGGCGGCGGCGATGGCGGCGGACGCGCGGCGCTCCCGACCAACCTCGTCGTCGAGGACGGCCCGATGGCCGCGCACCTCGCACGCGCGGGCGCGCTCGTGACGGTCAGCTCGACCGCCGCGCTCGAGTCGATCGCGCTCGGCATCCCGACGCTGCTGCTCGACGACTTCGGCGTCTCGCCGACGATGATCAACACCGTGTTCGAGGAAGCGGGGCTCTTCGGCTCGACCGACGATCTCGCGCACGGGCGCTTCCGACTCGCCGAGCCGGGATGGCTCGCCGACAACTACTTCCACGGTGAGGACGCCGACGACTGGGCCGCGAGGCTCGGCGCGCTCGTCGAGGCCCGGGAGATCGTGCCGCTGCCGCCGCTGGAACGCCGGCACAACCTGTCGGGCGGCGCGCTCCGGACGGCCTTCGAGCGCCGACGCATGCTCGGCGAGCACGACCGCAGCCTCGCGGGCACCCTGGCCTGGGGGGTCGGCGCACCGGCGCGGGGCGTCGTGCGTCGGGTACGGCGTCTGCAGCGCCGCCTCGCGCAGCTGCGGTCGGGCGCCGCCGCCGGCTCAGTCGACGGGCGCGGTGTGCCGCGCGACGTGCGCGAGGTACGCCTCGGCGTTGCGGCGGATCCCGGCCTGCTCGTCGGCGGTGAGCTCGCGACGGACCTTGCCGGGCACGCCGGCGACCAGCGAACCGGGCGGCACGACGGTGCCCTCGAGCACCACGGCGCCGGCCGCGACGAGTGACCCGCGGCCGATCACGGCGCCGTTGAGGACGGTCGCGCCCATCCCGATGAGGCAGTCGTCCTCGACGGTGCAGCCGTGGAGCACGGCGCGGTGCCCGACCGAGACGCCCTCGCCGATCACCACGGGGTAGCCCGCATCGACGTGGCAGACCACGCCGTCCTGCAGGTTGGAGCGCTCGCCGAGGGTGATCGGCTCGGCCTCGGCTCGGAGCACCGCGTTGTACCAGACGCTCGACTGCGCGGCGAGGCGGACCTGCCCGACGATCACGGCGCCGAGCGCGACGAACGCGGTCGGCTCGAGTTCCGGCGCGGGGACGTCGGCGATGGTCAGGATGCGGGCTGAGGGGTCGGCGCTCATGCGGCCAGCCTATGCCCGGCTTCGGCGACCCGAACGTCGGGCGACGGCGAGACGGATGCCGCGGACGGCCGCACCCACGGCGAAGACCGCGACGCCCGCCACGATCGAGGGGATCGGAAGCGTGACGACGAGCACGACGCATCCGATCGCCCCGAACCGCGAGAGCCACCGCGGCACCAGCCGCTCGCCCGCGGGCTGCGTGATCGCCGACGCGTTCGCGACGAGGTAGTAGAGCAGCACGCCGAACGACGAGAAGCCGATCGCGCCGCGCAGGTCGGCCACGAGCAGCAGCACGATCACCGCCACGCCCGTCGCGATCTCGGCGACGTGCGGCGCGCCGAAGCGCTGATGCACCGCGGCCAGGGGCCGGGGCAGCTCGCCGTCGCGCGCCATCGCGAGGCTCGTGCGTCCGACGCCCGCGACGAGGGCGAGCAGCGACCCGAGCGCGGCCACGCCGGCGGCGATGCGGACGACGGGCTCGGCCCAGAGCCATCCGGCCACCGCGACCACGTCGACGAGCGGGGCGACGGATGCCGCGAGCGCCTCGCTCCCGAGCGCCCCCACCGCCGCCGTGCCGACGAGCGCGTAGACGACCACGACGATCGCGAAGGCGATGCCGATGGCCCGGGGGATGGTCCGCGTCGGCTCGCGCACCTCCTCGCCGAGGGTCGCGATGCGCGCGTAGCCGGCGAACGCGAAGAAGATCAGTGCCGCGGCCTGCAGCACGCCGTACGCGCCCGTGAGCGCCCCGACGGCGGCGGGCGGGCGGCCGATCGGCGGGACGAGCCCGCTCAGCCCGACCGTGGACCCGGTCGCGCCGACGCCCCAGCCCACGCCCGCGATCGCCGCGAACCCGGCCGAGACGACCACGACGAGCACGACGAGCACCGCCGACACGATGATCGAGGCGACGCGCGCCGTGCGGGTCACGCCGAGCACGTTGACGCCGACGAGCACCACGACCGCGGCGATCGCGACCGGCTTCTGCCACGCCGCCGGCGCGAGGTAGGCGGCCGCGGTGAGCGCCATCGCCGCGCAGCTCGCCGTCTTGCCGATCACGAACCCCCACCCCGCGAGGAAGCCTGGCCAGGCGCCGAGCCGCTCCCGCCCGTAGCGGTAGGCGCCGCCGGACTCGGGGTATCGGACCGCGAGCTGCGCGGTCGACCCGGCGTTCGCGAAGGCCACGAGCGCGGCGATCGCGAGGCCCGCGAGCAGCCAGGCGCCGGCGGCCTGCGCGGCGGGGGCCCACACCGCGAACACCCCCGCACCGATCATCGCGGCGAGCCCGATCGCCACCGCGCCGCGGAGTCCGAGGCGTCGGGCGAGGCGATCGTGCGGCGCTGGGGAGGAGGTCACGCTCGAACCCTACGGCAGGGCGGTGAACGGGCGGGGCGCGGGCGGGCCGCTCCGGCGGCGGATGCCGCGGCATCCGCTCCTAGGATCGAAGGCATGACCTCGGAGCCGACCGCAGCCCCCTCGCACGCCGCCGTCGACCGCGTGACCGCCGCGCTCGCCGCCGACGGCGTCGACCCGCGCATCGTGTGGTTCGACGACGCCGTCACGACCGCGAAGCTCGCCGCCGACGCGCTCGGCATCGAGGTGGGCCAGATCGCGAACTCGCTCGTGTTCACGCTCGACGACGAGCCGATCCTCGTCCTGACGTCGGGCGCGCATCGGGTCGACACCGAGTGGCTCGGCGCCCGGCTCGGCGGCACCATCGGCCGCGCATCGAAGGAGGTCGTGAAGGCCGCGACCGGTCAGGTCATCGGCGGGGTCGCACCCGTCGGACACCCCGCACCGGTGCGCACGTTCGTGGATGTCGACCTCGCCGGCTACGACGAGGTCTGGGCGGCGGCGGGGCACGCCCGGACGGTGTTCCCGACGACGTTCGACGAGCTCGTGCGGATCACGGGCGGCACGCCGACGCCGGTCGAGCCGGTCGCGCGCGTGTGAGCGCCGGCTGAGCCGCTCGCCTGGACCCGAAGCTCAGGCGTCGCGTCGCGCACCCTGCGCGGCGTGCACCGTGAACACGCCCGGCTCGCGGTAGCCGTGGTCGGCGAACGCCTCGACCACCTTGCGCCTGACGACGGGCACGAGGTCGTCGATCACGAGCGCGATCGCCGCGCCGCCGAAGCCGCCGCCCGTCATCCGGGCGCCGATCGCGCCGATCGCCTGCGCGGTCTCGACCGCGAGGTCCAGCTCGGGCACCGAGATCTCGAAGTCGTCGCGCATCGAGACGTGCGACGCATCGAGCAGCGGCCCGATCGCGCCCGGGCCGTGCTCGCGGAGCGTGCGGACGGTGTCGAGCACGCGCTGGTCCTCGGTCACGACGTGCCGCACCCGGCGGAACGTCTCGTCGTCGAGCAGGTCGCGCGCCCGGTCGAGGTCGTCGACGCGCACCTCGCGGAGCGACTCCGCACCGAGCGCGGCGGCGCCCGCCTCGCACGACGCGCGTCGCGCGGCGTAGCCGCCGGTCGCGTGCGCGTGCGACACGCGCGTGTCGATCACGAGGAGCGACAGGCCGGCCTCGGCGAAGCCGAGCGGGATCACGTCGGCGTCGAGGCTGCGGCAGTCGAGGAACACCCCGGAGTCGGCCTCGCCGAGGAGCGACGCGGACTGGTCCATGATGCCCGTCGGCGCACCGACGACGCGGTTCTCGGCGAGTCGACCGATCTTCGCGAGCGTCGGGCGGTCGAAGCCGAGCCCCCAGTGCTCGTCGAGCGCGAGCGCGACGGCGCACTCGATCGCGGCCGATGACGACAGGCCGGCTCCGACCGGGACGTCGGAGGAGATGTGCAGGTCGACGCCGCGCACGTGCGCGAGGTCGGCGCCGAACTCGCCGAGCGCCCAGACCACGCCGAGGGGATAGGCGGCCCATCCGCTCACGGCGTCGGGCGTGAGCTCGTCGAGGCGCACCTCGATCGTCTCGGGCGAGAACGTCGACGACACCCGCACGACCCGGTCGTCGCGGTCGCCGAGTGCGACCGTCGTGCGCCGGTCG
>NZ_JBOCIG010000008.1:97230-195349 GCF_050565425.1 Agromyces sp. GXS1127
GACCAGACGCCCGCGGGGCGGCGGCCGTACTGCTCGGCGAACAGGTGCTGGGCGGAGGCCACGGCGTCGGTCACGGGTCCACTCCTTCGATGGCGGTGCGCAGTGCGGCGGCCTGCGCCTCGGGCGGCACGTCGCCGATCCAGGCGCCCATGGCGGCCTCGGACCCTGCGAGGTACTTCAAGCGGTCGGCGGCGCGCCGCGGGCTCGTCAACTGCATGGTGAGCCGCACGTCGTCGCGGTGCTCGTGCACCGGCGCCTGGTGCCACGCGGCGATGTACGGCGTGGGCGTGTCGTACAGCCGGTCGACGCTGCGGAGGAGCCGCAGGTACACGCGCGAGAGCTCGTCGCGCTCCTCGGCGGTGGTCGCGGCGAGGTCGGGCACGTGCCGGTTCGGCACGAGGTGCACCTCGATCGGCCAGCGCGCCGCGAACGGCACGTAGGCGGTCCAGTGCTCGCCCGCGAGGAGCAGGCGCTCGCCGGAGCGCTCGCGCTCGAGCACGTCGGCCTGGAGCGAGGGCCCGTAGGCGTCGATCGCGGCGAGCAGCCGCTCGGTGCGCGGCGTCACGTAGGGGTAGGCGTAGATCTGGCCGTGCGGGTGGGGGAGCGTCACGCCGATCTCGCGGCCGCGGTTCTCGAACGGGAACACCTGCTGCACGCCGGGCAGCGCCGACAGTGCGGCGGTCCGGTGCGCCCACGCCTCGATGACCGTGCGGGCCCGCGAGACGGTCTGCGTTCCGAACGAGCCCTCGTGCTCGGGGCTGAAGCACACGACCTCGCACCGGCCGTGCGAGGGCAGTCGGCGCTCGAGTCCGACGGCGCGAACGTCGGCGAGGGCGGATGCCGCGGCATCCGTCGTACCGTCGACCGGCCAGTCGGGCAGGTCGGGCCCGAACGACGGCGAACGGTTCTCGAACACGGCGACGTCGTAGCTGCTCGGGATCTCGGACGGGTTCGTCGCGGTCTGCGGCGCGAGTGGGTCGGCGTCGGCCGGGGGCAGGAACACGCGGTTCTGGCGGGCCGCGGCGATCGAGACCCATTCGCCCGTGAGCGGGTCCTGCCGCATCTCGGCGACGGCGGGCCGCGGGTCGAGGGCGCGGGCGTCGACCGCGCGCTCGGCGGGGAGGGTCGTGTCGGCGTCGTCGAAGTAGAGGAGCTCGCGGCCGTCGGCGAGCGTCGAGCGGCGCACGGCGATGCGCGGATCGAGGAGGCCGGGTTCGGTCTGGTGCACGGCGCCACGGTACGCGACTTTCGTTTCAGAAACAAGTGGGTTTCGTATTGCAAAGTACGGATGCCGCGCGCACACTGGTCCTCATGCAGCCCGACGTCGCCCACCGCCGCCGACTCACCGCCGACCTCGTCACCGAGCGCGGGTTCGTGCGCGTCGTCGAGCTCAGCGAGTCGTTCGGCGTGACCCCGGTCACCGCGCGCGGCGACCTCGACGCGCTCGAGCGCGCCGGCGTGGTGAGACGGGTCCACGGCGGTGCCGTGCCCTCCGGGGCCGGCGCCGCCGAGCCGAGGCCCGATCGCGAGCCGAGCTTCGAGGAGGCGCTCGCGGCATCCGTCGTGCCGAAGCAGCTCATCGGCGAACGCGCCGCCGCCCTCGTCCGGAGCGGGCAGAGCGTCATCCTCGACGTCGGGACCACCACGCTCCAGGTCGCGCGCGCGCTCCGCGCCCGCGACGACCTCGACGACGTCACGATCTTCACCAACGGCCTCTCGATCGCGCTCGAGCTCGAGCCCGAGATCCCGCGCTTCACGGTCGTCGTGACCGGCGGGACCCTCCGTCCGAGGCAGCACTCGCTGGTGCACCCGCTGGCGGGCTCGGTCCTCGACGAGGTGCACGTCGACCTCGCCGTGATCGGGTGCAACGGCGTCGACCCGCGGCTCGGCGTGACGAACGCCAACCTGCCCGAGGCATCCGTCAAGTCGCTCATGCTGCGGCGCGCCGCGCGCGTCGTCGTCGTGGCCGACGCCTCGAAGCTCGGCGAGGTCCACCTCGGGCGCATCGCCCCGGTCGACGCGTTCGACGCGCTGGTGACGGATGCCGCGGCCCCCGCGGTGCTCCTCGGCGAGCTCCGCGACGCCGGGCTCGAGGTGGTCGTCGCCCGACCCGCCGAGCGGCCCTAGGGTGGAGTGCATGAATCTCCCCACGGGCGATCAATTCGAGCTCGAGACGACCACCTCCACCGGCGACGTCCGGGCGACCGTCACCGCCGTCGCCGCCGGCCTGCGCTCCCTCACCATCAACGGGATCGACCTCGTCCCCTCGTACGGCGAGGACCAGACCCCGCCCTCCGGGTCCGGCATCGTGCTCGTGCCGTGGCCGAACCGGATCCGGGACGGCGTGTGGCGCCACGGCGAGCGGACGCACCAGCTCGCGATCACCGAGCCCGCGCGGCAGAACGCGATCCACGGGCTCCTGCGGTACACCGAGTACGCGCCGGTCGAACAGGACCGCGACTCGGTCACGCTCGCGGCCACGATCTTCCCGCAGCTGGGCTACCCGTTCCTCGTCCGCACCGCGGTGCGGTACGAGCTCGTCTCGGACGGACTCAAGGTCACGCACTTCCTCGAGAACGTGGGCGCCGAGCCCGCCCCCGTCGCCGTCGGCACGCACCCCTTCCTCAAGATCGGCGGGGTGCCCACGGAGGAGCTGGTGCTGCGGCTCGACGCCGCGAGCCATCTCGAGGTCGACGAGCGGCTGCTGCCGACGGGCGAGGTCCCGGTCGACGGCACCGAGTGGGACTTCCGCGAGGGGCGCCGCGTCGGCGACGTCGACCTCGACGACGCGTTCGGCGAGGTCGCCTCGGTCGACGGCACGGTCGAGCACACGCTCGTCGCGCCGGACGGGCGGACGGTCTCGGTCTGGGCCGACGACGAGTTCGCGTACGTGCAGGTGTTCACGACCGATGCCTACCCCGGCGAGAGCCGGGCGATCGCGGTCGAGCCGATGACCGCGCCGGCCGAGGCGTTCAACTCCGGCAAGGGGCTGCGCTGGCTCGACCCCGGCGAGCAGTGGGAGCTGAGCTGGGGCATCCGCTTCGCGGGGTTCACCGCCGAGTGAGGCCGGTGCCGGCCGCGTGCCGGCCCGGAGGTCCCGCCCGGACCCCCGTCAGAAGGCGCAGCTGCCCGAGTCGACGCGCTCGCTGAGCGACGAAGCCTCGTCGGCGAGCGGCTCGAGCGTGCCGACGGGCACCGCGAAGCCGACGTTGTCGACCGTCTGCGACTTCGCGAACACGACGCCGCCGACCTCGCCGTCGCCCGTGAGCACGGGACCGCCGGAGTTGCCGTGGTCCACGTCGGCCGCGAGCGTCACGACGTCGCGCGAGGTGCTGTCGCCGTCGATCGAGATGGTGATCGGGCCGTTCGCCATGACCCGCGCGGCGCGCAGTTCGAGCGGCCCGCCGAACGGATAGCCCGCCACCGCCACGTCGGTGTCGGCGCCGGGGGCGTCGGCGATGTCGAGCGGCGCGACATCGAGCCCGTCGACCGCGACCACGGCGAGGTCCGCGTCCGGGTCGAACGCGACCACGCGCCCCGCGATCGGTCCCCGGCCCGGCGCCTCGACGATCGGCTCGGTGACGCCCGCGACCACGTGCGCGTTCGTCACGATGCGATCCGGTGCGACGACGAATCCGGATCCGGTGAGGTTGCCGCCGCATTCGAAGGCGAGGCCCGTGACCCTGACCACCGATGCCGCCGCCGCGTTCAACTCGGGATCGTCGACGCCGCCCGACGGCAGTTCCGGCGCGACGGTCGGCCCGTCGAGCACGCCAGTCAGCCAGGGGATCGCCTCGCCGAACGCGGCGGTGCGGAGCTCCGCCATGAGGGTGCGCGCGGGTTGCGGCGTCACCTGGTCGATGCCGCGGACCACCCACGAGCCGGCGACCGCGGGCGAGACGACGGGCACGCCCATCGAGCCGACGCCCGAGGCCACGAGGGCGATGACGAAGGCCGTGACCATGGTGTTCACGATCGCGCCGAGCACCCGGTCGATCGGGCCGAGCTTCACGGCGTCGGCGCCCCGGCCGAGCGCACGGCCGATCGCGCCGCCGATCGACGCGCCGGCGACGAGGAGCAGCACCGCGACGGCGATCGCGATCGGCGCACGCCACTCGGGCGCGGCGACGAACGAGACGACCCACGGCATCGCGAAGTACGCGCCGATCCCGCCCGCGACCAAGCCGAGCAGCCCGCCGAGGGTGCGGAGCAGGCCGGCACGCCAGCCGTGCACGAGCGCGCCGATGAGGACGAGCACGAGCAGGATGTCGAGGACGAGGCTCCAGGTCATGCGGGGACTGCTCCGATCTGCCGGAGGTCCAGCCTGTCGCATCCGCCTCGGAGCAGGCTGAGGGCGCCCCGGGCCGGATCCGGGGGTCATCCCCACTGTTCGCCCAGCCGGCATCGCCTAGCGTCGGATGCATGACGACGACATCCCTGCGTGCCGCCGCCGATACCGAGCTCACCGGGCTCGCCGCGTGGGCGGTCGACCTCATGGAGACCCTCGGCGCCCCCGGTGCCGGACTCGCGATCGCGCTCGAGAACCTCTTCCCACCGCTGCCGAGCGAGGTCATCCTGCCGCTCGCGGGCTTCACCGCGAGCCGCGGCTCGTTCGGCCTCGTCGAGGTCCTCGTGTGGACGACGCTGGGATCGGTCGTCGGCGCCCTCGCCCTCTACCTGGTCGGGGCGCTCCTCGGGCGGGCGCGCACGCGCGCGCTCGTCAAGGCCGTGCCCCTGGTGGACGTCGCGGACGTCGACCGCACCGAGGCCTGGTTCGACCGCCACGGCCGGAAGGCCGTCTTCTTCGGCCGCATGATCCCGATCTTCCGCAGCCTCGTCTCGATCCCGGCCGGCGTCACGCGGATGCCGGTCGCGTGGTTCCTCGTGCTCACGACGCTCGGCAGCGTCATCTGGAACACCGTGTTCGTGCTCGCCGGCTACCTCCTCGGCGAGAACTGGCACGTCGTCGAGCCGTGGGCCGACGGGTTCCAGGTCGTCGTGATCGCGGCCGCGGTGCTCGCCGTCGCCGCCTTCGTCGCCAAGCGGGTCGTCCGCATCCGCGAGCACCGCCGCCGCGTCGCGGCCGGCGAGGAGGCTCCGGGCGGCATCTAGCCCGGCCACGGCCGGCACCGGCACCGGCACCGGCACCGTCCGACCGACGGCCGGTCCGATCCTCGCCGCGCTCCGCACCGAACCACGGGTGCACGACCGCACCCCAGGAGCATCGAATGACCGTCGTCCAGTCCGAGCGCCCGGTCGCCCGGGTCCCGATGTCGGCCGTCAGGCCGCTGCGACCCGGGCCGTCTGCCATGCTGGGACCTGTGACGGACGGCGAGCACGAGCCCGCGGCATCCGCCCCGACCGTCGATGACCTGCTCAGCGCGACCGGCTCGGGGGACCGAGCCGCGTTCGGCGAACTCTACGACCGCACGGCCGCGCGCATCTTCGGACTCGTGCGCCGGGTCGTGATCGATCCGGCGCAGGCCGAGGAGGTCGCCCAGGACGTCTTCCTCGAAGTGTGGCAGACCGCCCCCCGATTCGACGCCTCACGCGGATCGGCGATCTCCTGGATGTTCACCCTCGCGCACCGTCGCGCGGTCGACCGGGTGCGGTCGGCGCAGTCCGCTCGCGACCGCGACGCGCGGATCGGCGCGCGCGACCTCGACGTCCCGGTGGACAGCGTGGCGGAGGCGGTCGAGGTCCGCCTCGACCACGAACGGGCCGCCGAGGCCCTGGCCGAGCTCAGCGACCTCCAGCGGGAGTGCGTGACGCTCGCCTACTACGGCGGGCTGACGCAGTCCGAGATCGCCGAGCGGCTCGACGTTCCGCTCGGCACCGTGAAGAGCAGGATGCGCGACGGCCTGATCCGCCTGCGCCGAGCCATGGGGGTGAGCGCATGACCGACCCCGAGTTCCGCGAGCGCCGGGAGCGCGAGGACCTGGACGGGCTGCTCGACGCCTACGCGCTCGACGCCGTGAGCGACGAGGAGCGTGCGATCGTCGAGGCGCGCCTCGCGGAGTCGCCCGAGCTTCGCGCAGAGGTCGCGGCACGGCTCGAGGCGGCGGCCGCGCTCGCCGAAGCCGTCGAGCCCGTGTCGCCGCCGCCCACGATGAAGGATTCGATCCTCGACCGGCTCGACGAGGTGGCGCAGGTGCCCGTCACAGGGGTCGAGGCGGCCGAGCGGGCGGCCGTTGCCGCTGCCGGCGCAGGCGCCAACGCTGCCCGCGACCCGCAGCCCGCGGCATCCGTGGCCGGACCGGTGGAACGCGAGGCCCGCCGCCGGTGGTTCCAGCGACCGGCCGCGATCGTCGCGGCCGTCGCGGCCGCCGTGCTGCTCGTCGCGGGCGCGATCGTGGGGGTCAACTGGCCCGGACCGGCCGGGTGGGGAGCGCAGCGCGAGGTGCAGGCGATCGCCTCGGCACCCGACGCCCGATCCGCGACCGTCGCCGCGGCCGACGGCGGCGAGGTGACGGTCGTGTGGTCGGAGCAGCTCGGCGAATCGGCCGTACGCGCCTCCGGCCTGCCCGAGGTCGGCGCCGACTCGACGTACGAGCTCTGGTACATCGACGCGTCCGGAGCGACGCCGGCCGGCACCTTCGACCCCGACGACGGGGCCGCGTACGTCGTGCTCGACGGCCAGTTCAGACCCGGGGTCATCGTCGGCATGACGGTCGAACCCGCGGGCGGCTCCGAGGCGCCCACCACCGAGCCGGTCGTCGTCGTCGAGACCTGATCCGGTCGGTTAGGGTCTGAGGGGGCCGCGCGCCCGCCACGACACCACCCCCCGACGACGAGGAGCGACGCATGCGCATCGGCATGTTCCTGAGCTATGCCGGCGGCTTCCGCGAGGCCGCCGCCGAGGTCGCGGAACTCGAGCGCGCGGGCGTCGACCTGGTCGTCGTCCCCGAGGTGTACTCGTTCGACGCGGTGAGCCAGCTCGGGTTCCTCGCGGCGCGGACCACGCGGATGTCGCTCATGAGCGGCATCCTGCAGCTCTACACGCGCACGCCCTCGCTCACCGCCATGACCGCGGCCGGCCTCGACTTCGTGTCGGAGGGCCGGTTCGAGCTGGGCATCGGCGCGTCGGGACCGCAGGTCATCGAGGGCTTCCACGGCGTCCCGTACGACGCGCCGCTCGGCCGCATGCGCGAGATCGTCGACGTCTGCCGCATGGTGTGGCGACGCGAACGCGTCGTGCACGAGGGTCGGAACTACACGATCCCGCTCCCGGCCGGCCAGGGCACGGGGCTCGGCAAGCCGCTGAAGCTCATCAACGAGCCGGTGCGCGAGCGGATCCCGATCACGATCGCCTCGCTCGGCCCGAAGTCGGTCGAGCAGACCGCCGAGATCGCCGAGGGCTGGCTGCCGATGTTCTTCCACCCCGAGCGGGCGGCCGACGTGTGGGGCGCCTCGCTCGCGGCCGGCCGCGCCCGTCGCGCCCCCGAGCTGGGGGCGCTCGACGTCTTCGCGAGCCCGGCGCTCGCCATCACCGACCGGCCCGAGCTCGTCGAGGCCGCGATCGCCGCGCAGAAGCCGAACCTCGGGCTGTACATCGGCGGCATGGGTGCGCGCGGCCGGAACTTCTACAACGACCTCATCTCGAGCTACGGCTTCCGGGCCGAGGCCGAGCGGATCCAGGACCTCTACCTCGACGGTCGGCGCGAGGAGGCGATCGCGGCCGTGCCCGACGAGCTCGTGCGCGCGATCTCGCTGATCGGGTCGGCCGCCGAGATCGCCGAGCGCGTCGCCGCGTTCGCTCGGGCCGGGGTCACGACGCTCAACGTCACGCCCCTCGGCCGCGACGCCGAGGAGCGTCTCGCGCTGATGTCGGGGCTCCGCCGCATCGTCGGCTGATCCGCCGTCGCGCCGGCCGCTCTCCGGGTCGGCGGGTCGGCGGCCGCTGCGCTACGCCGCCTTCGTCCGCCAGTCACTCCCCAGTTCGAGGGTGTTCCCCGCACGGCACCTCGGACGTACGCTCGGTGCACCGCACCTGGCAGTGCGGAAGGGGAATCCTGGGGAGGAGCCGCCGCGTCGGGGCATCGAGGCCCTCCACGTCCTCGATCCCCCACGGCGGTGCCCGGTCCGCCGCCGTCCGGTCGTCGCGTGACATCATGGTGGCCACCGGGGAGCACGCCCGCTCCCGTGGACGGGAGGTCGGATGGCTCGCAGCGACGCCGTCGACGCGGTCGTGGTGGGATCGGGGCCCAACGGACTCGCCGCGGCGGTCACGCTGGCGCGCGCGGGACTCTCGGTCCGCGTCTTCGAGGCGGCCGCCGAGCCGGGCGGCGGCTCGCGGACGGCCGAGCTCACGCTCCCCGGGTTCCGACACGACGTGTGCTCCGCGGTCCACCCGATGGCGCTCGCCTCACCCTTCTTCCGCGCGTTCGGGCTCGAGCGTCGCATCGAGCTCCGGGTGCCCGAGATCTCGTTCGGCCATCCGCTCGACGGCGGGCGCGCGGGCATCGCGTGGCGCGACCTCGACCGCGCTGTCGACGGCCTCGGACGCGACGGCCGGTCGTACCGGCGCCTCGTCGCCCCGCTCGTCGCGCAGGAGGAGGAGGTGAGCGAGTTCACGGGGTCGACGCTCGTCCGCGTGCCACGCCATCCGCTCGTCGCCGCGCGCTTCGGGCTGCGGGCGATCGAGCAGGGCACGGGGGCGTGGAACCTGCGGTTCCACGACGACGTGGCACCCGCGATGCTCACGGGCGTCGCGGCGCACGCGATCCGCCCGCTGCCGAGCCTCGGAACGGCCGGCGCCGGCCTCGTCCTCACCATGCACGCCCACGCCCGGGGCTGGCCGGTCCCCGTCGGCGGCAGCGGCGCGATCGTCGCCGCGCTCGTCGACGACCTCGTCGCGCACGGCGGCGAGGTCGTGACGGATGCCGCGGTCGACGACCTCGCTGCCCTGCCGCCGGCGCACGTCGTCGTGCTCGACGTGACGCCGCGTGCGCTCGCGCGACTCGCCGGCGACCGGGTGCCCGCACGGTACCGGCGGGCGCTGCGCGGGTTCCGGTACGGCAACGCCGCGGCGAAGGTCGACTTCGCGCTCGCCGGCCCGGTGCCGTGGGCGAACCCGGACCTCGCCGGAGCCGGCACGCTGCACCTCGGCGGCTCGCGGGAGGAGATCGCCGCGGGCGAGCGCGACGTCGCGCGCGGGCGTCATCCGTCGTCACCGTACGTGCTGGTGTCGCAGCCGTCGACGCTCGACGACACGCGCGCGCCCGCCGGTCGGCACGTGCTGTGGACGTACACGCACGTCCCAGCCGGGTCGACGCTCGACCCGACCGAGGCCGTCACGCGGCAGATCGAACGCTTCGCGCCGGGCTTCCGCGACCTCGTGCTCGCGACGTCGTCGCGCTCGGCGGCGCGCATGGAGGCCGAGAACGCCAACTACATCGGCGGCGACATCGCCTCGGGCGCCCCGTCGCTCGCGCAACTGGTGCGCCGCCCGGTGCTCTCGCCCGACCCCTGGCGCACGCCGCTCGCCGGCGTCTACCTCGCCTCGGCCTCGACGCCGCCGGGTCCCGGCGTGCACGGCCTCGCCGGCTGGCACGCGGCCGCGAGCGCGCTGCGGCACGAGTTCGGACTCGGGATGCCGCGGCTCGCGCCGTGACGTCGGAGGTGCCCCCACAGGGACTCGAACCCTGGACCCACGGATTAACCTGCTGCACTGAGTTTCCCCAGCCACCGCGAACGGCTTGCAGTCTGGACTATATCTTCACCTTCGGCCGAGCCGGTCAGGTGCGCCGCGTGTAGTCTCTGAGGTTCCCTTTCGGTTACCTGCTGATCGCCCAATCCCTCGGATTGTCACTGCCCGGTCGGGCGAGTACCTCGGGCTCTCAGGGGGTCCCAGCATATAGCGGCGTACATCCACCGCATTTCTGCGATGACGCTCCTGTGTTCTGTTGAAGTCCGTTGCTCTAACCAACTGAGCTATAGGGGCGTGACCACCCTAACAGGCGGAGGAGTGGCTCCTGGGGCCTCCGGTCGGTCGGGCCGGGGACCGGCGGGGCGGTGTCGGCAGGGACGGAACAGGTCGGGGAGGTCATGAAGCTCGCCAAGGCGGCGTACTCCTGGGAACGGGTATCCGACGAGATCGCGACGTGCGATGTGCGGTGTCGGAACTGCCACGCGATCATCACCTCCGAGCGGATGGGATCGAACTGGCGATCCACGCTCCGTGCAGGAGCGACGCAGTCGACGCGGGCTCGACGACCGATTGCGGCAGGCTCGATTCCGCTCCCCGCGGAACACCGGTCCGACCCGGGCGGTTCCCGGACCGCCGGGGTATCGTGTCCGCGATGACCGCAGACTTCCACCGCCCCACGCGCTTCCCCCCTCGCATGTTCGAGGGGTACCTGGGCGCCGAGGACCCGGCGTACGTGAGCCGCGTCGCGCACGACACGGCGGCGGCGGTCCTCTCCCGCGTGCGGGACGACCCCGATCCCGAGGTCGTCGCCCGGCTGGTGTCGTACACCGACGAGCACGGCATCGACGCGATCGCCGAACTGTGGTCGCAGGCCTCGCCGAAGAGCCTGCCGGGCGCGCTGTGGCGCATCTACCTGCTGCGCACCATGATCCGACAGGACGCACAGGGCGTGAGCCTCGCCTTCCAGCGCGGCACCGAGGTCTCGCACACCATCGATCCGGTCGTCGCCGGCGCACCGACCCCCGCCGGCCCCGCCGAGGTGCGCGAGCTGGCCGACACGATCCTGCGCGGCGTGTTCTCCGGCGACTTCGCCGCCGCGCTCGAGCGCGCGACGGCGTTCTGCCGGGTCGCGGCGGCCGGGTTCGCGAGTCTCGCCGACGACGCGGATGCCGCGGATGCCGTGCACCCCGACCGTCCGGGCATGCTCACCCAGCGTGCCCTCCGCCTCTCGGCGCTCGCCGAGGAACTCGCTGCGTGCGCCCGGCTCTGGCGCCATGACAGCCTCGACTGAACGCGAGCCGAGCGCCGGGGAATAGACCCGCGGCGGGCCTCGTTTAGACTGTTCGTGGCCGGTCGCAGTAACCCCGGGCTCCAATATTCGCCGCTTCGAGCGGCCTCGCGCCGAGAGGCGTTCTGCGGCCGGCCATCTTCGTGCCCCGGCGTCGCACCCGCGACCGCAACCTCGGCCGGTCCACGTCCCCGACCCGCCCGGCGTAGCATCGAGGGATGGCCGACACCGTCTCGTTCCTCGTCGACCCGCTGCCCGTCGATGCGTCGACCGAGTTCCTCGAGGCGTCCTTCCGCGAGATCGAGCCGGGCTCCGGCGCGCTCGCCGTGAACGACCTCGCGCCGCATCGCGGCGACGGGATCTTCGAGACCCTCGCGGTCGTCGACGGGCACGTGCAGGAGGTCGGCCCGCACCTCGCCCGACTGGCGAACTCGGCGCGACTCACCGAGCTGCCGGAGCCCAACCTCGAGCAGTGGCGGCTGGTGATCCGGCGCGCGGCCGAACGCGTTCCCGCCGACGGCGAGTACGCCCTGAAGATCGCCGTGAGCCGCGGAGTGGACCCGGGGACGAGGCCCACCGGCTGGGTGCACGTGACGCCGGGCGCGGACTTCACCGCGGCACGGGAGCGCGGCATCCGCGTCGTCAGCCTCGACCGCGGCGTGTCGCGCGGTGCGGGGGAGCGGGCGCCCTGGCTGCTGCTCGGCGCCAAGACCCTGAGCTACGCGGCGAACATGGCGGCGATCCGTGAGGCGAAGCGGCGCGGCGCGGATGACGCGGTCTTCACCTCGTCCGACGGATTCGTGCTCGAAGGACCCACGTCCAGCGTGATCGCGCGGATCGGCGACGAGTTCGTCACGCCGCCGCCGGCGGCCGGCATCCTGCACGGCACCACCCAGCGCAGCATCTTCGCGCACCTCGAGTCGCAGGGGCGCAGCGTCTCGTACCGCGACCTGGCACTCGACGAGCTGGGGCGAGCGGATGCCGCGTGGCTCGTGTCGAGCGTGCGCATGGCGGCGCCGATCGTGGAGCTCGACGGCACGCCGCTCACCGTCGACGCGGACGAGACCGCCGCGCTGAACGCCTACCTCCTGAGCCCGCGCGACTGACCAGCGACCGCTACCACGGCGACGGCCCGGCCCCGGGAATCGGGACCGGGCCGCGAGTCGCGAGCGGCGAACGTCACCCGAAGCGGCCGGAGACGTAGTCCTCCGTGGCCTTCTCGGTCGGGTTCGAGAAGATCGTCGTCGTCTCGTCGTACTCGATGAGCTTGCCGGGCTTGCCGGTGCCCGCGATGTTGAAGAACGCGGTCTTGTCGGAGACGCGCGAGGCCTGCTGCATGTTGTGGGTCACGATCACGATCGTGTACTCCTGCTTGAGCTCCTCGATGAGGTCCTCGATCGCGAGCGTCGAGATGGGGTCGAGGGCGGAGCAGGGCTCGTCCATGAGGATGACCTCGGGCGAGACCGCGATGGCGCGGGCGATGCAGAGACGCTGCTGCTGGCCGCCCGACAGGCCCGAGCCGGGGCGGTCGAGCCGGTCCTTGACCTCGTTCCAGAGGTTCGCGCCCTGGAGCGACCGCTCGACGAGGTCGTCGGCGTCGGACTTCGAGATGCGCTTGTTGTTGAGCTTGACGCCCGCGAGCACGTTCTCCTTGATCGACATCGTCGGGAACGGATTGGGGCGCTGGAAGACCATGCCGACCTGGCGGCGCACGAGCACGGGGTCGACCTCGGGGTCGTAGAGGTTGTTCCCGTCGATGAGCACCTCGCCCTCGACGCGCGCGCCGGGGATGACCTCGTGCATGCGGTTGAGCGTGCGGAGGAAGGTCGACTTGCCGCAGCCCGACGGGCCGATGAACGCCGTCACGCTGCGGGGCTCGATCTCGAGGGAGACGCCCTCGACGGCCAGGAACTTGCTGTAGTAGACGTTCAGGTCTCGGACTTCGATGCGCTTGGACACTTCGGTTCCTATCTGGGGGTCAGCGACCGTACTTGGGGGCGAAGAACCGCGCGACGAGCCGGGCGACGAGGTTCAGCACCATGACGATGAGGATGAGCGTGAGGGCGGCGGCCCACGCGCGGTCGAGGTACGCCTCGGGCGGGTTCCCCTGGTTGGCGTACTGGGTGTAGACGAAGACGGGCAGCGACTGCATGCGACCCTCCGTCATGTCGTAGTTCATGCTGTTCGTGAAGCCGGCAGCGATGAGCAGCGGTGCGGTCTCGCCGATGACGCGGGCGATCGAGAGCATGATGCCCGTCGTGATGCCCGCGATCGAGGTCGGCAGCACGACCTTGACGATGGTCAGCCACTTCGGCACGCCGAGGGCGTACGCGGCCTCCCGGAGCTCGACCGGGACGAGCCGCAGCATCTCCTCGCTCGAGCGGACGACGACGGGGATCATGAGCACCGCGAGGGCGACGGCGCCGGCGATGCCCGTGCGCGTGCCGGGACCCCAGAAGATCGCGAACAGCGCGTAGGCGAACAGGCCCGCGACGATCGAGGGGATGCCGGTCATGACGTCGACGAGGAAGGTGATGCCCCTCGCGAGCCGGCCGCGGCCGTACTCGACGAGGTAGATCGAGGTCATCAGGCCGATCGGGATCGAGATGAGCGCGGCGGTGCCGGTCATCAGCAGCGTGCCGGTGATCGCGTGCAGCGCGCCGCCGCCCTCACCGGTGACGTTGCGCATCGAGTACGTGAAGAACTCGGCATCGAAGCGGTTGAGCCCGAGCGTCACCACGGTGATCGTCAGCGACACGAGCGGGATCATCGCGAGGAGGAACGCGCCCGTCACGAGCGCGGTCACGAACCGGTCGGTCGCCCGGCGCGACCCCTCGACGATCCGTGAGAGCAGCGTGATCGTGACGACGTAGAGGAGGGCGGCCACCACGAACGTGCCGACCCAGTTGAACTCGGCGCCGGCGAACGCGATCACGGCGAACAGGCCGGCCGACACGAGGAGGCTCGCGCCGAGCACCATCCACGGTGCGCCGTTCGGCAGCTTGCCCGCGGTGAGCGAGTTGCTGACGGGCGCGGCCGTCGGGCCGCGCGTCTCGGGAGGGGTGATCGTCGTGGTCATCAGTTCGCTCCCGAGAACTCGGCACGGCGAGCGACGATCCAGCGGGCGATCGCGTTCACCGCGAAGGTGACGATGAAGAGGATGAGGCCGGTCGCGATGAGCACGTTGACGTTGATGCCGTAGGCCTCGGGGAAGCTCAGTGCGATGTTCGCGGCGATGGTCGACGGGTTCACCGAGGTGAGCAGCTGGAAGGTGACCGCGCCGGTCGCGGACAGGACCATGGCCACGGCCATCGTCTCGCCGAGCGCGCGGCCGAGGCCGAGCACGGCGGCCGAGATGATGCCGGGGCGACCGAACGGCAGCACCGCGGTGCGGATCATCTCCCACCGGGTCGCGCCGAGGGCGAGCGCAGCCTCCTCGTGGAGGACCGGCGTCTGCAGGAACACCTCGCGCGAGATGGCCGTGATGATGGGGATGATCATGACCGCCAGCACGACCGCGGCGGTGAGGATGGTGCGACCCGTGCCGGACACCGGACCGGCGAAGAGCGGGAACCAGCCGAGGTTGTCCACCAGCCAGGAGTAGACCGGCTGGATGGCGGGGGCGAGGACGCCGATGCCCCAGAGGCCGAACACGACCGACGGCACGGCGGCCAGCAGGTCGACGACGTACCCGAGCACCGAGGCGAGCCGCCGCGGCGCGTAGTGGGAGATGAAGAGCGCGATCCCGATGGAGACGGGGAGGGCGATGAGCAACGCGAGCGCGGCCGCCCAGACGGTGCCGAAGACGAGCGGGCCGACGTAGGCCCAGAAGTTCGAGTCGAGGATCGACGCGTCCTCGCTGTCGGCGACGAACGCGGGGATGCTCTGGACGATGAGGAACGTCGCGACCGCGGCGAGCGTGACGAGGATCATCGAGCCGGCGAACACCGCCGACTTGGAGAAGACGCGGTCGCCGGGGCGCTGCTTCGCCCGGATCGGCGCGGCTGCGGTGGTCATCTGGGAGATCCTCCGGTCAGGTGGTTCGAGGGACATGGCCGTGCCCGGCCCCGGACGCTCGTCAAGCTACCGGGGCCGGGCACGAACCACTACTGGATCGAGTCGATCGCAGCGGTGACCTTCTCGCGGAGCGAGTCGGAGATCGGGGCGGAACCGGCCGCCTCGGCCGCGACGTCCTGGCCCTCGGCGCTGGCCATGTAGGAGAGGTACGCCTTCACGAGCTCGACGTTCTCGGGCTCCGCGTACTCCTGGCAGGCGATGAGGTAGCTGACGAGGACGATCGGGTAGACGCCGGCCTCCTCCGAGGTGCGGTCGAGCTCGATCGCGAGGTCGTGCTCGTCACGGCCCTCGACGAACGGCGACGCGTCCACGATCGCGGCTGCGGCCTCGGGCGAGTACTCGACGAACTCGTCGCCGACCTGGACCGCGACGGTGCCGAGGTCGCCGGCGCGCGACGCGTCGGCGTAGCCGATGGTGCCGGTGCCGTTGGTCACCGCGTCGACGACGCCCGAGGTGCCCTGTGCGCCCTCGCCGCCCTCGAACGGCCAGACGCCGTCGGCCTCGTAGGTCCACACGTCGGGCGCGGTCGCACCGAGGTACTCGGTGAAGTTCTCGGTGGTGCCCGAGTCGTCCGAACGATGGACCGGCGTGATCGCGAGGTCGGGGAGCTCGACGCCCTCGTTCGCGGCGGCGATCGCCTCGTCGTTCCAGTTGGTGATCTCGCCGGCGAAGATGCCGGCGATCGTGGCGGCGTCGAGGTTCAGCGTGTGGACGCCCTCGAGGTTGAAGATGACCGCGATCGGCGAGATGTAGAGCGGGAGCTCGACGACGCTCGTGTCGGGCGCGCACTTGGCGAACCCGCCCGCCGCGATCTCCTCGTCGTTGAACGCGCGGTCGGAGCCCGCGTAGTCGCTGGCGCCCGAGAGGAACGTGTCGCGACCGGCGCCGGAGCCCGACGGGTCGTAGTCGATGGTCACGTCGGGGTTCGCGGTCTGGAAGCCGGCGATCCACGCCTGCTGGGCCGAGTCCTGCGACGAGGCGCCGGCGCCGACCAGGTTGCCCGAGAGCGTCGACTCCGAGCCGGTGTCGCCGGTGTCGGCGCCGCCCTCGTTCGCGGCGCAGGAGCTGAGCGCGAGGGCCGCCGTCATGGCGATGACGGCAGGCGCGGCGAAACGCTTGAGGTTCACGTGATTCCCTTCCGGGGTTCGATTGCAGGATGTGGGGCCGGGTGCCCGACCCGCCTGCGACGCTAACCAGCGTGCGTGACGAGCGTCCCCCACGACGGTGAACGGAAGGTGAACTGGGGCTGACCGGCCGGGATGCCGGTGCTGTGAGTCCGCCGTGACGGCGCGGACGCGGTGGGCGTGCTCGCAGGCCGTGAAGTGCCCCGACGAGGGCACGGTGATCCCTCAGGCGGCCGGGGCGTGCGTCTCGATCGCGATGATGCCCGACGACGGGTTCGACTTCGACAGGTGGACGACGCTGAAGGCGCCGACCTCGAGGTTCGCGGCATCCGTCACGTAGGAGCCGAGCGGCGTACCCGTGGCCAGCGCGATCTCGCGCATGATCTCCGGCATCACCGGGCCGTGGCCGCAGATCACCGCGGTCTTGCCGACGCGCACGCGCTTGCCGATGACGCGGCGGACCTCGTCGTTGCCGGACTCCCAGGCGTCCTGGCTGATGCCGTCGTCGCGCTTGACCGGGATCCCCGTCTTCGCCGACAGCGGCGCGACGGTGGTCACGCACCGGACGGCCGGGCTCGAGACGATCTTCCTGGGCCGCCAGGCGAGGACCGTGCCGACGAGCGCCGCGGCCTGCTGCACGCCGCGCTCGACGAGCGGCCGGGCGGTGTCCGGTCCCTTCCACGAGGATCGGGCCTGCGCCTTGCCGTGCCGGAGCACGATCAGCGCGAACGTCTCGGTCACGCCCTGGTCGACGAGCGCCGCGAAGGTGTCGAGGATCTCGCGGTCGGGCTCGTAGGTGAGGTACCCGCGGGCGCGCTTGATGGGCACCCACTCGAGGGCCGCGATCTCCGCGTTCGGGCGGAACGTCGAGGCCTGGATCGCCTTCTCGGTGACCTCGGCGGCCCAGTAGTGCACGATCTTCTCCCGACCGCTCGGGAGGGGGTACCGCGACACGCCCACCGGCACGCCGAGCGCGACCGAGAGCCCGGTCTCCTCCGCGATCTCGCGGACGGCGGTCTGCGGCAGCGTCTCGCCCGGATCGACCTTCCCCTTGGGGATCGTGACGTCGCCGTGGACGGTGCGGTGCACGACGAGCACGTTCAAGCGCCCGTCGATGACGCGCCAGCAGACGGCGCCGGCCGCGTAGACGGCGGTGGCGACCTGGCTCATCGGCGCGCCGCCCGGCTGGCGCGCTGGGCGACGCGCTTGCTGCGCTGCGCGACCCGCTGGATGCGGAGGTGCTGCAGGTCGTCGAGCGGCCGCCCCGCGTCATCCGTGGAGTGCCTCGTCCAGGTGCCCTCGCCGTCGAGCCACCACGATGCCGTCCGCTCGTCCATGGCCTCGTCGAAGAGGCCGGCGATCGCCGCGAGGTGGTCGGGGTCGGTCAGCCGGACGAGCGCCTCGACCCGTCGGTCGAGGTTGCGGTGCATCATGTCGGCCGACCCGATGTAGGTCACCGGCTCGCCGCCGTTCCGGAACGAGAAGATGCGGGAATGCTCGAGGTAGCGCCCCAGGATGCTGCGGACCGTGATGTTCTCGCTCAGCCCGGGGATGCCGGGGCGGAGGCTGCAGATGCCGCGCACCCAGATCTCGACGGGCACCCCCGCGTTCGAGGCGCGGTAGAGCGCGTCGATGATCGCCTCGTCGACCATCGAGTTGACCTTGATGCGGATGCCGGCGGGCGCGCCCTCCTGCACGTTCCGGGTCTCCTGGGCGATGAGCTTCAGCAGTCCCTTGCGGAGGTGCAGCGGTGCGACGAGGAGGCGCTTGAACTTCTTCTCGATCGCGTAGCCCGAGAGCTCGTTGAAGAGCCGCGTGAGGTCCTTGCCGACCTGGTCGTCGGCGGTGAGCAGGCCGAGGTCCTCGTAGATGCGGCTGGTCTTCGGGTTGTAGTTGCCCGTGCCGATGTGGCTGTAGTGCCGGAGGCCGGTCTTCTCCTGGCGGATGACGAGCGCGAGCTTGCAGTGGGTCTTCAGCCCCACGAGGCCGTAGACGACGTGGACGCCGGCCTTCTCGAGCTTGCGGGCCCACGTGATGTTCGCGGCCTCGTCGAAGCGGGCCTTGATCTCGACGAGCGCGAGCACCTGCTTGCCCGACTCGGCGGCGTCGATCAGCGCCTCGACGATCGGGCTGTCGCCCGAGGTCCGGTAGAGGGTCTGCTTGATCGCGAGGACGTCGGGATCGGCCGCGGCCTGCTCGAGGAACGCCTGCACGCTGGTGGCGAACGACTCGTACGGATGGTGCAGCAGCACGTCCTTCTCGGCGACCGCGGCGAAGATGTCGGCCTGCCGGTTCGGCTCGGACGGCTGCAGTTGCGCGTTCGTGGTCGGCACGTGCGTCGGGTAGTGCAGCTCGGGCCGGTCGATGCGCGCGAGGTCGAACAGCCCGCCGAGGTCGAGCGGGGAGGGCAGGACGTAGACCTCCTGCTCCGTGACATCCAGCTCCCGGACGAGGAGGCCGAGCGTCACCTCGTCCATGTCGTCGGAGATCTCGAGCCGGATGGGCGGGCCGAAGCGGCGACGCAGCAGTTCCTTCTCGAGCGCCTTGATGAGGTTCTCGGTCTCGTCCTCCTCGATCTCCACGTCCTCGTTGCGCGTGACGCGGAACACGTGGTGGTCGAGCACCTCCATGCCGGGGAAGAGGTCGCCGAGGTGGTTGGCGATGAGCTCCTCGAGGGCGATGTACCTCGCGTCCTCGACGGCCTCGGCCGGGTCGACGCGGACGAACCGCGGCAGCATCTGCGGCACCTTGACGCGGGCGAACTCCTGGCGGCCGGTGCGGCTGTTGCGCACGCGCACCGAGAGGTTCAGGGAGAGGCCCGAGATGTAGGGGAACGGGTGGGCGGGATCGACCGCGAGCGGCATGAGCACCGGGAAGATCTGCGAGCTGAAGTAGCCGTGCAGGTGCTCGCGGTGCGCGTCGTCGAGCTCGTCCCAGGAGACGATGCGGATGCCGGCCTCGGCCAGCGCGGGCTTCACGAGCTCCTGGTACGCGGCGGCGTGCCGCGTCTGCAGTTCGTGGGCCTTCTTCGAGATGTCGGCGAGCACCTCGTGCGGGGTGCGTCCGACGTTCGTCGGCACGGCGAGCCCGGTGTTGATGCGGCGCTTCAGGCCCGCCACGCGGACCATGAAGAACTCGTCGAGGTTCGAGGCGAAGATGGCGAGGAAGTTGGCGCGCTCGAGCACGGGCAGGCGCGGGTCCTCGGCGAGTTCGAGCACGCGCTGGTTGAACGCCAGCCAGCTGAGCTCGCGATCGAGGTAGCGCTCGGCGAGGAGCTCGGGCGCGCCGTCGATGTCGAGCGGCTCGAAGTCGTCGTCGAAGTCGCTCGCGGTGCGGTCGTCGTCGAGGGTGCTCTCCGCGGTCATCCACACATCATGCCACCGGCCCGCGACGCGGTGGTGAAGCGCAGGTCACCGGGCGGTGACGTTCGCGTCCTGCTCGTCGTCCTCGTGGACGTTGAAGCGGTAGCCGACGTTCCGCACCGTGCCGATGAGGCTGTCGAGGTCGCCGAGCTTCGCTCGCAGGCGCCGCACGTGCACGTCCACCGTGCGTGTGCCGCCGAAGTAGTCGTAGCCCCAGACCTCGCTGAGCAGCTGCTCGCGAGTGAACACGCGCGACGGGTGCGCCGCGAGGAAGCGGAGCAGCTCGAACTCCTTGTAGGTGAGGTCGAGCGTGCGGCCGTGGACCTTCGCCGAGTAGCTCGCCTCGTCGATGACGACGCCGGAGGTCTGGATGCGCTCGGCGGGCTGCGCGGCCTGTGCGCGCCCGAGGGCGAGTCGGATCCGGGCGTCGATCTCGGCGGGGCCCGCCTGCTCGAGGATGACGTCGTCGACGCCCCAGTCGGAGGTGACGGCGGTGAGTCCACCCTCGGTCACGACGAGGATGAGGGGCACCGAGAGCCCGGTCGTGCGCAGGATCTGCGCGAGCGCCTTCGCGCCGGCCAGGTTGGTCCGCGCGTCGAGGAAGACGAGGTCGGCCTCGGGCGCGCGCACCAGCTGATCGGGCGACGCCGGGATCACGCGCACCCGATGCGTCAGGAGAGACAGGGCCGGGAGAACGTCTTCGTTTGCTGCCGGCGTCAGGATCAGCAGCTGCGCCACGCACACCCTCCAGTAGTAAGGTGCGGTCAATACTACGGGACGCCGGGCGACCGGCGACGGACATGGGGACGCACATGACGCAGGACGACGCGGAGCCGGCGGCGACGGGGCTCGCCCGATGGGCCGTGCCGATCGTCTGGGCCATCTCCCTGATCGGCACCGCGGCCGTCGTCGTCCTCGCGTGGGCGGGCACGACGGACTGGTTCCACGACACCGGCCCCTACGCCGCGCTCGGCGTCCTGGGCATGGTGTTCGCGGCATCCGTCATCTCGGCCCTGCTGCTGCAGCTCGCCTCCCGACGGCCCCACGGGTACGTCGGCCGGGTCAGCGCGTCGATCGCCGGCGCCGTCGTCCCGGTGGCCGTGGGAGCGCTCGCGCTGCTTCCGGTCGTCGGCTGAGCACCGGGTAGACTCGCAGCATGTCCTCGCTGCTCGCGCTCGAACTCTTCTTCATCGGTCTGCTCGGTCTCGCGAGCCTCACGATCGCCTGGATCAGCGGCGTCGTCGTCTTCAAGCTCTTCAAGGGGCAGCGCTAGACCGTGATCGAGCTGCCGGTCGACCTCCCCGCGGAGCTCGTTCCGCTCTCCTGGCTCATCGGGGTCTGGGAGGGTTCCGGAGTGATCGACTACGCCGTCGGCGACGGTTCGGTCACGCACGAGTTCGGGCAGCGCGTGAGCTTCAGCCACGACGGCCTGCCGTACCTCAACTACACGTCCTCCACCTGGCTGTTCCCGACGACGGATGACGACGAGCCCACGCCGCTCGCCGCGGAGACCGGCTACTGGCGGCTCGCGCGCCCGCTCGGCGAAGGCGATCCCGGCCCGGCGATGCTGCCCGCCGTCGGCCGGACGCGGTTCCCCGACGCGGAGTCGGTCGAGACCCTCCGCAACGACGCCGGCGGCTTCGACCTCGAGGTCTCGATCGTGCACCCGGGCGGGGTGAGCGAGTTGTACCTCGGCCAGGTCACGGGGCCTCGCATCGACCTCGCGACCGACGCCGTCATGCGCACCGCCGGCGCGAAGGAGTACGCGGCGGCCACGCGACTCTACGGCCTCGTCGAGAACCACCTGCTGTGGGCGTGGGACATCGCCGCGCTCGGCCAGGACCTCCGCACGCACGCGTCGGCCCGGCTCGCGAAGGTCGACTGATGACCGGTTCGCCCTTCCTCGCGCTGCCGGGCGCGGTCGCGGGCGATCCGCCCGACGCGGGCGTCGCCGCGCACTACGGCAACCCGATGGTCGAGCAGCGCCGCCTCGAGCAGGGGCGCGCGATCGTCGACCTGTCGGACCGCGGCGTGCTCACGGTCTCGGGCCCCGACCGGAGGTCGTGGCTCAACTCGATGGCGAGCCGCGCGCTCGACCACCTCGCCCCGGGTGAGAGCGCCGAGGCGCTGTTCCTCGACGCATCCGGCCACGTCGAGCACGCCGTGCACGTCGTCGACGACGGCGAGTGCACCTGGCTCGTGCTCGAGGGCGACGCGGCGCCGGTGCTCGCCGCCTGGCTCGATCGGATGCGCTTCATGCTGCGCGTCGAGGTCGCCGACGTGAGCGAGGCGTTCGCGGTGGTCGGCGCGATGCCGCGCGACGACGCCTTCCCGGTCGACCTCGCAGGCGGCGCGCTCGTGTGGCGCGACCCGTGGCGTCGCGTCCTGCCCGACGGCTACGGCTACGCGCCCGAGGCCGGACACGCCGGGGCGGGCTGGCGATACGCCGAGGCGATCGTGCCGCGCGCATCGCTGCCCGCGCTCGCGGCGTCGGCGCGCGCCGGTTCGGTCGACGTCGCCGGCGCCCTCGCGCTCGAGGCGCTCCGCATCGCCGCGTGGCGGCCGCGCTTCGCGACGGAGGTGGACGAGCGCACGCTGCCGCACGAGCTCGACTGGCTCCGCAGCGCGGTCGACCTCCACAAGGGCTGCTACCGAGGTCAGGAGACGGTGGCGAAGGTCGTGAACCTCGGCCGTCCGCCGCGCCGGCTCGTGATGCTGCACCTCGACGGGAGCGACACCGTCCTGCCGAAGCGCGGCGATGCGGTCGTGGGCGTGAAGGTCCGGCCCGAGCCCGCGCCGGGGGAGGAGCCCGAGCGCCGCCCGGTCGGCGCCGTCACCTCCGCGGCCATGCACCACGAGCTCGGCCCGATCGCACTCGCGGTGATCAAGCGCGCCGTTCCCGGCGACCTCGAGCTCATCGTCGAGAGCCACGGCATCGACGTCGCCGCCGCCCAGGTCGAGATCGTGCCGGCCGGTGCCGCCGCGGCCGTCGAGGTGCCCCGCCTGCCGAGGCTCGGCATCCGGCCGTGAAGCCGCCGCCCGGCTCGGCGACCAACCTGGCCCCGCGGTTCCGGCGTCTGCGCGACTCGCTGCCGGCGATCCTGCAGATCACCGTCACGGCCATCGCCGCGTACGCGTTCTCCCTCCTCGTCGTGGGCCACGAGCAGCCGCTCATCTCGGCGCTCGTCGCGATCACGTCCCTCGGCTTCGTGCGCGACGCGCGCCCGATCCGGGTGCTGGAGACCGTCGTCGCGATGACGCTCGGCATCGCGCTCGCCGAGGGCCTGCTGCTCGCGGCGGGCAGCGGCATCTGGCAGTACGCGCTGGCCCTCGCCGTGACGCTCGCGGTCGCGCGCTTCCTGTCGGGCAACGCCTCGTTCGCGATCGCCGCGGCCGTGCAGTGCTCGCTCGTGATGCTCGTGCCGGCACCCGAGGGCGGCCCGTTCGTCCGCACGCTCGACGCCGTGGTCGGCGGCGCCTTCGCGCTCCTCGCGACCGCGGTGATCCCGCGCGATCCGCGCCGCACGGCCCTCCGCGACGGTCGGCGCCTCCTCGACGAGCACGTCGCGGTGCTGCTCGAGCTCGCCGCGGCGCTCCGAGGGGGAGATCCGGATGCCGCGGGGCGGGCGCTCTCGCGGGCGCGTGCGACGCAGCCGCTCGTCGAGGCGTGGACGGCGAGCGTCGACTCGGGGCTCGCGATCGCGCGCCTCTCGCCGATCGTGCGCCGGGCCCGGTTCGACCTGGAGCGGCAGCGGGCGATGCTCTCGGGCGCGGACCTCGCGACGCGCAACCTCCGGATCATCGCCCGACGGGTCGCCTGGGTGCTCCGCGACGGACGCTCGCGGGACGCGGTGGCCGACGTGGTCGCTCGGATCGCGGTCGCCGTGGAGGTGTTCGACGAGTCGCTGCGCGACGTGTCGCAGCAGCCGATCGCGCGTCAGGGCTTCGCCGAGATCGTCCGGCATCTCGATCCCGTGGCCATCCTCCCCGACGGCTCGCAGGGCGACCGGAACACGCTCGCGGCGCTCCGCCCGTACCTCGTCGACCTGCTCACCGCGACCGGGCTCGACCTGGAGGAGGCGCGGGCGCTGCTGCCCGGCGACTGAGGCGCGATCAGCCCGGCGCCACCGCCGCCCAGTCCAGCGTCACCTCGCCGAGCCGCCAGCGCCGCACGCCGCCGCGGACCGGCCACCCCGCCTCCAGCAGCCCGCGGACGACGGCGATCCAGCGCTGCGACGGCCCGTAGACGGACAGGGGCGCGTGCATGCGCCAGCCCCGATCGAGCGCGGCGAGCAGCTCGTGCACGCGCTCGCCGGCGACGTTGCGATGGATCAGCGCCTTCGGCAGGCGTTCGGCGACGATCGACGGCGCCTCGAGCCCGGTGAGCCGGAGGCTGATCGTGAACGAGCCGGGACCGGCATCCGTCACCCCGACCCAGCTCGAGATGCGACCGACCTCGTCGCACGTGCCCTCGACGAGGAGGCCGCCCGGCGCGAGCCGCGCCGCCATGCGGTCCCACGCGCCGGCCACGTCGGCCTCGTCGTACTGGCGCAGCACGTTGAACGCGCGGATGACGGCCGGTCGCCGGCCGCCGGCGACGGGCACCTCGAAGCCGCCGAGCCCGAAGGACACCGGCAGGTCCGCCGCGAACGGCGTGCGCCCGGCTCGCACGGCGGCGAGCTGCGCCTCGGCGGTCCGGACGCGAACCGGGTCGATCTCGAGGCCCAGCACGTGCACGTCGGCCCGGGCCCGGCGCAGGCGTGCGGCGAGTTCGAACGCCGTGACGCCGCTCGCGCCGAACCCCAGGTCGACCACGAGCGGATCGACGGCACGCCGGAACTCCGGCTGCTCGGCGATCCAGCGGTCGACGCGGCGCAGGCGATTCGTGTTCGTCGTCCCGCGCGTGATGGATCCGACCGGCATGGTCCCAGTGTCGCAGCCCACCCGCCGCGCGGCATCCGTCACGCGACGACCGCGGCCGCGGCGGTCCGCGACCGGGTCGCTAGGCTGGACCGCATGGTCTACACCCTCGTGCTGCTGCGCCACGGCCAGAGCGACTGGAACCAGAAGAACCTGTTCACCGGCTGGGTCGACGTGCGGCTCAGCGACCTCGGCCGGTCCGAGGCGAAGCGCGCCGGCGAGCTGCTCGTCGAGAAGGACGTGCTGCCCGACGTGCTGCACACGTCGGTCCTCACCCGCGCCATCCAGACCGCCGACCTCGCGCTGGAGGAGGCCGACCGGCTCTGGATCGACGTGCGCCGCTCGTGGCGCCTGAACGAGCGCCACTACGGTGCGCTGCAGGGCCTCGACAAGGCCGAGACGCTGGAGAAGTACGGGCAGGAGCAGTTCATGCTGTGGCGCCGGTCGTTCGACACCCCGCCGCCGCCCATCGAGGACGACGCGGAATGGTCCCAGGTCGGCGACCCGCGCTACGCGAACCTCTCCGACGACGAGATGCCGCGCACAGAGTGTCTGAAGGACGTCATCGCGCGCATGCTGCCGTACTGGGAGTCCGACATCATCCCCGACCTGCAGTCCGGCAAGACCGTGCTCGTGACCGCGCACGGCAACTCGCTCCGCGCGCTCGTGAAGCACCTCGACGGCATCTCCGACGACGACATCGCGGGCCTCAACATCCCGACCGGCATCCCCCTCGTGTACGAGCTCGGCGACGACTTCATGCCGACGAAGCCGGCCGAGTACCTCGACCCCGAGGCCGCCGCCGCCGGCGCCGCGGCCGTGGCCGCGCAGGGCAAGAAGTAGCCCGACCCGGGAACGACGCGAGGGCCGAGCGGATGTCGCATCCGCTCGGCCCTCGAGGTGTCGCCGGGCGGCCGGCCGGTCAGACGGGCTCGGGCACCCAGTCGCCGGTCGCCAGGTAGACGACCTTCTGCGCGATCGACACGGCGTGGTCGCCGAAGCGCTCGTGGTAGCGGCTCGCGAGGGTCGAGTCGACCGTGTCGACCGCCTGCCCCTTCCACGTCTCGCCGAGCACCTTGTCGAAGACCGAGAGGTGCAGCGCGTCGACCTTGTCGTCCTCGTTGCGGATGGCCTCGGCGAGCTCGACGTCCTGCGTCTCGAGGAGCGTGACGAGCTTGCGCGCGATCTCGACGTCGAGCGCGCCCATCTCGATGAAGGTCGGACGCAGCGACTTCGGCACGACCTTGTCGGGGAAGCGGTAGCGGGCGAGCTGCGAGATGTGGGTCGCCAGGTCGCCCATGCGCTCGAGCGAGGCCGAGATGCGCAGCGCGCTGACCACGATGCGCAGGTCGCGCGCGACCGGCTGCTGCCGAGCGAGGATCGTGATGGCCAGCTCGTCGAGCGCCTGGGCGCGCTGGTCGATCAGGTTGTCGTCGGCGATGACCTCTTCGGCCAGGCTCACGTTCGATTCGTTGAAGGCGCTGGTCGCCTTGTCGATGGCCTCCGCGACGAGCGTCGCGATCTCGACGAGGCCGTCCTGAACCTCGCGCAGTTCCTGCTGGAACACCTCACGCATGTGTTGACCCCTTCGATGGTCTCGGGCTCCCACGACGGGCACGCGGGACGACCGGTCATGGACCGGCACGCGACATCCTCGCCGTCGAAGGTGAACGGCAGGTGCCGTGCTGCTGAACTCTCCCTAACCTACCCCCGCCCGCCGCCGCCGCGGGTGAGAGGCGGGTGACCGGCATGGTTATGGTGGTGCCATGGACTCCACCTGGTCGGTGCTGGTCGCGCTGACCTTCGGCATCCTCCTCGGGGCCGGGTTCACGGTCGTGCTGCACATGGCCGAACGCCGCGGCCAGAGCGCAGCTCGCGTCGTCGCCCCGACGATCCCCGACGGCGTCGACCAGGTGCTCGACGTGCTCGAGTCGGCCGGCGTCGTGCTGGACCCGTCGAACAACGTGCTCCGGGCCTCGCCCGGCGCCCTCGCCATGGGGCTCGTCCGGAACCAGATGCTCGCGCACCAGCAGCTCGTGGACCTCGCGGCCGACGTGCGGAGGACCGGCGAGCCGGTCGCGGTCGAGCTCGAGCTGCCGCGCGGGCCGTTCGGCGACGCGACGATCCGGCTCCAGGTCCGGGTCGCCCGCCTCGGGACCCGCTTCGTCCTGCTGCTCGCCGACGACCGGACCGAGGCGCACCGCCTCGACGAGGTGCGGCGCGACTTCATCGCCAACATCAGCCACGAGCTGAAGACCCCGATCGCGTCGGTGAGCCTGCTCGCCGAGGCGCTCGACCAGGCCGCCGACGAACCCGACCAGGTGCGGCGCTTCGCCGACCGGCTCGGGGTCGAGTCCACGCGCCTCGCGCACATCACGGGCGAGGTCATCGAGCTCTCCCGGCTCCAGGCGCGCGACGCGCTGCGGCGCGACGAACTCGTGGACGTCGATCGCGTCGTCGCGGCGGCGGTCGACCAGAACCGCGTCGTCGCGGCCGCGAAGGGCGTCCAGGTCGCGGTCCGGGCGAAGTCCCGCGCCGAGGTCTACGGCGACGAGGCGCTCCTCGTCGTCGCGCTGCACAACCTCATCTCGAACGCGATCGCGTACTCGACCGAGGGCGGGCGCGTCGGCGTCGGCGTCGCCGTCGACGACGACGCCGTCGAGATCTCGATCGCCGACCAGGGCATCGGCATCGCTCCGGAGGACCTGGATCGCGTGTTCGAGCGCTTCTACCGCGTCGACCAGGCCCGGTCCAGGAACACGGGCGGCTCGGGCCTCGGGCTCAGCATCGTGAAGCACACGGTGCAGAACCACGGCGGCGACGTGCGCGTGTGGTCGCGCCAGGGTCGGGGCTCGACCTTCACGATCCGCCTGCCTCTCGCCGAGCGGCCGATCGCCCGGGAAGCGCCCGAGGCCGTCGAATCGACCGTCGACGCGCCAGTGCCCGTCGCCGACGACACCAAGTCCCGTATCGCCGCGGTGCTTCCGGCCGCGCCATCCCGAGGAGACCGAGAGTGACCCGCATCCTGCTCGTCGAGGACGAGATCGCGCTGAGCGACCCGCTGAGCTTCCTGCTCGAGCGCGAGGGCTACGAGGTGGAGGTCGCCGCAGACGGCCTCGCCGCGGTGGCCGCGTTCGACCGGGAGGGCGCCGACCTGGTGCTCCTCGACCTCATGCTCCCCGGCCTGCCGGGCACCGAGGTGTGCCGTGAGATCCGGCAGCGCTCGAACGTGCCGATCATCATGCTGACGGCCAAGGACTCCGAAGTGGACATCGTCGTGGGCCTCGAGCTCGGCGCCGACGACTACGTGACCAAGCCCTACTCCACCCGCGAACTGCTCGCGCGCATCCGCGCGGTGCTCCGTCGTCGCATCGAGCCGACCGACCTCGACGATGCGGTCATCGAGGGCGGTCGGGTGCGGATGGACGTCGACCGGCACACCGTCGAGGTCGAGGGCGAGCCGGTGGCGATGCCGCTCAAGGAGTTCGAGCTGCTCGAGCTGCTCATGCGCAACGCCGGGCGCGTGCTGACGCGCGGCCAGCTCATCGACCGCGTCTGGGGGAGCGACTACTTCGGGGACACCAAGACCCTCGACGTGCACATCAAGCGCATCCGGTCGAAGATCGAGGTCACGCCCTCCGAGCCCGTCCAGCTCGTGACCGTGCGCGGGCTCGGCTACCGCTTCGAGGCGTAGCGGTACGAGAAGAGCGGATGCCGCCGGCTCGCGCCGCGGCATCCGCTCTCGTGGTCTTCAGGCCCTCGCTGCCTACGGGACGAGGTCCTCGTACTCGGGGAGGCGACCGTCGAGGACCGGCACGTTGATCTCGACGCCCTCGGCGCTGCCCGCCTGCAGGTAGACCGAGACGTTGCCGCCGACCTCGGCGTCGAGGTTCTCGATGAGGAGCGGGTCCTCCTCCTCGGTGCCGAGGGAGACGGTCTCGCCGCCGTCGACGTCGATCTCGAACGTGTCGCCCGCGTCGACGAACTGCACCGAGAGCGTCTCGTCGTCGGTGCTCGTGTTGGTCACCGAGAGGATGAGGTTGCCCTCCTCGCCGTCCTCGCTCACGACGAGGACGTTGCGGACGTCGAGCGCGCCGACATCGGCCGAGACGCCGTCGCTCGCGTCGTACTTCTCGGTGGTCGCCTGGTAGGTCAGCATGGCGCAACCGCTGCCGCCGATGGCGATGCCGAGAGCCAGGGCGGCGGATGCCGCGAGACGCGCCTTCACAGAACCTCCAAGGACGAGCGTGCGCGCAGCGGCATACGACCCGTGCGCGTGTGATCGAGTCGAGTGTAGCCTACGGCGGCGGCGGTCCTCGGGGACGGAGGCGGAACCTTAGCACTACCTCGGTGTGATATCCTGAAAGTTGCCGAAAGGACGTCTATTCATGCTTTTTGAGGTTGGCGAGACCGTCGTTTACCCCCACCACGGTGCCGCAACGATCGTCGAAGTCAAGAAACGCATCATCAAGGGCGAAGAGAAGCTCTACCTCAAGCTGAACGTCACGCAGGGAGACCTCGTGATCGAGGTGCCCGCAGAGAACGTCGACCTCGTCGGCGTTCGTGACGTGATCGGCAAGGAGGGCCTCGACAAGGTCTTCGAGGTGCTGCGCGCCCCCTTCACCGAGGAGCCGACCAACTGGTCGCGCCGCTACAAGGCGAACCTCGAGAAGCTCGCCTCGGGCGACGTGATCAAGGTCTCCGAGGTCGTCCGCGATCTCTGGCGCCGCGATCAGGACCGTGGTCTCTCCGCGGGTGAGAAGCGCATGCTCGCGAAGGCCCGCCAGATCCTGATCTCCGAGCTCGCGCTCGCAGAGAAGACCGACGAGGAGCAGGCTTCCACCGTCCTCGACGAGGTGCTCGCCTCCTAGGCCGAGCCCCTTCGACGATCGCCGCCGGCGCTGAGGCGCACGGCGGCGATCGTCGTCTCCGGGGCGGTCCGCCGGCGCGATCGCCGGGTCCTCCAGGCGATCGCGGGGACCTCGGCGCAATCGCGGCGACGAGTACGGTGGAGGCGTGAACGACTCCACCGTGGCCGTCATCGTCGTCGCCGCCGGCAGCGGCACCCGGCTCGGTCACGCCGAGCCCAAGGCGTTCGTCCCGCTCGGCGACGACACGATCCTCGGCGTCGCCCTCGAGGCGGTGTTCGGCATGCGCGAGCGGCCGCACGTGGTGGTCGTGGCGCCGGCCGATCGCGTCGACGAGGTGCGTGCTCGCTACGCCGGGCGCGCGAGCGCGGCGTCCGTCGCCCTCGACGTCGTCGCCGGCGGCCTCACCCGGCAGGAGTCGGTCGCGCGGGGGATCGCGGGGCTTCCGCGCGAGATCGAGGTCGTGCTCGTGCACGACGCCGCCCGCCCGTTGGCGCCGCCGCAGGTCTTCGACGAGGTCGCCGCCGCGGTCGAGGGTCGTGGGCACGGGATCGTGCCGGGTCTCCCGGTCGTCGACACCGTCAAGCGCGTCGACGGATCCGGGCACGTCCTCGAGACGGTCGACCGCTCCGAGCTCGCCGCGATGCAGACGCCGCAGGGCTTCCCGCGCGAGGCCCTCGAGTCGGCGTACGCGTCAGCGGGCTCCGACTTCACCGACGACGCCGCCCTGGTCGCCGCCGCCGGCGTGCCGGTCGACGTGGTCCCGGGCGACGCCCGGGCGTTCAAGATCACGGTGCCGTCCGACCTCCACCGCGCCGAGCAGCTGCTCGCCGAGCGGATCGCGGCCGCCCCGGCGGCCGAGCCCGCGCCCCGCCGCGCACTGACCGCCCATGCGGCGGTGCCGCGCGTCGGGACCGGCATCGACGTGCACGGGTTCGCCGACGACCCCGACACCGCGCTGTGGCTCGCGGGGCTCCACTGGCCGGGGGAGCGTGGCCTCTCCGGCCACTCCGACGGCGACGCCGTCGCACACGCGATCTGCGACGCGCTCCTCGCCGCCGCCGGGTTGGGCGACATCGGCGGCATGTTCGGCACCGACGACCCGCGGTTCTCCGGCGCGCACGGCGAGGTGTTCCTCGCCGAGACCGTGCGCCGACTGGCCGAGGCCGGATGGCGCGTCGGAAACGTGTCGGTCCAGGTCGTCGGCAACCGTCCGAAGCTCGCGCCCCGCCGCGCCGAGGCCGAGGCCGTGCTGACCGGCATCGTCGGCGCCCCCGTCAGCCTCGCCGCGACGACGACCGACGGCCTCGGGTTCACCGGCCGCGGCGAGGGCGTCGCGGCGATCGCGACCGCCCTCGTCGTGCCCGCCTGACGACGCCGCTCACGGGCCGGCGGCCCCGGACCGGGCCGCGACCGCCCCTCTCGTCTCAGCCCGCCCGGCCGAGTCCGGCCTCGCGGGCGAGCGCGATCGCCTCGTCGCGCGTCGCGACGCCGAGGCGACCGGGGATGCCCGCGAGCACGTTCCGCACCGTCTTCACGCTCACGTGGAGTCGACCCGCGATCTCGGTCGTCCCGTGGCCGGCGGCCAGGAGGTCCAGCACCTCGCGTTCGCGTTCGCGGAGCTCCGGCAGGGGCGGATGCCACGGCCCGGCGGCTGGGCGCAGCAACGCCGTCGCGCGGGGCGCGATGCTCGCGCCGAAGAGCACCTCGCCGCGGGCGGCGGCATGGACCACGCGGACGAGCTCGTCGGGATCGGCGCCCTTCAGCACGTAGCCGATCGCGCCGTCGCGCAGCGCCGAGGTGAGGGCTTCATCCGCGTCGACCATGGTGAGCATGACGACGCGGACCTGCGGTGCACGAGCACGAATGGCCCGGATCGCATCGACCCCGCTCCGCCTCGGCATGCGGACGTCGAGCAGCAGGACATCGGGCGAGGTCGTCACCGCGATGCGGATCGCCTCGTCGCCGTCTTCCGCCTCGGCGACGAGCTCGATGCCGTCCACGGTCGAGAACATCGCGCGCACGCCCTGCCGGAACAGGGCGTGGTCGTCGGCGATCGCGACGCGGATGGGGCCGTTCACGGTGCCTCCCGCGGCATCCGCTCGACGATCGGGAGCACGGCGCGCACGGTGGTGCCGCCCGCGTCGGCGTCGATCTGCAGGCGACCGCCGAGTTCACGGGCGCGCCGCTCCATGGACTCCGATCCGATGCCCCGCCGGGATGCCGCCATACCGGACCCGTCGTCGCTCACCTCCAGCACGAGGTGGCCGTCGTCGTGATCGAAGGCGACGCTGCACCGCGAGCCGCCCGAGTGCCGGATCGCGTTGGCGATCGCCTCGAGGGCGATCGCATAGGCGGCCGACTCGACCGAGGCCGGCACCGGATCGGGAGCCCGACCCGACACCTCGACGCGCACCGGCCCGTCGACCGCCGAGGCGTAGGCGCGTACGGCCTCGGTCAGCCCGACGTCGTCGAGGGCCGGTGGCCGCAGCCCGCGGACGATCCGTCGCACGTCGTCGACGGCCAGGGCGAGTTGCGAGCGGGCGTCGGCGAGGAGGCGGACGGCTTCGGGCGGGTGGCGGTTCGCCTCGCGTTCGGCGGCTCCGAGCGTCAGGGCCGCAGCCGCGAGCGTCGGCCCGAGCTCGTCGTGCAGGTCGTCGCGGACACGGCGACGTTCGTCCTCGCGCGCCGCGACGAGAGCGCGGCGCGAGGCATCGAGTTCGCGCGCGAGCCGACGCGCGTGCAGCACGGCGGCGAGGTGCGCCCTGACCGGCTCGAGCTCGACGAGCTGAGCGGGATCGAGGGCGGTCCGTCCGGGTCGGATCGCGAGCACGCCTTCCGTGCGTCCCGAGTGGACCAGGGGCAGCTCCCGGCCCGTGGGCGTGCCCGGGTCGCGGGGATCACCGCTCCGGTCGGCGTCCGGCACGCCGACGAGGATCGTCGCGCCGGGTACCCCGAGCGCTCGTGCGAGCTCCTCGCCGATCCCGTCCAGTCCCGACTCGGGCGTCGCCGCGAGCGCGAGTCGGGCGTCGAGGTCCCGGAGGGCGCTGCGGCGGTCCGCGGAACTGCCCGTGAGGATGCGCCGCGCCCCGCGCACCGCCAGGCGGTCGAGCGGCGGCACGGCGACCGCGAGGAGCGCCGCGGGAACCGTCAGGGCGATCGCCGGCTCGGCGCCCGCGAGGTGGAGCGACGCGGCGGCCATCGCGAAGCCGGAGACGGCGGCGAGCGCGACCGCCCCGGCCGCGATGATCCGGGCGACGGACGCGGCCGTGCCCCACAGGCCCCGCCTGAGCACGGCGGATGCCACGGCGACCGGGATGGCGAGGAAGGCCGCGACGAGGAGCACCTGGACGGCGAGGTCCGCGAGGGTGCCGATCGGTGCGAAACCAGCCGCCTGCACGACGCCCGCGACGGCGAGCACGACCAGCGCGCCGCCGATCGTCGCGTAGGTCCCGGCGACGAGTCGGCGGTCGCTCCGATCGCGACGCACGAGCCCGACGGTCACGATCGCGATCCCGAGCGCGGCGACGACGAGGGTGCCGGCGGCGACCACCGCCGCCCCGATCTCCGTCTCGACGGTCGCCGCCGACAGTGCGACCCAGCCCACCGCGGTCGCGACGAGGGCGTGCGCGAGCCATCCTCGGACCACGCCGTCGGGGAACGCGGCGAGCCACCAGACGAGCAGGAGCACCGAGGCGTCGACGACCGGGGCCAGCCACCCGAGCCCGGGGTACTCGGTCACGAGCGCCGGCACGAGCTGGGGGAAGCCGACCGCGATCGCGACCAGGGCGGCCGCGGCCGTGACCGCGCCCCGCGCCGTCGACGGGCCGGTGAGCGCGCCCCGCAGGAGCAGCGCCGTGACGGCGAGGCACGTACCCACCAGCACGAGCATCAGGACGAGGCCCATCGCGACGTATCCCGGGACGCCGAGCCCGAGCGCATCGAGCCGGGCGGCCGCGGCGGCATCGATCGAGCCCGGAGGACATGCCGTGGCGCAGACGTCGGTGCGGACCCGCCAGGCCGAGGGCACCGACACCAGGACGACGATGCCGGATGCCGCGGCGCACGTCGCGACGAGCCGGATCGCGATCCGGCCCGCCGCGGACGGGGCGGCTTCGTCACGGCCAGTCGCCATGCGCGAAGTGTATCGGCGGGTGCGCACGTGATTCAGGATCGCGGGTCGGGGTGTGCCGTGAGCGCGACGGCCGCCCACACGAGGGCGAGCGGAATCGCGTTGAGCGGGACGAGGAACATGATCGGGATGATGAGCGCGACGCCCGTCCCGACCCACCACGGCCAGACCCGCCGCCGCAGGGCGCCGAGGACGCCCGCGGCGACCAGCCCGAGCGCGGTGAGCGCAACCTCGGCGAGGAAGACCTCGATCGCCGGCTCCGCGCCCGTCGCCACGACCCAGACCATGGTCGCGCCGGATGCCGCGAGGCCGGCGATGCCCGGAATCCACGCGGTCAGCAGCGCACCCCGGGGAGCGAGCGCGGCGATCGCCACGGCCCCGGCGAGGAAGGCGAGTCCGGTCAGGGCCTCCGATGCACGACCGAGGGCGTTCCCGTGGTCGCCGACGTCGATGCCCGTGAGTGCGGCGGCCGCACCCACGCCGAACTGGCCGATGAAGAGGGCGGCGGCGATCCAGGCCGCCGTTCGCGCGAGCGCCCGCCGCCGCGCCGGATCTGGGGCGCCTGCGACGCCCGAGTCGACCGGTCGGGTGGGCACGTCGTGGTCGGGGGTCGTCCGCGCAGGGTGCGGGGTGGTGGCCATCGGGGGCTCCTCTCGTCGGGCGGACGTCGTTCGGCCGCTCCGACCACTGTGATGTCGGCCACGTCCCGTCCGGACGGGCGTCGATCCCGGATCCCGGGCGCGCCGGTACGCTTGACGGGTGACCGTGCGACTCCACGATTCGAAGGCCCAGGCCCTGCGTGACTTCGTGCCCCTCGAGGAAGGGCACGTCGGCATGTACGTCTGCGGGCCGACCGTGCAGTCGAGCCCGCACATCGGGCACCTCCGCAGCGCGCTGGTGTACGACATCATGCGCCGCTGGTTCATGGCGCGCGGGTACGCGGTGACCTTCGTGCGGAACGTGACCGACATCGACGACAAGATCCTGAACGCCGCCGCCGAGGAGGGCATCGGCGAGCAGTGGTGGTCGCTCGCGTACCGGGTCGAGCTCGAGTTCACCGCCGCCTACAACGGGCTCGGCATCCTGCCCCCCACGTACGAGCCGCGCGCCACCGCGAGCGTCACGCAGATGCAGCGGATCATCCAGCGCCTCATCGACCGCGGGCACGCCTACCCGGCGCCCGACGGCTCCGGCGACGTCTACTTCGACACGGGCAGCTGGACGACCTACGGCGAGCTGACCCGGCAGGCCCGCGAGAACATGGAGGCCGCGGCCGACTCCGACCCGCGCGGCAAGCGCGACCCGCGCGACTTCGCGCTCTGGAAGGGGCACAAGGCGACCGAGCCGCGCTCGGCGGGCTGGGAGTCGCCGTGGGGCCCCGGCCGGCCCGGATGGCACATCGAGTGCTCGGCGATGGCGGCGCGCTACCTCGGGCCCGAGTTCGACATCCACGGCGGCGGACTCGACCTGCGCTTCCCCCACCACGAGAACGAGCTCGCCCAGTCCACCGCGGCCGGCGACGGCTTCGCTCGCTACTGGGTGCACAACGGCCTCGTGAACATCGGCGGCCAGAAGATGTCGAAGTCGCTCGGCAACTCGGTCTACGCGAGCGAGCTGACGGCGCTCGCCTCGCCGCTCGCCGTCCGGTACCTCCTCGGCCAGGCGCACTACCGCTCGACGCTCGACTACTCGCCCGACTCGCTCGCCGAGGCCGAGGCCGCGGTCGACCGGATCCGCACCTTCTTGACCCGGGTCGATCGGCGCCTCGCCGGCACCCGCTACGCCGATGCGGGGGCGGACGCCTCGTGGCCCGACGCCTTCGCCGAGGCGATGGACGACGACCTCGGCGTGCCGCAGGCGCTCGCCGTCCTGCACGAGACCGTCCGTGCGGGCAACCAGGCGCTCGACGGGGAGGACCTCGGGACGGCGGCCGACCTGCGCGGGCAGGTGCTCGCGATGGTCCGCGTGCTCGGCATCGATCCGACCGATGCGTTCTGGTCGACGGATGCCGGACCCGCGGCGACCGCGCTCGATACCCTCGTCGCCCGGCTCCTCGAGGATCGCCGCGCAGCGCGCGCCTCGAAGGACTGGGCCGCAGCCGACCGCATCCGCGCCGAGCTCGCGGACGCCGGCATCACCATCGAAGACAGCCAGACCGGAACGCATTGGAGCCTCACCTCATGAAGGGCAGCAGCGGAAAGCCTCGCGCGGGAGCCGTGCGGAAGAAGGGCAAGGGCCAGAAGGTCGGGACCGGCGGCCACAGCCGCAAGGCCCTCGAGGGCAAGGGCCCGACGCCGAAGGCCGAGGATCGTCCCTACCACCAGGCGTACAAGAAGAAGGCGGCCGCCGAGCGCGCCGCCGCGAAGTCCGGCGGTCGCGGCGGCCAGCGTCCGGGCGCACCGCGCGGTGCATCGGGCGCTGCGCGCCGTGCGAAGTCGGGCGACGAGTCCGAGATCGTGACCGGCCGGAACGCCGTCGTGGAGGCGCTGCGCACCCGCATCCCGGCGACGACGCTCTACATCGCGGCCCGGATCGAGATGGACGACCGCGTCAAGGAGGCCGTGAAGGTCGCCACGAACCGCGGCATCCCGATCCTCGAGGTCATGCGGCCCGAGCTCGACCGGCTCGCGGGCGAGGGCGGGGTGCACCAGGGGCTGGCGCTCAAGGTGCCGCCCTACGAGTACGCGCACCCGGTCGACCTGCTCGACGAGGTCATCGACTCCGGAGAGACGCCGTTGTTCGTCGCGCTCGACGGCGTGACCGATCCGCGCAACCTCGGCGCCATCATCCGCTCGACCGCCGCCTTCGGCGGCCACGGCGTCATCGTGCCGCAGCGCCGTTCGGTCGGCGTCACCGCGTCGGCGTGGAAGACCTCGGCCGGTGCGGCCGCGCGCGTGCCGGTCGCGATGGCCTCGAACCTGACGCAGTCGCTCAAGGCGCTGAAGGAGCGCGGGGTGTTCGTGCTCGGCCTCGACGGCGGCGGCGACGTGTCGCTGCCGGGGCTCGACTTCGCCGACCGGCCGATCGTGATCGTCGTCGGCTCTGAGGGCAAGGGCCTCTCGCGGCTGGTCACCGAGACCTGCGACGCGGTCGTCTCGATCCCGATCTCGGCGGCGACCGAGTCGCTGAACGCCGGCATCGCGGCATCCGTCACCCTCTACGAGATCGCGAAGCTGCGCGCCGAGTAGCCCCGGCCCCGAGGTCGAGTGGGCGCTGCGGGTCAGACCTTGAGGCGCCAGTCGCCCTCGTCGTCGGGGTCGTGCACGGGGATGGCGGAGGTGTCGGGGGCGAGCGCGGGCATCGCGGTCGTGATCGCCTCGGTGGGCGGACCGATCACGGTCGCCTCGTCGCGCCGGTGCCTGAGCACGTCGTTGATGTACGAGGTCAGCGCCTCCGCGAGCGGGATGTCGTGCCCCGCCCGCTGGGCGAGGTACCACCGGTGCTCGAGCAGCTGGTGGAACACCTCGGCCGGCTCGAGCTTGCCGCGCAGCTCCTGGGGGACCGCGCGGACGACCGGCTCGAACACGCGCATGAGCCACTCGTGCGCGACCATCTCCTCGTCGGCGTCCTGTCGGTACGCCGCGCGGTACGAGTCGAGGTCGTTGAGCAGGCGCCGCGCCTGGTTCTCGCCGGCGTCGAGGCCCGTCAGGCGCAGCAGGCGTCGCTGGTGATGCCCGGCGTCGACGACCTTCGGCTGGATGCGCAGCGTCGTGCCCGACTCGTCCGTGCGGATCGCGAGCTCCTCGATGTCGAACCCGAGGTCGTTCAGCCGGTTCACCCGCTCGTTGATGCGCCAGCGTTCGGCCATGCCGAACGACTCGCTGCCCGTGAGCTCCTTCCAGAGGTTGCGGTACGCGTCGACGATGCCGTTCGAGATGTTGACGGGGTCGAGCTCGTCGGCGACGCGGCCGCCGGCCTCGAGGTCGAGCAGCTCGCCCGCGATGTTGACCCGGGCGATCTCGAGGTCGTTCTCGCGCTGGCCGTTCGAGAGTCCCCCCTCGTAGAGCTTGCCCGTCTCCGCATCGACGAGGTACGCGGCGAACGCACCGGCGTCGCGCCGGAACAGCGTGTTCGAGAGCGAGACGTCGCCCCAGAAGAACCCGATGATGTGCAGGCGGACGAGCAGGACCGCGAGCGCGTCGACCAGGCGGGTCGCGGTGTCGGGCCGGAGCGTCTGGGAGAAGAGGGCGCGGTACGGCAGGGAGAAGCGGAGGTGCCGCGTGACGAGGACCGGCTTCAGCCCTTCGCCGTCGGAGTCGGTGCGGTTCGTGATGACCGCCACGGGCTCGACGCAGGGGATCTCGAGGCGCTGGAGCGTTCGCAGCATCTCGTACTCGCCCTTGGCCATCTCGGCCGTCGTCTCCTTGATGGCGACCACGTGGCCGCCGAGGTGCGCGAAGCGCACGAGATGGCGCGAGATCCCCTTCGGCAGCGCGGCGATGTGCTCGCTCGGCCAGGCTTCGAGTGGGAGATCCCACGGGAGGTCGAGCAGTGCCGGATCGGTCATCGCCGACGTGATCGAGAGAGTGCCGCTCATCAGGGACAGCGTACCGGGGAACGACGAAGCCGGCCGGGCCGAGGGCCCGACCGGCTTCGTGGACGACCGGAGGTCAGCTGGCGATGGCCGTCTTGAGCAGGCGCTCGCCCGACTCGGCGTCGAAGACGTGCACGTGCTTCGGCGTCGGGAGCAGGTAGACGGTGTCGCCCGCGAACGGGTGGCTGCGGCCGTCGACGCGCGCGACGATGTCGGTGCGCTTGCCCTCGATCTCGGAGTGGCCGTAGAGGTAGCCGTCGGCGCCGAGCTCCTCGACGAGGTCGACCTTCACCTCGAGGCCCTCGCCCGGGGTGGTCGAGACCTCGATGTCCTCGGGGCGCACGCCCACCGTGACGACGTTGCCCGACGCGGAGTCGAGCGCCTCGCGCTCGACCGCGACGAGCGACGATCCGAACATCACGCCGCCGTCGGCGACCTCGGCGTGGAACAGGTTCATCGCCGGCGAGCCGATGAAGCCCGCGACGAAGACGTTGCTCGGCCGCTCGTACAGCTCGCGCGGCGTGCCGACCTGCTGGAGGACGCCGTCCTTCAGGACCGCGATGCGGTCGCCCATCGTGAGCGCCTCGGTCTGGTCGTGCGTGACGTAGACCGTGGTGACGCCGAGGCGGCGCTGGAGCGACGCGATCTGGGTGCGGGTCTGCACGCGGAGCTTGGCGTCGAGGTTCGACAGCGGCTCGTCCATGAGGAACACCTGGGGCTGGCGGACGATCGCGCGGCCCATGGCGACGCGCTGGCGCTGGCCGCCCGAGAGGGCCTTCGGCTTGCGGTTGAGGTAGGGCTCGAGGTCGAGCAGCTTGGCGGCCTCGAGGACGCGCGCGGCGCGCTCCTCCTTGCCGACGCCGGCGATCTTGAGCGCGAAGCCCATGTTCTCGGCGACGGTCATGTGGGGGTACAGCGCGTAGTTCTGGAAGACCATCGCGATGTCGCGGTCCTTCGGCGGCACGTCGGTGACGTTGCGGTCGCCGATGAAGATGTTGCCCTCGTTGACCTCTTCGAGGCCGGCGAGCATGCGGAGCGACGTGGACTTGCCGCAGCCCGAGGGACCGACGAGGACGAGGAACTCGCCGTCCGCGATCTCGAGGTCGAGCTGGTCGACGGCGGGACGGGTGCCACCCGGGTACAGGCGGGTGGCCTTGTCGAACGTGACTGACGCCATGGTTCTGCTTCTCCTTCACCGGCAGGTACGTGCCGGACGATCCGTAGTGAATGGAAACGCCGACATCCGTGTCGACGCCCACTCAGTATGGCACGGCTGCGCGGTGCGTCCGCGCGCGTGACGTCGCCGACGACGAGGGCGGATGCCGCGTGCAGCGCGCATCCGGGCGCCGTTTGGGCGATTCCCAGTGATCGCTCCTACACTCTTCGGTGCGTGCGCCTGCATGCACGCGCGCCCCCACAGCGACCCGGAGTTGACCCACGATGAGCACTGGCGGATCAGAGCCACGCCCCACCCGCAACCAGCGACGCGAAGCGGCTCGCGAGAAGGCTCGCGTCCTCCGCGAGGAGCAGCGGAAGCGCGAGCGCCGCAACAAGTTCCTGATCCAGGGCGGCGTCGTCGTGGCGATCGTCGCGGTGGCGGCGCTGATCGGCGCGCTCATCTTCAACAGCATCCGTCCCGAGGGTCCCGGTCCGCAGAACATGGCGAGCGACGGCATCCTGCTGGTCGGCGGCGAGGAGGGCATCGAGGCCGTCGAGACCCCGGCCATCCCCGCGGGCGGCGAGCCGACCGCGACCGTCCCCGACGAGAGCGGCACGGTGGCGAACATCGTCGTCTACATCGACTACCTGTGCCCGTACTGCGGCCAGTTCGAGACGACGAACTCCGAGACGATGCGCACCATGGTCGAGCAGGGGGCGGCGACGCTCGAGATCCACCCGATCGCGATCCTCACGAACAAGTCGGCGGGCACGCAGTACTCGCTGCGGGCGGCGAACGCCGCCGCGTGCGTGGCCGAGGAGTCGCCCGAGGCGTTCTTCGACTTCAACGCGCTGATGTTCGAGAACCAGCCCGAGGAGCTCACGGCCGGCCTCACGAACGACGAGATCAAGGACCTCGCCGCCGAGGCCGGTGCGGCCTCGTCGGTCGACTCGTGCATCGACGACACGACCTTCAAGAGCTGGGTGCAGGATGCCACGGAGCGGGCGCTCACGGAGCCGATCCCCAACTCCGACCTCGCGTCGGTGACGGGTACGCCGACGGTGCTCGTGAACGGCAAGCAGTACGTCGGCTCGCTCGAGGACCCGGCGGAGTTCCAGGCGTTCGTGCTGCAGGCGACGGGCGAGAGCTACTCGGAGTCCGAGGCGACCCCGACCCCGACGCCCACGCCGAGCGCGGGTTAGCCCCGACCGCCGTTCGCACGACGGCCCGGCCGACCGGCCGGGCCGTCGTCGTGCCGGCCCCTGGCGCTCGGTAGGATGTCAGGGTCCCATGCCGGCTTGGCGCAATTGGTAGCGCACCGCTCTTGTAAAGCGGTGGTTACGGGTTCGAGTCCCGTAGCCGGCTCGATGTCGAGATCCTCCGGCGGTCCCGACCCGATCGCGGTGTCGCACTCGTCAGCGGCGTCGACCGATCCGGTCGCGCATCCGCATCACCACGCCCACGCCGAATCGTCCCGCATGCCGATGTGGGTCGCGATCGCGCTCACCGTCGTCACGGGGGCCCTCGTCGCGCTGCAGTCCCGCATCAACGGCGAACTGTCCCGTGCGCTCGACGACTTCTCGGTCGCCGCGGCGATCTCGTTCGGCTCCGGCCTCGTGATCCTGGCGATCATCGCCGCCGCCTGGCCCGAGGGCCGCCGCGGGGTCGCACGGCTGCGCGACGCCGTCCGCGCGCGGCGGCTGGCGTGGTGGATGCTGCTCGGCGGCGTCGCCGGTGCGTGGTTCGTGGCGACGCAGGGGCTCGCCGCCGGCGTGCTGGGCGTCGCACTCTTCACGGTCGCCATCGTCGCGGGGCAGACGCTCGGCGGCGTCGTCTTCGACGCGATCGGGCTCGGTCCGGGCGGACGTCGCCCGCTCAGCCCGACGCGCATCGCCGGTGCGGCGCTCGCGCTCGCCGCCATCGGTTGGGCCGTCTCGGCACAGGTCGCCGAATCCGTGCCGCTCCTGCTCATGCTGCTGCCGTTCTCGGCCGGCGTCGGCGCGTCGTGGCAGCAGGCCATGAACGGCCGCGTCCGCACGGCGTCGGCGAGTGCGCTCGCGGCGACGCTGACCAACTTCCTCGTCGGCACCGCGGTGCTCGTCGTCGTGATGCTGGCGCACGCGGCATCCGTCGGCTGGCCGACCGCGTTCCCCGCCGAGCCGTGGCTCTACGCGGGCGGTGCGGTCGGCTGCGTCTTCATCGCCGCACAGGCCGTGCTCGTCCGGCGCGTCGGCGTGCTCGTGCTCGCCCTCGGGCTCGTGGCCGGGCAGCTCGCCGCGGCGCTCGCGCTCGACCTGCTCCTGCCGACCGCCGGCCGGCCGGTCGGGTTCGCGACGGTCGGCGGCACGGTCCTCGCCCTGGTGGCGGTCGCGCTCGCGAGCATCCGGTGGCGTCCGGCACGGCATCTCGCGGCCGATGCTCCGACGGCGGAGACGGCGGCCGAGGGCCCGCTCACGTCAGGGCGCTGAACCGGTCCGCGATCCGGGGGTCGCTCCGCCGCTGCGGACGGTCGGCCGCCCCGCGCCCGCCGACGTAGAGCCAGCCCAGCAGGTGCTCGCCCTCGGCGAGCCCGTGCATGCGCGCGACGGCCGGATGCCGCGTGAACGGGCCGGTGCGCCACATGACGCCCCAGCCGGCGTCGTCGAGCAGCAGCGCGAGCAGGTGACCGACGCCCGCCGCCGACGCCTCCTGCTCCCAGGCGGGCACCTTCGGGTGCGGCCGCACCGCGGCCACGAGGGCGAGCAGCAGGGGAGCGCGGAGCGGCTTGGCCGCGAGCTTGTCGGCGGCGTCACCCTCGAAGCCGGATGCCTCGGCGAGCGCCGCGCCGAGGCGCCGACGTGCCTCGCCGCGCAGCGCGATCACGCGCCACGGTCCCAGGGCGGCGTGGTCGGGAACGGTCGATGCCGCCTCGAGGAGGCCCGCGAGCTCGGCGTCCGTCGGTGCGGCATCCGTCACGCTCGGCCAGGAGCGGCGCGCGAGGACGGCCTCTCTGACGGATCGCACGGTCAGGACTCGGGCGTGAAGTCGAGCGCGATCGAGTTCATGCAGTAGCGGTCGCCCGTGGGCGTGCCGAAGCCGTCGGGGAAGACGTGGCCGAGGTGCGAGCCGCAGTTCGCGCAGCGCACCTCGGTGCGCACCATGCCGAGCGAGGTGTCCTCGAGCAGCTCGACGGCCTCGGGACGGACCGACTCGTAGAAGCTCGGCCAGCCGCAGCCGGAGTCGAACTTCGTGCCCGACTTGAACAGCTCGCTGCCGCACGCGGCGCACGCGTAGACCCCGGCGCGCTCCTCGTCGAGGAGCTCGCCCGTCCACGGGCGCTCGGTCGCGGCTTCGCGGAGCACCGCGTACTGCTCGTCGTCGAGCTGTGCGCGCCACTCGTCGTCGGACTTGTTCACCTGGTACGTCATGGGTCTCCTCGGGTCGGCCGTCTTCCATCGTCGCAGCTTCGCGGCGCGTCGGGTGCAACGTGTCCCGATGCGACGGTGTTCCCGGCCGCGCCGCGGCGCACGGTGGACGGGGGACGTCGCGTTCGGGCCGCGCCGACGCGTGCGGCGGGCTCGTGGCATCCGCTCCCTAGGATGTGCACGACGGTGGACGTGACGGGAGGCGGGCGTCGATGGACGGAGACGGGCTCGACGAGGCGCAGCGCGCCATCCTCGCCTTCGAGTCACGGCCGTGGCGCGACCCCGCGCGGAAGGCCGACGCGATCCGCGACGAGCTGGGGCTCTCCGCGGCCCGGTACTATCGCCTCCTCGGCGCTCTCGTCGACTCGCCGGCCGCACTGCGGTTCGACCCGATGCTCGTCGGGCGTCTCCAGCGGCAGCGCGACGCCCGCGCGCAGTCGCGTGCGCGCCGAACCATCCCGACCGCCCGGCCGCTCGCCTGAGCGCCCCGACCGACTGGACCCCAGGTGCAGAAGTTCCCCCGCGACCGCTTCGACTCGATCCCGCACGGCATGGACCGGGTCGGCGCGCACCGCGCGCCCGCGCGTCGCGGACGGCGGTGGGTCACGTTCGCCTGGGCCGCGCTCGCCACGGTCGTCCTGGCCGGCATCGGGATCGCCGCGGTGTCCGCGTACAACCAGCGCCTCGACTTCGACGACGCCGAGCCGCCGGCCGGGTCCGCGTCGGCGGCGCCGACGGCCGAGCCGACGCTCGCGCCGGACGTCAGCGTGGCCGTCCTCAACGGCACCGCGACGTCGGGGCTCGCGGCGCGCGCGGGCGAGGCGTTGACGGCCGCCGGCGTCCCCGTCGGCATCACGACGAACGCCGACACGTCGGACATCGAGCAGACCGTCGTCTACTACGCCACGGCCGACCTCGAGGGCGCCGCCAGGGGCGTCGCGCAGCAGCTGCCCGAGGCCGAGGTGCGCCTCTCGGAGGAGTTCGGCGAGGAGGGCATGCAGCTGGTCGTCGTGCTCGGGTCGGATTACGCGGAGGCCGTCGCCGGGTGACCCGGTGACCGAATCGTTGCCATTCTGCGACCATTCGCGTCGCCGGAAGCCTTGTGCCCGGCCGCCGCGCCGTGAGTATCTAGAACCGGCCGCTCGAACACCCGTGTGAGCACCCGGCGCCGGTCCCCGTCGTCGACGTCGGCACGACGACGGCCCGGTACAGCCGACGGCACGTGCTGACTTCGATACACGGCAACATGGGAGCAACGCATGGCGAACGGAACCGTGAAGTGGTTCAACGCTGAAAAGGGATACGGATTCATCACCGTCGACGGCGGAGGGCAGGACGTCTTCGTCCACTACTCCGCGATCGACATGGCCGGCTACAAGGTCCTCGAAGAGGGCCAGCAGGTGACCTTCGAGGTCGGCTCGGGCTCGAAGGGTCCCCAGGCCGAGGCGGTCCGTCCCGCCTGAGTCCGGTTCCTCGGAAGCGCCGCCGGATCCCCCCGGCGGCGCTTCCGCATGTCCGGGCACGGCGCTCCGTCCCCCGCTCGCTTGCACTCGACGCAGGCGAGTGCCAGAATCGATTTAGCACTCACTCGATACGAGTGCTAACCCCAAGGTTCTTAGACGTCCGGGAAGGGACGAGAGACACACATGGCAAAGATCATTGCTTTCGATGAGGAGGCCCGCCGCGGCCTCGAGCGTGGCCTCAACACGCTCGCCGACGCGGTCAAGGTGACCCTCGGCCCGCGCGGCCGCAACGTCGTGCTCGAGAAGAAGTGGGGCGCCCCCACGATCACGAACGACGGCGTGTCGATCGCCAAGGAGATCGAGCTCGACGACCCGTACGAGAAGATCGGTGCGGAGCTCGTCAAGGAGGTCGCGAAGAAGACCGACGACGTCGCCGGCGACGGCACCACGACCTCGGTCGTGCTCGCCCAGGCGCTCGTGCGCGAGGGCCTCCGCAACGTGGCCGCCGGCGCCGACCCCATCTCGCTGAAGCGCGGCATCGAGAAGGCCGTCTCGGCCGTCTCGGAGGAGCTCCTCGCCGCCGCCAAGGAGGTCGAGACCAAGGACGAGATCGCCGCGACCGCGTCCATCTCGGCCGCAGACCCGCAGATCGGCGAGATCATCGCCGAGGCGATCGACAAGGTCGGCAAGGAGGGCGTCGTCACCGTCGAGGAGTCGAACACCTTCGGCACCGAGCTCGAGCTGACCGAGGGCATGCGCTTCGACAAGGGCTACCTGTCGGCGTACTTCGTCACCGACCCGGAGCGCCAGGAGGCGGTCTTCGAGGACCCGTACATCCTCATCGCCAACCAGAAGATCTCGAACATCAAGGACCTGCTCCCGATCGTCGACAAGGTGATCCAGTCGGGCAAGCAGCTCCTGATCATCGCCGAGGACGTCGACGGCGAGGCCCTGGCCACGCTCGTCGTGAACAAGATCCGCGGCATCTTCAAGTCGGTCGCCGTCAAGGCACCTGGCTTCGGCGACCGCCGCAAGGCCCAGCTCCAGGACATCGCGATCCTCACCGGGGGCCAGGTCATCTCCGAGGAGGTCGGCCTCAAGCTCGAGAACGCGACGCTCGACCTGCTCGGCCAGGCGCGCAAGGTCGTCATCACCAAGGACGAGACGACCATCGTCGAGGGCGCGGGCGACCCCGACCAGATCGCGGGCCGTGTCGCCCAGATCCGTTCGGAGATCGAGAACACCGACTCGGACTACGACCGCGAGAAGCTCCAGGAGCGCCTCGCCAAGCTCGCCGGCGGCGTCGCCGTCATCAAGGCGGGCGCGGCCACCGAGGTCGAGCTCAAGGAGCGCAAGCACCGCATCGAGGACGCCGTCCGCAACGCGAAGGCCGCCGTCGAGGAGGGCATCGTCGCCGGTGGTGGCGTCGCCCTCATCCAGGCCGGCAAGGCCGCGTTCGGCAAGCTCGAGCTCTCGGGCGACGAGTCGACCGGCGCGAACATCGTGAAGGTCGCCATCGAGGCGCCGCTCAAGCAGATCGCCCTCAACGCCGGCCTCGAGCCGGGCGTCGTCGCGAACAAGGTCTCGGAGCTCCCCGCGGGCCACGGCCTGAACGCCGCGACCGGCGAGTACGGCGACCTGCTCGCGCAGGGCATCATCGACCCCGCGAAGGTCACCCGCTCGGCGCTGCAGAACGCCGCGTCGATCGCCGGCCTCTTCCTCACCACCGAGGCCGTCGTCGCCGACAAGCCGGAGAAGGTCGCCGCCGCTCCGGCCGACCCGACGGGCGGCATGGACTTCTGAGTCCTCGCGGATCCGTTCCGCATGGCGGCATCCGCCGCACCACGCGCGAAGGGCGCCTCCTCCGGGAGGCGCCCTTCGTCGTTTCCGCGCTCGCTCGCCGGCGCGCCTCAGCGCACGAAGAGCCGGGCGTTGGCCTGCTCGACGTCGCCGTAGTGCAGCGCCGCCGCGCCGAGCGCCTGGTTCAGCGCGGCGAGGCTCTGCTCGACGTGCTGCTGCGTCGCGCGCCAGTCGCCCACGGCGGCCTGGAACGCGGCCGACGCCTGACCCGACCACGAAGCCTGCAGTCCGGTGAGCTGGGCCATCAGGGCGGCCACCTCCGACTGGATCCGCCCGATCGTGCCCTGCATGCTCTGCGTCGCGGCGTGCACCTGCTCGCTGTCGACCTGGTACCTCGTCATCGTCATCCCTTCCGGTTCGCGTTGCTGCGACCGTACGAGGCGCGGGCCCGGCGAACGAGTCGCCGGCGTTCCACGAGGAGGTCAGCGCCGCGGGCGCGGCTGTGGAGGACGTGCCGGGTCGCCGGGGCCGACGCGAGCGCCGAGCCGCCGCCGACGCGCTCCCCGAGCGGCCGCGGCGCACGACGCGCCTCGAGCGCGGCGGCTCAGCCGTGCGCGACCGGCTGCGGAGCGGCGCTCGAGCCCGCCAGCGGGAGCGCGACGCGGAACGTCGCCCCGCCGCCGGGCGTCTCCACGACGTCCACGTGCCCGTTGTGCGCGGACACGATCGACGACACGATCGCGAGTCCCAGGCCGGACCCCCCGGTCTCGCGCGTGCGCGAGGTGTCGGCGCGCCAGAAGCGCTGGAAGATCTTCTCCCGGATCTGCGGCGGGATGCCCTCGCCGTGGTCGACGATCTCGAGCAGGGCGCGCTCGGCGTCGTCGTCGACCGAGACCCGGATCTCGATGGGGCTCTCGACGGGCGTGAAGCGGATCGCGTTGCCCATGAGGTTCGTGATCACCTGGCGGATCTTGTTCTCCTCGGCGAGCACGATCGCGCGGCGCACGGGAACGCCCTCGGCCGCGGCTCCGGCGGTGGGCCCGCCCGCGCCGGGGGCCGCCGACTCGGCGTCACCGCCTCCTCCGGCGCGCGTCGTGGTCGCGACATCCGCCGCCGCACCGCCGCGCGCCTGCCCACCGCGACCCGCGCGAGCGCCCGCGCCGCCCCGGCCGCCGCGCCGCGCGGGGCGCGTCGGGGCGACGCCCTCATCGCCGCCGTCCCCGGCGCGCCGTCCGCGAAGCCGTGCCAGGGTCGCGCCCGCGAAGGCCATCGGCCCGGACGTCGAACGCGCGTTCGCCGGGTCCAGGTCGACCTCGACCTCGGCCGGGACCACCTCCGTGGAGCCCGTCGGGATCGCCTCGGGCGCGATGACCGTCACCGTGCGTCCCGGGTTCGCCGCCATCGCGTCGAGGGCCGCATCGCGGGCCAGCGGCACGAGGTCGACCTCGGTGAGGTCGAGCGGCTTCGCCTCGTCGAGCCGGGCGAGCGCGAGCAGGTCCTCGACGAGGCCGCCCATGCGGATGGCCTCCTTCTCGATGCGATCCATCGCCTGCGCGACGTCGTCGGGCCCCTGCAGGGCGCCCATGCGGTAGAGCTCGGCGTAGCCGCGGACCGACACGAGCGGGGTCCGCAGCTCGTGCGACGCGTCGCCGACGAATCGCCGCATCTGGTCGATCGTGCGGGCCCGATCGCGGAACGCCCGGTCGATCCGATTGAGCATCGTGTTGAGGGACCGGTTCAGGCGCCCGACCTCGGTGTTCGGCGTGGCGCCGCCGAGACGCTGGCTGAAGTCGCCGTCGGCGATCGCCGCGGCCGTCGCCTCGACCTCGCGGAGCGGGGTGAACGTCGTCGTCACGAGCATCCGCGTGAGAAGGGCGCCGACGAGCACCACGCCGATGCCGAAGCCGAGGAAGATCGTGAGGTAGGCCGCGAGCAGCCGCTCGGTGTCCTTCGACGAGATGGCGATGAGGATGGGCGCGAGGTTGCCCTGCTCATCGGCGTACATGACCGCGTAGACGCCACGGAACGTGAGGTCGCCGTTGGCGTCGGGCAGGGAGAACACCCGGTAGCCGCCGCCGACGTTCTGCGCGTAGACGTCGGCCTGCGACAAGTGCTTCGGGATCAGCGGGAAGACACCGGGATCACGGGTTCCCCAGTTGTGCGTCAGGAAGCGGCCGGAGTTCGCGTCGTACACCGCGACGAAGACATCGTCCGAGGCGTCGAGGTCGAACGCCCCGCCGTCGGACCCGGTGGCGTCGGCGTCGCTGCGCGACAGGTAATCGCCGATGTTGCTCGACGCGATCGACTCGAGCTTGGTCTCGAGCTGCGACTCCACGTACGACCGGAGCATCGCCGCCGTGCCGATGCCGGAGACGAGGAGCCCGAGCGTCAGCATGAGGACGGTGACGCCCGTGATCTTCGTCCGGAGCGAGATCCGGCTCCACCGGTCGGCGAGGGTCTGGTGCATGGCGGGCCGAGTCTACGGACGCTCCCTGTACCGGTGCTGGACTACGACTTCGACTTCAGCATGTAGCCGAAGCCGCGCTTGGTCTGGATGAGCGGCTCGGACGAGTGCTGGTCGAGCTTGCGGCGCAGGTACGAGATGTAGCTCTCGACGATGCCCGCGTCGCCGTTGAAGTCGTACTCCCACACGTGGTCGAGGATCTGCGCCTTGGAGAGCACCCGGTTGGGGTTCAGCATCAGGTAGCGGAGCAGCTTGAACTCGGTGGGGGAGAGCTCGACGGGCACGTCGCCCACGAGCACCTCGTGCGTGTCCTGGTCCATGGTGAGCTCGCCGGTGCGGATCACCGCGTCCTCCTCGGCGTGCATGGTGCGACGCAGGATGGCGCGGATGCGCGCGACGATCTCGTCGAGGCTGAAGGGCTTGGTGACGTAGTCGTCGCCGCCGACCGTGAGGCCGGTGATCTTGTCCTCCGTGTCGTCCTTCGCGGTGAGGAAGAGGATCGGGGCGGTGTACCCGGCCGACCGCAGGCGCTTGGTGACGCCGAAGCCGTTCATGTCGGGCAGCATGACGTCGAGGATGATCAGGTCTGGCTCCTCCTCGAGCACGGCCGAGATGGTCTGCGCGCCGTTGGCCACTGCACGCACCGCGAAGCCGGCGAACCGCAGGCTCGTCGTCAGCAGGTCGCGGATGTTGGGCTCGTCGTCGACGATGAGGATGCGAGGTCCGTCACTCATGCAACGATTCTGCTGCGCGTGGGCTGGAACTTGGCTGGGAATTGCTCGAACGCGCTGCGAACGGATGCCATGAGCCGTCCCGGCCCGCCGGGCGGCGTGAAAGACTCGCGGCATGGCACGCGAACGAGTGGTGGTCGTCGGCGGGGGCCTCACCGCGGCGCGAGCGGTCGAGTCGATGCGCGAGCAGGGCGTCGACGACGAGATCGTGGTGGTCGCCGAGGAGCCGCGCCTGCCGTACGAGCGGCCGCCGCTGTCCAAGGGCTACCTCGCGGGCGACGAGCCGTCGAGCGCCGTGTACCCGCTGGATGCGGCCTGGTACCGCGACCACGACGTCGACGTGCGACGCGGCGTGCGCGCCACGCAGCTGGACACCGAGGCCCGGACGCTCGCGACCGACGCCGGCGAGCTCGCGTGGGACCGCCTGCTGCTCGCCACCGGCGCGTCGCCGCGGCCGTTCGACGGTCCCGGCGCAGGACTCCGCGGCGTCCACCTGCTGCGGTCGCTGCCGGACTCGACCCGCCTGCGGACCGCGCTCCGCGCCGGCGACCGGCGCGTGGTCGTGATCGGCTCGAGCTGGATCGGCCTCGAGGTCGCCGCGGCGGCGCGGACGTACGGCAACGAGGTCGCCGTGCTCGGGCGTGGCGAAGCCCCCCTGGAGAAGGCCGTCGGGCGCGAGCTCGGCGACATGTTCGCCGAGCTGCACCGCGAACACGGCGTCGGGCTCCGCACCGAGGTCTCGGTCTCCGCGATCGAGGGCGAGCGAGGTCGCGTGCGCGGGGTCGTGCTCGCGACGGGCGAGCGGCTGCCGGCCGACCTCGTGGTCGTCGGCATCGGCGCGACGCCGAACGTCGAGCTCGCGACATCCGCTCGCCTCACGGTCGACGACGGCATCGTGACGGATGCCTCGTTCCGCACCAGCGCCGACGGCGTCTTCGCCGCGGGCGACGTCGCGAACGTGTTCAACCCCACACTCGGGCACCGGCTCCGCGTCGAGCACTGGGACAACGCCGACGCGTCGGGCCGCGCGGTGGGCCGGGTGCTCGCGGGCGAGCAACTGGAGTACGACGAGATCCCGTACTTCTTCACCGACCAGTACGACCTCGGCATGGAGTACTCGGGATACGGCGAGCTCGCCGAGCGGGCCGAGCTCGTCGTGCGCGGCGACCTGGCCCGGCGGGAGTGCATCGCGTTCCGGCTGCTCGAGGGGCGCGTCGTCGCCGGCATGAACGTGAACGTCTGGGACGTCAACGACGAGGTGCAACGGCTCATCCGGTCCCGCGTGCCGGTCGACCCCGCCGCGCTCGCCGACCCCGGCGTCCCCATCCCCGAGATCGGCGCGACGGCGTGAGCGGTCTCACCCGACGCATCGGACCGCGCGAGTTCGACTTCGGGCGGCAGGTCGCCGTCATGGCGATCGTCAACCGCACGCCCGACTCCTTCTACGACCGGGGCGAGACGTTCGCCCTCGACCGCGCCGTGGCCGCCGCCCGCGCCGCCGTGGCGGACGGCGCCGACTGGGTCGACATCGGCGGCGCGAAGTTCGCGCCCGGCCCCGCGATCCCAGTGGACGAGGAGGCGGACCGCGTGGTGCCCGTGGTCGCCGCGCTCGCCGGATCGGGAGCCGTGGTCTCGGTCGACACGTTCCACCCCGAGGTGGCGCGCCGCGCGATCGCCGCGGGCGCGCACGTCATCAACGACACGACGGGGATCCACGATCCCGCCATGGCCGACGTCGTCGCCGACAGCGAGGCGACGATCGTCATCACGCACAGCCTCGCCGCGCCGCGCACGCCCCACCCGATGCCGCGGTACGACGACGTCGTCGCCGAGGTCGCATCGTTCCTCCGCGAGCGGATCGCGCTCGCGAAGGCGCACGGCGTGCCCGACGAGCGCATCGTCATCGACCCGGGCCACGACCTCAACAAGAACACGCTGCACTCGCTCGAGCTCACCCGCCGCCTCGACGAGATCGCGGCCGTCGGGCCGCCGCTGCTCGTCGCGCTCTCGAACAAGGACTTCGTGGGGGAGAGCCTCGGGCGCCGCGATCGACGCGGCCGCCTGGCGGGGTCGCTCGCGGCGGCCGTCTACTGCATCGGCCGGGGGGCGCGGATCGTGCGCGTGCACAACGTGCGCGAGACGGTCGACGCCGTGCGGATGGTCGAGGCGATCGAGGGATGGCGCGAGCCCGCCTTCCTCGAGCACAACGTCCGGCCGGAGGAAGCTCCGTGACCCCGGCCTTCGCGGCGGTGATGCCGCCCTTCGACGCGGACCGGATGCACGCCGCGTACGCCGTCGACGTCGTCGACTCGGGGCCGCGCCGCGGCACCTTCTGCCGGGTGAACATGGTCTCGAGCCTCGACGGCGCGGCGACGCTCGCCGGCCGGAGCGGCGGGCTCGGCGACCCGGAGGACCAGCGGCTCATGTCGGTGCTGCGCTCGCATGCCGACGTCGTCGTGGTCGGGGCGGGCACCGTCCGCGCCGAGGGCTACGGCGGCGCCGCGGTCGTGGCCGAGGATGCCGCGTGGCGGGCGGCACGCGGCAGGGCTCCGCAGCCCCGCTTCGCGCTCGTGTCGACCGGGCTCGGCCTCGGGCCGGACCATCCGTTCTTCGCCCGGGCCCTCGAACGACCCGTCGTCCTCACCAGTCGTTCGGCGCCGCCCGACCGGCGTGCCGCGCTCGCCGGGGTCGCCGACGTCATCGTCGCCGGCCACGACGACGTCGACCTGCCGTCCGCCCTCGCGGAACTCGCCGCACGCGGCATGCGGTCGGTGCTCTCGGAGGGCGGGCCGCGCCTGCTCGGCGCGCTGGCGGCCGCCGACCTGGTGGACGAGCTCTGCGTGTCGATCGGTCCGCTGGTCGTCGGGGGCGAGGCGGGGCGCATCGTGGTGTCCGGGACCGAGGCGCCGCGCGACATGCGGTTCGTGCACGCCATCCTGGGCGAGCGCATGCTGTTCGTGCGATCGGCGCGGGACGCGTTCGCGCCGGACGCGTCGGTGCAGGGCGTGGATTGACAGGGTCAGGACGCGCCGCCTACCCTCGGCCTGCGGTGCACGACGCGCCCGCTCGTGGACGAGGAGAGGTGATCGGGTGGGCGTGGACGCGGCCAATGCGAGGGTGCACGACGACGTCGAGGCCGAGCCGCGCGTGAACGTCTGGGCGACGCCCGCGTTCTGGTGGCGGGCGGCGATCGTCGTCGTGGTCCTCTGGGGACTCGTCGCGGGCGAGCGGCGCCTGGCCTACTTCACGACCCAGAGCAACGTGATCGTCTTCGCCTACTTCGCCGGCGCGCTGTACTGGATGGTACGCCGCGGCGCGGCCGCTCCGCCGGCGCCGGTGCTCCGGGGCGGCGTGACGACCTGGATCCTCACCACCATGGTCGTCTCGCACGTGCTGCTCAACCACTTCGAGAACCCGATCCCCGGCCTGTTCGTCACCGACCCGACCGACCGGCTCGCCGAACGCGCGATCTTCGCCATGCACTACGTCGTGCCGGTGATGGTGCTCGTGGACTGGGTCGCGTTCGGTCCGCACCGCGTCGTCCGGTGGCGGGATGCCGCGTGGTGGCTCGTCTACCCCACCGCCTACGGGCTGATCTTCCTCTGGCGCGCGCTCGCCCTGCCCGAGGTGCCCGACCGGTTCCCGTACCCGTTCCTCGACACCGACGCCCTCGGCGCGCTCGGATCGTTCGTGGAGATGCTCGAGGTCGTGGCGTACATCGCCGTGCTCGGGGTCGTCGTCATGGGGCTCGACCGGCTCGCGTGGTGGCTCGGCGACCGGTCGCGGCGCGTGCGGCGCCGCGCCGCGACATCCGCTGACTGACGCCCGTCGCCTCAGGCCGCGAGCGCGTGCGCGTCGAGGATCGTGTAGCTGTAGCCCTGCTCGGCGAGGAAGCGCTGGCGGTTCAGCGCGAAGTCCTGGTCGACCGTGTCGCGCGCGACGAGCGTGTAGAAGTTCGCCGACAGGCCCGACTCCTTGGGACGCAGCAGGCGGCCGAGGCGCTGCGCCTCCTCCTGCCGCGAGCCGAACGACCCGGAGACCTGGATCGCCACGGTCGCCTCGGGCAGGTCGACCGAGAAGTTCGCGACCTTCGACACCACCAGCACCGGTGTCGTGCCGTCGCGGAACTCCTGGAAGAGCCGCTCGCGCTCGTCGACCGGCGTCGCGCCGGTCAGCTGCGGCGCGTCGAGCGCGTCGGCCAGCTCCTCGATCTGGTCGAGGTACTGGCCGATCACGAGGATGCGCTCGCCCGCGTGCCGGGCGACGAGCTCCTTCACGACGCCGAGCTTCGCCGGCGCGGTGGCGGCGAGTCGGTAGCGCTCGTCGTCGGCGGATGCCGCGTACGCCAGCCGCTCGGACTGCGGCAGGTCGATGCGCACCTCGTAGCACGCGGCGGGGGAGATGAAGCCCTGCGCCTCGATCTCCTTCCACGGCGCGTCGAAGCGCTTCGGGCCGATGAGCGAGAAGACGTCGCCCTCGCGCCCGTCCTCCCGGACGAGCGTCGCCGTCAGGCCGAGGCGGCGGCGCGCCTGCAGCTCGGCGGTGAGCTTGAACACCGGCGCGGGCAGCAGGTGCACCTCGTCGTAGACCACGAGGCCCCAGTCGAGCGCGTCGAGGAGCGCGAGGTGGGCGTACTCGCCCTTCCGCTTCGCGGTGAGGATCTGGTAGGTCGCGATCGTGACCGGCTTGACCTCCTTGGTCTGGCCGGAGTACTCGCCGATCTCCTCGGGCGTCAGGCTCGTGCGGCGCAGCAGCTCGTCACGCCACTGGCGCGCGCTCACGGTGTTCGTCACGAGGATGAGCGTGGTCGTCTTCGCGGTCGCCATCGCGCCCGCGCCGACGAGGGTCTTGCCGGCGCCGCAGGGGAGCACCACGACCCCGGAACCGCCCTCGAAGAAGTTGTCGACCGCCTTCTGCTGGTAGTCGCGGAGGTGCCAGCCGTCCTGTTCGAGGTCGATCTCGTGCGGCGTCCCCGGCGTGTAGCCGGCGAGGTCCTCGGCGGGCCACCCGAGGCGGACGAGCTCCTGCTTGAGCTGGCCGCGGGCCCACGGCTCGACGAGGAAGCTGGTGTCGTCGAGCCGCTCGGTGAGCAGCGGTGCGACGCGCTTCGCCCCGGCCACCTCGGTGAGCACCGCCAGGTCGTCGCTGCGCAGTCGCAGTGCGCCGTCGTCGGTGCGGTCGACCACGAGCCGGCCGTAGCGGTCGACGGTCTCGCGCATGTCGACGGCCACGGTCTGCGGCACCGGGAACTTCGCGTAGCGCTCGAGCGTGCCGAGCATGTCGTCGGCCGTGTGCCCCGCGGCGCGCGCGTTCCACAGGCCGAGCCGCGTGATGCGGTACGTGTGGATGTGCTCGGGTGCGCGCTCGAGCTCGGCGAAGATGGCGAGGTCGTGCCGTGCGTCCTCGGCGAGCGGGTTCGCCACCTCGAGGAGCACGGTGCGATCGCTCTGGACGATGAGGGGGCCGTCTGACATAGCGGACCAGTCTATCCCGGCTTCCCGGGCGTCGGCCCCGAGGGGTCGGATGCCGCGGGCCGCGGGTCTCGACGGCGGCCGCGTGCGCTCGGCCGGGGGCTCCGGGCGGTCGCGGTCAGCTGCCCGCGGGAGCGGGCGCGACGGCCGCGATCGCGGAGATCGGGAGCGTCCGCTCGATGTCCGACTTGCGATCCCGGGCGCGCAGCCTCCCGTTCGCGACGCTCGCCGGCGCGAGGAGGTAGTCGGCCGTGTCGCCGCCCGGCATCCGGACGGTGACCGTGAGCGTCTCCTTCGCGCGGGCCGCCGCCTCGAGCTGCCGCGCGAGCCAGGCCTGCTCGGTTCCACCGCCGGCGTCGGCCTCCGCGAGCCGGTCGAGGAGCGCCGCGATCGGATCCGTGCGCGGGGCCGGTGCGGCGGCATGGCCGACGTGGTGGCGCCGGAGGCGCACGATGCGCCCCTCCGAGTCCTCCGCGGCGACCGGGTACCGGGCGTCGCTCAGGGCCCAGAAGACCACGTCGGGCGGGAACCGGGAGAGCAGCCGGTGCGAGCCGGCCTGCCGGAGGCCGAGCGACGAGAGCGTCTGGTCCACGAGGAGCGTGCCCACGAGCTGCGCGTCGTCGGACCGGACGGAGGCCCGGGCCGGAGCCTCGGACGGATCCGCGGCGCCGACCCGTACGGCGCCGAACCGGGCCGCCGACTCGCTCAGCAGGTAGGCGAGCGGCTGCGGGATGCCGGTCAGCGAGATCCGCTCGAGGAAGGCCCGGATGCCGTCTTCGGTGTCGCCGGCGGCGAGGGCGCGGTTGACGGATGCCGCGGTCACGCGATAGCTCGATGCGAGGTCGCGGCCCTCCACCTCGGCGAACGCGCGCAGTCGCGCGTCGAGCGAGGGTTCGAGCGGGCCCGGGGAGACGATGGTGAGGTCGTGCTGGACGTAGACCCGGTCCACCTGCGCGGGGAAGTGGCGCGCGAGCCGGCCGGCGGCCGCGGCGAGGTCGCCCGCGAGCACGAGCGAAGCGGTCTCGAGCGGTTCGCCCGCGACCGCGAGGCCGAGCGCCTCGGCGTCCTCGAGGAGACGGTCCATGCCGTCGCGCAGCCAGGCGCCGCCGCCCGGGTAGTACCACGCGACGTCGTCGCGGATCGAGGCGGAGCTCAGCGCCTCGCTGCGGCGGACGACCAGGTCGCGCAGCGGCCCCGGGATGCGGTCGCGCCAGGCCTCCGCGAGCCGAGTCCACCTGGCACCTGCGCCGAGCAGGATCCACTCCGCACCCGCGTCGGATTCGAGCCAGACCGGGCCGTCGCGCACGATGAGCCCCGATTCGACCGCGCGGCGGACCAGTCGCGGGAACTCGTCGAGTTCGACGCCGGCCGCCTCGGCCAGCCGCTTCGCGTCGGGCAGCGCGAACCCGCCCTTCGCGAGCTCGCGGGCCGGCTGCACCGCCAGGCCCGAGAGCAGTTCGGCGGTCGCGGCGACGGTGCCGTACGCCGTCTCGGCGGCGCGCCGCTCGAGGAAGCCCGTGTCGGGCCGTTCGCCGGGCAGCGCGACCGGCGGCGCATGCGCCGCGAGCGACTCGAGGCCCGGCAGGTCGTCGTCGAGTCGCGCGCGCAGCCGCGCGCCGACCTCCGGCGGCACGTGGATGCGATCCTCGCCCTCGCGGAGGAGGAGCAGCCGCGCCTCGAGGCCGCCGAGCACCTCCGCCGGATCCGCGGCCACGCGATCGGCCAGGTCGTCGGCGCCGAGGCGGCGGAGCTCGTCGACGAGGCGCTCGAGCCCGGTCCAGCCGACGTCGTCGCTCGTCGCGGCGGCCGCGGCGAGGACGGCGAGCGACGGCCGCTCGAGCCGGTCGACCGCGTGGTCGATCGAGTCGGGCGTGGTCAGCGCCTCGGCGAGGTCGAAGAGGTCGCGGACGCCCTGGTGATCGAGTTCGCGGATCGCCAGCGCAGCCGCGAGTCGCTCGCGCGGGATCGCGCGGAGGCTCGCGGCGAGCACCAGCATGGCCGTCAGTCCGCGCCCTGCCGGGACTCCCGCGATCGGCGCACGCCGTTGACGATGAGCAGCGCGATGAGGAGCACGAAGCCGAGCGGCAGGCCGATGAGCGGGAGCATGAGCACGAAGGGCCAGACGCCCTGGCTGAAGCCGTCGTCGGCGCCGACCCCCGCGAGCGTGCCGATCATGACCGCGAAGAACGCGATGATCGAGAGCCCGACCGTCGCGGCGACCATGTAGGCGAGGATGCGCTCGAGGCGATGGTCGGTGATCGGGCCCTGATTGCTCACGCTCCCAGAATAGGCCCCACGGCCGATCCGGGGGGATGCCGGACCGTAGACTGGGAGTCGAGGCCGCCGTGGTTCCGGCGCGCCCATCGAGACAGCGGGAGATCCATCGATGCCCACCGGCAAGGTCAAGTTCTACGACGAGGAGAAGGGGTTCGGCTTCATCAGCGGCGATGACGGCCAGGAGGTCTTCCTCCACGCCTCGGCACTTCCCGCGGGCGCGACCGTGCGATCGGGCACCCGGCTCGAGTTCGGGATCGCGCAGGGCAAGCGCGGCGCCCAGGCGCTCTCCGTCCGCGTGCTCGACGCGCCGCCGAGCCTGGCCCGCATGCACCGCAAGCCGGCCGACGACATGGCGGTCATCGTCGAGGACCTCGTCAAGGTGCTCGACGGCATCGGGGCGAACCTGAAGCGCGGGCGGTATCCCGACAACGCGCACAGCCGCAAGATCGCAGCCCTGCTGCGCAAGGTCGCGGACGAGCTGGATGCCTGACGCGGAGCAGGGCGAGGGGGCGGGCTCCGCTGCGCCGGTCCCCGTCATCGCGGACGAGGTGCTGCTCTCGGCCGTCGCCCTGGCGCGCGGCGCGCTGCTCGAGGTGACCCCGCCGCAGACCGTCGGATCGGTGATCGGCCACGTCGCCGAGGACGAGCACGTGCTCTCGCTGCACTTCGCCGCCGACCTGTCCGGATACCCGGGGTGGCACTGGTCGGTGACGCTGGCCCGCGTCGAGGGCGCCGAGCCGACCGTGCTCGAGACCGAGCTGCTCCCGGGCGAGCGCGCCCTGCTCGCGCCGGAGTGGGTGCCGTGGTCGGAGCGGCTCGCGGAGTACCGCGCCGCACAGGCCGCCGCCGCTGAGGCGGAGGCCGACGACGAGGAGCTCGACGCGGAGGGGCCGGACGCGGGCGACGCCGGCGACGAGTTCGCCGACGACGCCGACGACGACGAGCCGGATGACGACCTCGACGAGGCCGACGACGGTTACGGCGACGACGACGACACCGGCGACGACGCGTTCGACGGCATCGACATCGACGCGCTCGACGAGGCGGACGAGGCCGACGGCGCGGATGGTTCCGAGGATGCGGACGGGTCCGAGGATGCGGACGGGTCCGAGGATGCGGACGGGTCCGGCGACGCGGACGGCCCCGACGAGTCGGAGCGCCGCATCGACTAGGTCGCCGGAGCCCGCGCCCTCAGCGACGGTCCGACGGTCCCGGCCGGTCCCGACGGCGTCGGAGCTGCACCACGAGCAGCCCCACGAGGCCGAGCCCGACGCCGACCGCGGCCGCGGTGACGAACCACGAGAACCCCGCCTCCGCGAGGGGCTCGGCGAACGCCGCGGCGAGCACGAGCGCGAGCAGCCAGCCGATGGTGCCGGCGAGCAGCGCCTTCCGCGCATCGGCGCGGGCGGGCGCCGGATCGGGACGCCGTTCGGACTCGGACAGCCACAGCCGCATGGCCGTCACCCTATCCGTTGCGTTCGAGCACCCAGTCGAGCGACGCGGTGAGCGCGCGGACGTCGTCGGGCTCGATCGCGGTGAACGTCGCCACGCGGAGCTGGTTGCGGCCGAGCTTGCGGTAGGGCTCGGTGTCCACGACGCCGTTGGCCCGGAGCGTCTTCGCGAGCGCCGCGGCATCCGTCGTCTCGTCGAAGTCGATCGTGACGACCACCTGCGAACGGTGGTCCGGGTCGGCGACGAACGGGGTCGCGACCGACGTGCGGGCGGCCCAGTCGTAGAGGATGCCGGAGGACTCGCGCGTGCGCGCGTCGGCCCAGGCGAGGCCGCCCGAGGCGTTCATCCACTCGAGCTGGCTCTCGAGGAGCAGCAGCGTCGCGAGCGCGGGGGTGTTCAGTGTCTGGTCGAGGCGCGAGTTGTCGACCGCGTTCTTCAGCGACAGGAATTCGGGGATGTAGCGGTCGGATGCCGCGATCCGCTCGATGCGATCGACGGCGGCGGGCGACACGATCGCGAACCAGAGTCCGCCGTCGGAGGCGAAGTTCTTCTGCGGCGCGAAGTAGAGGACGTCGAACTCCGCCGGATCGGCGAACGCTCCGCCCGCGGCGCTCGTGGCGTCGACGACCGTGAGCGCGCCCTCGTCGCCGCGCACGCGGCGGACCGGCGCCTGGACCCCCGTCGAGGTCTCGTTCTGGGGCCAGCCGTAGACGTCGACGCCCTCGAGCGGCTCGGCGCCGACGCGGGTGCCGGGCTCGGCCTTCCGGACGTCCGGAGCCTCGAGCCACGGTGCGGCCGCCGCCTTGGCGAACTTCGCACCGAACTCGCCGAAGGAGCAGAGCTGCGCGCGGCGTTCGATGAGGCCGAACGCCGCGGCATCCCAGAACGCCGTCGAGCCGCCGTTGCCGAGCACGACCTCGTACCCCTCGGGCAGCGAGTAGAGGTCGGCGATGCCCTGCCGCACCCGCCCCACGAGCTGCTTCACCGGGGCCTGGCGGTGCGAGGTGCCGAGCAGGCGGGGGCCGACCTCGGCGAGGTGCGCGAGCTGCTCGGGGCGCACCTTGGACGGTCCGCAGCCGAAGCGGCCGTCGGCGGGCAGGAGCGACGAGGGGATCACGAGCTCAGGCATGGTCCGATCTTAGGCGCGGCCCGTTCGCCATGGCGGCGGATGACGTCGCCTCGGGGGTTCGCGACGTCCACCGGTGCTCGGCGGCATGTCGGGCGCGGCCAGTAGGCTGTGCTGATGCACGAGGCGCCCGACGGCCGAGGAGGAGCGAGTTGACCGACCTCATCGACACGACCGAGATGTACCTGCGCACCATCCTCGACCTCGAGGAGGAGGGCATCGTGCCGCTGCGCGCCCGCATCTCGGAGCGCCTCGGGCACTCCGGGCCCACCGTGTCGCAGACCGTCGCGCGGATGGAACGCGACGGGCTCGTCGTCGTCTCCGGCGACCGCCACCTCGAGCTCACGGCCGACGGCCGCCAGAAGGCCGTCCACGTCATGCGCAAGCACCGCCTCGCCGAGCGACTGCTCGCCGACGTGATCGGGCTCGATTGGGAGTACGTCCACGAGGAGGCGTGCCGCTGGGAGCACGTCATGAGCGAGCACGTGGAGCGACGCCTCGTCGAGATCCTCGGGCAGCCGACCCACTCGCCCTACGGCAACCCCATCCCCGGCCTCGAGGAGCTCGGGGTGGAGCCGGCGGCGCCGTTCATGCAGGGCGTCCGCAACGTGCTCACCGCGCTCGACGAGGGCAGCGGCTCGGCCGAGGGCGTGATCCGTCGTCTCGCCGAGCCGGCGCAGTTCGAACCCGAACTGCTCGCCCGGCTGAAGGCCGCGGGGGTGCTGCCCGGCACGCGGGTCTCCCTTCGCCGGGAGGGCGCCGTCGTGGTCGTCTCCGTCGAGGGGCGCGACGACCGGCTCGAGCTGCCCGCCGAGCTGGCCGGGCACCTCTTCATCGGGGACTGAGGCGCCGGACGCCGCCGCGCGCGGGCGCGGGCGCGGCGCCGGGTGCGGAAGGGCATCGGTTCCGTCCGTCGAGGTGGTCGGCGACCGCGGATTCCGGCGCACCGTGATCGAAATGTGACAATCGACGACCTCTCGCGTATTGTCGTTCGAGTCCGCCGGCGACAAGCCAGCCGGAGGAACAGGGTCGAGACGCCTCCCGCGCTCACCGCTCGGCCCCGATACCCGTGAGGCGCCCCCCGGCGCACAGGTGAGACGGAGCTCAGGCCCCGTGGGGCGGAGGACACGTTTTGGCTCGATTCCCCCGGCGCCGTTCCGGCGCGATCACCTCCCCCAAGCCCAGGACCGGAACCGCCCTCGTCCGGCGCGCGACGCCGGGCACGCCGGCAGCTCCTGCGCCGGCGACGGATGCCGCCGTGCAGGCCAAGGTCCAGCGGGACTCGCTCGGTCGCCGCCTCCGCCGCGGCAGCGCGAAGAACGTGATGGTCATGTCCGTGGCCGCCGGTCTCGTGGGCACGCTCGCCATCCCCGCGTACGCGTTCGCGCCGGGCACCGACGGCATCGAGTTCGGTGCCACCGCGGCGACGCAGCTCACCAAGGCGGCACCGCAGGACGTCCAGGTCGCCGAGGACGTCATCGCCGCGCCGATCTCCGAGGACGGCTACGACGCCGTCACCGGCGAGGAGATCCGCGCCGCGGAGGAGGCCAAGCGCGCCGCCGAGGAGGCGGCCGCCGCCGCCGAGGCCGCCCGCCAGGCCGCCGCCGAGGAGATGACCTCGTACGCCGCCGCGGCGAGCGAGTACACCCCGGCCGCCGTCTACGGCTCCGCCGATCCCGCCAGTGTCTTCTCGGTCGCGCAGCAGTACCTCGGCGTCCCGTACGTCTACGGCGGCGCGACGCCGGCCGGATTCGACTGCTCCGGCCTCGTCCAGTACGTCTACGCGCAGTTCGGCATCAGCCTTCCGCACTCGTCCTCCGCGCAGGGCGCGGCCGGCACGCAGATCCCCGTCTCCGAGGCCGTCCCCGGCGACCTCGTGGTCATGAGCGGGCACATCGGGTTCTACGCCGGCAACGGCATGATCCTCCACGCTCCGTACGAGGGCACGGTCGTGCGAACCCAGCCGATCTGGACCAGCGACTACTGGATCGTGCGGATCTGACGTGTGAACAGCGTGTGAAGCGTGTCTCGAATGGCGTGCCGGGAGGACCCGGCACGCCATTCCTGTCGTAGCCTTGGATCCTGACGATCTCGATACCGGGTAGGGGAAGTCCGATGGTCGGTCCGCGCAGCAGCACCCATTCCGCGGGTGCGCGCGTGCTCTACGACCAGCGGCGCAGTAGTCAGCCGAGTCGCGACCGCGCCGGGATGCCGACGGGCACTGTCTTCATGACGGTGCCCGTTTCGCGTCTCCGGGGCGGTTCCGCGCGCCCCGCGGCATCCGGGTCGTCCTTCCCTTCACGCGGCTGGAAGCCATCCAGCACCGATCGAAAGGCACCCCATGCGCACCCTCGTGCTCAACGCCGGATATGAACCCCTCGCGGTCGTCTCCTTCAAGCGCGCCCTCCTGCTCGTCATGAACGAGAAGGCCACCGTCATCCTGCACGACGAGGAGAATCCGGTCCACGGCACGAGCAGCGACTGGGTCCGGCCCAGCGTCATCCTGCTGACCCGGTACGTGCGGACACCCCGAGTGCACCAGGTGCCGGTCAGCCGGCGCGGGGTCCTGCGGCGCGATGAGCACCGGTGCGCCTACTGCGGCAAGTCCGCCGGCACGATCGACCACGTCCTGCCGCGCTCGCGGGGCGGGCGGGACACGTGGGAGAACCTCGTGGCCTGCTGCCTCCGATGCAACAACTCCAAGGGCGACCACACGCCCGCCGAGATGGGCTGGACGCTCCGGATCACGCCGCGCATGCCGCACGGCCGGGGCTGGGTGGTGCGCGGGTTCGAACGGCCGCTGCCGCAGTGGAGCGACTTCCTCGAACGCGCCGCGTAGCGGAGACGTCGACGCGCCGGGATCGGGCATCGTGACAACCGCTCCGGCGGTGCCGTAGGGTGGACGAGTCCGGAGCACCCCCGGCTCCGGAGACCCGAAACACCCCCGCGTCGCTCCCCCCTGACGGCGGCGCGGGACCCGGAGGTTCACGACCCTTGTACGGTGACGACTCGCACGGCCAGCCCCCGAGCCTGCGGCCGCGACGCCGACCGGCGCCCGCCGACGGGTCGCCGAGCCCGGCGCCCGGGCCGCAGCACCACGTGACGCCGTGGACGGATGCCGCTCCGCCGGCGACGGGCCGGCGTGCCGACCGCGAACGCCCGGCCGACGGGACGGCCCCGCGAACCGGCGAGCGCCTCCGCGACCGGTCCTCGCTCCGCGAGACCGCGTCGCCCTCGACTCCGCGGCCGGAGCTGTACACGAAGCCGGCGAACGCGGGTCGCCCGCAGCCCGAGCAGGCGCGACGCGAACCGGGTCGGTTCACGCCGCCGGCGGCGCCCGCCCCCGCCCGTCGTCCCGACGCAGAGCCGTCCACGGCGCCCCGGGTCCCGGTCGGCCCGGGACCGTCCGGCCGCGTGCCGGCCGCGCCCGTGTCGTCCGGCCGCGTGTCCTCCGACGCCGCACCGATCGGTCGCGTGCCGTCCGCGACGACCGGCCGCGTGCCGTCGGCACCGGTGCCGTCCGGGACCGCGCCGGCACGCGGAGCCTCCGCCGGCCAGGTGGCGCGGCGTGCGCCGTTCCCCGAGGCCATCCCCGTGCCGGCTGCCGTCCAGGCCGACCCCGCGGCGATCCCGACCGCCGCCGCCGCCGTCGCGACCACCGCTCCGGTGTCGGAGGCACGGGTGCTCGCGCCGGCGACCGACCGGAACGCGTCGACCCGGTCCCTCACCGCCGCCGGGTCGCGCGGGCGGCGGCGAAGCACGTCGGGATCGGCGTCCGCCGCCGGGTCGCGCACCGCGTCGCCCACGGGCCGGCGGTCGACCGGCCCGGTGGCACGGCGGAACGGCCCCATGCGGGTCGCGGCGACGGTCCTCCTCGTCCCCGCGTTGGTGGGCACCGTCGCCCTCCCGGCCTACGCCTTCCTCCCCGGGGGGCACCTGCCCGGGGGCGCGCCGACGAAGTTCAGCCTCTCGGTCGCCGAGGCGCAGGCGCTCGAGGTCTCCGACCGGGCCGCAGGCGCTGCGATGTCGAGCGACACCTTCTCCGTCACGACCAAGGCGGAGATCGACGCGGCGGCGGCCGAGGCCGCGGCGGCGGAGCGCGCGGCGTGGGAGGCCGAGCTCGCCTCGCGCGGCACCGGCGAGTACGCGATCGTCACGCAGCAGGCCGAGGGCGACGACTACCCATGGTGGTACGAGACGCCGGACGACTACGGCGGCGGCCTTTCCCCGCTGCGCTACTACTACCGCGAGTGCGTCGACTTCGTGGCGTGGCGCCTGAACCGCGACGCCGGCGTGACCGGAGCGCCGTGGAAGTGGGACTGGAGCAACCTCGCCTCCGGCAGTGCCTGGAAGTGGGCCGACGAGTGGGCCGCCAAGGGGTGGCCGACGAGCAGCGAGCCGGTCGTCGGCGCGGTCGCGTGGTTCCCCTACAACCACGTCGCCTACGTGCAGTCGGTGAACGGCGACGGAACGGTCACGATCGAGGAGTACAACTGGAACTCCGACCACTCGTACCACGTGCGGACCATCCCCATCGGCGAGGCCCTCTACCTCTACCCGCCCGCCTGACGCGAGGCGGCGTTCGCCCGGACGTGCGACGCAGGCGACAACATGGCGAAACCGGGCCCTGAACTTGGACGTTCCGGACAATGACCGCTCCGGCGTCCGGCCGATAGCCTGAGGCTTCCCTCCCCGCCAGAGAAGCAAGGTGACCGCGATGACGCAGCCAGCAGACGACAACCGGTTCGACGAGAACGGGTTCGTCGACGAGCTCGCCCCGTCGACCTCGGCGATCGTGGTGCTCGGCTACAACTGAGCCGCGCCCGGTCTCCTCCGCCGCTCCGCCCGAGTGGGCGACGCGGCGGAACGCCCTCCCGTGCGACCGCTAGACTCGACCGGTCAGCCTCTGTAGCTCAATGGAAGAGCAGCTCCGTCCTAAGGAGAGGGTTGGGGGTTCGAGTCCCTCCAGGGGCACCACGCGGGTGGCGCATCCATCCGAGCCGTAGCTCGGCGTCGCACGGCTTCACGGCGCTCGCACGAGGGCGGTAGCGTGGGCGGGTGAGCACGCCGATCGATCCCACTGCCACCGCCGCCTGGTCCGAACTCGAGGCGCTGCGGGCGTCCTTCGCCCCCGACCTCCGCGCCTGGTTCGAGGCCGACCCCGGCCGTGTCGGACGCCTGAGCCTGCAGCTCGCCGACCTGCACGTCGACCTGTCGAAGAACCTCGTCACCGACGAGATCGCAGCCTCGCTCGTGCGGCTCGCCGAGCAGACGGGCGTGGCGGAGCGCTACGCCGCGATGCTCTCGGGCGAGCACATCAACACCACCGAGGACCGCGCAGTGCTGCACACCGCCCTGCGCCGCCCGAAGGGCGCCGAGCCGGCCCTCGTGGTCGACGGCCAGGAGGTCGACCGCGACGTCCACGAGGTGCTCGATCGGATGACGGCGTTCGCCGACCGCGTGCGCTCGGGCGGCTGGCTCGGCGTGACCGGCAAGCGTGTCGAACACGTCGTGAACATCGGCATCGGCGGCTCCGACCTGGGTCCGGTCATGGTCTCCGAGGCCCTGAAGCCCTATGCCGACGCCGGCATCACCGCCCGCTTCGTCTCGAACATCGATCCGACCGACCTCGCGCAGAAGACGGCCGACCTCGACCCCGAGACGACGCTCTTCATCGTCGCGTCGAAGACCTTCACGACCCTCGAGACGCTCACCAACGCGCGGCTCGCGCGCGACTGGCTCTGGGCCGGGCTGCGGGCCTCGGGCGCGATCGGCGACGACGAGGCATCCGCCGCCGATGCGGTCGCCCACCACTTCGTCGCCGTCTCGACCGCGCTCGACCGGGTCGCCGAGTTCGGCATCGACCCGCAGAACGCGTTCGGGTTCTGGGACTGGGTCGGCGGGCGCTACTCGGTCGACTCGGCGATCGGGCTGTCGCTCGCGATCGAGCTCGGCCCCGACGTGTTCCGCGAGCTCCTCGCCGGCTTCCACGCGGTCGACGAGCACGTCCGCACGACTCCGCTCGAGCGCAACGTGCCGATCCTGATGGGCCTCCTCAACGTCTGGTACACGAACTTCCTCGGATCGCAGTCGCACGCCGTCCTGCCCTACGCCCAGCAGCTGCACCGATTCCCCGCCTACCTGCAGCAGCTCACGATGGAATCGAACGGCAAGTCGGTCCGCTGGGACGGCTCGCCCGTGACGACCACGACGGGCGAGGTGTTCTGGGGCGAACCGGGCACGAACGGCCAGCACGCGTTCTACCAGCTGATCCACCAGGGCACGCGGCTGATCCCCGCCGACTTCATCGCATTCGTCAACCCCGCGTACCCGCTCGACGACGACGGCCGCGACGTGCACGGGCTCTTCCTCGCGAACTTCCTCGCGCAGACGAAGGCGCTCGCGTTCGGCAAGACCGCCGAGGAGGTCGAGGCCGAGGGTACGACGGGTGCGCTCGTCGCCGCCCGCACCTTCGAGGGCGATCGCCCGACGACCTCCATCTTCGCGCCGGCGCTCACGCCGTCGGTGCTCGGCCAGCTCATCGCGCTGTACGAGCACATCACGTTCACGCAGGGCGTCGTGTGGGGCATCAATTCCTTCGACCAATGGGGGGTCGAGCTCGGCAAGCAGCTCGCGATGCAGATCGCGCCCGCCATCGAGGGCGACGAGACGGCGCTGGCGGCGCAGGATGCCTCCACCCGCTCGCTGCTCGAGTACTACCGTTCGCACCGCCGCAGGTGAGGCTCCGGAGGCGACCGGACCGCTTCGTGGCAACCCCTGTTCCGGGAAGTCTCTCGAGACTACGCTGGTGCCCAGCCATGCGCGGCTCCGAGGAATACGGCTCCGAGGAATCCGGAGAGCAGTGGCGACGGAGGTGGACGTGGGGAAGCTGACGTACGACTCGACGCTCGGCGTCGACTTCGACGATCGCGTGCTGGCGCACCTGCAGCTCGTGATCGGGGCGAAGCTCCGCCGAGGGGAGTCGTTCTACTTCAGCTGGCGCGACGACCCGGCCATCGGCGACGGCCGAAGCACCCTCTGGATGCATCCGCGCATCCCGCTGCTGTTCAAGTACGCCGGCGGTCGGCAGCCCTCGATCAACCGGGCGTGGGTCGACGCGCTCATGGCGACGGCGAACTCGCCCGGCGGGCTCGTCCTCGTGCCCGAGCCGGAGACGAGGGTCGTGGCCGACGCGAACGGGGGGCATGACGCGTGAAGCGGGTCAACATCATGTACGACGGCGCCCAGTACTCGGTCGGCGAGGCCGACGTCGAGGCGATCAAGGCCTCCATCGATCGAGCTCACGAGCGCGGCGTCGCCGAGTGGATCGTCGTGAACTTCGGCGAGGGCCGTCCGCAGCCGGCGGAACTGCTCGTCGGACCGGGCATCCCCGTGAGCATCGTGCCGATCCCGGCCGACGACCCGTACCCCGAGGGCCACGGCGAGGGGCGGGCGGACGACGACGCGCTCGACGGCGCCTGATCCGCAGCCGCGAGGCCGATCGTCACCGGATCGGCGGCCACTCCAGGTCGTCGGCGTCGTCCTCGACGATGGCGCCGGTCTCGCCGATCACCGGCCGCACGGAGGACAGCGCGGTCGTGGCAGCCCGCAGCCTGGAGACGAGTTCCTCGTCCTCCAGCTCGTCGTCCTCGACGGTCTCGACGTCCTCGCTCAGCAACTGGCTCGCCGGTCCGATGAGGAGCTGCGCCCGCGCGATCGTGCCGTCATGGGCCCGCACCGGGATGTCGATCGAGGCGGCGGAGTGCTGCGACGCGAGCGCCGCGGCGTAGTCGATGACCGCCGCAGCGATCTCGCTTCCGGTCAGCAGCTCGCCGCCCGCGTAGTGGATCCGCTCCATGGCTCAGGTCTACCGGGCGCGATCGGGCCGGTTCAACGGCTTGCGCCGTCGCACGGGACGTGGTCTCATCGGCGTTCCGGGTCAGCTCCAGTCGGTGGCGTGCGTCCAGCCCGCCAGGTAGGCGCGCTCGTTCGCATCGAGCCGGACCCCGGAGCGCGGCACCGGTCGATCGTCCAGTTCGCACAGTTCGAGGATGCGTCGCACGACCGACGCCCGCAGCGGCGCGGTCGGCTGCTCGAGGATCTCGCGCTGCAGCGGTGCCTCGAGCATCGGCCACCACACGCCGATGGACGGCAGCAGCGCGGTCTCGTGCCCGGGTCGGTCGATGACGGAGCTCATTGCGCCCGCTCCTCGGTGATCCCGCCGTCGTCGTCGCGCACCGCGACGCGCTCTTCGGCGTCGGCGTCCTCCTGCGCGCGTGCCCGACGTTCGACCTCATCGACCGCCGCGTCCGCGACGCGGTCGTCCTCCACCCCTGCGGTGTCGGGCCTGTGGCCCTCCTGTTCGGACATGGTCCACCTCACCCCTTCGTGGTTTCGCGCGCCCCCGAGCGCGACTCCGATTTCCGAGGCTACGTGGCGGTGCGGTCGGCGTGCAGGCCCTTGACCCCTCGGAAGCGCGGTGCTACCCGAGCGGATGGCGCGTGCGCCCCTCGTTCGAGAGGTGCGCGTGTCGGGGGCGAGGAGCATGATGGGCGGATGGACCTGCCGGTGATGCCGCCCGTCAAGCCGATGCTCGCGAAGTCGGTGAAGGCGATCCCCGATGTCGGGCACGTCGAACCGAAGTGGGACGGCTTCCGCACGATCGTGTTCCGCGACGGCGACGAGGTCGAGCTGGGCAGCCGCAACGAGCGCCCCATGACCCGGTACTTCCCCGAGGTGGTCGAGGCAGTCCGGCGCAACCTGCCGGAGCGGTGCGTGGTCGATGGCGAGATCGTCCTGGTCCGTGACGGCCGGCTCGACTTCGACGCGCTGCAGCAGCGCATCCATCCGGCGGTGAGTCGGGTGAAGCTGCTCGCGGAGCAGACGCCGGCGTCGTTCGTCGCGTTCGACCTGCTCGCCCTCGGTGACGACGACCTCACCGGCCGGCCGTTCTCCGAGCGGCGGTCGATGCTCGAAGCGGCGCTCGCCGAGGCATCCGACCCGGTGTTCGTGACGCCGGCGACCGCCGACCTCGCCGAGGCGGCGGACTGGTTCGCGCGGTTCGAGGGGGCCGGACTCGACGGCGTCGTGGCGAAGCCGCTCGACGGCCCCTACCTGCCGGACAAGCGGGCGATGTTCAAGATCAAGCACGAGCGCACGGCCGACTGCGTGGTCGCGGGCTACCGCTGGCACAAGGCGGGCGGCATCGTCGGGTCGCTGCTGCTGGGGCTCTACGACGACGACGGGCGTCTCCGACACGTCGGCGTCGCCGCCTCGTTCCCGATGGCGAAGCGACGCGAGCTCGTCGAGACGCTCGCGCCGTACGTCGAGGAGGACCTGTCGCGGCATCCGTGGGGGGAGTGGGCCGACCAGGAGGCGCATCGCACCGGCCGCATGCCCGGCGCGGTCAGCCGGTGGAGCGCCGGGAAGGACCTTTCGTTCGTCCCGCTGCGCCCTGAGCTGGTCGTCGAGGTCGCGTACGACCACATGGAGGGCGATCGCTTCCGCCACACCGCCCAGTTCCGCCGCTGGCGCACCGACCGCATGCCCGAGAGCTGCACGTACGAGCAGCTCGAGGCGCCGGCGGGGCTCGACCTGGGGGAGATCCTCCCGGTGTCGCGCTGAGACCGCGCCCGCCGCGGCGGGCTGCCCGCGCCCGCGGAGCCCGGGCCCCGCGGCATCCGTCGTCGCCGTTCACAGCACAGCGCGCAGGCCCGCCGAGTCGGCCGTGTGGTGCTCGAACACGAGGTTGGTCTCCGTGAGCGCGACGGCCGGGTTCGCCGAGAGGTTCTTCAGCACGAACTGGCGCACGTGCTCGCTGTCGCGGACGCGGACGTGGATGAGGAAGTCCTCGCTCCCGCCGAGGAAGAAGAGCTGGGCCACCTCGGGCTCCCGACGCAGTTCGTCGGAGATCTGCTCCATGAGGTGCCGGGCGCCGGGGCGGATGCGCACGGACACGAGCGCCTGCAGGGTGAAGCCGAGGGCCGCCGGGTTGATCTCGGCGGTGTAGCGCGTGATGACGCCGCGCTCGCGGAGCGAGCGGACGCGGGCGAGGCACGTGGAGGGGGAGACGCCGACCTCGCGCGCGAGGTCGACGTTCGGGATCCGGGCGTTCTCGTGCAGCAGGGCGATGATCTGCCGGTCGATCTCGTCGAGCCCGGCGCGCGGGGGTTCGCTGAACTTCGGCAGATCGGTCATGGCGGCGCTCCTGTGCGAACATTCGAGACGGATGCCGCGATTGTACCGAACATCATGCGGAACGTCTTCACAACGAGCGAATATGCGGCGACCATGGAAGGACTCATCCACACAGCATTCGGAGCGTACCCATGCACGTCGGCGTGCCTGCAGAGATCAAGAACAACGAGTTCCGCGTCGCGATGACGCCCGCGGGGGCGAACGCGCTCTCGCTGCGCGGCCACCGCGTCGACATCCAGGCCGGTGCCGGCGAGGGAGCGGGCTACCACGACGACGAGTACCGCGCCGCGGGCGCGAACATCGTCGCGACCGCCGAGGAGGCGTGGGCCGCGGGGCTCGTGCTGAAGGTCAAGGAACCCATCGAGCAGGAGTACCGCTTCCTTCGCGCGGACCTCACGCTGTTCACCTACCTGCACCTCGCGGCCGACCTGCCGCTCACGCGCGCCATCCTCGACTCCGGTGTCACGGCGATCGCCTACGAGACCGTGCAGCTGCCCGACCGATCGCTGCCGCTGCTCACCCCGATGAGCGAGGTCGCGGGCCGGCTCGCCCCGCAGGTCGGTGCGGCGTCGCTGCACGCGTCGAAGGGCGGCCGCGGCGTGCTCCTCGGCGGCGTGCCCGGCACGGCCCCCGCGAAGGTCCTGGTCATCGGCGGCGGCGTCGCCGGCGAGCAGGCCGCGGCGACCGCCATGGGCATGGGAGCCGACGTGACCGTCATGGACATCTCGCTGCCCAAGCTCCGCGAGCTCGACGCGCGCTACGAGCACCGCATCACGACCCTCGCCTCCTCGCCGTACGAGACCGCCCGCCAGGTGCGCGACGCCGACCTCGTCATCGGCGCGGTCCTCGTTCCCGGCGCGGCCGCGCCCAAGGTCGTCACCGACGAGATGGTCGCGACGATGAAGCGCGGCGCCGTGCTCGTCGACATCGCGATCGACCAGGGCGGCTGCTTCGAGGGCTCACGCGCGACCACGCACGCCGACCCGACCTACCGGGTGCACGACGCGATCTACTACTGCGTCGCGAACATGCCCGGCGCAGTGCCCGCGACCTCGACGCCGGCGCTCACCAACGCCACGCTGCCGTACGCGCTGAAGATCGCCGACCTCGGCTGGGAGGCCGCGCTCGCCGCCGACCCCGCCCTGGCCAAGGGCCTCAACGCCACCGCCGGCAAGCTGACCAACGAGGGCGTCGCGAAGGCGCACGGACTGGAGCTGTCCTCCCTCGTCTGACGCCGGGGTGCCCGACCAGGCGCTCCGTGAGCACACGACGGCCGCCGTCCCGATCGCATCGGGCGGCGGCCGTCGTGGCGTCCGGGCGCGGCGGCGTCGTCAGGAGAGCGAGAGGAACAGCTTCTCGAGCTCGTCGAAGTCGAGTCGCCCGCCCGAGCCGTCGACCTTGCCGTCGGGGTCGGCCGCGCAGTCGCGCATCGCCGTCGAGATCACGGCGAAGCCGGCGCGGTCGAGCGCGCTCGAGACCGCCGCGAGCTGGTTGACGACCGTGCGGCAGTCGGCGCCCGATTCGACGGCGTCGATGACGGCATTGAGCTGGCCGCGCGCTCGCTTCAGGCGGTTGGCGATCCGGCGCTGCGCGTCGGTGGTCGACTCGTTGACGACGGTGGTCATTCGGCACCTCCGAGGGTGATGGGGAGTCCGGCCCGGTACCACTCGGTGATGCCGCCGGAGATGTTCACGGCGTCGACGCCCTGCGCCGACAGGTACTGGGTCGCCTGCGCGCTGCGGCCACCGGCGTGGCACATCACGTAGACGGTGCGGTCCCGCGGGACCTCGTCGAGGCGATCGACGAGCGAGCCGAGCGGGATGTGCCGGGCGTCCTCGATGCGGGCCTGGGTGAGCTCGGCGTCCTCGCGGACGTCGAGGATCCAGGCGTCGGCGACGGCGTGCGCCTCGGCGGGAGTGATCGACTTCATGTGCTGCTCCGGCTGATGATCGTGCGGGGGGTGAGGATGAACAGCATACCCCCATGGTATCAATACCCGCCGGGTATGAAATCCGGCACGGCACGGCGATGCTCCGGGGGATCCGGCCGGTCCGCCGTATGGTGTCGATGTGCAACGGCTCGATCGGAACGACGGGGACGACTTCCTCGACGACGGGACCGAGACCCATGCCGCCGTGCGTGCCGGGTCGACGGACCCGGGACGCGACCCCGCGACCCCTCACGCGGTCACGCTCGGCGACCCCTCCGTCGTCGCGGGCAACATCGCGGAGCCGAGCTGGCGCCGCTGGCACGCCGAGCTCCGCGATCTCGGCGGGCGCTCGCCGCTCATCCACTTCGACGATGCCCCGCGCACCCGCATCGAACTGTCCACCACGCATCCCGGCGGGCTGCCGCAGTTCATCACCGGCAAGTCGACGCTGCTCTCGAGCCTGATCCGCGACGAACTCGCGCTGCGCAATGCCCGGCTCGCCGCGGCGGAGATCACGCAGAAGGGCGTCGAACTCCGATCCGTCCGGGGCATCGAGTCGGTCCACCTCGCGATCGGCCTGGCCTCGTGGCAGTCGGCGGGCGAGGACTTCCTCGCCCCGGTGCTGCTCCGGCCGCTCGCGATCCGCCGGTACGGTCGCGACTTCGAGTTGAAGCTCAAGGGTCAGCCGTTCCTCAATCCCGCGCTCGCGCGCGAGCTGCACGAGCGGTTCCAGATCACCCTCGACGCCGACGCGTTCGTCGCGCTCGCCATCACGAACGGCGTCTTCAAGCCCCAACCCGTGATCGACCGGCTCCGCGGCCTGACGTCGCACCTGCCGTCCTTCCACGTCGCGCCGCGACTCGTGGTCTCGTCCTTCGCCGAGGTCGGGCCGTCGATGGGGGCGGATGCCTCGCGGCTCGAGCACCCCGTCATCGACGCGATCGCCGGCAACCCGAACGCCCGCGCCGCGGTGTCGCGCCGCGAGGAACCGCCGCGCATCGTGCCGCAGGACGAACGGCCGCCGTCGACCGACCGCCTCCTGCTCGATGCCGACCCGGAGCAGGAGCAGGTGATCGCCCGCATCGAGCGCGGCGACTCGATCGTGGTGAAGACGCTTCCGGGCACCGGCGGGACGCAGACCATCGTGAACGCGATCGGCGCGCTGGTGGCGAACGAGAAGCGCGTCCTCGTCGTCGGTGCGCGCCGCGCGAGTCTCGACGGGATCGCGCACCGGCTCGGACAGGTCGGCCTCGGCGGCCTGGCCGTGCGCACCGACCGCCTGCGCCGCGACCTCGTCCAGTCGATCACGCGCAACGAGAAGGCCGAGCAGCCGCGCATCGCCGACATCGACGACGCACTCGTGCGCCTCCGCCGCGTGCTGCTGGACTATCGCCACGCGCTCACGCGGCAGGACGGCGAGCTCGGCGTCTCGGTACTCGACGCGCTCACCGCGCTCGCCGGGCTCGCATCGATGCCGGAGCCGCCCGACACCACCGCGCGCCTGGATCGGGCCTCCCTCGTCGCGCTCGCCGAGGGGCGCGACGCGGTGGCCGTCGATCTCGTCCGGGCCGCGACGCTCGGCGAGTTCCGGTACGGACCGGGCGACTCGCCCTGGTACGGCGCCGACTTCGCGACCTCGGACGAGGCGTCCGCCGCGCACGAACTCGCGAAGCGGCTGAGCGGGGCCGACGTGCCCCGCCTGCTCGAGCGCGCACGCGCGCTCATCGGGCAGACACGGCTGCGCCAGTTCGAGTCGGTCGCCGAGCTCGGCGTCTTCCTCCGACTGCTGCACGACGTGCGCGACACCCTCGACAAGTTCCTCCCCTCGGTCTACGACCGTCCCCTGGGCGAACTCATCGCCGCCACCGCGCCGCGACGCGAGACCGGGATGTCGGGCGCCAACCGCCGCCGCCTGAAGCGCCTCGCGCTCGAGTACGTCCGCCCCGGGGTGCACGTCGGCGACCTGAACGCCGCGCTCCGCGGCATCCAGCAGCAGCGGACCCTCTGGCACCGGTACTCCGAGGCCGGCGCCGTCCCCGCCGTTCCCGTCGGACTCGACGACGTGCACGTCGCGTACCACACGGTCGCCGCGGACCTGCAGGAGCTCGACGCGCCGCTCGGGTACACGGGCACACCGAAGCGCCTCGCCGCCCGGCCGCTGCGCGACCTCGAGGCGACGCTCGTCGGACTGGCGGCCGAGTCCGAGGTGCTCCTGAACCTCCAGGAGCGCACCGCCCTCCTGCAGAAGCTGCGGGGACTGGGGCTCGACCCGCTCCTCGTCGACCTCGCGAAGCGTCACGTCCCGGAACAGCAGGTCGCGGCCGAGCTGGAGCTCGCCTGGTGGCAGTCGGTCTTCGAGACGATGCTCGCGGGCGACCCGGCCCTGCTCGGCGCCAACACGAGCGTGCTGGACCGGCTCGAGTCGGACTTCCGGCTCGTCGACGACGCGCACGCCTCGGCGGCCGGCCCGCTCCTCGCCTGGCGCCTCGCCGAGGCCTGGCGCGTCGCCCTCGTCGACGAGCCCGAGGAGGCGGAGCGGCTCCGGCGGATGCTGCGCGGCGATCGGGTGCGTCCCGACCGAGTGCATCGCGAGGCGCCCCACCTCTTCCGCCTGCTCGCGCCCGTCTGGCTCGCGTCCCCGTACGAGGTGCCGGAGATCGACGACGCGATCCGGTTCGATGCGGTCCTCCTCGTCGACGCCGGCGCCACGACCATCGCCGAGAACCTCGGCGCCATCCGCCGTGCGAACCAGGTGGTCGCCTTCGGCGACCCGGTGACGCAGACGCCCACGCGGTTCGAGGTCGCCATCCCGGCCGATCCCGACGCCGGCGGGCGGCCGGCGCCCGAGCACGGGGTGGATGCGCTCCACGCGGACTCCGCGCTCGCGCGACTGGCCGATCTCCTGCCGACGCTGACGCTCACGCGCAGCTACCGTGCGGGCGGCGAGGACCTGGCCGAACTCGTGAACCGGCGCTTCTACGGCGGGCGGATCGTGTCGATGCCGTGGGCGGGGAGCTTCCTGGGCCACGGCAGCCTCGGGCTGCACTACGTGCGCGGCAACGGACTGCCCGACCCGGTGACGGGGACGGTCGAGAGCCTCGATGCCGAGGTCGCGAAAGTCGTCGAACTCGTCATGGAGCACGCGGTGAAGCGTCCCCGCGAGTCGCTGATGGTCATCACGGCGAGCGCGCGTCACGCGGCGCGCGTGCACCAGGCGGTGCTCGCGGCGTTCGCCAAGCGCAGCGACCTGTCCGACTTCATCCTGCGCGACCGCGCCGAGCCGTTCACGGTGCTCACGCTCGAGCAGGCCGTCGCCCAGAGCCGTGATCGCGTGGTGTTCTCGATCGGGTACGGCCGCACGCCGCACGGCCGGCTCCTGTCGAACTTCGGGGCGCTCGGCGAACCGGGCGGCGAGCGGCTGCTGGCCGTCGCGATGACGCGCGCGCGCCGTTCGATGGACATCGTCACCGCCTTCCGCCCCGAGGACATCGACGCCGACCGCCAGCGCCACGGCGTCGTGGCGCTCGCGAGCGTGCTCTCGCACACCGAGGAGCAGAAGGACGCGCTGCGCGATCGCGGGCGCGGCGACCCGATGCTCGTCGACCTCGCGACGCGCCTCGAGCGCCGCGGCATCCGCGTCAGCGTCGGGCACCGCGACACCCTCTCGCTGGCCGCCGCGCACGCCGGCAAGGCCGTCGTCGTCGAGACCGATCAGGCACTCGTCGGGCAGAGCCTCCGTGAGTCGCTGCGACTTCGGCCCGACGTCCTCCGACGGCTCGGATGGCACTACCTGCGCGTGCACAGCTTCGAGCTGTTCGGCGATCCCGAGTCGGTCGCCGAACGCGTCGCCGCACTGCTCGGGCGCGGCGCCCCGCCCGCCGAGGAGGAGGCCGCGAGCGCGTGACCGGCACGGCCTCGCACGACGACGGGGAGCCCGAGCGCGACGACCGCGCGGAACGAGCAGATGACGCGATCCCCCGTCAACGCGTCGAGCGCGCGAGCGGCGCGCGTCGCGCGCGCCTGACGCCGGCCCCCGGGACGGATCCGTCACCCGAGACGGCCGTGCCGGGCGCACACCACGCGACCGAGGACGGCGCGGCGCGACCCGCGCGCCCGGAGGACGAGCGGATCACGCGCGAGCGGCCGCCGCACTGGTGAGATCGCGTGGCGCCCGGCGACCGCAGTCAGACGTGCGGGTGGTCGATCCGCCCGGTCACTCGGGGCGGCCGGTGCCCGGGGCGCCCCGCCGATCGGCTGCGAGCAGGTCGCGGATCTCGGCGAGGACCGTGAGCTCGGTCTCCGGGTCCTCGGCCTTCGGCTCGCCGGCCTGGCGGCGCGCCTCGGCGCGCTCCTTCAGGATGTTCATCGGCAGCACGAAGACGAAGTAGACCACTGCGGCGACGATGAGGAAGGTGAGGATGGCGCCGAGGACCGCGCCGAACTTCACCTCGGCGATCTCGCCGTCGGTGGTCGAGATCTCCCAGACGAACGCCGAGTCGAGGCTGTCGGCACGGAAGAGCGCACCGATCAGCGGGTTGAACAGGTTGTTCACGATCGAGTTCACGACCGCCGTGAACGCGGCGCCGATGACGACCGCGACCGCGAGGTCGATGACGTTCCCCCTGAGGATGAACTCCTTGAATCCCTTGAGCACGCGGTGCGCCCCCTTCGTTGACGGTGCGATCCGACCGGACCGGATGCGGCCCTAGGCGGCGGTCGTGGACGAGCTCGTCGACGCACCGGACGAGGACGAGGAGGACGAACCGGACGACGACGAGCTCGAGTCGCCGGAGGACCCGCCCGAGCCCGAGCCGGACTCGGCCGATGCGCCGCCCTTCGCCGCCGCGCGAGAGTCGGTGCGGTAGAAGCCCGATCCGTTGAAGGTCACGCCGACCGAGCCGTAGAGCTTGCGGAGGCGCCCGCTGCACGCGGGGCACTCGGTCAGCGACGGGTCGGTGAAGGCCTGCTGGATGTCGAAGGCCTCGCCGCACTCGGTGCAGCGGTACGAATAGGTGGGCATGGTGGCTCCGGTGGTCCGTCGGTGGAGGGTGCGGGGGTACGTCGTGCGGGTCAGAAGGCGACGATCCGCGTGGGCGTCACGACGCCGTTCACGGGCTGGTCGTGGACCTCCCGCGGGACCTCCTCGACGAACTCGCCGTCGAAGACGATCGCGTACACCGGAGGACATTTTCCCATCGAACCGAGGGTCTTGTCGAAATAGCCGCGTCCCCAGCCGAGGCGCATGCCCGTGGCATCCACCGCCGCGGCCGGGACGAGGATGAGGTCGACGTCGTTGATCGCCATCGGTCCGAGCAGCTCGCCGACCGGCTCGGGCATGCCGTGCAGCCCGGTCACCTCGGCCTCGTCCTCGCCGACCGTCCAGTCGAGGAGCCCGTCCTCCCGCGTGATGGGGAACAGCACCCGGATGCCGTTCGCCTCGGCCCAGTTCACGAAGGGACGCGTGTCGGGCTCGGTGGGCATCGAGAGGTAGCACGACAGCGAGGTCGCCCCGGTCGAGCCGACGAGCTCCTGCAGCCGCGAGGTGAAGCCCTCCGTCGACTGCTCGCGCTCGTGCGCGGGCATGTTCCGCCGGCGCTCGCGGAGCTCGGCGCGGAGGATCCGCTTGACCACGGTCGGATCGTCGGGCATGGCAGCCATCCTAGGACGATGGGTCGGGCCGGGGCCGACCGCGTACGGCTACGCTGAAGCCCATGACTGAACGGATCACGAAGGCCGTCATCCCCGCGGCCGGCCTGGGAACACGCTTCCTGCCCGCGACGAAGGCGATGCCGAAGGAGATGCTGCCGGTCGTCGACAAGCCCGCCATCCAGTACGTCGTCGAGGAGGCGGTCTCCGCGGGCCTCACCGACGTGCTCATGATCACCGGCCGGAACAAGAACGCGCTCGAGAACCACTTCGACCGCGTCGCCGAACTCGAGTACACGCTCGAGCAGAAGGGCGACACCGCAAAGCTCCAGAAGGTCAACGAGTCGACCGAGCTCGCGCAGATGCACTACGTCCGTCAGGGCGACCCGAAGGGACTCGGCCACGCGGTGCTGCGCGCCGAGATGCACGTCGGCGACGAGCCGTTCGCCGTGCTCCTCGGCGACGACATCATCGACGCGCGCGACGTGCTGCTCACGCGCATGCTCGAGGAGCAGGTCGCGCGCGATGCGACGATCGTCGCCCTGCTCGAGGTCGACCCCGACAGCATCCACCTCTACGGTGCCGCCGAGGTGGAGGCGACCGACGACCCCGACGTCGTCCGGATCACCGGCCTCGTCGAGAAGCCCGCCAAGGAGGTCGCGCCGTCGAACTACGCCGTCATCGGGCGCTACGTCATCAAGCCCGAGGTGTTCGAGGTGCTGCACCGCACGGAGCCGGGCAAGGGCGGCGAGATCCAGCTCACGGACGCCCTCATGGAGATGGCGGGCGACGTCGAGGGCACGGGCGGTGTCTACGGCGTCGTGTTCCGGGGTCGTCGCTACGACACCGGCGACAAGCTCGACTACATCAAGGCCGTGGTCCAGCTGGCCTCCGACCGCGACGACCTCGGAGCCGACCTGCGGGCGTGGCTGATCGAGTTCGCCGCCGGGCTCGAACGGGACTGACGTGCCCGTGGCATCCGTTCCGACCCTCGTCGACGGGTCGCTGACGCTCCGGCCGATCCGGGTTCGCGACGCGCGCCAGCTCGAACGGGTGCTGCTCGACAACCGCGCCTGGCTGCGCAGGTGGGAGGCGACGTACCCCGGCGGCGGAACCGTGATCGATGCGCGTGCGAGCATCCGCAACCTCAACGCGCACGCCCGCGCAGGCACGGCCCTGCCGTTCGTGCTCGAGTGGGAGGGCGAGCTCGTCGGGCAGCTGAACGTCTCGTCGATCACGCACGGGTCGCTCGCGTCCGCCTCGATCGGCTACTGGGTCGCGAAGGAGGTCGCGGGGCGCGGCATCACGCCCACGGCCGTCGCGCTCGCGACCGACCACTGCTTCCGCACGCTGCGCCTGCACCGCATGGAGATCTGCATCCGCCCCGAGAATGCGCCGTCGCTGCGGGTGGTCGAGAAGCTCGGCTTCCGCTACGAGGGGCTGCGCCGCCGGTTCATCCACATCGACGGCGACTGGCGCGACCACTTCGCCTTCGCCCTCGTCGCGGAGGAGGTGCCCGGCGGCGTCCTCCGTCGCTGGCGCGAGGGACGGGCGCCGACGGACGCGGCGGCGATCCCGGAGCCGGATCGTGCGGCAGCCCGGACCCCCCTTCGGGTGGGGGATCGCTGACACGCCCCGCCGCGAGTGGGACCGGCAGCCCGCCGTGACCTAGCGTGGTGCCATGGATCCGATCGGCGGCGGCGTACTCGTGGCGGTTGCCGCGACGCTGTGGATCGCCTACCTGCTCCCGAGCTGGCTGCGCCGGCGCCAGTACCTCGCGACCGAGCGCAACGCGGTGCGCCTGCAGCAGACCCTCCGGATCCTCGCGGAGACCGCCGAGGCCCCCGAGGAGGTCCGCGTCGGCGTGACCGCCCGCGACGTCGCCGCGCAGGAGCGCATCCTGCACGAGCACGAGCTCGCCGCGCGACTGGAGGCGCAGGCCGCGGAGAACCTGGCGATCGCCGAGCGCATCGCCGCGGAGGAGGCCGCCGCGGCCGCCGAGCGCGAACTCGCGGCGCGTGCCGAGCGTGCCGCCGCCGAGCGCGCGGCGGCGGAGCGCGCGGCGGCGGAGCGCGCGGCGGCCGAACGTGCCGCAGCGCTGCGCACCGCCTCGCGCGCCGTCGAGACGGATGCCGCGGCGGTGCCGGGCACGTCGGCGACCCCGTTGACCGCTGGCCGCGCCGTCGCCGATCGCCGCTCGCTGCGCCGCCGGCGCGCCATGTGCTCGCTGCTGCTGCTCGCCTCGCTCATCGCGGTCGTCGCGGGGCTCATCGTGCTCGCCTTCGGCGGCACCGCGCTCCTCGCCATCGGCGGCGCAGGCGGGATCCTCACGGCGATGACCGGCCTCGTGGTGCTCGCACGTCGCCGTCCGGCTCCCACCGTCGCGACGCTCGCGCCGCTGCCGGTGGCCGAGCCGTTCGAGCCGATCGACGTGGAGGAGTCGCCCGCCGAGGACGCCCCCGGCTGGACGCCGCAGCCGCTGCCGAAGCCGCTGCACCTCTCACGTGGCACGATCGCGGCGAGCGTCATGGCGTCGATCGCCGAGGCCGAGCAGCTGAAGCGCGCGACCCACGAGGCCGAACTCGCGGAGCGCGCCGAGCGCATGGAGCCGCAGGTTCCCGTGCTGCGTCCGCCCGCGGCATCCGCCGAGCAGGACCCGATGCCGGCGGCCGGCGACGCGGCGACGCGACGCCAGGCCGCCTCGGCGTCCGAGCCTGCGAACCCGTACGCCCGCATGGGCATCGTCGAGGGCGCGGAGCCGGGCATGGGCGACCTCGACCAGGTGCTGCGCCGCCGCCGGACGGCCGTCTGATCGGGTGGTCCGGACCACCCCACGGAGGATGGTAGAGTCGTTCACGGCTCGGGCCCATGGCGCAGTTGGTAGCGCGTCTCGTTCGCAATGAGAAGGTCGGGGGTTCGAATCCCCCTGGGTCCACCAACCTGAGGAAGCCCCCGGAATCCGCTCGGATCCCGGGGGCTTCGTCGTCGCCTCGTACGCTGGTCGCATGAGCGACGCGATCGACCCCGACCGGATCGACCGGGCGGTCGAGCACGCCCTGGCCCGCAGGAAGGACTACGGCGCGGAGCGGCTCGACGAGTCGCAGCTCGCCGCGGATCCGTTCGTGCAGTTCGACCGGTGGCTCGCCGAGGCCGACGAGCGCGGCGTGTACGAGCCCAACGCCATGGTGCTCGGCACGATCGACGCGGAGGGCACCCCGTCGAGCCGGACGGTGCTGCTCCGCGGCGTCGACGATCGCGGATTCGTGTTCTACACGGACCGCTCGTCGCGCAAGGGTCGCGCTCTCGCGGCGCATCCCACCGCGAGCCTGGTCTTCCCGTGGTACCTCATCCACCGGCAGGTGATCGTCGGCGGCGACGTCGTGCCGGTCGACGACGAGGAGTCGGATGCGTATTGGGCGACGCGGCCGTACGGCTCGCGCATCGCAGCGACGGCGAGCCGGCAGTCGCAGCCGATCGGGTCGCGGGCCGACCTCGAGGCGCGCGTGCGCGACCTCGAGGAGGAGTACGCCGGCGTCGACGACGTGCGACGCCCAGAACGCTGGGGCGGCTACCGCCTGATCCCGTGGCGCGTCGAGTTCTGGCAGGGGCGCACCTCGCGCCTGCACGACCGGCTCGTGTTCACGCGGGACCGCGCGGACGCGGCCGCCGGTTGGCACCTCGAGCGACTGCAGCCGTAGGGCGCCCGGGGGAGCGCTCCGACTCGCCTGGCTGAAGCGGCGGCCCTGCGGGCGCCTGCTCCCGCCCGGCGTAGGCTGGAGCGGATGACGCAACCCCATCCCGCCCGCGAGGCGAACGACCGCCGTTGGCGCGCGTACTGGGTGTGCGTGGGCGTCGCGGCGCTCACGATCATGGACCTGACGAAGGTCAACGTCGCGCTGCCGTCCATCGAGGACGCGCTCGGCGCGGGTCCGACGGAGCTCGGCCTGCTCGTCTCGGGGTTCGTGCTCGCGTTCGGGCTCACGCTCGTGCCGGCCGGTCGCATCGGCGACCAGGGCTCGCGCAAGACGATGTTCATCGTCGGGCTCAGCCTCTTCCTGCTCACGAGCCTGGTCTGCGCGATCGCACCGAACGCCACGGTGCTGCTCGTCGGCCGCCTCCTGCAGGGCGTCGCGGCGGGCATCCAGATGCCCCAGGTGCTCGGCCTCGTCCAGCAGCTGTTCCAGGGGGCGGAGCGCGGCGCCGCGTTCGGCCTGTTCGGCGCGACGATCGGCATCGCGACGGCGTTCGGACCGACGTTGGGCGGTCTCGCGATCGCGATCGGCGGCCCGGAGGACGGCTGGCGCGGGATCTTCTGGATGAACGTGCCGCTCGCGCTCATCGCGATCGGGTTCGCGGCGCGACTGCTGCCGGGGCGGCCGGCCGGCGAGTCGCGGCGCATCTCGCTCGACCCCGTCGGCGTCGTGCTCTTCGGCATCGCGATCGCGTCGCTCATGTGGCCGTTCCTGCTCACCACCGGCTCGCCTGACGACGATCCGGCACGGTGGTGGACCCTCGTGGTCTTCGCGATCGCCCTCGTCTCGTTCCTCTGGTGGGAACGGCGGTACGCGGCATCCGGTCGAGCGCCCCTCGTGCCGCTCGACCTGTTCTCGCTCCGCTCGTACCGGAACGGGACGCTGCTCGCCACGGTGTACTTCGCCGCGATGCCGGCCTCGTTCCTGCTCACCACCCTCTACCTGCAGGAGGGCCTCGGTCTCGCGCCGGTGTTCGCCGGCATGGTCACCATCGGCTTCGCGCTCACGAGCGCCTACACCTCCTGGCTCGGCGGACGCCTCGTCAACCGCGTCGGGCGTCCGCTCGTCGTCGCCGGGCTGGTGATGCTCCTCATCGGCTTCGGGCTGCTCGTCCTCGTCGCCGTGGCGACGCCGCCCGACCTCACGCCCTGGCTCATGGCGGCGGTCATGCTCATCGGCGGCGCCGGCGGCGGGTTCGTCATCGCCCCGAACCAGGTCCTCGCCCTCGCGGAGGTCCCGATCATGCGCGGCGGGCTCGCGGGGTCGGTCGGCCAACTCGGGCAGCGCATCGGCACGGCGATCGGCACGGCCGTCGCCCTCTCGCTCTTCTACTCGACGATCTTCCGCGAGCAGGGCGGCGAGCCCCGGATCGACGTGTTCCACCAGGCCTACGCGGTCGGCATCGCCGCCGTCGGGGCGCTGCTCGTCGTCGCGCTGCTCGTGGGCCTCCTGGACCTGCGGCAGCGTCTCAGCGGCACGAGTACGGGAGGCGGCGCCGAGTCCCGCGACGGCAGGGGGCGCGCCGAGGCCTCGGGCGAGCAGGGGCCGTCGCGACCCGTCGCGGACCCGGAGGCGGACGGGCCGGTATCGGCCTGACCGGCCCGCGTCCGGTTCAGGCGGCGATCGTGCGCTCGGCCTCGAGCAACCTCGCCAGCTCGGAGGACGACAGTTCCCGGCCGAACGCCGGGTGACCGGGCTCGAGCGCGCGGCCGTTCGCGAGCGCCCCGCCGTCGACGGCGTCGAAGCCGAGGTCGTCGATGATCCGCGCCACGACCTCGCGGGCGGCGGCCTCGTCGCCGACCACGGCGATCGCGCGCCGCAACGGCGAACCGGGCGGCATCGGATCGTCCTCCATGTCGTGATAGCCGAGATGGTTGAGCGACTTGACGACGTGGGCCGCGGGGTTCAGTGCCGCGTGGATCTCGCTCGTCGTGCGCTCGTCGGCGTCGACCTCGGGGATGTGCCCGTCGACGGGCGGCCAGTAGTTGGTCGCGTCGACGACGACCTTGCCGTCGAGGGCGGGCCAAGGCACGGTGCCGACCTTGCCGAACGGCACGGCGACGACGATCACGTCGGAGTCGGCCACGAGCTGCTCGGCATCCGAGACGCGCGCCCCGGGCGCGACCACCGAGACGAGCAGCTCCAGCGCCGTCTGCCGCGGGGACCCCGTGAGGGCGACGTCGTAGCCGGCGTCGACGAGCAGCCGGGCGAGCGCCGTGCCCACCTTGCCGGCGCCGAAGATGCCGATCGTCGGTCGATCCGCCACGTGCGTTCCTCCATCCACGGCGGGCGATCCGAGGCGCACGCCGACCGGGCGCCGGGCGTCCGGCACCGTCTCCATCGGGAAACGCACCCGGTCGGGCGGGCATTCCCGAACCCCACGGAATACTCTCTCAGCAGACGAGGTTCCGATGAGGTGCATGAAGATGCATCGATCACACGACGGGAGCAGCGGATGGCGCGCCACCACGAATTCGGACTCGACACCTTCGGCGACGTGACCCTCGGCCCGGACGGCGAGCCGCTGCCGCAGGCGCAGGTGCTCCGCAACGTCGTCGAGGAGGCCGAACTCGCCGACCGCCTCGGCCTCGACTTCTTCGGCGTCGGCGAGCACCACCGGCACGAGTTCGCGATCTCGGCGCCCGAGGTCGTGCTCGCGGCCATCGCCGGACGGACCGAGCGGATCCACCTCGGCTCGGCGGTCACGGTCCTGAGCTCCGACGACCCGGTACGCGTCTACCAGCGCTTCGCGACGCTCGACGCGGTCTCCCGCGGACGGGCCGAGGTGATCCTCGGCCGCGGGTCGTTCATCGAGTCGTTCCCGCTCTTCGGCTACGACCTGAGCCAGTACCAGGACCTGTTCGAGGAGAAGCTCAACCTCTTCTCGGCGCTGCTGCCGCAGGAGCCCGTCACCTGGGAGGGCAAGCTGCGCGCGTCGCTCGCCGACCAGGAGGTGTTCCCCAAGGTCGAGCACGGTCGGCTGCGCACGTGGGTCGGCGTCGGCGGCAGCCCCGAGTCCGTCGTGCGCGCCGCCCACTACGGACTGCCGCTCGTCCTCGCGATCATCGGCGGCAGTCCGGCGCGCTTCGCCCCGCTCGCGGAGCTCTACCGGAAGGCGCTCGCGCAGTTCGGGCACGAACCGCAGCCGATCGCCGTGCACTCGCCGGGGATCGTCGCCGAGACGGACGAGCAGGCGCTCGAGACGCTCTGGCCGCACTACGAGGTCATCATGAACCGGATCGGGCGCGAGCGCGGCTGGGGCGCGGTGACCCGCGAGCACTTCGAGGGGGAGGCGAGCCCGAACGGCGCGCTGTACGCGGGCTCCCCGGAGACCGTCGCGCAGAAGATCGCTGCGACGCTGCGCACCCTGGGCGCGGATCGCTTCGACCTCAAGTACTCCAACGGCACGCTGCCGCACGAGGCGATGCTCCGCACCATCGAGCTCTACGCCACCGAGGTCGTGCCGCGCGTGCGCGAGCTGCTCGCCGACGACGAGCCCGACGCGCCGGGTGCCGCCGCCGGCGGCGCCTGACGCCCGCGCCTACGGCTTCGCGGCCGACAGCCGCGCCGCCTTCGATGCCGTCCTGCGGCGCACCGCGCTCCGGAACCACGCGGCGTCGGGCATCCTCGCGAGGAAGGTGCCGGCGAGGATCGTGATCAGCACGTAGCCGGTGGCGAGGGGCGCGAGAGCGGGCTCGATGCCGGACCCCACCGCGAGACCGGCGATGACGATCGAGAACTCGCCGCGGGGTGCGAGGACCAGCCCGGCACGCCACTGTCCGAGCGTGCCGACGCCGGCCCGCCGGGCCGCATACGCGCCGGAGACGAGCTTCGTGAGGACCGTGAGCGCGGCGAGGCCCGCGGCGGGCAGGAGCATGGAGACGATCGCCGACGAGTCGGTCGTGAGCCCGAAGAACACGAAGAAGATCGCGGCGAAGAGGTCGCGCAGCGGCGTGAGCACCGCGCTGGCGTTCGCGGCGACGCGACCGGACAGTGCGATGCCGACGAGGAACGCCCCGACCGCGGCCGAGACGCTCACCTCCTGTGCGAGACCGGCGACGAGCATGACGAGCCCGAGCACGCCGAGCAGCAGGGGCTCGGCGTGCTCGGCCGGGAAGAACCGGGAGATGATGTGCCCGTGGCGCAGCGCCACGAACAGGATGACGAGGACGATCGAGACCGCGATGGCGACGCCGATCGCACCCTGGAGCAGGCTCATCCCGACGACGAGCGCCGAGAGCACGGGCAGGTAGAACGCCATCGCGAGGTCCTCGAGCACGAGCACGGCGAGCACCGGCGGCGTCTCGCGGTTGGAGAGCCGCCCGAGGTCGCGCAGCAGCTTGGCGATCACGCCCGACGACGACACCCAGGTGACCCCGGCGAGGGCGACCGCGGCGATGGGCCCCCAGCCGAGCAGCAGTGCGAACGCGGCGCCGGGGAGCGCGTTGAGCAGCGCGTCGAGGATGCCGGCGCGACGCGAGGACCTCAGGCCGATCACGAGCTCCTCGGCCGTGTACTCGAGCCCGAGCAGGGCGAGCAGCAGGATCACGCCGATCTCGGCGCCCGTGGCGAAGAACTCCTCGCTCGCCTCGAACGGCAGCAGCCCGCCGTTGCCGAACGCGAGTCCGAGCAGCAGGTAGAAGGGGATCGGGGAGAGGCCGATGCGGATGGCGAGGCGCCCCAGGAGGGACATGGCGAGGAGCAGCGCGCCGACTTCGATGAGGAGCAGCGTGGTCTCGTGCATCGGGCCCCCGGATCAGTCGGAGCCGGAGGCGAGCAATCGGGCCAGTCCGTCGAGGCCGTCGCGCGTGCCCACGGCGACGATCACGTCGCCGGCGCGCAGCACGTCGGCCGGAGTCGGCGACGGGATCACCTGTCCGTCGCGCATGATCGCCACGATCGACGAGTGGGTGCGCGTGCGCGCCTTGGTGTCGCCGAGTGGGCGGTTGAGGTAGACCGAGTCCGTCGGCAGCGCGATCTGCTCGGTGAAGAGCCCCGTCGTCTCGTCGGAGAGGCTGGTCAGCCGGGCGAGCATGACGGAGGCGCCGAGCACGTCCGCGAGCGCGGCGGCCTCGTCGTCGCTCAGCGGGATCGTGTCGCGGCACTCGTCGGGGTCGTCCTCGTCGAAGACCCCGAGGTCGCGTTCGCCGTCCCGGTGCGACACCACGCTGATGCGTCGACCGCTCTCGGTGACGAGGTCGTGGCGGAAGCCGATCCCGGGCAGGTCGATCTTCTCGATGCGAATTCCCACGTTCGCCATGCTAGCCCCGTCCGGCGACCTTCAGGCTGAGGAACGCTCAGGACGAGCGGTCGGGGCGCGGCGATCGTCGGGCGACACGCGCGGCGTTGCCCCGCGGGTCAGTCGGATGCCGCCGCGCGGGTCGTCATGGTCAGCACCGGGGTGCCGCCGTCGTCGTCGATCGCGAACGAGACGTGCACCTCGCCGAGCTCGCCGAGGGAGCCGGCGTGCGTGCCGCCGCACGGGATCCGCGCGCTCGCGTGCGGGAGCTCGCACACCCAGGTCCGTCGATCGGTGAGCTCGTCGCCCACGCGTTCGATGCGCACCTTCGCATCGGCGCCGACCCAGTCGGCGAGCGTCGAGTCGACGGATGCCGCGAGCTCGTCGAGCACGTCGGCGAGGCCGGTCGGGTCGAAGCCGGCGCGCCGCAGCGACTTGTTGAGCCGATAGCGGTCGACCGCGCCCGAGGGCTCGATGCGCGAGGACGCGATCGCGATGCCGTCGAAGTCGGGGGCGCCGAGGGCGTCCTCGCGGGCGGCCTTCGACCAGCGGGACGCGAGCGCCCGGTTCAGCGCGAGGGATGCCGCGTGGCAGGCGGTGTGGCCGATCGACAGGGAGCGCCGGGTCGCGGCATCCGCTTCGAGCTCGACGTCCTCGCCTTCGCCGACCACGACGTCGGCATCGACGAGATGGGCGACGAGGAACGACCAGCCGTCGGTCCCGGGCCGCACGGGGACGCTGCCGAGGTGCAGTTCGGTCCCATCGGTCGCGGCGACGACCGCGTCGAGGATCGCGTGCTCGCGTCCGCCCGCGCGGAGCACGCCGGCATCCGCCGGCTGGTCGGGCCAGGCGGAGTCGACCGGGTGGATGCTCGTGCGATCGGTGATCACGGCGAGGCGGCCGTCGTGCGGGGCCACGACGAGGACGCGCGCCTCGGTGCGGAGGTCTCCGGCGGGGTAGGTGACGATCGTGTCGGTGTCGGGCAGCCCCATCAGACGCCGGACTCGCGCCGGCCGAGGATGTTCACCGGGATGGCGAGGGCGATCGCGACGCAGACGATGCCCCCGAAGAAGACGAGTGCCTCGAAGCCGGGTACGGCGTCGGCGATGCCGAACAGCCACATTCCGAACACGAACAGCGCCATGGCGATGAGGAACGGGAACACGCTCACGAGGGACCTCCTTCGGACGCGGCGAGCCGCCGCGGCGCCAGTCTAGCGAGCGCGGCCGCCGCCCCGCGGACCGTCAGTCCTGTACCGGCCCGAGCCAGGCGTTGGCGATCGTGTTGAGCGCGGCGTCGTCGCTCGAGGGGTGGAACACGCCCGCGAGCACGTCGCGCTGCAGCCGGCCGAGCTCGTTGCCGGCGAAGTAGGTGCCGCCGCCGGCCACCCGCACGGCGGCGTCGACGACGTCGCGAGCGGTCTGGACGGTGCGGACCTTCACGCCCGAGAGCCTGGCGAACCAGAACGCGCCGTGGTCCGTGCCGTCGGCGACGTCGTTCGCCAGGCCGAGGAGTTGCGGTGCCACGCCGTCGAGTGCGAGCGCGGCCTCGGCGATGCGCCGCCGCACGGCCGGGTCCTCGGAGCGCGGAAGGCCGGTGCGCGCCGACGTCCGCGAGCGCGCGGCGTCGACGGCGAGGTCGAGCGCCCGCTGGGCGAGGCCGGCGTACACCGAGCTCAGGAACAGCTCGAAGCAGGCGAAGATCGCGAACACGAACGGGTCGGGGTTGGGGCCCGGGTCGAGTCGCCTGACGATGCGGTCGGGTGCGGCGACCGCGCCGTCGAGCACGGTCGTCCGGCTCTGCGTGGCGCGCATGCCGATCGTGTCCCAGTCGTCCAGCGTCCGCACGTCCGGGTCCTCGCGGTCGATGAACCCGTAGACGACCTTGGGCCCGTCGGCCGAGGCGGTGTCGAGACCGTGCACCCCGAGCCGGGTCCAGGCGGGGGAGAGCGAGGTGAAGATCTTCCGGCCCGTGTAGCGCACGCCGCCGTCGGGCTGCGGGTCGGCGACCGTGCCCGAGCCGAACAGCATGAGGTCGTTGCCGGCCTCGCTGATGCCGAACGCGAACACCTCGCCCGCGGCCGCCTCGGCGAGCACGAAGTCGAGCCCGTCGTCGCCCCGGTCGTGGAGGACTCGCGCGACGCCCGTCCAGACGAGGTGCATGTTCACGCCGAGCGCCGTCGCGGGCGCCGCGGTCGCGAGGCGCGACTGTGCACGCACGACGTCGGCGAGCCCCCAGCCGAGGCCGCCGAGCGCTGCTGGAACGAGCGCCCCGAGGTAGCCGCGTTCGGCGAGTTCGGCGAGGTCGTCGACGAAGAACGCGTTCTCGCGGTCGTAGCGCGCCGCGCGTTCGCGGAACCGCGCCAGCAGGTCGTCGTCGAGCAGGGATTCCACGGTCAGGTCGGCGCTCACGGCGCCAGCCTACGCCGGGCGTCCGGCGCTGGAGCCGGCGGTCGGGTCGGTCGAGGCGTCGGCAGCGGCGTGCGCGCCCTCGAGGGTCTCCGAGGCATCCGTCACGCCCCCGCCGTCGCGCGGCCCGCCGCCGCGCGGCCTGCGCCCGCCGCGGGTCGCGAGCACGATGATCCCGACCACGATCGCGGCGATCACCGCGAGCAGCGCGAGCCACGGCAGCATGACGCCGATCACGACGAGCAGGCCCGAGACGAAGCCGACGAGCGCGTTCCATCCGGCGGCCAGGCCGCTCCAGAAGTCGTTCGGTCCGGCCTCCGGCGCGAGCCCCTCGGAGAGCAGTTCGACGGTGAGCGTCGAGTAGTCGACTCGGTCGACGAGCGCGTCGCGCTGGGCGGTGAGCGCATCGAGCTCGGACTGCCGGGTGGTGAGCTCGGACTCGATGGCGATGAGGTCGCCGACGTCGTCGGCCTGCGCGAGCAGGGTGCGAAGCCGGTCGACCGAGGTCTGCAGCGACTCGATCCTGGAGTCGAGGTCGCGCCGCTGCTGGCTCACGTTGTCCGACTCGAGCTGGACCGAGTCGACCTCGCCGAGCTCCCGGAGGTCGGCGAGCACGTCGTCGTAGCGGTCGGCGGGAATGCGGACGACGAGCGTCGCACGAGCCTGCTGGGTGTCGGTCGCGGGCGTCTCGTTGCGGCTGTCGATCCGCCCGTCGGCGGCGCCGACCAGCGCGGCGACCTCGGCGGCGGCGTCGATGGGGTCGTCGACGGTGATCGCCATCCACCCGGACCGGATGACGTGGTCGTCCTCCTCGATCGAGCCGGCCTGCTCGTCCTCGGTGAACGGCTGCTCGTCGCGGGGCGCGACGCCGCCGCCGCCGGCGGGCGCCTCCATCCCGATGTCGGGTTCCGACATCTCGCTGTCGGAGCCTCCCGAGGCCATGCTGCAGCCCGTGAGGAGGAGCGCGGAGAGGGCGACGAGCCCTGCGAATCGGATCCCTCGGCTGGTCATGCGGTCACGGTAGCGCCGGGGCGTGATCCGAAGTCTGGATGCCGGCTGCAAGTCGGGTCACGATCCGGTTGCGGTCGGCTGTGAGCGCATGGGGGGCGCTCGGATGCCGCGTCCCGCTCGCCGACTCAGTCGGAATCGGGGTCGCGGCCCGTGCGCTCGCCCGTCTCGAGCGTCGCGATGGCCGCGACATCCGCGTCGTCGAGCTCGAACGAGAACACGTCGAGGTTCTCGGCGATCCGCTCCGGGCTGGAGGCCTTCGGGATCACGATCGTGCCTTGCGCGACGTGCCACGCGAGCACGACCTGCGCCACCGAGCGGCCGTGCTTCGCGGCGATGGGCTCGAGCACGGGGTCGCCGAGCAGGCGTCCGCGCGCGAGCGGCGACCAGGCCTCGGTGCGGATGCCCGCCCGCTCGTGGAACGCCCGCAACTCGCGCTGCGGCAGCCACGGGTGCAGTTCGACCTGGTTCACGACGGGCGCGACGCCGGTGTCGTCGATGATCCGCTCGAGGTGGTGGGCGTGGAAGTTGGAGACTCCGATCGAGGTCGTGCGTCCCTCGTCGCGGAGGCGCACGAGCGCCCGCCAGGTGTCGACGTAGCGGTCCCGGGACGGCACCGGCCAGTGGATGAGGAAGAGGTCGAGCCGGTCGAGCCCGAAGCGCTGCATGGCCGCGTCGAACGCGCGGAGCGTCTCGTCGTAGCCGTGGTCGTCGTTCCAGACCTTGCTCGTGACGAAGAGCTCCTCGCGCGGCAGGCCGCACTCGCGCACGGCGGCGCCCGCCTCGGCCTCGTTGCCGTAGAGGGCCGCGGTGTCGAGGTGCCGATAGCCGAGCTCGATGGCGGAGCGCGCGAGCCGCGTGGCATCCGCCGCCGGCACCTTGTACATGCCGTAGCCGACCTGGGGGATCGAGCGCCCGTCGGCGAGGGGGACCGTGGGTGCGAGGGGCGGATGCGGCATCCGTTCGCCTTTCGTCTCTGGTTCGCGTCGGTGCCGAGCCTCGTCAGCTCGGCGTGATCGTGACCGGTTCGGTGTCGGGGATCGGACTCGCGTCGCGACCGCGCAGGTCGGGGTGCCAACGGCGGGCGAGCGCCGGCACGACGAAGCCGAGGAAGGCGAGCACGGTGGCCGCCCAGAACGCGCCGACCGCGTCGTAGCCGTCGATGAGGAAGCCCGCGAGCGCCGAGCCGAGCGCGGCGCCGATGAGCTGGCCCGTGCCGACCCATCCGTACGCCTCGGCGGTGTCGGAGAACTTCACGCTGGCCGAGACGATCGCGAACAGCACCGCGAGCGCGGGCGCGATGCCGATGCCCGCGATGAAGAGCGTGACGGCGAGCCACCAGAAGTCCATCGAGAAGGCCGCGAGCGCGGTGCCGGCGAACACGATGAACATGCGACGCGCCGTCGACCACGGGCCGATGGGGACGTGGCCGAGGCCGAGGCCGCCGGCGAGGCTGCCGATCGAGAAGATCGCGAGCACGATGCCGGCCTCGGCGCCGCCGTGCCCGAACGCCGCCACGACGCCCGCCTCGATCGCCGCGCACGCGCCGATGAGGAGGAACCCGCCGATCGTCGCGAGCATGACCGGCGGGCGCGCGAGCACCTTGCCGAACGCGCGCTTGGAGCGCGGGATGCGCACGCGACCGAGTTCGGGCGAGGAGATGAACCAGATGCCGCCGATCACCATGAGCGCCGCGGCGAGCAGGATGCCCCAGACGGTGCCGATCTGCGTCGAGACGAACGTCGTGACGACCGGGCCGACCACCCAGATGATCTCCTGCGCGGAGGCGTCGAGCGAGAACAGCGGGGTGAGCTGCCGGGAGTTGACCATCTTCGGGTAGATCGTGCGGACGGCGGGCTGCACGGGCGGCGTCGAGAGCCCGCACACGAGCCCGATCGCCATGTAGAGGGGCACCGTGAGCGGCAGGACGCCGATCGCGACGACGGATGCCACGCACACGACGAGCGTCGTGATGAGCACCGGTCGCATGCCGAACCTGCCCATGAGCCGGCTGGTCAGCGGCCCGGCGATCGCCTGCCCGATCGAGGTGGCGGCGAGCACGAGCCCGGCTGCGCCGTACGAATCGGTCTGCTGCTCGACGTGCAGGAGGAATGCGAGCGAGAGCATGCCCGACGGGAACCGTGCGGTCAGCTGGGCGGCGATGATGCGCGCGACGCCCTTGGTCCTGAGGAGATCTGTGTAGCCGGCCACGGTGGCTCGATCCTATCGACGCGGGTGCCGGCGACTCGGGAGGCGAGCGCCTATCAGTCCTTCTCTATATAACGTCACGGTGATAGGATGTCGCCGTGCACGCGTTCGACGTCCTGGGCGACCCGGTGCGGCGCCGCATCCTCGACCTCCTCGCCGACGGCGAGCGGCCGGCGGGCGCGGTCGTCGACGTCGTCGCGGCGGAGTTCGGCATCACGCAGCCGGCCGTGTCGCGCCACCTGCGCATCCTCCGCGAGCACGGCTTCGCGACCGTTCGGGCGGAGGGCGCTCGCCGCATCTATGCGCTCGAACCGGCCGGCCTCGACGAGGCATCCGCCGCCCTCGAGCGCTACCGCAGGCTCTGGCCGCAGCGGCTCGACGCGCTGCACACCGAGATCGCGCGCGGCGCGCGCGCCCGACGGAAGGACGCATGATGGCCGTGACCGGCGACATCCTGCCCGACGAGCCCGGCTTCGAGCTGCGCTTCGACGACGTCTACGACACCGACCCCGAGGACCTGTGGGAGGCGATCACCACGCCCGAGCGCCTCGCCCGGTGGATGGCGGCGTACCGCGGCGACGTCCGCCTCGGCGGGCGCTGGCAGGCGCTCACGCGCGACGGCGAGGTCTACTGCGACGGCGAGGTCGTCTCGTGCGACCGGCCGCATGGCTTCACGACGACGTGGACCGTGGTCGGCGAGCCGCCGACCCTCCTGACGGTCCGACTCGAGCCGGTCGCCGACGGTCGAACGCGCCTGCGCCTGCGACACGAGCACGTCACGCGTCCCGACTACGGACCCGGCTGGCACACCTACCTCGAGAGCCTCGCCCGGCACCTCGCCGATCCGACCGCGCCGAAGGACCGAGCCCGCTGGGACGCCCGCTTCGCGGAGCTCGAGCCGGGTTACGCGGCGCGGCTCGCCGCGCTCACTCGGCGAGCGCCTTGACGACGCGCTTCACCGACACCGTCTCGGCCGTGCGCAGCTCCTGCGCGAACAGCCCGACGCGGAGCTCCTCGAGCATCCACCTGACCCGCACGAGCCGCGGGTCGGCCGCGGAGTCGATCGGGAACGCGCCGCCGGCCTTCTCGTAGGCGCTGCGCGCCTGGTCGAACTCGGTCACGACCTGCCGGTCGCGGCCCGGGTTCTCCTGCATCCGGCGCACCCGGACGGTGATCGCCTCGAGGTAGCGCGGCAGGTGGCGCAGCCGCTCGAGCCCGGTGGCCGACACGAAGCCGGATGGCACGAGCGCCTCGAGCTGGGACCGGGCGTCGGCGAGCGCCGACATGAGCTGGAGGCTCGACGCCTTCGAGATCGCCCGGTCGGCGTCGCGGGCGGCGACGAGGATCCGCGACACCAGTCCCACCGTCTCGAACATCCGATCCATGACGTTCTCCGAGACGGCGTCGCGCACGGCCCGGAACTCGGCGCGCGTACGCACGAGTCCGTCGGGATGCCGCGCCGCGAGCTCCGCGTCGACCACGGCCGCGAGGCAGTCGTCGAGCAGCGCGCGCGGTCCGGCGTACGCGCTCGAGGCCAGCGCGAGCTTCTCCTGGTTCGACAGGTGCTCCTGCACGTACGCGACGGGCGTCGGCGTCGCGAGGATCAGCAGGCGACGGATGCCGCGGCGCGACGCCCGGTCGCGCTCCTCCTCGGTGGCCACCAGGCGCAGCGCCGCGGAGGCCCCCTCGTCGACGAGCGCCGGGTAGGCGCGCACGACGTTGCCCGCCTGCCGGGTGTCGACATGGGCGGGCAGGTCGTCCCAGTCCCAAGTCGTGAGGCCGGTGCGTTCGGCGAAGGAGGGCCCGGGGGCGTGCGATCCGCCGGTCGGGTCCGGCCTGCCGCCGCGGCCGCCCCGCGGCGAGGCGGCGCGGCCGTCGTGGGACGAGGCGCCCGAGCCGGTCGGGCGGCCGCCCGGAGCCGAGCCCGAGGCATCCGTCGCGCCCTGACCGCGGCGAGCGGCGGGCGCGCCGGCGAACGTCGAGGCGACCGCGCGCCCGGCCCGATCGGCGAGGCGCGACTGCAACGCGGCGAGGTCCTTGTCGTCGCCGACCGTGCGGCCGCGTTCGTCGACCGCGCGGAAGGTCACGCGCAGGTGCGGCGGAAGCCGGTCGAGGTCGAAGTCCTCCGCCGTCACCGGTGCGTAGGTCAGGCGCTTGATGACGCCCGCGACGGTCTCGGTGAACGGCGCGCGTGCCTCGCCCGATTCGGGCCCCTCGGGCAGCTCGGCGGCGATCTTCGCCGCCCACTCCGCCGCCGGCACCACCTGGCGGCGCAGCACCTTCGGAAGCGTCCGCAGCATGGCGGTGATGAGCTCGTCGCGCAAGCCCGGGACCTGCCAGTCGAACCCCGTCGGCTCGAGTCGCGGCAGCAGCACGAGCGGCACCTGCACGGTCACGCCGTCGTCGTCGGCGCCGGGCTCGAACCGGTAGCGGAGCGTCAGGGTCTGGTCGCCCTGCCGCCACCGGTCGGGGAGTCCGCCGTAGGCCGACACGTCGTCGTCGCCGAGCAGGTCGGCCCGGGTCATCGTGAGCAGGTCCGGATGACTCCGATGCTCGCCGCGCCACCAGCGCTCGAACGTGCGGGCGTCCGTGGCATCCGCCGGCAGCCGTTCCTCGTAGAACGCGACGACCGCCTCGTCGCCCGCGAGCACGTCGCGGCGACGCGTGCGCTCCTCGAGCTCGCCGAGCTCGCGGCGCAGGTCGCGGTTGCGACGGATGAAGCCGTAGACGCGCCGGTCGAGCCGGTTCCAGTCCCAGTCCTCCTCGACCAGCGCGTGGCGGATGAACAGCTCGCGCGCGAGCGCGGCGTCGACGCGGGCGAGCTGGATTCGGCGCTTCGGGATGATCGGGACGCCGAAGAGGAGCACCTTCTCGTCGGCGACTGCCGAGCCCTGGCGTCGCTCCCATCGCGGCGACGAATAGGAGCGCTTCGCGAGCGGGCCCGCGAGCTGCTCGGCCCACGCCGGGTCGATCGCCGCCGCAGTCCGGGCGAACAGCCGGCTCGTCTCGACGAGCTCGCCCGCCATGATCGCGGCCGGCGGCTTCTTCGCGAGCGCCGAGCCGGGGAACACCACGAAGCGCGCGCCCCGCGCCCCCGCGAACTCGGCCTGCTGGCGGCGTCCGCGTCGCTCGGACTCGCGCTGCGCACCGGCACCTCCTCGTCCGCTCGACGTGCGGCTGTCGTCGCGGATGCCGATCTGCGACAGCAGGCCGGCCAGCAGGGAGCGGTGGATGCCGTCGGGATTCGGCGCCCCCGCCGCGCTCGCGACGTGCAGCCCCAGCGGCTTGGCGAGCCGCACGAGCTGCCGATAGAGGTCCTGCCACTCGCGCACGCGCAGGTAGTTGAGGAACTCGGTGCGGCACATGCGGCGGAACGCGCTGCCCGAGAGCTCGCGCTGCTGCTCCTCGAGGTGGTTCCAGAGGTTCAGCAGGGTCAGGAAGTCGCTCGTCGGATCGACGAACCGCCGGTGCAGCTCGTCGGCCTGCTCGCGATGCTCGAGCGGACGCTCGCGGGGGTCCTGGATCGTGAGCCCCGCGACGATCGCGAGCACCTCGCGGCTCACGCCCTGCGCCTTCGACTCCAGCACCATGCGCGCGAACCGCGGCTCGATCGGCAGGCGCGCCAGCTGGCGCCCGATCCGGGTCAGCTGCGGGCCGTCCGCGGCATTCGCGTCGTCGATCGCCCCGAGCTCGCGGAGCAGGTCGACGCCGTCGCGGATGCCTCGGGCGTCGGGCGGCGTCAGGAACGGGAAGTCCTCGACCGCGCCGATCCCGAGCGAGGCCATCTGCAGGATGACCGCCGCGAGGTTCGTGCGCAGGATCTCGGGATCCGTGAACTCGGGGCGCTTGTCGAAGTCGTCCTCGGAGTAGAGCCGGATGGCGATGCCGTCGCTCGTCCGGCCGGAGCGACCCGAGCGCTGGTTCGCCGACGCCTGCGAGATCGGCTCGATCGGGAGGCGCTGCACCTTCGACCGCGCGGAGTACCGGCTGACGCGCGCGGTGCCGGCGTCGACGACGTAGCGGATGCCCGGCACGGTGAGGCTCGTCTCGGCGACGTTCGTCGCGAGCACGACCCGCCGCCGGAGCCCGGCGACCTTCGACGGCTCGAACACGCGATGCTGGTCGGCGGACGACAGGCGTCCGTAGAGGGGCAGCACCTCGGTCGCGTCGGCCGCGCCGCGCCGCGCGGCGTGCGCTCGGACCGCGGCCTCGGCGTCCCGGATCTCGCTCTCGCCGGAGAGGAACACCAGGACGTCGCCGGGTGCCTCGCGCCCCAGCTCGTCGAGGGCGTCGAGGATGCCGCGCTGGATGTCGCGATCCTCCGCCGCCGCTCCTTCGTCGTCGGCGTCGTCGCCGCCCCCCGAACCGGCCGATTCGGCGACGAGCGGGCGGTAGCGGACCTCGACCGGGTAGGTGCGGCCGGATACCTCGATGATCGGGGCCGGCGTGCCCGAGGCATCCGCGAAGTGCGCCGCGAAGCTCTCGGGGTCGATCGTCGCGCTCGTGATGATCACGCGCAGATCGGGTCGACGGGGGAGGAGGCGCTTCAGGTACCCGAGCAGGAAGTCGATGTTGAGGCTGCGCTCGTGCGCCTCGTCGATGATGATCGTGTCGTACCGCCGCAGGTCGCGGTCGCGGTGGATCTCGTTCAGCAGGATGCCGTCGGTCATCACCCTGATGCGCGTGGCCTCGCTCGCACGATCGGTGAATCGCACCTGGTAGCCGACGAGGTCCCCGAGCTCCACCCCGAGCTCCTCGGAGACGCGCTCGGCGATCGTCCGCGCCGCGATCCGGCGCGGCTGCGTGTGCGCGATCGACTCGCGACCCAGCTCGAGGCAGATCTTCGGCAGCTGGGTGGTCTTGCCGGAGCCGGTCGCGCCCGCGACGATGACGACCTGGTGGTCGCGGATGGCGCGCGCGATGTCGTCGCGGCGACCGCTGACCGGCAGGTCGGCCGGGTACGTGATCGTGGCGGGGACGGGCGCAGGCATAGCCCTCAATCCTAACTCCGGGTGCGACGCGGGTCGGCGGGCGGGCGAGGGCAGGGCGGATGCCGCGGCATCCGCTTTCGCGCCGGGCGAACAGGGGGTGGAACTCGTGCGGGATCCGTGTTCCATGTCTGTATGACCCAGACGAACCCCGTTCCTCGCGTGCAACTCAATGACGGCCACTCGATCCCGCAGCTCGGCTTCGGGGTGTTCCAGGTCGATCCGGCCGAGACCGAGCGCATCGTCACGGACGCGCTCGAGGTCGGCTACCGGCATCTCGACACCGCCCGGATCTACGGCAACGAGGAGGGCGTCGGACGTGCGGTCGCCGCCTCCGGCCTGCCCCGCGAGGAGCTCTACGTCACGACGAAGCTCTGGAACGACGACCAGGGGACGCAGTCGGCGCTCGACGCGTTCGAGGGCAGCCTCGACCGGCTCGGGCTCGAGTACGTCGACCTCTACCTGATCCACTGGCCGGTTCCGGCGCAGGATCGCTACGTCGAGTCGTGGCGGGCGCTCGAGCAGATCCGCGAGTCCGGTCGTGCGCGCTCGATCGGCGTCTCCAACTTCATGGTCCCGCACCTCCAGCGACTGCTCGACGAGACCGACGTGGTGCCGGCCGTCGATCAGATCGAGCTGCACCCGGCCCACCAGCAGCCCGAGACGACCGAGTTCGCGCTCGAGCACGGGATCGCCGTCGAGTCGTGGGGGCCGCTCGGGCAGGGCAAGTACCCGCTCCTCGAACAGCCCGAGGTGACCGAGGCGGCCGAGGCGCACGGCAGGACGGCCGCGCAGGTCGTCATCCGCTGGCACCTGCAGCGCGGCTTCATCGTCTTCCCGAAGTCGAACCGGCGCGAGCGCATGGCCGAGAACTTCGACGTGCTCGACTTCGCGCTCTCGGAGGGCGAGATGGACCGGATCACCGCGATCGAGCGAGCGGGCCGACTCGGGCCCGACCCGCAGCACTTCGGTTGATCGATCGGCCGCTGATCGGGGGTTCGGCCGGATGGTCGTGCCCCCGATGGCGAGGCGCGGATGGCGCGACACGCGCGGGATCCGAGACCGATTTGTGATCGGACGCGGGCGCTGCGTATGGTTGTCCATGTCGCCGCGGCGGCCGGGAGCGAACGCCCCGGGCGAAGCGGACAGATCTTAGCCAAACAGCCTCGTAGGCGCTGCATTGCGACTCGGTTGCTTCAAGCCTAAGATGACGATTCCACACCTCCTCGAAGCTGATGCCTCCGGGCCCATGCTTCGAGATCGCGACTCCAGTCCGACTCCGTCGGGTGGATCGGATCCGCAGGGCGGCGTGGTACAGTAGGGAAGTTGCCCTGGTGGGGCTGGCTCGGTTTCGGGTTGGTCTGTCGGGTGCGTCCGTTCCTTGAGAACTCAACAGCGTGCACTATGTTCAATGCCAATTTTTTGAACCCCGTGTTCTCCTG
>NZ_JBOCIG010000009.1:0-106960 GCF_050565425.1 Agromyces sp. GXS1127
AGTTCGAGGTCATCATGAACACGCCAGCCGCACTGGCTGCGTGACTAAAAACTGTCACCTATCCGTGCAGCAGACCCAATCGCTTCCAGCTCAGCTGATAGTCGACCTTCCAGATAGCCGACGTCTGCCGATGTGAAGCCGTTCGTGGTGTCCCTCTTCACGAGAACGGCGCGGGACCAGTTTGGAACCTGGGAGTTCTTCGACTTGTGCTGGAGCACTCGGCCACGGAGGCCAGTACTCTTCCCCACGTAGACGCTACGAGTGCCATCGTCAGTCACTAGCAAGTAGACGCCTGGCGCGGTCCATTCTGCTTCCGACAGCCGGACGGCATCCCTCCGCGCGACATACGCGACGCGAATCGCATGCTCAGCAAAATCAGCAATGATCGGCGCCGTCGCGGATGACGGTACCTGGACATTGACCGCGGCGATGGCGCTCGTACTCATTGGATAATCATGACGCCGCATGAGTGAATATCGGCTCCGCCGGGATTGCCATGTTGGTGGATCTGGTCGGATCAGTGGGTCACCAACGGCTCAGACCGGCTTCCGGCGATCTTGTGGATGCGCTGCTGCACGCGAGACCGCGCACTGAGGCCCGCGCGGTAGTCGTCGCGTGCGCGAGCCCGCGATCGGCGCGATCCCGATCCGTCGCGACGACGAACTGCTCGCGCGCGTCATCCGTATCCGCCGCCACAAGGTGCACCTGGTTCACGTCTCGCCCGCGCGTCATCCCCACGTACACATTCGCCGCACCCATCGCATCGCCGACCAACGTGTGCGACACGTCAACCGTCATGCCTTGCACCCCGTGTGCCGTCGCGGCGTACGCGAGATGCGTGTGCCCGGCGACGTACTTGGCCGGCAGCCGTACCGATCGCGGCCGATGGCCAGCGGCAAGCTCCGTCGCCCACACGGCGCCATCCTCATCCACGCTCCGCACGACCCACATCTGCCGATTCGCCACCCGCAGCGCAGAGTCGTTCCGCCGCGTCTGAATCACGTCGCCTCGCCCGATGCTGATCCCGTCGCTCCCGATCACCGTGCGGCCGTCGTCGACATCGCCGGCTCGCACTCGCGCTTCACGTATCTGCGCGTTCAGCTCGCGCGCCTCGTCGTTCGTCGCAACGGTCATCGCGCAGCCCTCGCGCCATTCGCGCGCGAGCGCCTCGAGCTGCGCATCCGGGCTCTTATGGATCGCAACGAGGCCGAGCGCGCACAGCCGATCGAAGACCGCCTCCGGATGGTCCCCGCGCCGCATCTGCACAGTGAGTGCGGCGTACTCGGAGTCGACGAATCGGTGCACGGCTGTCAAGCGGTGCACGCGGGGGAGTAGTTGCGCCGCCATGTCGAGCACGCCCCCTCGGCCGACCGCCGCGAGCTGCGCCCGGTCGCCGATCAGAGCAACAGTGGCGGCCGCCTCGTCGGCAACGGTCAGCAACGCGAGCGCGGTGTCCTGATCGAGCATGCCCGCCTCGTCGACGACGATCCGCTCGCCGAGCGTGAGCCGAGCGGATGCCGCAGGGCCGGCGTACGCGGCACCCGTGTCGGGGTCGTGGTCGCCGATGGCGAGCCGCGTCCACACCCCATCGCGATTCCACCGCCACCCGTGCTCGTGCACGAGCTTGGCGACGCTGTCGGCCGCAACCGCGAGCTCCTGATGCGCAACGTCTGCCGCCTTCTTCGTCGGCGTGACCACGCGGGTCTTGCGCCGATATCTGGCGGCCGCCTCGATCGCGGCGGCGAGCATCGTCGTCTTCCCCGCCCCGGCCGCACCCTCCACGACCACGAGCGATTCAGCGGATGCCACGACCGCGGCCGCGCGCGCCTGTTCCGGGTCGAGTCGGAGTCGCTGTGCGATGCGCGATATGTCCGGCGTGCGTTGTAGAGGCCGCTCGGCACGGATGGTCAGCAGATCGCGCAGCCGGGTCTCGACGGCGATGACGTGCACGCTCGTGAGGTGTGGGACGTGCTCGGGATGCGGCCCATCGGGCGGCAGCACCGACAGGCAGTTCTCTTCGGCGAGTTGCGTGGTGACCGTCACGAATTCGCGCAGCGGCTTCGGATCAGCACGCACGCCGGCCTCGGTCAGGAGGTGCGCCACGTGCTCCTGGATGTCATGCACCGTCCACGTCGACGCGGCGGCCGCGCATCGATCGAGCGCGCGGGACGCGACATCCTGCACGCTCAGCTCATCGAGCGCGACGCATCGATCCGTCGGCACGCGCTCGACGTCAGGTCCATAGCCGGATGCCTTGAGCTCGCGTCGCCACGCATCCTCGCTGCCGAGCCGGGTCGGCTTTTTGTGCGGCCGCTCGTGATCCCAGGCCATGGCGATCAGTCGCGACATAGCGGCGGGCCCGGGTTCCTGATTCGGATGCGAGGCGCGCCAGTCCTTCTCGAACTGTGCCAGGTTGCGCGCAACCTGCTCGGCGCGCTTGCTCATCGCCGCGTTGAACGGCTGTAGTTCGGTGACCTCGGCCGTCACAGGATCGAGCGTGAGGCCATGCGCATCGAGCGCGGCCGCGAGCCGAGGGTGTGCCGCGATCACGGCTGTGCCGAGCGCGCGGATCGCGCCCTGCTGCCGGAACAGCGCCGCCGTGTCGAGACCTCGCGATGCGGCATCTGCCCACACTCGAGTGCCGATCTGGAAGTGGATGTGCCGGTGCGGGTCGCCGGCCCGCGAGGTCTTGTGCGAGACGGCGACCGTCTCGAGTTGCTCGACCGGCACCACCCGCTGCGCGCCGCGCGGACCGACACGGGTGACCGAGTGCTGGCCGAGCCAGGTGCGGATCTCGGCGACCGCGTCGCGCTGCGCCGCATCGAGGGCATCGGATACCTCGGAGTGCAGTGCCGCGGCGATCGACAGCGATTTCGGCGCGTTAACGACCATCTCGGCGATCCGCGGTGATCCGTGGCGAGCGCCGCCGGCATGCCGGGGCGTGCCCATCGACTCGCCGGTCAGCGGGTTGATCCAGTCGACCCACTGGGCGTACTGGTCGGGAGTGAGCACGCCTTCGCCGATCAGGTCGCCGTTGCCGTCGACGACGGAGTACTCGGCCAGCGCCGTGCCGCCCTCGAGGTAGTAGTCGTCGGCGCGGGAGCGATCGGACTCGAGGTACCGGCGCGCGTCGGCCCCGGAACCTCGGTACAGGATCACTCCACCGCGCATCGGCTTCCTCCGAGCTAACTCAGGTTCTTGCAACTATCTACGGTAGCATACGTCCATTCGGACTTGACGGGCCATTCCATGGGGACAGAACTTGCAACCAATCACTAGTGGGAGCTGGGCGATCTACTAACGTGTTGCCGAGCGCCAGTGCTCGCCGATGAAGTTGTGGAGGGTGCGTGACGGTCACCATTGACGGCAGCTCTGAGTTCAAGGAGTACCGCCTACTTTCCGCTGGCGAGCCTCTCCGTCAAGGCGATGTCCTCGAGTCTGTGGACACCGAAGTATCCAAGTGGCAACGAAGATTGCTCGTTCTTACTGCCGACTGTGACTTCGCTCACGGAAAACACCAAGGCCGGGTGACCTGCGTTCCCATCCTGGAGAGCCGCGACTATCTCCTTGAGTTTCAGCTCCCTTCCCTCCGCGCGAGCTACTCCAAGAAGCCGCTTGCTGCGATCCAGGCTCAACTGGCTCGGGCAGGCTCCAGTGGAGTCACAACGGATCGGCTCATTGAGTGGATCGGCGAGCAAACGACTACCGAAGTCGTGGCCGGCCTTGGCGTTGCTACGGCCAGTGTTGACGAGATGTCGGCCCACATCGATGCGCTGAGGACTCTGTACTCGTCCTACCCTGCACTGGATGCAGGAATCGCAGCTTTCGCCACCGCAATTGAGAAGACCGGACTCGCAAAGTCGAGGGACGAAGCGCTGGCGCGGGTGAGGAACGACCTTCGCACGCGCTTCAACAGCCTCCCGGGCGACGCGATGTTTCTCGGCTCCGTAGGTCCGGGAAACTCGGACGGCTACTGCGCGTACTTGCGGCACATCGAACAAGTATGGGAAGCAGACGTCGCGATTGCTCCAACGCGGTCTGCAGTTACTCATCGACGGCTGGCGCGACTTGAGGACCGATTCACGGTTGCAGTGGCGCAACAGTTTGGAATGGTCTTCATGTCAATCGGCCTGCCGGCTAGGTATGACGAAGGCCGGAAGCGGCACGGCGAGAAGCTTGGCGAAGGGATCCTTTGATGTTGCACATTACGACTTCTCGAGCGCTCCGGGAGCTAGCGACAGGAATCTCGGCAGAGACCATTTCGACATCCGCTGTGCTTTTCTCCGAGCAGTACGGCGACGTGGTTGTAGTTCTTACGAATGAAGATGCGGTTGACTCGCCTCGAGTTGTAATCGAATCAGGAGGATCCGACCTCTTGTCATTCGTTCCTCGTCATCTTTGGGGGCGCCGCGGCGAGATGCTCAGTCGGATGGCGTCTGCCGCAGACCGCGCCCGGACCTTTCCCGTGACGTTTCCGCGGGGATGGAATCTGTTCAAGCGGGACAACCTGCTCTCTTTCTTTGCGGTACCTCGCTCCGATGATAATTCAACTCGTTGGATCGCCGAGATCGGTGCTCCAAAGTCAAACGACTTCATCTTCCGTAAGCTCACCTCCGCGGCATCGGAAACGAACTTGGACGATTTCGCCGCGGAGCGTCGACCGCTCCCGAGTATCGAAGGCCACTGGACACGAGCGCTGGAAGCGGCGGAACAGCACTTTGCCTTGGCTAAGCGGCCCCCTCTCGCTGACATTGAGATTGACCTTCCGCCGCTCGTTCCCGGCCCGGATCGGGCCCGCAGCTACGAGCAGTGGCTTGAGGCGGTGAGCGCTGATCAACGGGCCTTCATTGAAGCCGACACTGGTCAGGCAATTCGATTGCGGGGACCCGCCGGATCAGGCAAGACCCTTGCGATCACCCTCAAGGCAATCAGGGAGGCGATCCGGGCAGGAGACTCGGGGACCGACGCGGCCATCCTTGTCGTTACACACAGTTGGGCGCTGGCCGCTCAAATCTCCGATGCTGTTGATCTGCTCGGCGCAGGTCGAAACCTACGCATTGATGTCCTGCCGCTACTCGAAGTTGCCGAGAGCATTCTGCCTAGCGAACGGCGGGACCCGAGTGGCCTCGTTCTGATCGGTGATGACAGCTTTAGTGGAAAGCTGGCACAGCTGCGACAGATCCTTGAGGTGCTGGACGATTTCCGTCAAGGTGAATGGATAACGTTCCGAAGCCAAGCAAGCGCGAGCCTTCGAGAGCGCTTGGATGCAGAAGACGACGAGGCGCGGTTCGCGCTTGCCTGGGACCTCCTTATCGAGTTCGGTTCGGTGATAGGCGCGTCGGGCATCTTCCCCGGGGCGGGCGCCGAGCTCCGATACATGCAGCACTCACGTGCGCAATGGATGCTTCCCCTTGAAGCGCCGGGCGATCTTCGCATTGTGTATCGGGTCTACATGAAGTACATGGCGGCGCTCGATGATCGCTCTCTGATGACCTCCGATCAGCTACTCGCGGACTTCTTGAACTACCTCGAGACACATGCGTGGAACCGCCAGCGTCGACTGGAAGGCTGGGATTTGGTCTTCGTTGACGAGTTTCACCTGTTTAACCCGCTCGAACGCGAGGTCCTGCATTTCCTCAACCGCGACGTCTCGACCTTTCCGCGGGTCTTCATGGCGTTCGATCCTCGTCAATCCCCATCGCAGGCTTTCATCGGTGGGGCAGCTGACGATACGCGCTCAACGGCACCGCAGTTGCAGGACGGTGGGGAGGACGTTCGCAATCTTGAACTGACGACCGTGCACCGATTCACGCCGCAGATCCTGGAGCTCATCAAGCACGTTCATCTTGCATTTCCGACCCTTGACCTTGGGCACGACTGGGACATCGACTTCGCGGCCGTGGAGTCTGCCTCAGAGGATGGGCCTCGGCCAATTTCTTTCACGGCGACGTCCCGCGAGGGCGAGGAGATCGACATTTTCAACTCGATGCAGGAGGTGTACACCAAGGGGCGGGTCGCTCTGGCGGTGGTCGATGCGCGCCAATGGCGGCGATACGACGAGCTTGCAGCACGCATCGCGAGTTCAGGGAAGTACCATGTGACGACAATCACCGGGCGGACTGACATCGAAGGACTCGGTTACCGGAACAAGGGCTTGGTTGTTGCTCAGGCTGAGTATCTCGCCGGACTTCAGTTCGAGACCGTGCTTGTGGCTGGCATGCCCGCGCTGGTTCATGGTGCTGTCAGTGCCAACGACAAGACACGTATTCTGTCGGCCCTCTACCTCGCAATTAGTCGTGCTGAATCGCAGGTTCGGTTGTTCTCGAACGAAGAGGACGGTGGCGCCGCGGAGGTTATCGACTCAGCAATCTCTCGAGGCATCGTGGTTCGGCGTGCGGGAAGCACCTCGTAGGCCCTCTCCCTTGTGCATCACCACTTGCGAGCGATTCGCTGAGTTCATCCCGCCCGGCCGCGCCGCCCTGGCGGCAGCAACCGTCGTTCGCGGGCCTTCGTGATCCAGCCCTGGGCCGTCGACAGCGCGACGCCGTTGATCTGCGCCATGCTCGCGCTCGGGTTGGCGTCGCCCTGCTGCGTGAGCCGGCCGTGCTGCAGGGCGACCCGTTCGTAGAAGTCGGGCACCTTCTTCGGGTCGCCGAGTGGCTTGAGCAGGTCGCGCTCGCTGACCTTGCGCCCTGAGGGCAGCACGATCTTGCCGCCGGTGATCGTCTCGGTGCGCTTCATCGCGAAGAGGCGCTTGTTGATCGCAGCCTCGATGCGTGCGGTCGGGAGCTCGCGCAGGAGCTGGCTCGTGATCGGATCGCCCGGGCGCCAGGGGAGGTAGATCACGCCCGTTATGCGGACCTCCTCGGGCACGGCGAACAGCTGCCGCTGCAGGCGGATCATCACGCGAGTCTGCGTGGCCTCGTGCTCGAGGTATCGCCAGCCTCCGTCGATCGTCTCGTTCTGGTCGGACTCCTGCTGCCCTTGAACTTCTTCCTCGGTATTCGCCCAGTCGTTGTAGCCGAGGAGTTCATCGATCTGCGCGCTCGCGTCGTCGCTCCGCTCGCCGGGGAAGCGGTTCGGGAGGTGCCACCCGTCGGGCAGGTCGGTCGCTTCGAGCAGTCCGTCTTGCGACTGGTTCGCCCATGGGGACGGTTCGGGAAGGCCCATGGCTCGAGTCTAGCCACCCAACTCAGGTACTTGCCGAAACCCGTGACGCGTGATAATCTCAGGTACTTGCAAATAGCCGCGTGTGGATCGGCATGCATGAGATGCCAGCCGGCGGCCGATGAGTCGAGGGGGAGCGTCATGGCCGACACCGCGTGGAGGGTCGAGTACCTGAGCCGAGTCGAGGCGGCCGAACGGTGTCGCATCCCGGTCTCGAGCTTCGACAAGCTGCGCCACGACGGACTCATCCCCGAGCCCGACGCGCGCATGGGCAAGCACCTGCTCTGGAGCACCGACACGATCGACGAGCTGCTCGCGCGGGGTGGAACGGAACACTGATGGCCGGGCGGCCGACGAAGGACACCCCGTCACGGGTCGATCCGCGCACCGGTCGGCCGCTGCCCGAGGGCATTCGCTGGCGAGCCGACCGGCAGCGCTACCAGATCCGGGTCGTCGGCCCGAGCGTCGAGGGCGGCGCCGCCGAGCGCTCTCGAACCTTTCTGACGCTCGCTGAGGCCAAGCGTGAGCTGGCGAAGATGGTCGCCGGCCGCAACCCGAACGGGTCGATGACGCTGGACCAGTGGCATGAGAAGTACTGGCCAGCGATCGAGGCATCCGTCCGACCGGCCACGGCCCGCAGCTACGGCGTCGCCTGGCGAATTCGCGTGAGGCCGAGCCTCGGCCGTCATCGGCTCGAGGACATCACCTCGCCGATGATCGAGTCGGCGATGGTCGCGTGGTCGGGCGGGGCATCGGCCAAGAACGACGCTCTTGCGGTGCTCTCGCGGCTGCTCGACGGTGCCCGCCGCTCTCGGTTCATCGACTACAACCCGGCGCGCGAGGTGAAGCGGCCGAGCATGCGCGAGTCGATTTCGCCAGTCTCACGTGCGCTGACCCTCGACCAGATCCGCATCATGCTCGAGTTGGTGCCCGATGGAGTCTACCGCCGCTACCTCGCGGCGCTGGTGTACACCGGCATGCGAGCGGGGGAGGCCACCGCTCTTCGGGTCGGCGACGTCGACTTCGGCCGCGGTGTCATCCGTGTCAGTCGGTCGTTGAGCCCCGGCATGCGCGGCGAGCTCATCGAGCAATCGCCCAAGAGTCACAAATCGCGGGACGTCCCGCTGATCGACGCGCTGCGCCCGTATGCCGAGGCTGCAGCACGGGGAAAGCGTGAGAGCGCCTTGCTCTTCGACGGGGTCGACGGCGGACGCCTCACGAGCCACAACGTGCGCCGAGCCGTCGACTGGGACGAGCTGCGGGTCGCGATCGGCAAACCCGACCTGCGCATCCATGACCTGCGCCACACGTTCGCGACGATCCTCTTCGACGCCGGCGCGAGTGCACCCGACGTGCAAGCGACGCTCGGCCACTCGAGCCTCCAGGTCACCGAGCGCTACTCGCGCGCTCGCGAGGGTGTCGCCCTCCGCACTGGCGCGGCCCTGAATGCGGCGCTCGGAGCCGAAGATCGTGATCACAGCGGCGAGCCACGAATGGCACAGAAGCGAGCCCTGCGCCGGGGTTAATGGCACAACAATGGCACACGCTCACCGCGCGCCTGACCCTACCGTCTCCTGAAACGACGAAACCCCCGGTCGCCCGGGGGTTTCACTTGTGGCTCCGACCGGCATCGATCCGGTGACCTTTCGATTTTCAGTCGAACGCTCTACCAACTGAGCTACAGAGCCTCGGGGTGCCGAAACACCTCGATGATAAGGAGAAAGCCCCTTCTCTCGAAAGGGAAAGGGCTTGTCGCCTGAGCGACCCTGACGGGACTTGAACCCGCGACCTCCGCCGTGACAGGGCGGCACGCTAACCAACTGCGCCACAGGGCCTCGTAAAGAAGCTGTTCAATTGTAAACCCATCGTCTGGGTGACCCCAACGGGATTCGAACCCGTGCTGCCGCCGTGAAAGGGCGGTGTCCTAGGCCGCTAAACGATGGGGCCGGAAGGTCGTGCCCCGGGGGCTCGACCGCCGAGAAGAAAGCATACGCATACCTCGGCCAGAATCCAAAACGAGCCGGGGAAGACGCGCCACGCGCGGCGGAAATGCCCGATCCGCGGTCGATCCGAACCTAGTGTGACAGGGCCACTGCCCGCACGCCGGGCAGGCGAGCGCGGTGCTGGCCGGCCCGCGCGGATGGGGAATCATGTCGCGAACCACTGGACGCCGAGCCCCCTGGGGGTCGCGCATGCGCGCGCTCGCGGGCGCGCTCGTGATCGTGTTCGCCGCGACCGCCGGCGTGGTCGCGAACCCCGTCGCCGCGACCGCCGCCGACTACCCCACGTGGGACGAGGTGCAGAAGGCCAAGGCGAACACGAAGGCCGCCGCGCAGGCGGTCGACGAGATCATCGGGCTCATCGCCGACCTCGAGGCGAACGTCGAGGCGGCGCGCGCCGAGGCGCAGCGCCGGACCGAGGAGCTCCTCGTCGCGCAGCAGGAGTACGACGACGCCGTCCGCCGGGCCGACGAGATCCAGGCGCAGGCCGACGAGGCGAAGGCGGAGGCCGACGAGGCGGAGCAGAACGCCGGCCAGCTCGCGGCCCAGCTCTACCGGACGGGCGGGTCCGACCTCGGCGTCAACCTGATGTTCGACGCAGGCGATGCGGCGCGCACCGACGAGCTGCTCGCGAAGCTCGGCTCGATGGAGAAGCTCGTCGAGCGCACCGCCGACATCTACGAGCAGGCGAAGGAGGCGGGCAACACGGCCCAGTCGCTCGCCGACCAGGCGGAGGTGGCCCGCGCGGAGCGCGAGAAGCTGCGCGTCGCCGCGGAGCAGGCGCTCGCCGCGGCGCAGGCGGCGCAGGCCGCCGCCGAGGAGGCGCTGGCCGAGTCCGAGCAGAAGAAGATCGAGCTCGACCAGCAGCTCAAGTTCCTGAAGGACAAGGAGGCGAAGACCGCCGCCGCCTACCAGGAGGGCGAGCGCAAGCGCAAGGAAGAGGAGGAGCGTCGACGTCGTGAGGCGGCCGCGCGGGCGGCGGCGGCAGCGGCAGCGGCCGCGGCGGCAGCGGCGGCAGCGGCGGCCGCGGCGGGCGGCGGAGGCGGCGGAGGCGGCGGAGGCGGCGGAGGCGGCGGCGGTGGCCAGACCGTCTCGTCCGGCTGGTCGAAGCCCGCCTACGGCTGGATCTCCGGCAGCTACGGCCCCCGCCAGGTGATCTGCAGCGGCGGCTACTGCTCGAACTCGTTCCACTACGCGACCGACCTCGCCACCGGCTGCTCCGCGCCCATCTACGCGGCGAACTCGGGCACCGTCGTCTACGCCGGCTGGTCGGGCAGCTACGGCAACTTCATCAAGATCGACCACGGCGGCGGCATCTCGACCGGCTACGCGCACATCCGCGAGGGCGGCCTGTTCGTCGGCTACGGCCAGCGGGTGAACTCGGGCCAGGTGATCGCGTCGAGCGGCACGACAGGTGCGTCCACCGGATGCCACCTGCACTTCGAGGTGTACAGCGGCTGGAGCCGCATCGACCCGGTGCCGTTCATGGCGGCCCGCGGCATCTACCTCGGCTGACTCCGGCCGGGCGGCCGCGCGGCCGGACTCAGCCGCGGCGAGACGCGACGAAGGGGGCGAGCCGTCAGGCTCGCCCCCTTCGCTGCGTGCAACGGATGCCGCGGCATCCGCCCGATCGTCAGTGGCCCGGGTACGCCTCGATCGCCTTCGCGATGAGCGACTCGGCCTCGGCGGCGTTCGCCCAGCCCTCGGTCCTGACCCACTTGCCGGGCTCGAGGTCCTTGTAGTGCTCGAAGAAGTGCTCGATCTCCTTGCGGGTGTACTCGGGGATGTCGTCGACGTCCTGGATGGAGTTCCAACGCGGGTCGCCCGCGGGCACCGCGAGGACCTTCGCGTCGCCGCCGCCGTCGTCGGTCATGTTGAAGACGCCCACCGGGCGCACCGTCACGCCGACGCCGGGGAAGAGCGGGTACTGGGTGAGCACGAGCACGTCGAGCGGGTCGCCGTCGTCGCCGAGCGTGTTCTCGAAGAAGCCGTAGTCGGTCGGGTAGACGAAGTTCGTGTAGAGCACGCGGTCGAGGAACACCCGGCCGGTCTCGTGGTCGACCTCGTACTTGTTGCGGCTCCCCTTGGGGATCTCGATGACGGCGGCGTACTCGCCCATGTGCTCTCCTCGTTTCGGATGGTGGAGTCTCGAAGGTCTCGCGGGCCGTGACGGCTCCGGCGCCGATGCGCGCCCGATGGGCGCCGCTTTCGACGGAATAAGGTTACGTGATGCCCCACGAGCGCCGTCCCCGCCTGACGCCGCCGATCGCCGACGTGCGACGCGCGGTGCGCGGGGCGCTCGTCTCGCGCGGTCTCGATGCGCCGCGGGCGGCCGCGCGACCACCGCTGCTCCTCGTCGCGCTGTCGGGCGGTCCCGACTCGCTCGCGCTCGCCGCGGCCGCCGCGTTCGAGGCCCCGAGGGCCGGATGGCGCGCCGGCGCGATCGTCGTCGACCACGGGCTTCAGCCGGGTTCGTCGGAGCAGGCGGATGCCGCGGCATCCGTCGCCCGCGACCTCGGCCTCGACCCGGTGCTCGTCGAGCGGGTCGAGGCGGGCGCCGCACCCGGTGGCGAGGGTCCGGAGGGCGCCGCGCGCGCCGCCAGGTACGCCGCCCTGGACGCCGCCGCACGCGCGACCGGGGCCGAGGTCGTGCTCCTCGGCCACACGCTCGACGACCAGGCCGAGACGGTGCTGCTCGGGCTCGCGCGCGGGTCGGGGTCGGCGAGCCTCGGCGGCATGGCCGCCCGCTCGGGACGGTACGCGCGGCCCCTGCTCGGCATCCGTCGAGCGACGACCCGCCAGGCGTGCCTCGACGCGGGCCTCGCGCCGTGGGACGACCCGCACAACGCCGATCCCGCGTACGCGCGCGTGCGTGTGCGGGAACGCGTGCTGCCCGTGCTCGAGGCCGAGCTCGGTCCCGGCGTCGCCGAGGCGCTCGCGCGCACCGCCGAGCAGCTCCGCGAGGACGAGCAGGCGTTCGCCGACCAGATCGAGGAGTTCATCGAGGAGATCTGCGAACCCGCCGAGGCGGGCATCGCGATCTCGTCGGCCGCGCTCGCCGCGAACCCGGCCGCGCTGCGGCAGCGCGTCATCCGCCACGTCGTGGACAGCGAGTTCGGGGTGTCGCTGAGCCGCGTCCAGACGCTCGAGGTGGCCCGACTCGTCACCGACTGGCACGGGCAGGGGCCGATCGACCTGCCCCGCGGCATCCGGGCCACCCGCGCCGGCGCGCACGTGGTGCTCTCGACGACGGGCTCTACCGAGGTGCTGCCGCACGATCACTGACTCGCGGCGTAGGCTCGTGGCATCCGTTCGCCCAGACGCACGCAGGAGGACCTCGGGATGGATTCGCGCGAGATCGACGCCGACCTGACGGAAGTGCTCGTGACCGAGCAGCAGATCCACGACAAGCTCGCCGAACTCGCCCGACGCATCGAGGCGGACTACGAGGGGAAGGACCTGCTCCTCGTCGGCGTGCTGAAGGGCGCGGTCATGGTCATGGCCGACCTCGCCCGCGAGCTGCGCACGCACGCGACCATGGACTGGATGGCGGTGTCCTCGTACGGCGCGGGCACCCAGTCCTCGGGCGTGGTGAAGATCTTGAAGGACCTCGACTCCGACCTCTCCGGCCGGCACGTGCTCATCGTCGAGGACATCATCGACTCGGGCCTGACGCTCAGCTGGCTCACCGGCAACCTCGCCTCGCGCGGCGCGGCCTCGATCGAGATCTGCGCGCTGCTGCGCAAACCGGATGCCGCCAAGGTCGAGATCGACGTGAAGTACCTCGGGTTCGACATCCCGAACCAGTTCGTCGTCGGCTACGGGCTCGACTTCGCTGAGCGGTACCGCAACCTGCGGGACGTCGCGATCCTCGCGCCGCACGTGTACAGCTGAGGCCCGGCCGGCGCGCCGATCGGAGTCGCCGATGACTCAGCCCGGACGCCGGACCAGGCTCGCGGACGCGGGAGCCGCCTTCGCGAGCAACTGGCGCAACGCCGACCTGCGTCGCGCCCAGCTGAGCTTCCTCGGCGCCTGGACCGCGGAGTGGGCGTTCACCGTTGCGCTCGGCATCGTCGCGTACCGCGACGGCGGGGCCGCGGCCGTCGGCCTCGTCGGGCTGCTCCGGATGCTGCCGTCCGCGCTCCTCGCGCCGCTGCTCTCGCCCATCGCCGATCGGGGACGCCGGGAACGCGTCCTCATCCTCGTCTCCGGGGTACGCGGCGCCGCGACCCTGGGTGCGGGCATCGTCGTCGCGGTCGCCGGTCCGGCGGCGCTCGTCTACGCGCTCGCGGTCGTGTCGACGATCGCCGCGACCCTCTACCGGCCCGCGCACTCGGCCCTGCTGCCCTCGCTCTGCCGGACGGGGTACGAGCTCGCGAGCGCCAACATGGTGCGTGGCCTCCTCGACTCGGCGGCCACGGTCATCGGACCGCTGCTCGCGGCCGTCCTCCTCGGGTTCGCCGGGGTCGACGTCGTGTTCGGCGTCGCCGCCGCCGCGTCGTTCGCGGCCGCCGTACTGCTCGTCGGGCTCCGGTACGACGCCCCGCCGCGGCCTCCGGCACCGGGGCGTCCGAACATCGGCCGTGAGGCGATGGACGGGCTCCGCGTCGTCGGCCGCGACCGCGACCTCCTCCTGATCCTCGGGCTCGCCGCGGCGCAGTCGCTCACCCGCGGGGCCCTGACGGTGCTCTCGGTCGTGGTCGCGATCGAGCTCATCGGGACCGGGGAGCCCGGCGTCGGCGCGCTCATGACGGCGGTCGGGGTCGGCGCCGTGCTCGGCTCGCTCGCGGCCTCGCTGCTCATCGGGACGGGGCGCCTCGGCGCGTGGTTCGCCGTGGGGGTGGGGCTGTGGGGGCTGCCGATCGCGCTCGTCGGCGTCTTCCCCCAGCAGGCGCTCGCCCTCGTGCTGCTCTCGTTCGTCGGCGTCGGCAACGCCCTCATCGACATCACCGGATTCACGCTCATCGGCCGCATCGCGCCCGACGAGGTGCTCGGCCGCGTGTTCGGCGTGCTCGAGAGCACCGTCGCGATCTTCGTCGGCATCGGCGGCGTCGTCGCGTCGGCCCTGATCGGATGGCTCGGCATCCAGCCGGCCCTCATCGCGATCGGTCTCCTGTGCCCCGTGCTCGCGGCGTCCTCCTGGTGGCGCCTGCGGCGGCTCGACGGGGTCGTGGCCGCGCTCGACCGCGAGATCGCGCTGCTGCGCCGCGTCGACATGCTCTGCATGCTGCCCCTCCCGTCGGTCGAGCAGCTCGCGCGCGGCCTCGAGCCCGTCTCCGTGGCATCCGGCACCACCGTCTTCGCGCAGGGCGACCCCGGCGACCGGTACTACGTCATCGAGTCGGGCGAGGTCGACGTCGTCCACGACGGACGTCGCGTGGCGGAGCTCGGGCCGGGGGAGGGCTTCGGCGAGATCGCGCTCCTGCGCCCGACCGGACGGATGGCGACGGTGGTCGCCCGCAGCGACCTCCGCCTGCACGCGCTCGCCTCCGACCGGTTCCTGCCGGTCGTGATGGGGTACACGCCGAGCGCGGCCGAGGCGACGGCGACGGTCGACGGCATCCTTTCGCAGTACGAACCGGGGGAGCGGGCGGAGGAGGACTGAGCGCTGCGCGCTCTCAGCGGCTGTGCCCATGGTCCGCTTCGCGCGCTGCGCGCTTTCAGCGGCTGTGCCCATGGTCCGCTTCGCGCGCTGCGCGCTTTCAGCGAACAGGCAGCGGGTGTCCAGTGGCCAGAGGGTAGCCTGCTAGCACCATGAACATGAAGAAGATCCTGCGCGGGCCGGTCCTCTACATCCTGCTGGCCATCGTGGCGGTCTGGATCGGGTCGACGCTCATCACCCAGTCGGGCTTCCGTGAGGTGTCGACCCAGCAGGGGCTCGAGCTCCTCGACGACGGCAAGGTCGCCGCGGTGAAGATCGTCGACGTCGAGAACCGCGTGGACCTCACGCTCACCGAGGCCGAGGAGGATCTCGGCACCCAGGTGCAGTTCTACTACGTGACCCCGCGCGGCGACGACGTCATCGCGGCGGTCGACGCGGCGAACCCGGCCGACGGCTTCGACGACGAGGTCCCCCAGCCGAACTGGTTCCTCTCGATGCTCGGCATCCTGCTGCCGCTCGTGCTCATCGGCCTCTTCTTCTGGATCATGCTCTCGGGCATGCAGGGCGGCGGCAACCGCGTCATGCAGTTCGGAAAGTCGAAGGCCAAGCTCGTCTCGAAGGAGAGCCCGAAGGTCACCTTCGCCGACGTCGCCGGTGCCGAGGAGGCCATCGAGGAGCTCCACGAGATCAAGGAGTTCCTGAAGGAGCCGGCGAAGTTCCAGGCCGTCGGCGCGCGGATCCCGAAGGGCGTCCTGCTCTACGGCCCGCCCGGAACCGGCAAGACCCTGCTCGCGCGCGCGGTCGCCGGTGAGGCCGGCGTGCCGTTCTACTCGATCTCGGGCTCCGACTTCGTCGAGATGTTCGTCGGCGTCGGCGCGAGCCGGGTCCGCGACCTCTTCGACCAGGCCAAGCAGAACGCGCCGGCGATCATCTTCGTCGACGAGATCGACGCCGTCGGCCGTCACCGCGGCGCCGGCCTCGGCGGCGGTCACGACGAGCGCGAGCAGACGCTGAACCAGCTGCTCGTCGAGATGGACGGCTTCGACCCGAAGACCAACGTCATCCTGATCGCGGCGACCAACCGCCCCGACATCCTCGACCCGGCGCTGCTGCGCCCCGGCCGCTTCGACCGCCAGATCGGCGTCGACGCGCCCGACCTCAAGGGCCGGCAGAAGATCCTCGAGGTGCACTCGAAGGGCAAGCCGCTCGCCAACGGCGTCGACCTCGAGGTGCTCGCGCGCAAGACCCCGGGGTTCACCGGCGCCGACCTCGCCAACGTCCTCAACGAGGCGGCGCTGCTCACCGCCCGTTCGAACGCGCAGCTCATCGACAACCGCGCGCTCGACGAGGCCGTCGACCGCGTGATCGCCGGTCCGCAGCGGCGCACGCGCGTGATGAAGGACAAGGAGAAGCTCATCACGGCCTACCACGAGGGCGGTCATGCGCTCGCTGCGGCGGCGATGAACCACACCGACCCCGTGACGAAGATCACGATCCTCCCGCGCGGCCGCGCCCTCGGGTACACGATGGTGCTCCCGCTGGAGGACAAGTACTCGGTCACGCGCAACGAGCTGCTCGACCAGCTCACCTACGCGATGGGCGGCCGCGTCGCCGAGGAGATCGTCTTCCACGACCCGTCGACGGGTGCCTCGAACGACATCGAGAAGGCCACCGCCACGGCCCGCAAGATGGTCACCGAGTACGGCATGTCGGCGAACGTCGGCGCCGTCAAACTCGGCCAGTCGCAGGGCGAGGTGTTCCTCGGCCGCGACATGGGCCACCAGCGCGACTACTCCGAGGAGATCGCCGAGAAGGTCGACGTCGAGGTCCGCACGCTCATCGAGCAGGCCCACGACGAGGCGTGGCAGGTGCTCAACGACAATCGCGACATCCTCGACCGCCTGGCGTCCGAGCTGCTCGAGCACGAGACGCTCGACCACAACCAGATCGCCGAGATCTTCAGGGACGTGCGCAAGCTCCCCGAGCGGCCGCTCTGGCTCTCGAGCGACCGGCGCCCGGTCTCCGACCGCCCGCCCATCCAGTTCCCGAGCCAGAAGGCGCCCATCGACCAGGGCGCCGTCGACGGCGGCGTCGACTCCGGCACGCCCGTCGAGGAGGCGAAGGCGTCGCGCACGCCGAGCACGAAGCCGCGTCCCGCCACGGCGTGAGCCGCGGTGCGGGCGCAGAGGAGGGTGCCATGACGGGGGTCGACGCCGGCCGCATCGAGCGCGCAGTCCGCGAACTGCTCCTCGCCATCGGCGAGGACCCTGAGCGGCCCGGGCTCGAGCGCACGCCGCAGCGCGTCGCCGAGGCGTACGCCGACTACTTCAGCGGCGTCGGCGCCGACCCGCTCGTGCATCTCGCCGACACGGTCGCCTCGGGCGACACCGCGGCGGGCGTGCCCGCGACCTCCGACGCCGTGGTCCTCCGCGACCTGGCGTTCCGGTCGGTGTGCGAGCATCACCTGCTGCCCTTCACGGGCACGGCGCACGTCGCGTACGTCCCGGGCGACCGGATCGTCGGGCTCGGCCGGATCCCCGCGGTCATCGACACGATCGCCAGCCGCCCGCAGCTGCAGGAGCGCATCGCCGAGGAGGTCGCCGACGCGATGGTCGCCGGGCTCGACCCGCGGGGCGTCCTCGTGGTGATCGACGCCGTGCACGGCTGCGTCACGGCCCGCGGCGCCCGGCAGGAGCGCAGCTCAACGGTCACGGTCGCCAGCCGCGGCGAGCTCGCGGATCCCGCGGCCCGCGCCGAGATCATCGCGCTGATCGGGTCCGGCAGCAGTGCCTGAGTCGACCGCGGGAGGGCGGGGCGCCGTGCCCGGCGCGACGCCCGCCGCGGCGCGGCCGCTCATCATGGGCGTCGTCAACGTCACCCCCGACTCGTTCAGCGACGGCGGGCGCTGGTTCGACGCGGATGCCGCGGTCGCGCACGCGATCGAGCTCTCGGCCCAGGGTGCGGACGTGCTCGACGTGGGCGGCGAGTCGACGCGGCCCGGTGCCGCGCGCGTCGACCCCGACGAGGAGCTGCGCCGGGTCGTCCCCGTCGTCCGCGACCTCGCGGGTCGCGGCCTCCGGGTGAGCGTCGACACCATGCGCGCCTCGACCGCCGCGGCCGCCGTCGAGGCCGGAGCCGAGATCATCAACGACGTCTCGGCCGGGCTCGCCGACGACGACATGGCGCGCATCGCCGCCGACTCGGGCGCGACGTACGTCGCCATGCACTGGCGCGGCCACTCCGACCGGATGGACGACCTCGCCGACTACGACGACGTCGCCCGCGACGTCCGCGACGAGCTCGCCCGGCGCGTCGAGGAGCTCGTCGCCGCGGGGGTCCGGACGGAACGGCTCATCCTCGATCCCGGCCTCGGCTTCTCCAAGCGCGCCGACCAGAACTGGGAGCTGCTGGCGAACCTCGACGTCCTCGCCGGTCTCGGCCTGCCCGTGCTCGTCGGCGCGTCGCGCAAGCGGTTCCTCGGCGCGCTGCTGCCCGAGGAGGCGTCCGTCGAGGACCGCGACCTGCCGACCGCGGTCGTCAGCGTCCTCGCCGCGCAGGCCGGCGCCTGGGGCGTGCGCGTGCACGACGTCGCGGGCACCCGTGTCGCGCTCGACGTCGCCGGCGCATGGCAGAGTGGACGACGTGGCCAGCACTCGTGATCGGATCGCCGTCACCGGCATCCGCGTGCGCGCGAACCACGGCGTGTTCGACTTCGAGCGCGAGCAGGGCCAGGAGTTCGTGATCGACGTCGAGGTCGCCGTCGACCTCGCCGCCGCGGCATCCGGCGACGACCTCGGGCGCACCGTGCACTACGGCGAACTCGCGGTCGCGGTCGCGCGGGCCGTCGAGCGCGACCCGGTCGACCTCATCGAGACGGTCGCCGAGCGGGTGGCGTCGGTCGCACTCGGCTTCGACGGCGTCGAGCAGGCGACCGTCACCGTGCACAAGCCGCAGGCGCCCATCGAGGTGGCCTTCGACGACGTCGCCGTCACCGTCGTGCGGAGTCGCGCATGACCCGGGCCGTCATCGCGTTCGGCGCGAACCTCGGCGACCGCGAGGCCACGATCGCCTCCGCCACGCGCGAGATCGCGGAGGCGGAGGGCAACCGCCTCGTCGCCGTCTCCCCCGTGTACGAGAGCGCGGCCGTGCGACTCGACGGCGTGGACCCTGACGCCCCGCGCTACCTGAACGGCGTGATCGTCGTCGAGACCGAGCTCGCGCCGCACGCCCTGCTCGAACTGCTCCAGCGGGTGGAGGGCGAGCACGGCCGCACGCGCGAGACCAGGTGGGGCGATCGCACCCTCGACCTCGACCTCATCGACGTCGGCGGGCTGCGGCTCGCCGACGACCGGCTCGAGCTGCCGCACCCCCGCGCGTGGGAGCGGGCGTTCGTGCTGCAGCCCTGGCTCGACGTCGAGCCCGACGCCGAGATCGCCGGTCGCGGACCCGTCGCGAGGCTCCGTGCCGCGGCGCACGACGAGGTGGTGCGCCGGTGAACCGCACGCACGCCTCGACCGTGGTGGCGTTCACGGTCGTCGGCCTCGCCCTGGGCTACCTCGGCGAGCTCGCGCTCGTCGCCGGCGGATCGACCGCCATCGTGCCGCCGATCTCGCTCGCGGTCACGCTCGTGGGCGTCGGCGTGATCGTCGTGCTCGTGGCGTGGCCGATCCGGCAGGCAGTGCGCGGCGACCGGAAGCGGCGGGTCGATCCGTTCCGTGCGGCGCGGATCGCCGTGCTCGCCAAGGCGAGCAGCGTCACCGGCGCCCTCGTGCTCGGCGTCGGCCTCGGCATCACGGCGTTCCTGCTGAGCCGCAGCGTCCTGCCGCCGGCCGCGACGATCTGGATGGGGCTCGCCACGGCGATCGGGGCGGCGCTGCTCCTCGCCGGCGGCCTCGTCGCCGAGCACTTCTGCACCCTCCCGCCCGACGATCCCGAAGAGGAGGGTTCGGCGCATGCCTGACCCCGACGAGGCCGCATTCGACGCACCGGTGCCGGTGCGGGTCCCCGTTCCGCCCGACGTGCCCGACCGGCCCGGCCTCGCCGACGTGCCGCTCGCACCCGTCGTTCCCGACCACCTCGCGGCTTCCGAACCGCCCGACGACTCCGACCGGAGCGCCGCGGTCGCCGAGCTGCGGCCGGCGGCGCACGTCGACGACGACTGGCGGCGCGTCTCACCGAGGCACGTCGTCGTCGAGGTCGTGGGGTCGGTCATCGGCGCGGGCCTCACCGTCGCCGTGCTCCTCGTGGTCGGCGCCTGGTTCGAGCTGCCGTGGGCGACGTGGGCGGGCATCGCGGTCGGCGCGATCGCCCTGGTCTCGATCGCGTTCGAGCCGCGCCGCGTGCGATCGATCGGCTACCGGCGGCGCGCCGACGACCTCGTCTTCCGCCGCGGGATCATGTTCCAGCGCCAGGTCGCGGTGCCGTACGGGCGCATGCAGCTCGTCGACATCATGCGCGGACCGGTCTCGCGCGCGCTCGGCCTCGCCGACCTCAAGTTCGTCACCGCCGCCGCCGCGACCGCCGTGACACTGCCCGGGCTGCCGCTGGAGGACGCCGAGCGCCTGCGCGACGAGCTCGTCGCCCTCGCCGAGACCCGCCGGGCGGGCCTGTGACCGAGCGCGCGGTGCGCGCACCGATCGGCCCGCTCGCCGACGGGGAGTGGCACCGGCTGCATCCGGCGAGCCCGCTCCTGCGCGGTGGCCTGGTTTTCCTCGCCGTGCTCGGCTTCGTGATCGCGAACCTGCGGGAACGCGTGGTGGAGGTCTTCGTGCTCCTGTTCGCCCCCGGCGCCGAGGCGCCAGGCGGGCCGCCGGAGTTCAGCGGCGACTGGGGCGAGGACCCGATCACGGGCATCGTGACGCACGGGCTCGTGGGCTGGGCCCTGCTCGCCCTGGCGGTCGTCATCGTGCTCGTCGTGCTGGGGTTCTGGCTCGCGTGGCGCATGCACACCTTCCGCGTGACGGACGAGGCGCTGGAGGTGCGCAGCGGCATCCTGTTCCGGTCGCACCGGAGTGCGCGGCTCGACCGCATCCAGGGCATCAACGTCGCCCGGCCGCTGTTCGCCCGGCTCTTCGGCGCGGCCAAGCTCGACGTCTCCGTGGCCGGCCAGTCGGGCAACGTCGACCTCTCCTACCTCGGGTCGGCGCAGGCCGACCGACTGCGCGGCGACCTGCTGCGCCTGGCCTCCGGCGCACGTCGTCACGAGGGGGCTGCGGCCGGCGACGGCGGCGTCGCAGTGGCGGGGGCGGATGCCGCGTCCCGCGCGCAGTCCGCAGCAGGCGCGACGTCGGTGGTCGATCGTGCCGGCGCGGTCGTCGGCCGGCGCGTCGACGAGTTCCTCGCCCCGGAACTCGATCCCGACCTCGCGCCGCCGGAGTCCGTCGTCCGCATCCCGCTGCCGCGGGTGATCGCCTCCGCGCTCCTCGGCGGCTCGATGGTCTGGTTCGTCGCCCTCGTCGTGATCATCGTCGTGGCGCTCGCGACGGGCGCGGTGTGGATGCTGTTCACGTTCATCCCCGCCGCGATCGGCGTGGTCAGCTACCTCTGGTCGCGGATCACGGGCTCGCTGCGCTACTCGATCGCGGGGACCGCGGACGGCGTCCGCATCGGGTCGGGACTGCTCTCGACCGCCAACCAGACCATCCCGCCGGGTCGCGTCCACGCCATCGAGGCCTCGCAGTGGCTGCTCTGGCGGGCATTCGGCTGGTGGACCGTCCGCGTCAACGTCGCGGGGCAGTCGCTCTCGCAGGCGGCGGAGTCCGCTCGACGCACGCTCGTGCTCCCCGTCGGCACCGCCGACGACGTCCGCCGCGTGATCGGGCTGCTCGCGCCCGACGCGCTCGACGAGCTCGCGCCGCTGCTGGAGGCCGGGCTGGCCGGGAGCGGACCGGCGGCCGGCTTCACGTCGGCCCCGCGACGTGCGGCCTGGATCCGGCCGTTCTCGTGGCGCCGGATCGGCATCGCGGTCGGCGGCGGCACGGCGGTGCTCCGCGGCGGGTGGCTGCTGCGCCGGCTCGTGTTCGTCCCGCTCGCCCGGATGCAGTCGGTCGCCGTCGCGGCCGGGCCGGTGCGCCGCGGACTCGGGCTGGAATCGCTGCGCATCCACACGGTCGCCGGACCCGTCACGCCCGAGGTCGCGGCCCTCGATCGCGACGACGCGACCCGGGCGTTCTCGGCGATCGCGGCGGAGGCCGTCGACCGCGCCCGGCGCGACGGCAGCGAACGGTGGGGGGCCGCTCATGCGTCCTGACCAGCGCGCCGGACGACTCGGCGTGGGCACGATCGGCGCCGGGCGGGTCGGGGCCGTGCTCGCGTCGGCACTCGGCGGTGCGGGCCACGCGCTGACCGGCGTCGCCGCCGTGTCCGAGTCGAGCCGGGAGCGCGCGGCGGTCATGCTGCCAGGGGTGCCGGTGCTGCAGCTCCCCGACATCGTCGAGCGCAGCGAGCTCGTCCTGCTCGCGATGCCCGGCGACGAGCTCGGCGCGCTGGTCGACGGGCTCGCGACCGCCGGGGCCTGGCGCCCGGGCCAGCTCGTCGTCCACACCGCTCCCGCCCACGGCGTCGGCGTGCTCGAACCGGCGATGCGCTCCGGCGCGATCCCGCTCGCCATCCACCCGGCCATGTCGTTCACCGGGACGAGCGTCGACCTCGGCCGGCTCGCCGGCACCTGGTTCGCCGTCACCGCGCCGGCGCCGGTGCTCCCGATCGCCCAGGCGCTCGTCGTCGAGATGGGCGGGGAGCCCTTCGTCGTCGCCGAGGCCGACCGCCCGGCGTACGCCGAGGCGATCGACACGGCGGTCTCGTTCTCGACCGCCATCGTCGACCAGGCGACCGGCATCCTCGAGGGCATCGGGATGCCGCGTGCCGGGGCCGTGCTCGCACCGCTCGTGCGCAGCGCCGTCGAGAACGCGCTCGTGCGCCACGACCCGGGGCCGCTGATCGACGGGGCGGCTACGATCGACGGGGCCGACGACGAGCGGCCGTCGGGAGGTACGGCGTGACGGACGACGACGAGCGGGAGCCGCGCACCGCGGCCGGCGCCGCGGCGACGGCCGACCCCGACACCGGCGCCGCGGCGCCGCCGTCGAGCGGGGCGACGCCCGCCGCACCGGTCGTCCACGACACCATCGACGGCCTGCGCGACGCCGTCGCCGCGCTCCGCGCGAGCGGCCGGACGGTCGCGTTCGTCCCGACCATGGGCGCGCTGCACGCGGGCCACCTCGCGCTCGTGCGCCGGGCGCGGGAGATCTCCGACGCGGTCGTCGTGTCGATCTTCGTGAACCCCCTGCAGTTCGGTGCGGGCGAGGACCTCGACCGCTACCCGCGCACGCTCGAGGCCGATCTCGCAGCGCTCGCCGGCGAGGGCGTCGAGTTCGTGTTCGCGCCGACCGCCGCCGAGATGTACCCGGAGGGCGCCGTCGAGACGAGCGTGACCGCCGGTCACGTCGGTACCCTGTACGAGGGCGCCTCCCGGCCCGGCCACTTCGACGGCATGCTCACCGTCGTCGCGAAGCTCTTCCACATCGTCCGGCCCGACCGGGCCGTCTTCGGGCAGAAGGACGCGCAGCAGGTGTTCCTCGTGCGCCGGATGGTCGACGACCTGAACGTGCCGCTCGCCATCGAGGTCGTGCCGACGGTGCGCGAGTCCGACGGCCTCGCCCTGTCGAGCCGGAACCGGTACCTCGACGCCGGCGGCCGGCGCACCGCGCTCGCCCTGTCCGAGGCGCTCGCCGCCGCCGAGGCCGCAGCGGGGGAAGGCCTGGACGAAGTGCTCGCCGAGGCCGCCGGAGCGTTCGGCGATCACGACGGCATCGAGCTCGACTACCTCGTCGTCGTCGATCCGGCCACGTTCCTCCCCGTCGACGAGGGCGCGACGGGTCGTGCGACCGTGCTCGTCGCCGCCCGCGTGGGCGGCACCCGGCTCATCGACAACGCCGACATCGAACTGGGCTGAGCCCGCGGCATCCGGCTGCCCTTCAGGTCGGCACGACGCGGCGGGATACGCTGGTGGGTGGCATCCGCTCGGATGCGCACCCCACCGACCACCCCCACACCGGAGACGCCATGGCCGACGAGACCACGCACGAGCCGACCGCCGAGGAGATCTCGGAGCAGAAGGCCGTGCGACTGGCCAAGCGCGAGCGGCTCATCGCCGACGCCGCCGATCTCGGCGACGGCGCGTACCCGGTCTCGGTGCCGGTCACCACGACGATCCCCGAGGTGCGTGCGCGCTTCGTGGGCCTCGGCGTCGACGAGCAGAGCGGCGAGACGGTGGGCGTCTCGGGTCGCGTGGTGCACCTCCGCAACACCGGCAAGCTGTGCTTCGCGGCGCTGCAGTCGGGTGACGGCAGTCGGATCCAGGCGATGATCTCGCTCGGCGAGGTCGGCGATGAGGCGCTCGCGGCATGGAAGGACCTCGTCGACCTCGGCGACCACGTCTTCGTCTCGGGCGAGGTCATCACGAGCCGACGCGGCGAGCTGTCGATCATGGCGACGGAGTGGCGGATGGCGGCCAAGTCCATCAACCCGCTGCCGAACCTGCACAACGAGCTCTCGGAAGAGACGCGCGTGCGCAGCCGCTACCTCGACCTCATCGCGCGCGAGCAGGCGCGGCGCAACGTCATCGACCGCGCGAAGGTCAACGCGAGCCTGCGCTCGACGTTCACCGGCCTCGGGTTCGTCGAGGTCGAGACCCCGATGCTGCAGGTCATGCACGGCGGCGCCTCGGCCCGCCCGTTCGTCACGCACTCCAACGCGTTCGACACCGAGCTCTTCCTGCGCATCGCGCCCGAGCTGTACCTCAAGCGCGCCGTCGTCGGCGGCATCGAGCGGGTGTTCGAGATCAACCGCAACTTCCGCAACGAGGGCGCCGACTCGACGCACAGCCCCGAGTTCGCGATGCTCGAGGCCTACCAGGCGTACGGCGACTACCACTCGATCGCCGACCTCACCCAGAAGCTCATCCAGGACGCCGCGTACGCGGTCGCCGGTTCGCACGTGGTCACCTGGGCCGACGGCACCGAGTACGACCTCGGTGGGGAGTGGGACCGGCTGTCGATGTACGACTCGCTCTCGGCAGCGGTCGGCGAGGAGGTCACGGCCGAGACGCCCATGTCGCGGCTACAGGAGCTCGCCGACGCAGTCGGCATCGAGGTCGACCACCCGCTGCCCGGCAAGTACGTCGAGGAGCTGTGGGAGCACCACGTGAAGTCCGGGCTCACGCGCCCGACGTTCGTCATGGACTTCCCGCTCGACACGTCGCCGCTCGTGCGCCAGCACCGCTCGATCCCCGGCGTCGTCGAGAAGTGGGACCTCTACGTGCGCGGCTTCGAGCTCGCCACCGGGTACTCCGAGCTCGTCGACCCCGTCGTGCAGCGCGAGCGCTTCGTCGAGCAGGCCCGCCTCGCGGCGGGCGGCGATCCCGAGGCGATGCGCCTCGACGAGGAGTTCCTGCGGGCGCTCGAGTTCGGCATGCCCCCGACCGGCGGCATGGGCATGGGCATCGACCGCCTGCTCATGGCGATCACGGGCCTCGGCATCCGTGAGACCATCCTGTTCCCCCTGGTCAAGTGACCGGGGATCGAGGAGCGAAGCGTATCGAGTTCAGGAGCCTCCCGTGAACGACTACCTCCCGAAGCACGAGCTCGAGCCCGAGCGCGACCCCAAGCAGCCCTCCTTCGCGCGGATCGCGATCTGGGTGATCGTCGGTGCCGTCGGCCTGTACCTGCTCGGGTCGGGCATCTGGGGCATCGTCACCGCCGGCTGAGGAATCCGCGGGTATTCTGGAACGGCTATGGACGACTTCTGGCTGAACGCGATCTGGTCGCTCGCGCCGACCGTGCTGATCGGACTCATCTTCTGGTTCGTGATGCGCTCCCTGCTGCGCGCCGACCGCACCGAGCGCGACGCCTACGCCAAGATCGAGGCCGAGGAGCGCGCGAAGCTCGCCGACGAGCAGCACCGAACCGCGTAACCCGGCATGACCCCGGCGCAGGTCACGGCGATCATCGCCCTGCTGGTGCTCGTCGTCGACATCGTCGTGCGCGTCATCGCGATCATCGTCGTGCCGCGCAACCGCCGTCCGACGGCGGGCATGGCGTGGCTGCTCGCGATCTTCTTCATCCCCTACCTCGGTGTGCTGTTCTTCCTGCTGATCGGCAACCCGAAGCTGCCCAAGGAGCGGCGCGCCAAGCAGGCCGAGGTGGACCGGTTCATCCGGGAGAGCACCCACGGCGTCGAGCAGGTCAGCGACAAGTCCGACTGGCCGGACTGGTTCGAGGGCGTGGTCCGCCTGAACCGGAACCTGGGTGCGATGCCGCTGATCGGCCACAACAGCGCGCGGCTCATCGGCGACTACCAGGCCTCGCTCGACGCGATGACGGCCGCGATCGCCGGCGCCCGCCGGTACGTGCACGTCGAGTTCTACATCTTCTCCCGCGACGCGACGACGGCCGGCTTCTTCGATGCGCTCGGCGACGCGGTGGCGCGGGGCGTCGAGGTGAAGGTGCTCCTCGACCACATCGCGTCCCGGCGATCGAAGGGCTACCGGCGCACCATCCGCCGGCTCACGAGCATGGGCGTCGACTGGCGGCTGATGCTGCCGGTGCAGCCGCTCCGCGGCAGGTACCAGCGGCCCGACCTGCGCAATCACCGGAAGATCCTCGTGGTCGACGGCGAGATCGCGTTCATGGGGTCGCAGAACATCATCGATCGCAGCTACAACAAGCGCAGCAACATCCGTCGCGGCCTGAAGTGGCAGGAACTCGTCGCCGAGGTCGAGGGCCCGATCGTGTCGGGCCTCGACGCGATCTTCGCGACCGACTGGTACCTCGAGACGGGCGAGGCGCCGTCCCGCGAGGAGCTGCTGCCGTTCGCGCAGCCGCCCGCCGAGCAGAACCTCGACTGCCAGGTCGTGCCGAGCGGTCCGGGCTACCAGAACGAGAACAACCTCAAGCTCTTCCTCGCGCTGCTGTACGCCGCGCGAGAGCGCATCATCATCACCTCCCCGTACTTCGTGCCCGACGAGGCGATGCTCCGTGCGATCAGCGGCGCCACGCAGCGGGGCGTGCACGTCGAGCTCTTCGTCTCCGAGCTGGGCGACCAGGCGCTCGTCTACCACGCCCAGCGCTCGTACTACGAGGCGCTGCTGCGGGCGGGCGTGCGGATCTACATGTACCGGGCGCCGTACATCCTGCACGCCAAGCACTTCACGATCGACGACGACGTCGCGGTGATCGGCTCGAGCAACATGGACATCCGGTCGTTCGAGCTCAACATGGAGGTGTCGCTGCTCGTGCGCGGCGCCTCGTTCGTGCGCGAGATGCGCGCGGTCGAGGACGGCTACCGGCGCGACAGCCGCGAGCTGACGCTCGAGGAGTGGATGCGGCAGCCGCTCCGCTCGACCGTGCTCGACAACCTCGCGCGGCTCACCTCGGCGCTGCAGTAGGCGGCGGGGCGTGCTCCGCGCAGCGCACGGAGTCGTGCGGAAACGCGCACGATTCTTCACAGGAACGCAACACATCGCTCTGGAGTGCGCGGTACCCCGCGTGCGAGGCTGGCTGGTACCGCTTTCCAGCGCACGATTCCACCGGAACCCCGTGTGCGGTTCGTGCGCGACGGCGAGACCCGCCGTGCGTCGGCGCGAGCCGGTCCGATCCGAACCCGCAACCCTACGGAGCACCATGTCGATGCAACGCACCCTTGCGGGCGCGGGCGTCGCGGCCGTCCTGGCCACGACGCTCGTCGCCGGTTCCACCCCAGCCGTCGCCCTCGAGGGCGACCCGGCCGTCCCCGTCGTCACCCCGATCTCCCCGCTCGTCGCCCCGCCCACGAGCTATCCGTCCCAGCCGCTGCTCCCGACCGTCGCCGACGACCCGACCGATGCGTCGATCAACCGCGGCGTCATCCCGTACGACGAGATCGCGCCGATGCTCAACGAGCTGACGGCCATCAGCGACCGCATCTCGGTGCAGGTCGTGGGGCAGTCGGCGCTCGGCCGCGACATCCACCTGGTCACGCTCACGGCGCCCGAGAACGTGGGCGAGACGAAGCGCCAGGCGACGTTCCGCGAGATGATCAAGCACAATCCCACGGCGGCGGCGAAGAACGCGTCGCTGATGAAGCACTACAAGGTGCCGATCTGGTTCAACGCGAACATCCACGGCAACGAGTGGGAGGGCACCGACGCCGTCCTCGAGTACATCGAGCACCTCGCGACGGCACCGTACGCCGAGGTGGCGGAGGTCCTCGAGCACAATCGGCTCTACTTCACGGTCACGAACAACCCCGACGGTCGCGCGCTCGGCCAGCGCGCGACGGCCGACGGGTTCGACGCCAACCGCGACATGATCACGGGCGCGACGAGCGAGGCCCGCATCATCCGCGACCTGTCGGGCGTCATCCAGCCGACGTTCTACGTCGACCTGCACGGCTACACGAGCGTGCTGCAGGTCGAGCCCTGCGGCCCGCCGCACGGCGAGAACTACGAGTACGACCTCTTCCTCCCGCACGCCTACGCCGCAGCGCTCGAGATCGAGGAGGCCGTGACCGCGGCCGACATCCCGGGCAACACCTACCTCGACCGCACGACGAACCGCGTGACGACCGAGAACACGGGCAACATCCGTATCCCGTACCGCGACATCCGCTCCGGATGGGACGACTGGCCCCCGATCTTCACGCCGCAGTACGTGGCGTACCAGGGTGCCATCACGAACACGGTCGAGCTGCCGCTCGGTCGGGTGAACCCGCCGACGAACCCGACGAACGCCGCGAACTCGGCCGTGAACATCGAGGTCGCCGGCGTCGTCATCGACAGCTCGGTCGACTACGTGATCGAGAACGCCGAGGCGCTCCTGTCGAACCAGATCGAGATCTTCCGCCGCGGCGCCGCGGGCGAGCCGCTCGTCGAGATCCCCGCCGAGGTCGACCCGGCCGAGGTGGCCGAGCCGAGCCAGTGGGCCGAGATCTGGGACGAGACCGATGTCTACACGGCCGAGTTCCCGCGGGCGTACGTGATCCCGGCCGGCGCCGCGCAGCGTTCGGCGACGGATGCCGCGAACCTCGTCGACCAGCTGATCGCCAACGGCGTCGAGGTGCAGCGGGCGTCCGCGGCCTTCACGGCCGGGGGGACGACGTACGAGGCCGGCTCCTACGTGGTGGACATGCACCAGCCGCTCCGCGGCATGGCGAACGTGCTGCTCGCCGACGGCTCGGACATCTCGGAGCGCGTGCCCGACATGTACGACATCTCCGCGTGGAGCCTCGCCCTGCTGTGGGGCGCCGACGTGGACGCGGTCGGATCGACGGGCGACCCGGCGCCGAAGGCCAAGCTGAAGGACGTCGTCGAGGCGGCGCCGACCGGCTCGGTCCCGGCGGACGCCGCGTACCTCGAGCTCGCGACGCCCGGCGTGGCCGAGTACCAGGCGGTCAACGCCCTGCTCGACTCGGGCGTCCCGGTGTCGGCCTTCGCCGACGGCTCGGTCGTCATCGAGGCGGATGACGCGGGGCGCGCCGCCGCCGCCGAGGTCGCCGACGTGTACGGCGTCGCGTTCACGGCGTCGGACGGCTCGCGCCTCGCCGCAGAGGAGAGCTCCGGACTCGACGACCTCACGGTCGCGTACTCGGGCGGCGGCGAGGAGCTGCAGACCCTGCGGAAGCTCGGCTTCGACGACCCGGTCGCGATCTCGTCGGCGACGCTGACGAGCGGCGCGGCGAGCCTCGACGACGTCGACGTGATCTGGATCGGCGGGACGCTGAACTTCTCGGGCTCGCAGGCCGCCGGCCGGGCGGAGGTCGAGCAGTACCTCGCGGCGGGCGGCGGCGTGGTCGGCGAGGGCACGGCGATCGCGGGCTTCGCGAACGCGTTCGGCCTCGTGAGCGCCACCGCGACCTCGGGCACGAGCGGGTCGAACGGCATCGTGTCGGTCGATCCCGTCGAGGGGGGCCTCCTCGGCACCTATCCGCAGGACACCGCGTTCGTCTACCCGGCGGTCTGGTACTCGAACCTCGGCGAGAACGCCGTGGTCGAGCAGACCTACGCGGCCGACCCGTTCATCTCGGGCCACTGGCGCGACTCGGCCGGCCGCGCGACGGAGGATGCCGCGGGGCAGGCGTCGGCCGTCTCGGCCGAGACCGACGCGGGCAACCGGGTGCTCATGTTCGGGACGTCGATGAACTTCCGGACCCACCCGGTCGGGCAGTTCGGCCAGATCGCCCGCGGGCTCTTCTGGGCCGGCGCCGAGGGCGCGGAGGTTCCCGCTCCGTAGACGACGGATGGCGCGGCGCCGGTCGGGACACGTTCCCGGCCGGCGCCGTCGCGTGTGCGCGGACGCCGATCGGCGGCATCCAATGTGGGCATCTGTGGGAATTTCTGTGAAACAGTTGCTTTGAGTGGGGATTGCGAGGTAAACTCACACGAACGCAGGTGATCGAAGATCGGCAGGGAGGCCGCATGTACGCGATGGAGCGACACGAGCACATCCTCGACGCGCTCGCCCGCTCGGGGCGCGTCTCCGTCGCCGGCATGGCCGACGAACTCGACGTCACCGCCGAGACCATCCGCCGCGACCTCGACACCCTCGAGCAGGCCGGTCACCTCCGCCGCGTGCACGGCGGCGCGGTGAGCGCGGGCCGCGCGAGCCTCGCGGAGACGACCGTCCTCGAGCGCACCGGCCAGCACGCCGACGCCAAGCGGGCGATCGCGCACGAGGCGATGGCGCTCGTCCCGTCGACGTTCACCGGCTCGATCCTGCTCGACGCCGGCACGACGACCGGGGCGCTGGCCGACGCGCTCGCCGGCTGGCAGCCCGCCCCGGGCACGCCGCCGCTCACGGTGTACACGAACTCCGTCCCCATCGCCGCCCTGCTGCACGGCAGCCGCGACCTCGTCGTTCGCATCGTCGGCGGCACGATCCGCGGCGTCACGAGCGCCGCGGTGGGGCCGTCGGCGATCGCGCAGCTCGCCGAGATCCGCCCGGACATCGCCTTCATCGGGGCGAACGGGGTCAGCGCCGAATTCGGCCTCTCGACGCCCGACGAGCTCGAGGCGCAGGTCAAGCGGGCGATGGTCGACCGCGCGCGGCTCGCCGTCGTGCTCGCCGACTCGTCCAAGCACGACGATGAGGCCCTGCAGCGCTTCGCGGCACTCGACGAGGTCGACGTGCTCATCACCGACGCGCAGCCCGGGCCGGCGCTCGCCGTGGCGCTCGACGAGGCCGAGGTCGAGGTGCGGGTCGCATGATCGTCACGCTGACCGTCAACCCGTCGCTCGATCGCACCGTCGAGCTCGATCGGGAACTCGCCCGCGGCGAGGTGCAGCGCGTCGCGCGCAGCGTCGAGGAGCCGGGCGGCAAGGGCGTCAACGTCACCCGCGCGCTCGTCGCCTCGGGCGCCGAGTCGGTCGCCGTGCTGCCCGGGCGCGCCGACGACCCGCTCGTTCTCGCGCTCGCCGCCGCCGACGTGCCCGTCGCGACCGTGCCGATCGGGGGCCGACTCCGCTCGAACATCGCGATCACCGAGCCCGGCGGCGTCACCACCAAGCTCAACGAGCCGGGTCCGGCCCTCGACGACGACGAGCAGCGCGCCCTCATCCGCGCGGTGGTCGAGCGATCGACGGACGCCTCGTGGCTGGTGCTCGCCGGCTCCCTCCCGCCGTCGCTGCCCGCGGACTTCTACGTGCGGGTCGTCCGCGAGGTGCGCGCCGCGGGTGCGGCCGCGCGCATCGCCGTCGACACGTCGGGCGCACCGCTCGCCGCCCTCGTCGACTCGGGCGAGGGGATCGACCTGATCAAGCCGAACGGCGAGGAGCTCGCCGAGCTCACGGGCGAGCGCGACGCCGACGCCCTGGAGGCCGACCCCGAGCGGGTCGCCGGCCTGGCCGTGCGGCTCGCGCCCCGCGGCATCCGGTCGGCGCTCGTCACGCTCGGCGCCCGCGGCGCCGTCCACGTCGCGGACGGAGGCGCCTGGTTCGCGCCCGCGCCGCGCATCGAGGCTCGCAGCACGGTCGGCGCCGGCGACAGCTCGCTCGCCGGCTTCCTGCTCGCCGTGACCGAGGGGGCGGCGCCCGACCGGGCGCTCGCCCAGGCGGTCGCACACGGGGCGGCCGCCGCGTCGCTCCCCGGGTCGGCCGTGCCCAGCCGGGCGCAGGCCGACGCCTCCGTCATCACCGTCACCAGCATCCGGGGCGCCGTCGCCCCGGCCGTCCACTAGGAGGAATCGATGTCCGTCATCGACCAGCGACTCGTCAGCCTCGACGAGCCGATCGGCGCCGACAAGGCCGCCGTCATCCGGGCCCTCGCCGCCGCAGTCGTCGCGGCCGGCCGGGCCACCGACACCGATGCGCTCTTCGCCGACGCGTGGGCGCGCGAGGAGAAGGACTCCACGGGCGTGCCCGGCGGCATCGCCATCCCGCACGCGAAGTCGGATGCCGTGACCGAGCCCACGCTCGCCGCGGCGCGCCTGCCCGAGGGAGTCGACTTCGGCTCGTTCGACGGGCCGGCGGACCTCGTGTTCCTCATCGCCGTGCCGACCGCGTCGACGCAGGACCACCTCGCGGTGCTCTCGACGCTCGCGCGGTCGCTCATCCGCGAGGACTTCGTGGCGTCGCTGCGCTCCGCGCCCGACCGGGCGAGCTTCGTCGCCCTCGTCGAGGAGGCGCTCGCACCGGAGCCGGAGGCGGCGCCGGCCGCTGCTGCGCCGGCGGGCACGGCGGGTGCCGGAGCGGCGCCCGCTGCGTCCGCCCCGCACCACGACGGTGCGCCCGTGCTCCTCGCGGTCACCGCGTGCCCCACGGGCATCGCACACACCTACATGGCGGCCGACGCGCTCGCCGCCGCCGCGAAGCAGGCCGGCGTCGAACTGCACGTCGAGACGCAGGGGTCCTCGGGCTCGACGCCGCTGGCGCCCGAGGTCATCGCGCGGGCCGACGCCGTGATCTTCGCGGTCGACGTCGACGTCCGCGACAAGAGCCGGTTCGCAGGCAAGCCGGTCGTCGCCGGGCCGGTCAAGCGGGGCATCGACCACCCCGGCGACATGATCGACGAGGCCGTGGCCGCGATCGACGACCCGTCGGCGCCGCGCGTGCACGGAGACGCGGGCGCGGAGGCGGCCGCATCGGCGGTCGCGAACGAGCACTTCGGCCAGAAGGTCAAGCGCGTGCTCCTCACCGGCGTCAGCTACATGATCCCGTTCGTCGCCGGCGGCGGCCTGCTCATCGCGCTCGGCTTCCTCTTCGGCGGGTACGACATCACCGAGAACGCCACCGAGATCGTCACCACGAACAGCCTGCTGAACCTTCCCGATGGCGGGCTCCTGGTGTACCTCGGCGCGGTGTTCTTCCAGATCGGTGCGATCTCGATGGGCTTCCTCGTCCCCGCGCTCGCCGGCTACATCGCCTACGCGATCGCCGACCGCCCGGGCATCGCGCCCGGCTTCGTCGCCGGATCCGTCGCGGGCCTCATGGGCGCCGGCTTCATCGGCGGTCTCGTCGGCGGCCTGCTCGCCGGATGGGTGGCGCTGATGTTCGCGCGGCTCGACGTGCCGCGCTGGCTGAAGGGCCTCATGCCGGTCGTGATCATCCCGCTCGTCGCGTCGATCGTGGCCTCGGGACTCATGATCGTGGTGCTCGGCGGACCCATCGCCGCGTTCTCGACCGCCCTGAACGACTGGCTCGCCGGACTCACGGGAGCCGGGGCGGTCCTGCTCGGTCTGATCCTCGGCGCGATGATGGGCTTCGACCTCGGCGGTCCCGTCAACAAGGTCGCGTACTCGTTCGCCGTCGCCGGCCTCGGCGCCGCCACGGTCGAGAACCAGGCCCCGCTCATGGTCATGGCCGCGGTCATGGCGGCCGGCATGGTCCCGCCGCTGGCCATGGCGCTCGCGACCGTGCTCGACCGCAAGCTGTTCACGCCCGTCGAGCGAGAGAACGGCAAGGCCGCGTGGCTGCTCGGTGCCGCGTTCATCTCCGAGGGCGCGATCCCGTTCGCCGCGGCCGACCTGTTCCGCGTCATCCCCGCGATGATCCTCGGCGGCGCCGTCGCCGGCGCGATCTGCATGGGCATGGGCGTCACCTCGCAGGCGCCGCACGGCGGCATCTTCGTGTTCTTCGCCATCGGCAACCTGCTCTGGTTCGTCCTCGCGATCGTCGCCGGATCGGTCGTCGGCGCGCTCGTCGTCATCGCGCTCAAGCGCTGGGCGCACCGCCGGTCGATCCGCGAGGAGGTCGCGGAGGGCGAGCCCTCGACCGTGGCCGCCTGACCGGCGCCCCACTCCGACGGCCGGCACCTGATCACGGGTGCCGGCCGTCGGCCGTGCGCGTCGGAGGGTCGCCGGCTGCTCGGTCCGCCGGGCGGTCGCCGGCGGCGCGGCCGCGAGCGAGGCGAGCGGATGCCCCGGCTCAGCGCCGCGGCTTGAGGCGAACGGTCGGGAGTTCGGGCGCGGGCAGCGGGTCGCCGTCGTAGCCGTCGACCGTGCCGAACGGGCCGTCGGGATCGTTGCGCGCGATGACGTCGGACTGCCAGCGGCGGCGGAACTCGACGACCTCGTCGTGCGAGCGGCCGATGAAGTTCCACCACATGACGAGCTCCTGGCCGAACGGCACGCCGCCGAGGAGGACGACGCGCACGGGGTCGGCGTCCGCACGCAGGCGCACGCGCTCGTGCCCGCGCTCGAGGTGCGCGAGCTGCGCCCACGGCACCTCGGTCGCGGCATCCGTGCCCGGAACCTCGACCCGCACCGGGCCCGCGTCGACGAGGAGGCCGTGCTCGAACGCCGGGTCGAGCGCGAGCTCGACCGTGCCGCCCGCGGGCATGTCGACCTGCGCGCCGAGGAGCGGGGTGAACACCGTGACCGGCGCGGCCGCGGCATCCGTCACGTCACCGTCGTTCGCGAGCTCGCCGACGAAGACGCGGACCGTCGCGTCGCCGACCCGGAACGGCGTCGTGTCGGCGTGCTCGAAGAACGGCGCGATCCCGCGGGCGTCGTCGGGCAGGACCACCCAGAGCTGCACGCCGTGCAGGCGCGTCGTGCCGGGCGTCGACACCTCGGAGTGCGAGATGCCGCGGCCGGCCGTCATCAGGTTCACCCCGCCCGGGCGGACCAGTTCGTGGCTGCCCGTCGAGTCGCGGTGCTCGATCTCTCCCTCGAAGAGCCAGCTCACGGTCTGGAGCCCGGTGTGCGGATGCGGCGGCACGACCATGCCGCCCGTCTCGGCGACCTCGTCGGGCCCGTAGTGGTCGGCGAAGCACCACGCGCCGATCGTCGTGCGCCCGCGCTGCGGGAGTGTGCGGCGGACCGGCATCGCGCGGGGTCCGCCGAGCGGCACCTCGCGGTACCCGTAGACGACGACGCCGGGGCCCGTCGCATCGTCGGGCGGGCAGAGCAGTTCGACGGGATCGCGCTCGAGGTTGCTCATTCCCGAATCCTACGCGCGCGGTAGGGCCGGAGGTCCCGATCGCGCGACAGGGCTCGTGGCAGCATGACGCCATGACCGCGCTCGCCGATGTCCGCCGTGTCCGCCGCCTCGCGCTCGCCGGGGCGGCGATCGCCTCCGCCCTGCTGCTCACCGCGTGCAATCCCGGGAACACGCCCGTCGAGGACTTCCCGGGCCTGCCCGTCGCCGAGGAGGAGGCGACCCAGGAGGCCGGCGGCGAGGAGACCGAACTCGGCGGATCGACCGAGGAGGAGACCGACGAGGAGGACGTGGTCGAGACGCCCGAACCGACCGGCGACGAGCCCTACGTGCAGTACCTCGACGACGGCGGCAGGCTGGCGATCACGATCTGGGGATCCTCGACGTGCCCGGTGGTGCCGACCCGGATCGAGGTGCTCGCCGAGGCCGGCGAGGGCAACGCGGTCGAGGCAATCCTGCCCGAGCCCGAGACGGGGCCCTGCACGATGGACTTCGTGCCGCACACCACGGTGTTCTGGACGCCCGTGTTCACGACGACGACCGAGCCGCTCGAGGTCACGATCGGGGACCAGACCGTCACCGTCCCGGTCAAGTAGCCGCGGGGCGAGCGGTCGGGGCCGGATGGCGCGCGGCCGCCGTGCGATCAGTCGTGCCCGAGCGTCAGGTCGACGAAGAGCTCGCTCGCGACGCGCTCGAGGTCGTCGCGCACCTCGGCGGCATCGCCCCCGGGCGGCACGCGCACGACGAGGTGCGCCTCGAAGAGCCGGCCGCCCGCCATCGGCGCATCGCGCTGGCCGGTCGTGATCGTCTCGATGCTGAGCCCGTGACGCGCGAGCACCGCCGAGATGTCCCGCACGATGCCCGGGTGGTCGTTGCCGATCAGGTCGATGCGGAACGGCGTCCACGAGGCGGATGCCTCCGCCGCCGCGTGCGCCTCGGAGCCGGGGTGCGCCGAGACCTCCATGAGCCCGTCGAGGCCGCCGAGCGCCGCGCGCAGCGCCGTCTCCTGCTCGGCGGGGACCTCGACCACCACGATGCCGGCGAACTGCCCCGCGAGCTCGGCCATCTGGCTCTGCTCCCAGTTGCCGCCGTGCTCGCCGATCGCGTCGGCGAGGGCCTCCACGAGTCCGGCGCGGTCGTCTCCGATGACGGTCAGCACGAGTCTGGGCATGCGTGCATCCAACCACGCGCCGGGCGGCGCGGTCGAGCCCGCGGCATCCGTCGCCGGCGGCAGCCGGAGGCATCCGCTCGCCCTGCCGCGACGAACCACGTCACGCGGCGTGCGCCCATGGCGAACAGCGGCCCATCGCCGAGCACCGGTCGTTACCGTTGAACGTAACGACGCCCCTACCCGGCGTCGGCGAGGAGTTGAGATGTTCGAGAGATTCACGGACCGAGCCCGTCGTGTCGTCGTCCTGGCGCAAGAAGAAGCCAAGATGCTGAACCACAACTACATCGGCACCGAGCACATCCTGCTCGGCCTCATCCACGAGGGTGAGGGCGTGGCCGCGAAGGCGCTCGAGTCGCTGGGGATCTCCCTCGATGCCGTCCGCGAGCAGGTCCAGGACATCATCGGGCAGGGCCAGCAGCAGCCGACGGGGCACATCCCGTTCACGCCGCGCGCCAAGAAGGTGCTCGAGCTGAGCCTCCGCGAGGCCCTCCAGCTCGGCCACAACTACATCGGCACCGAGCACATCCTCCTCGGCCTCATCCGCGAGGGCGAGGGCGTCGCCGCCCAGGTGCTCGTCAAGCTCGGCGCCGACCTCAACCGCGTGCGCCAGCAGGTCATCCAGCTCCTCTCTGGCTACCAGGGCAAGGAGCAGGTGCAGGTCGGCGCGAACGAGCAGCAGCAGCCGCAGGGCGGCTCGCAGATCCTCGACCAGTTCGGCCGCAACCTCACGCAGGCCGCGCGCGAGTCGAAGCTCGACCCGGTCATCGGCCGCGAGAAGGAGATCGAGCGGGTCATGCAGATCCTCTCGCGCCGCTCGAAGAACAACCCGGTCCTCATCGGCGAGCCCGGCGTCGGCAAGACCGCCGTCGTCGAGGGCCTCGCGCAGGCGATCGTCAAGGGCGAGGTCCCCGAGACGCTGAAGGACAAGCAGCTCTACTCGCTCGACCTCGGCTCGCTCATCGCGGGTTCCCGCTACCGCGGCGACTTCGAGGAGCGCCTGAAGAAGGTCACCAAGGAGATCCGCACGCGCGGCGACATCATCGTCTTCATCGACGAGATCCACACCCTCGTGGGTGCGGGCGCCGCCGAGGGCGCGATCGACGCCGCCTCGATCCTGAAGCCGCTGCTCGCCCGCGGCGAGCTGCAGACGATCGGTGCGACGACGCTCGACGAGTACCGCAAGCACTTCGAGAAGGACGCCGCGCTCGAGCGCCGCTTCCAGCCGATCCAGGTCGCCGAGCCCTCGCTCCCGCACGCGATCAACATCCTCAAGGGCCTCCGCGACCGCTACGAGGCGCACCACAAGGTGTCGATCACCGACGGTGCGATCGTCGCGGCGGCGAACCTCGCCGACCGCTACATCAGCGACCGGTTCCTGCCCGACAAGGCCATCGACCTGATCGACGAGGCCGGCGCACGCCTCCGCCTGTCGATCCTGTCGTCGCCGCCCGAGCTGCGCGAGTTCGACGAGAAGATCGCCGTGGTCCGCGCCGCGAAGGAGACCGCGATCGAGGAGCAGGACTTCGAGAAGGCCGCGTCGCTGCGCGACGAGGAGAAGAACCTGCTCGGCGAGCGCCTCCGCCTCGAGAAGCAGTGGAAGTCGGGCGAGGTCAAGACGACCGCGGTCGTCGACGAGGGCCTGATCGCCGAGGTGCTCGCACAGGCCACCGGCATCCCCGTCTTCAAGCTGACGGAGGAGGAGTCGTCGCGGCTCGTCTTCATGGAGAAGGCGCTGCACGAGCGCGTCATCGGCCAGGAGGAGGCGATCTCCGCCCTCTCCAAGACGATCCGCCGCACGCGTGCGGGCCTCAAGGACCCGAAGCGCCCCTCGGGGTCGTTCATCTTCGCCGGCCCCACGGGCGTCGGCAAGACCGAGCTCGCCAAGGCGCTCGCCGAGTTCCTCTTCGACGACGAGTCGGCGATGATCTCGCTCGACATGTCGGAGTACGGCGAGAAGCACACGGTCTCGCGCCTGTTCGGCGCCCCTCCCGGCTTCGTCGGCTTCGAGGAGGGCGGCCAGCTCACCGAGAAGGTGCGCCGCAAGCCGTTCTCGGTCGTGCTCTTCGACGAGATCGAGAAGGCCCACCCCGACATCTTCAACTCGCTCCTGCAGATCCTGGAGGAGGGTCGTCTCACCGACGGCCAGGGCCGGGTCGTGGACTTCAAGAACACCGTCATCATCATGACGACGAACCTCGGCACGAAGGACATCTCGGGCGGCCCCGTCGGCTTCCAGATCGAGGGCGACACCCGCACGGGCTACGACCTCATGCGCGCGAAGGTGAACGAGGAGCTGAAGAAGCACTTCAAGCCCGAGTTCCTGAACCGCGTCGATGAGATCATCGTGTTCCCGCAGCTGTCGAAGGAGGAGCTCCTCCAGATCGTCGACCTGTTCATCAAGCGCCTGGGCGAGCGCATGCTCGACCGCGACATGACGGTCGAGCTCACGACCGCGGCCAAGGAGCGGCTCATCGAGGTCGGGTTCGACCCGGCGCTCGGCGCCCGTCCGCTGCGTCGCGCGGTGCAGCACGAGGTGGAGGACCGCCTGTCGGAGAAGATCCTGCACGGCGAGCTCAACTCGGGCGACCACGTGCACGTCGACTTCCGCGACGGCGAGTTCGTGTTCACCACGACCCAGCGGGCGCTGCCCGTCGGCGTCGGCGTGAACACGGGCGCGGCGATCGGAACGGGTCCGGCGACGCCCGACCTGGCCGCCGGCCAGTAGCCCGGGTTCTCGACGAAGGGCGGATGCTGCGGCATCCGCCCTTCGTCGTTGTCATGCTCGACACCGCTCATCCGTTCTCAGGAACAGGCGGCCCGATCGCGCGTTTCTCAGGACGACACGCGCCGCGCGGCGGGCCGCCGCGGCGTGTCGTCCTGAGAACGGTATTTCGATCTCGTGACGACCTCGACCTCGATGACGGACCCGCGAGCCGCCGGACGTACGGTGGAACGCATGTTCGGCACGTTCCCCGGTTCCACCCGCGGCGCGGCGGGCGGCGGAGGACGCGGTGCCACCGGTCGTCCCGATGCGCTGCGCGCGCTTCCGACGGTCGAGCGATTGCTCGACGACCTCGGTTCGACGTTCCTCGCGCCGCTCGCGCCGATCCCGGCCCCGCATCGACGGATCGGCGGGGTGATCGTGTTCGACCCACTCGACGAGCAGGCGGTCTCCGACGGCGCCGTGGTGCTCGGCGTCGGGCTCTCGGGCGGTCCCGACCTGCACGCCGTGCTCGATCGGCTCGGTGCCGACGGTGCCGGTGCGCTCGTGCTGCGCGAACCGGTCGTGCTGGACGACGAGACGGCGAGGCTCGCGCGGGAGCGCGGGCTCGCCCTGCTCGGACTCACCCGCGGCGCATCGTGGGCGCAGCTCAGCGCCATGGTCAGCGCCATGCTCACCGAGCCCGACGACGAGACCGCTCACGAGACGATCGGCGGCCTGCCGAGCGGCGACCTGTTCACGCTCGCCAACGCGATCGCGGCGCTCCTCGATGCGCCGATCACGATCGAGGACCGCAACTCGCGGGTGCTCGCGTTCTCGAGCCGGCAGGACGAGGCGGACGCGTCGCGGATCGAGACCGTCCTCGAACGACAGGTCCCCGAGCGCTATGCGCGGCTGCTGACCGAGGCCGGCGTGTTCAAGCGGCTCTACTCGAGCACGGACCCCGTGTACGCGCAACTGACGTTCGACGGGACCGAACTGAAGACCCGCTGCGCGATCGCCGTGCGCGCCGGTGGCGAGATCCTCGGCTCGATCTGGGCGGCGGTACCGGAGGAGTTGAACGCCGAGCGCACGGCCGCCCTCCGCGACGCGGCCAAGGTCGTCGCACTGCACCTGCTGCGACTGCGGGCCGGTGCGGACGTCGGTCGCCGCTTGCGGGCCGACCTGCTGAGCACGGCGCTCGAGGGAGCGGACGGCGCCGTCTTCGCACTGGAACGACTCGGCCTCGACTCGTCACCGGTCGTCGTGCTCGCGGCCGCGGTCGGGCCGGGAACCGGCGACGGCATCGAGGGCGAGGGGGAGCGCCAGGCGCAGTCGCAGCGCATCGCCGACGCCGTCGCCATGCACCTCGCTGCCGTGCACCCCAAGGCCTCCGCGGCGCTCCTCGGCGGAACCGTCTACGGACTCCTCCCCGTCAGGGCCGGTGAGGCCGGCGAGGCGCAGGCCGCTCGGCTCGCGAACGACTTCCTCGCGCGCATCGGGTCGCGGACACCGGTCCGCATCGGCATCGGCCGGGTCTCGAGCGGGCCGCGCGGGGTCATGCAGTCACGAGAGAACGCCGAGCGCGCGCTGCGCGTCAGGCTCGAACACGGCGGTGCCGAGTCATCCGTCGCGCTCTTCAGCGAGGTTCACGTCGAAGCCATGGTGCTCGAGTTGCGCGACCGGGTCCGCGCCGGCGGTGAGCAGCTGACCGGCGCGATCGGGCGACTGCACGAGCACGACCGCGAGCACGACACCGCCTTCGTCGACACGCTCCGCGCCTGGCTGGATCACCTGGGGGACGTGTCGGCGGCGGCCGACGCGCTGCACGTCCACCCGAACACGTTCCGCTACCGGCTCCGCCGCCTCGCCGGGGTCGCGGAGATGGACCTCGCCGATCCGGAGGTGCGCTTCGCCGCGCAGCTGCAGCTCCGGATCTTCCCCGAGCTCGCCGACCGGCGCCGTTGATCCCGGCCCGGCGCCGGGTCAGGCCGGGATCTCGACGAGCGCGGTCCGGAACCGCTCGAGCTTCGCGGGATCGACCTCGACGCCGAAGCCCGGTCCGGTGGGCACGTCGACCACGCCGTCGTGCATCCGGACGGGCTCGGTCGTGATGTCCTCGGAGTAGAAGCGGTCGGAGCCGGAGATGTCGCCGGGCAGCGTGAAGCCGGGCAGGGCGGCGAGCGCCGCGTTGGCCGCACGGCCGATGCCGGTCTCGAGCATCCCGCCGCACCACACCGCGACGCCGTTGGCGCGCGAGAGGTCGTGGATCCGCCGGGCCTCGAGGTAGCCGCCGACACGTCCGGGCTTGACGTTGATGACGGATGCCGCGCCGAGCGCGATCGCATCCGCCGCGGCCTCCGCGGAGACGACGGACTCGTCGAGGCAGATCGGCGTGCGCATGAGTCGCGCCAGCTGGGCGTGCTGCCGGATGTCGGCCTCGCCGAGCGGCTGCTCGATGAGGAGCAGGTCGAACTCGTCGAGGCGTCGCAGGTGCGCGGCGTCGACCAGCGTGTAGGCGGCGTTCGCGTCCACTTGGAACGGCAGGTCGTCGCCGAACTCGCGCCGCACGGCGGCGACGTGGGCGACGTCCGCGCCCGGCCGGATCTTGAGCTTGATCCGCGCGTAGCCCTGGTCGAGGTAGCCGCCGACCGCGCCGACCGTCGCGGCGACCGAGTCCTGGATGCCGACCGAGACGCCCGACGGCACCGTGCGCTCGACGGCGCCGAGGTACGACGCGAACGACCGGCCCTCCGCGCGCAGTTGCGCATCGAGCACCGCCATCTCGACCGACGCCTTCGCCATCGGGTTGCCCACGACCTTCCGGAGGACATGGCCGACGGTCTCGGCCGTCAGGTCGTCGGCGGCGAACAGCAACGGTGCGAGCCAGCGTTCCACGACGTCCGCGGCGCCGTCGAGGTACTCGGACGAGTACATCGGTCGGTCGAGTGCGACGTTCTCGCCCCAGCCGGTGACGACCTCGCCGGCGTCGGTCTGCAACTGCGCCTCGACGAGGAAGCAGCGCTTGGCGGTCTGCGTTCCGAACGAGGTCGTGAACGGGGCGACGAGCGGCATCTCGAGGTGGTGCAGGCGCAGGCTCAGGAGCTTCATTCGGGCGTGGGTCCTTCCGGGGCGGGGCGGTGGGCTCTACGGAGCACGTACTGGCCGGATCGGGTGACGTCGGTGATCGACCATCCCGATGCCAGCAGGTCGGTGAAGGCCGCGCGCGTCTCGAGGCGCCAGCGGCGGGCGAGGGCCGGGTCGGTGCCGCGCAGCCGCTCGACGTCCGCGGGCACGGCGACCGTGACGGGTCGCGTCGGATCGGTCGGCGGGACGTAGGTCGTCGGTGCGCCGTCGAGGTCGGCCACGGCGGCCGCCGCCCCGTCGAGCAGCGGAGCGGGCGAGGCGGCGGCTCCGGGTGCGGGAGGAGTCCGGAGGAGATCCCATCGGATGAGCACGCGGTCGGAGTGCTGTCCGGCGTTGATCGCGTCGGTCATGACGCCGTAGAAGTCCGGCAGGTAGGCGAGCGCGGCCGCGCCCAGACGCCGGACGTTGAAGTAGGCGTTGCGCGCGACCAGGGGATCGTAGGTCCAGGTCATGGCCTCGATTCCGCGCTCCAGGCACCACGCGCGCTGCGCGAGCTTGACCGCGCGCCCCCGCCCGCGGCCGACCGCGTCGGGCAGCAGGCCCACGATGTGGGAGTGGAAGGGCATGCCCGGCGGCCCGCAGAAGCCGACCGCCGCGCCGAGCGGCGCATCGGCGGCGACCTCCGGCGCGCGATCGGCCGGCACGACGAGCCCGACGGGGTTGCCGGCGTGCGCCATCGCGACGAGGAGCGCCGGGTCGATCATCCCGTCGTCGCGACCCCAGATGCGGGAGAGGACGTCCGCCACCCGCTCGGTCGCGGGCTGGTCGTGCGCCTCGAGGATGCGGATGCCCGCGCTCGCGAGCGCGTCGTCCGCCGCCCGTCGCGCCGATGCGGCGACCGACGGCACGGCGGCGACGCCGGTCAGCGCGTCGGCGGCGAACGCGGCGTCGCCGATCGCGACGGCGGCCGTCGGGCGGGCGGTCGTGTGCATAGGGACAGCATTCCCGGCACGGTCGGCCCTCGTGCTGTGCGATCGGACGAACGCGAAGCTCGAACGTCGTCGATTCGGACGAACGACCCGCGGCGCGCGGCTCGTACCGTCGTGCCATGGCGAACCCCACCACCGCACCAACCGCCCCGCTCGCGACGGCAACCGAGATCCGCGAGTGGCTCGAGGCGGAGCTCCCGCGCCTCATCGACACGCACGGCGTGCCTGCAGCGGCCGCCGGCGTCCTCGTCGGCGATGACGTCGTCGGCACCGCCGCCGGCATCCTGCACCTCGGCACCGGCGTCGAGGCGACGGACGACGCGCTCTTCCAGATCGGCTCGATCACGAAGGTGTGGACCGCCACGCTCGTGATGCAGCTCGTGGACGACGGGCTGGTCGACCTCGACGTGCCGATCCGCACCTACCTCCCCGAGTTCCGCATCGCCGACGAGTCGGCCGCGGCGGCCATCACGACCCGGCACCTGCTCTCGCACCAGGCAGGCTTCGAGGGCGACCTGTTCACCGACACCGGCCGCGGCGACGACTGCGTCGAGAAGTACGTCGCGACGCTCGCGGACACCCCGCAGCTCTTCGAGCCCGGGACGCAGTTCTCGTACAACAACGCCGGGTACGTGGTGCTCGGTCGGCTGGTCGAGGTCCTGCGCGGGAAGGCGTACGACGACGCGCTCACCGAGCACCTCATCCGGCCGCTCGGGCTCGCCCACGCGGCGCCGGGACCGTACGAGGCGATCATGCACCGCGTCGCGCAGGGCCACCTTCCCGGGCCCGACGGCGCGCTCGTGCCCGCGCCGATCTGGTCGCTCGTGCGGTCCAACGGCCCGGCGGGCTCGACGCTCGCGATGCGGGTCGCCGACCTGCTCGCGTTCGCCCGCATGCACACGGCCGGCGGACTCGCCGCCGACGGCACCCGGGTGCTCTCCGAGGCATCCGTCTCCGCCATGCAGCAGATGCAGGTGTCGGTGCCGGACATCGGACTGATGGGCGAGTCGTGGGGCCTCGGCTGGGAGCTCGACGAGACCCCGGCCGGCCCGATGGTCTCGCACGACGGCAGCACGATCGGGCAGAACGCGTTCCTGCGCGTGCTGCCCGAGCTCGGCATCGCAGTGGCGCTCCTCACCAACGGCGGCGACGTCATGTCGATCTCGCGCGAGCTGTTCGACACGCTCTTCGAGCGACTCACCGGCGGATCGGTGCTGAAGGCGCCGCAGGTGCCCGCCGACGCCGAAGCGGTGGTCGATGCCGCCGCGGCCGCGCGCTTCGTGGGCACGTACTCCGCCTCGGTCATGGACGTCGTCGTCACGCTCGACGAGGACGGCCGACTGTGGGCGCAGGACGTCGGCAAGGGCGAGTTCGCCTCGCTCGTGTCCGCCGCTCCGCCCGCTCGCGTCGTCCCGCACGGCGACGGATCGCTCATCACGACCGAGCAGAAGATGGGCACCCACTGGATCTACGTCTTCCTCGGCGACGACGGCCAGGGCCGCGCGGCCTTCCTGCACACCGGCCGCGCGATGCCCCGAGCCGGCGTCTGAGCGCTCGCCCGTCCATCCCCCTTGCGCCCTGCACCACCCCTGCACCGCGCGGACCACCCCGCCGCGCCCGATCCCGAAGGACACCGCATGACCCTCCGCGACCTCCCCCGCGGCCGACGCGGCGCCGCAGCCATCGGGCTGCCGCTCGTCGGCGTGCTCGCGCTCGCCGGCTGCGCCGGCGGCTCGAACGCCGAAGCCGAGTACGCCGACGGCGGCACGTTCGTCTACGCCATCGGCACCGACATCGGCTCGCTCGACCCCCACCTCGGGGCGACGAGCGCCGCCTTCGCGGCGTCGAAGTTCACCTACGACCCGCTCGTGAACATGGACTCGGAGGGCGACCTCTCGTCGGGTCTCGCCGACGAGTGGGCCGTCGACGGCACGACGGTGACGTTCACGCTGCGCGACGACGTCACCTGCTCCGACGGCAGCGAGTTCACGGCGACGACGGCGAAGGGCAACATCGAGTTCATCGCCGACCCGGCGAACGCGAGCCCGTTCCTCGGTGCGTTCGTGCCGGTGGGCGTGACCGCGGAGGCGGATGACGCGGCCGGCACGCTCACGCTCACCCTCGCGACGCCCGCACCGTTCGTGGTCGAGGGCCTCGCACAGGTCGGCATGGTCTGCGATGCGGGCCTCGCCGACCGGTCCCTCCTCGTCGAGGGCGCCGACGGCACCGGTCCGTACACGGTGGCCGAGGTCGCCTCCAACGACCACTACTCCTACGACGTGCGCGAAGGGTACGACTGGGGCCCGGACGGAGCCACGACGGCCGAACCGGGTACGCCCGCCGTGGTCGAGCTCCGCGTGGTCCCGAACGAGACCACGGCGGCGAACCTCCTGCTCTCGGGCGACGTGAACGCCGCCCTCGTGATCGGCCCGGACGCCGAGCGGCTCACCGGCAAGGAGGCGTTCGACAACCAGGCGATCACCGGCGAGGCGTGGTTCAACCAGGCCGACGGCCGGGCCACGGCGGATGTCGCGGTGCGCACGGCGCTCGCCCAGGCGCTCGACCTCGACGAGCTCGCCAACGTCATCACCTCCGGCACCGGCACGCGGGCCACGCAGCTCGCGGTCGCCGCGCCGGCGGCGTGCGTCGGCGGCGACCTCACGTCCGCTCTGCCCGAGTCGGGCGCGGAGGACGCCGCGGCGAGCCTCGAGGCGGCGGGCTGGACGAAGTCCGGCGACGGCTGGGAGAAGGACGGCGCGCCCCTCGCCATCACGTTCATCCACGACTCCGCACTCGGCACCGGCGGCGCGGCCGCCGCGGAACTCGCGGTCGCCGCGTGGACCGACCTCGGCGTGCAGGTCGAGGCGTCGACCATGCCGACCGACGAGGTGTCGGGAGTCATGTTCGGCGGCGGCGACTGGGACGTGATCTGGGAGCCGCTCAACGTCAACACCCCGGACCAGCTGCTCGGGTTCCTCACCGGCGCCGGCCCGGCCGACGGCGGCGTGAACTTCGCATCGATCGCCAACGCCGACTACGAGGCCGCCGCGAACGAGGCCATGGCGCTCGTCGGCACCGACAGCTGCGACACCTGGTTCGAGGCCGAGCAGGCGCTCGTGTCGAACGTGGACGTCCTGCCGTTCGCGAGCAGCGTGCTGACGGTCTTCGGATCGGGCGCCGAGTTCGAGGGCACCGACTCGATCGAGCCCACGAGCATCCGCCTCCTGCAGTGACCCACGTCCCGGGCGCTCCCTCCGATGCCGGGGGAGCGCCCGGGACCGTTCCACCCGATCGACCAGACGGAAGCGACGGACCGACCGTGACGACCACCCAGCCCGCCGGCACGACGGTGCCCGGGCCGAGCGCGCCCGGCGTGCGGAGCGCCCCGCCCCGCAGCTGGACCCGGAACCGCTGGGCCCGGTTCGCCGTCCGCCGCGGCGGACGACTGCTCATCTCGCTCTGGGTGCTCGTGACCGCGGCGTTCCTCATGATCCACCTGGTTCCCGGCGACCCGATCCGGGGTGCGCTCGGGCCGAAGGCCACCCCGGAGCTCATCGAGCAGACCCGCGCCAACCTCGGCCTCGACGCCCCGCTCTGGCAGCAGTACCTCGACTTCATCGCCGGGATCTTCACCGGCGACCTCGGCGTCTCGATCCAGTACCGCCTCCCGGTCTCCGACATCATCGCCGACCGTCTCCCCGCGACGCTCGCCCTCGGCATCGCGGGCTTCATCGTCGCCGTGCTCGTGGCCATCCCGCTCGGGGCCCTGGTCGCGGTCGCCACCCGACGAGGACGGCGTCGGTTCCTCGAGGCGGGCTTCGCCTCGACGAGCATCGTGCTCGCCACCATCCCCGACTTCCTCCTCGGCGTCGCGCTCGTCTGGATCTTCGGGGTCACGCTGCAGTGGCTGCCGGTCGCGGGCATGGACGGCGTCGACAGCTTCGTGCTGCCGGTCCTCGCGCTCGCGGTCGGGCCGGCCATGATCCTCGCGCGCATCGTGCGCGTCGAGCTGCTCGCGGTGCTCGACGCCGATCACGTGCGCACCGCCCGGGCGAAGCGGCTGCCGCCGGCAAGGGTCGTCTGGCGGCACGCCCTGCCGAACGCCGTGACGGCCTCCCTCACCCTCGGCGGGCTGCTGCTCGGCGCCATGGTCGCGAGCACCGTCCTGGTCGAGAACGTCTTCGCGTGGCCGGGCATCGGGTCCACGGTGACGGGGTCGATCCTCGGCAAGGACTACCAGCTGGTCCAGGGCATCGTGCTCGTGTACGGCGTCGGGGTGCTGCTCGCGAACACCGCGGTCGACGTCGCGCTCGCCGTGCTCGACCCGCGTTCGACGGTCCTCGACGACGCGGAGGGCGGCCGCTGATGCGTGCGATGCGTATCCTCCGGACGCCCGTGGGCCTGACGGCGGCCGTCCTGCTCGGGCTCGTCCTCCTGGTCGCCATCGTCGCGCCGATCCTGTGGGGCGAGGCGGCTGAGGTCACCGACACCTCGGACATCAACGCGGCGCCGTCCCCCGAGCATCCGATCGGCACCGACGCGCTGGGCCGCGACCTGCTGCTGCGCACGCTCGTCGCGACCCGGCTCACCGTCGTGCTGGCGCTCGGCGCGACGGGCATCGCCCTCGTCATCGGCATCGTGCTCGGAGCGGCACCGCTGCTGCTCGGCCGCCGGCTCGGCCGGCCGGTCGTCGCCGGCGTGAACATCGCGGTCGCGTTCCCGGGCATCCTGCTCGCACTCTTCCTCGCCACGGTGCTCGGCGTCGGCGAGTTCGCGGCCATGTTCGCCATCGGCATCGCGGGCGCGCCGAGCTTCGCCCGGTTCTGCCAGACCCTGATCGCCGGCATCGCCGAGCGCGACTTCATCGCCGCGGCACGGCTCGCCGGCCAGGGGCGCTTCCGCATCCTGGTGCGCCACGTGCTGCCGAACATCGCGGAGCCGCTCATCGTCAACGCGACCATCGCCGCCGGCAGCATGCTGCTCGCGTTCGCGGGCCTGTCGTTCCTGGGGCTCGGCGTGCAGGCGCCCGCCTACGACTGGGGGCGGCTCATGATGGAGGGCCTGAGCCGCATCTACCTGAACCCGCTCGCCGCGCTCGCGCCCGGCATCGCGGTCGTCATCGCGGGCCTCGCGTTCAACCTCACCGGCGAGGCGCTCGCCAAGGGGTACTCGATCTCGGTGATGCCCGGCATGCTGCTCGGCGTCCGCGGTCGCGGGCGGCGCACCGCTGCGGCCCCTGACGTCGCGCCGGTGCATGAGACGAATGCCGCGCCGGGCGCCGACGACCTCGTGCTCGACGTGCGCGGCCTCCGCACCGTCGTCCCGGGCGCCGCCGGCGACGTCGCCCCGGTCCGCGGGGTCGACCTCCGCATCCGCGCCCGCGAGGCGGTCGGCATCGTCGGCGAGTCCGGCTCGGGCAAGTCGCTCACCGCGCTCTCCGTCGCCCAGCTCGTCGAGGAGCCGATGCGGGTCGAGGCCGATCGGCTCGACTTCCTCGGCGTCGACCTGCAGGAGGTGCCGCGGACGCCGGCCGCGGCCGCCGAACGACGTCGGCTCCTCGGCACCTCGCTCGCGATGGTCTTCCAGGACCCGATGACCTCGTTCAACCCCGTGATCCGGATGGGCGAGCAGCTCGCCGAGGTGTCGCGCTTCCACGGCGGGATGTCGCGGGGCGACGCCCGCGCGCACGCCGTCCAACGGCTCGGCGCCGTGAGCATCCCCCATCCCGCGCGCCGGGCGAAGCAGTATCCCCATGAGTTCTCCGGCGGCATGCGGCAGCGGGCGATGATCGCGATGGGCGTGATGGCCGAGCCGAGGCTGGTCATCGCCGACGAACCGACGACCGCGCTCGACGTCACGGTGCAGAAGCAGGTGCTCGACCTGCTCGGTCGCGTCCGCGACGAGAACGGGGCGGCGATCCTGCTCATCAGCCACGACGTCGCCGTGGTGCGCGAGGTCTGCGACCGGATCCTCGTGATGTACGCCGGTCGCGTCGTCGAGGAGATCGCGTCGGACCGCCTCGCGGAGGACGCGCGGCATCCGTACACGCGTGCCCTGATCGCCGCCGTGCCCGACATGCGCACCGGACGCGGCCGTCCGCTCTCGACCATCCCCGGTCGCCCGGTCGACCCGTCGCAGGTCCCCGCCGGGTGCGCCTTCGCCGCTCGGTGTCCGTTCGCGACCGCCCGGTGCCTGGAGGAGGACCCGGTGCTGCGCGAGGTCGAGCCCGGGCAGCGCGTGGCGTGCTGGAACCCGGTCACGGCCTCGGTCGACGTCGAGCGCACCGAGGACGCCGACGCCGTCGAGGCATCGCTCGGAGGGCTCGAACCGGTTCCGGCCGGGCGCGGCGCCGCGCCCTCCGGGCTCGAGGAGGCGGACCGATGAGCGAACTGCGGATCGAGGACCTCGTCGTGCGGTACGGGCACGGTGCTCACGCGCACATCGCGGTCGACGGCGTCTCCCTGACCGTGCCGGACGGCGAGATCGTCGGCCTGGTGGGGGAGTCGGGGTCCGGCAAGTCGACCATCGCCCGGGCGACCGTGGGCCTCACCCCGATCGCCGGCGGGCGCATCCTGCTCGACGGCGAGGACGCGCCGCACCGGGGCCGGCGTCCCGTCCAGATGGTGTTCCAGGATCCGCAGTCGTCGCTGGACCCGCGCATGAGCATCGGCCGCTCGATCGCCGAGGCGCTGCCCCGCAGCGTGCCGCGGGCGCAGCGCCGCACGGAGATCGAGCGTCTGCTCGACCTCGTGCACCTCGACCCCTCGCGACGCGACGCTCGTCCGGGCGAGCTCTCGGGCGGGCAGCGACAGCGAGTCGCGATCGCCCGCGCGCTCGCCGCCCGCCCCGACGTCGTCGTGGCCGACGAGATCACGTCGGCGCTCGACGTGTCGGTGCAGGGCGCCGTGCTCAACCTGGTGCGAGAGCTGCAGCGGGAGCTCGGCCTCTCGATGCTGTTCATCTCGCACAACCTGGCGGTCGTGCGCTACGTCGCCTCCAGCGTCGCGGTGATGCGCGGCGGCCGTATCGTCGAGCACGGTCCCGTCGACCGCGTGCTCGAGTCCCCGGAACACCCGTACACCCGCGAGCTGCTCGCCGCGGTCCCCGATCCGATCTGGAGCCCAGCATGACCGACACCGTCACCGCCCCGACCACCGACTCCGACGCCACGGGCGCGGCCGGCGCATCCGCCGGCATCCGTCCCACCGTCGACGCCGCGCACTGGGAGCGCCGCCTCGGCGAGCTCGCCGCCCGCCACGGCGTCCCCGGCGCGCAGCTCGGCATCCTCCGCCTCGGCGAAGACGGCGAGCGCGACGATCTCGTCACCGCCGTGCACGGCTACCTGCACGTGCCCGCGAAGATCCCGGTGTCGCCCGAGGCGGTCTTCCAGATCGGCTCGATCTCGAAGGTCTGGACCGCCACCGTCGTCATGCAGCTCGTCGACGAGGGGCTCGTCACGCTCGACACGCCGATCATCGAGGTGCTGCCCGACTTCGAGCTGGCCGACATGGACGTCGCGCGCCAGGTCACCCTGCGCCACCTCCTCGCGCACACGAGCGGCATCGACGGCGACGTCTTCACCGACACGGGCCGCGGCGACGACAACCTCGAGAAGTACGTCGCGCTGCTGAAGGAGCAGACGCAGAACCACCCGATCGGCGCGACGTGGTCGTACTGCAACGCGGGCTTCTCGCTCGCGGGCCGGGTGATCGAGGTGCTCACGGGCACGACGTGGGATGTCGCGATGCGCGAGCGCCTGTACGCGCCGCTGGGCCTCGCCGCGACGGGCACCCTGCCCGAGGAGGCGCTGCTGCACCCCGCGGCCGTCGGCCACGTCGACGGACCCGACGGCGAGCCCAAGGTCGTGCCGGTCTGGGGTCTGCCGCGCCCGCTCGGCCCCGCCGGGCTCATCACCTGCCCCGTTTCGGACCTGCTCGCGTTCGCCCGGATGCACCTGAGCGGCGGCGTCGCCGCCGACGGCGCGCGCGTGCTGTCCGAGGCATCCGTCGCCGAGATGGCCTCGAAGCAGGCCGAACTCCCCGACCCGTACACGCTCGGCGACTCGTGGGGCATCGGCTGGATCCGCTTCGACTGGAACGGGCACCGCCTGATCGGGCACGACGGCAACACGATCGGGCAGGCGGCGTTCCTGCGCCTGCTGCCCGAGCAGGGCTTCGCGGTCGCGCTGCTGACGAACGGCGGTCACACGCGCGACCTGTACATGGACCTCTACCGCGAGATCTTCGCCGAGGTCGCGGGCGTCGAGATGGCCGAGCCGCTCGGGCCGGTCGAGGGCGCCGAGGGCGACATCACGCCGCACCTGGGCGTGTACGGCCGCGCCTCCGTGCGCATCGACGTGACGGCCGGAGAGGACGGAGGTCGGCCGGTGCTGCGGATGACCCCGCTGGGCCTCCTCGCCGAGCTCGAGGACGACCCCGGCACGGACTACCCGCTGCACCCGGTCGGCGAGGACCTCTGGGTCACGCGCGCCCCCGGCACCGAGACGTGGATGGCCGTGACGTTCTACGAGCTCGAGGACGGCCGGAAGTACGTGCACCTGGGAGCCCGCGCGACCCCCAAGCTGGACGCATGACCGACGTGCTGCTCGCCGGCGGCCGGGTCGTCGACCCGGCCACCGGCACCGATCGCATCGCCGACGTCCTGGTCCGCGACGGCCGGGTCGCCGAGGTCCGGCCGCGATCCGATGCGGCCGCGCCGGGCGGTCCGGATGGCGCGGGCGGGGAGGCAGCCGCGGGACCGATCGTCGTCGACGTGACCGGCAGGATCGTCGGACCCGGCTTCGTCGACCTGCACAGCCACGTGCACTCGATCGCCGGGCAGCGCCTGCAGGCGATGGACGGCGTGACCACGGCCCTCGACCTCGAGATGGGCCTGATGCCCGTCGATCGCGCCTACGCGCGCGCCGCCGATGAGGGCCGACCGCTCAACCACGGCTTCTCGGCGTCGTGGACGATGGCCCGGGCCGCCGTGCTGTCGGGCCGAACCAGCGACGCCGACCCGTTCGGCGACCTCGACATCCTGAACGACCGGGCCTGGCTCGGCGACTCGACCCCGGCGCAGCTCGACCGCTGGATCGGCCTGCTCGAGGATGAGCTCGCACAGGGCGCGCTCGGCATCGGCGTGCTCATGGGCTACGCGCCGCGCACCGACCCGGCCGAGTTCCGCGCGGTCGCGCAGCTCGCGGCCGCGGCGGGCGCACCGACGTTCACGCACGTGCGCGAGATCGTCGAGGCCGACCCGACGACGCCCATCGACGGCACCCTCGAGGTCGCGCGCGCCGCGATGGACTTCGGCGGCGCCGCCCACCACTGCCACGTCAACAGCACCTCCCGACGGCACGTCGATCGCACGCTCGGCACGATCGAGGCGGCCCGCACGGGCGGCGCCGCGGTCACGGTCGAGGCGTACCCCTACGGCGCCGGGACGACCGGCATCGGCGCCGCGTTCCTGGCGCCCGAGGCGCTCGGCGCGTGGGACCTCACGCCGCAGAACCTCGTGCTCGTCGCCGACCAGGAGCGCATCCGCGACGAGGCGCACCTGCGGCACGTGCGCGCGACCGACCCGGGCGCCCTCGTCATCGTCGAGTTCCTCGACGAGCGCGACGAGCGCGACGCCGCCCTGCTGCGGCAGTCGCTCGCCTTCCCCGACAGCATCGTCGCCTCCGACGCGATGCACGTGACCTGGCCCGACGGCTCCACCGACACCCGCGCGTGGCCGCTTCCGCCCGGCGGGCAGACCCACCCGCGCACCGCGGGCACGTTCGCGCGGTCCATCCGCATGATGGTGCGCGAGCACGGGCTCTGGACCTGGAGCGAGGCGTTCCGCCGATGCAGCTACCTGCCCGCGCGCATCCTCGACGGCGTGGCGCCCGCGGCGACCCGGAAGGGCCGGCTCTCGCCGGGCGCCGACGCCGACATCGTGGTGATCGACCCGACCCGGATCACCGACCGGGCGACCTACCTCGACTCCACGCGTCCGTCGCAGGGCGTCGAGCACCTGCTCGTCAACGGGTGCTTCGTCGTGCGCGACGGGGCTATCGTCGAAGGATCGTTCCCGGGACGAGGACTGCGAGGCGAGCCGAGATGAGCCACGAGTTGCTGGACTGGGCCGAGGCGAGCCTGCCCGGGATGATCGCCGACCTCGAGCGGCTGATCCGGGTCGAGTCGCCGTCGGCCGATCAGGAGGCCGTCGCGCGCTCGGCCGATGCGGTCGCCGCGATCGGCGAGCAGCGACTCGGCTTCGCTCCCGAGCGGATCGTGATCGACGGGTGCACGCACCTCCGCTGGCATCTCGGGTCGCCGGAGCCCGACGCCCCGCGCGTCGTGCTGCTGGCACACCACGACACCGTGTGGCCGATCGGCTCGCTCGAGACGCATCCGTACTCCCTGCAGGACGGCGTGATCCGCGGACCCGGATGCTTCGACATGCTGACCGGCCTCGTCATGGCCGTCCATGCGGCCGCCCGGCTCGGGCACCTGCCCGACGCGGCCGTCACGCTGCTCGTGACCGGCGACGAGGAGCTCGGGTCGCCGAGCTCGCGCGAGCTGATCGAGCAGGAGGCCGAGGGGTGCGTCGCCGCCCTCGTCCTCGAGGCGAGCGGCGACGGGGGAGCGCTCAAGGTCGGGCGCAAGGGCACATCGAACTACACGGTGGCGATCACCGGCCGCGCCGCGCATGCCGGCCTCGAGCCGGAGAAGGGGCTCAATGCGACGGTCGAGCTCGCGCACCAGATCGGCGTGGTCGTCGGATTCGCCGACGCCTCGGTCGGGACCTCGGTGACGCCGACGCTCGTGCGCGGCGGCACCACGGTGAACACCGTTCCCGCGCACGCCTCCTTCGAGGTCGACGTGCGGGCGCTGACGGCGGCCGAGCAGTACCGCGTCGACGAGGCGTTCCGTTCGCTCGTCTCCGTCACCGGGGCGCGCGTCGCGGTCCACGGCGGGATCAACCGTCCGCCGCTCGAGATCGCGGCCACCGAGGGCGTGTGGCGCCATGCACGCGCGGTCGCCGACGAGCTCGGCCTGGAGCTGCCCGAGGCGATCGTCGTCGGCGGCGCCTCCGACGGGAACTTCGCCGCGGGGGTCGGCACGCCCACGCTGGACGGCCTCGGGGCCGTCGGCGGCGGCGCCCACGCCGACCACGAGCACGTCATGGTCGCCGACATCCCGATCCGCAGCGCGCTCCTCGTGGGCCTCATCCGCGACCTCCTCGGCGTGGAGGCGATGGCTCGCCAGGCGTGAATCCGGATTCACTTCATCCTTGCCCTGCGCCTGTGGATCGTGCATGCTTGGCGCACGACAACGACGTCAGGAGTGAGTCCCCGTGAACTTGACCGACACGCAGCGCGCCGCCCTCGCCTCGATCTGCGACACCTTCGCCCCCGGCGACGGGAACGGCATCCCCTCCGCCAGCGCGATCGGCGCGGTCGCGATCGCGGAGGGCATGGCGGCGCACAACCCGCGGAAGTCGGAGACGCAGCAGCTGACCCGCATCCTGTCGCTCTGGAACACGCGCATGTGGGGCATGTTCCTCGGCATCGGACCTCGGCGGTTCTCGCAGCTCTCCCAGGCGCAGCGCGAGGCCGCGCTCATCGCGCTCTCCGATTCGGACTCGTCGCTCAAGCGCGCGATGTTCCAGAGCCTCAAGGGCGCCGCGACGCTGTCGTACTACCTCGCCCCTGGCCCGACCGGGATGTCCCCGCTCTGGGATGCGATGGGCTATCCGGGGCCGCTCGGGCTGCGAACCGATACCGCGGCGCCGCCCCTGTCACCGGTGACGCCGACGACCGACCTCGACCTCGACTGCGACGTGGTCGTCGTCGGCTCCGGGGCGGGCGGTGGCACGGCGGCCGCGGTGCTCGCCCAGGCCGGCTACGACGTCGTCGTGCTCGAGAAGGGCGGCTACTACGACGACCGGGACTTCGACGGCAGCGAACTCACCGGGCTCACGCGGCTCTACGCACCGGGACCGAACGCGACCGCCGAGGGCCAGATGAGCCTCATGTCGGCGCAGTGCCTCGGTGGGGGCACGGTCGTGAACTACTCGACGTCCTTCCGGACGCCCGGGCACGTGCGGGAGGAGTGGGCGGCACTCGGCGCGACCGGGTTCGCCGGCCGCGAGTACGACGAGGCGATGGACGCCGTCTGGGCCCGCATCGGCGTCAACGGCGAACACAGCCAGGTCTCGTCACGCGACGCGATCATGGAGCGCGGCCTCCGCGCGCTCGGCTGGCATGTCGGATCGCTCGAGCGGAACGTGATCGGCTGCGACGCCGCCATCGAATGCGGGCGCTGCGGCTCCGGATGCCGCCTGGGCGCCAAGCAGTCGACGGCGAAGACCTGGCTCGTCGACGCCGAGGGCGCCGGGGCTCGCCTGTTCACGGGCGTCGACGTCCGCGAGGTCGTGATCGTGAACGGCCGCGCGACGGGCGTCCGCGGCCGCACCGCCGACGGGCATGCCGTCACCGTCCGAGCGCGCGCCGTCGTCGCCGCGGCGGGCAGCGTGCAGACCCCCGCGCTCCTGCGCCGGTCCGGCCTCGCGAACCCGAACATCGGGAAGCACCTGCGCCTGCACCCGGCCACGGCCGTCTGGGCCGAGTTCGACGAGGAGGTGCGCCCCTGGGAGGGTGGCATGCAGACCCGGTACTCGTCGGAGTTCTCCGACATGGATGGCACGGGCTACGGCTCGGTCTTCGAGACGGCCGCCGCGAACCCGGCCCTCTCGGTTGCCTTCCTGTCGTGGCGCGGCGCGACCGCGCAGCTCGACCGGATGCGCCGGCTCGCGCACATGGGCAGCGTCGGCGTGATCACGCGCGACCAGGACTCCGGCGAGGTCCGCGTCGGCAAGGACGGCGAGCCGTCGCTGCACTACGCCCTCTCCGGCCGCGACGCCGCTCGCGTGGCGCGCGGCGTCGGCGGTGCCGCGCGCGTGCTCGAGGCGGCGGGAGCGACGTCGATGTTCTCGGGGCACCAGGCCGGCTTCACGTGGGAGCGCGCATCGGGCGCGCCGATCGACGACTTCATCGCGAAGTGCGATGCGGCGGGCTACGGACCCGGCCGGTGCGCCATGGCGGCGCTGCACATCATGGGCACCGCGCGCATGGGCGGCTCCGCCGAGATGAGCGCCGTGAACCCGGACGGGGCCACGTGGGAAGTGCCGAACCTCGTCGTCGCCGACGCCTCGACGTTCCCGACCAGCTCCGGCGTGAACCCGATGGTCACGATCGAGGCGATCGGGTACCTGAACGCCCGGAAGCTGGTCGCGACGCTCTGACCGCGGCCCGTGGTCGGGCGGGTCCAGTACGCCCAATACGATGAGCGGATGACGCAGCCTCCCATCACCGTGCGCCGGGCGCGCACGCCCGACGTGCCGAAGATCGTGGAACTCGTCGAGCCGCTCGTGGCCCGACGCATCCTGCTCGGCAAGGAGCGCGTCGACCTGTACGGCGCGGTGCAGGAGTTCCGCGTGGCGGAGACCGCCGACGGCGCCGTCGTCGGGTGCGGCGCGCTGCACGTCATGTGGGAGGACCTCGGCGAGGTCCGGACGCTCGCGGTGCATGACGACTGGCTCGGCCACGGGGTCGGCCACGCGCTGCTCGCGGCGCTCGAGGCCGACGCGCGTGAGCTCGGACTCAGCCGGCTCTTCTGCCTCACCTTCGAGGTCGCGTTCTTCGGCCGGCACGGCTTCGAGGACATGGGCGCGGAGACGGTCGATCCCGGGCTGTACGCCGAGCTCGTGCGCTCGCACGACGAGGGCGTCGCGGAGTTCCTCGACCTCGCCCGCGTCAAGCAGAACACCCTCGGCAACACCCGGATGCTGAAAGTCCTCTGAGCGTTCCTCAGCCGCCTGGGGGCACGCCGCGCGGCCGCGCGGGCATGCCTCACGACCCGCCGTACCCTGAGCCCATGTCGACCAACCGTCCCGCGCCCGGGCGCCTGCCCGCCTCCGTGTACCGACGCCGTCGGCTCATGGTGCTGCTCGGGCTCGTCGCGGTGGTCGTGGCGGTGGTGCTCGTCTTCGTCCGTCCGGGTGCGAGCCAGGGCGACGACGTGGCGACGACCACGCCCCCCACCGTTCCCTCGACGTCCGCACCGGACGCCACCGACGTTCCGACGGCGACGGATGACGCGGGGCCGCCGGCGACCGACGAGGCGGACGCGGCCGAGGCGGCCGAGCCCGCGACCGACGGCGACCCGTGCCGGGCCGAGCAGATCACGGTCGAGGCGGTGACCGACCAGGCCGTCTACGCTGCGGGCGAGCAGCCGAAGCTCTCCGTCACGATCACCAACACGGGATCGAACGTGTGCGTGCTGAACGTCGGGACGGCGGCGCAGGTGTTCACGATCACGAGCGGTGCCGACACGTACTGGTCCTCGACGCACTGCCAGGTCGATCCGGTCGATGCCGAGGTCTCGATCGAGCCCGGCACGCCCGTCTCGTCGAGCGAGCCGATCACGTGGGATCGGACGCGATCGAGCGCCGACACCTGCGGCGGCGAACGGGCGACGGTTCCGGCCGCCGGGGCGTCGTATCACCTGAGCGTGACGGTGGACGGCTTCGAGTCGGCGACGTCGAAGCAGTTCCTCGTCTACTGACCGGCGGATCGAAGCCTCGCATGTGTCCGCGTGTGACACGGGAACGTTGATGCGGCGAGGAATGCTCAGCAGGATCGAACCGGGCCAACCATCCTCCGGTCCACGGGGTCCGCGGTGTCACCTCGCACCGCGGGCCCCCGGCCGGGGCGGGAGCGCGGGCCGCCTCGGTAGGCTGGCCTGATGGCCGGTGCGAAGCGTTCGAAGCCCAAGCAGCCCGTGGAGTTCCGCTCGCAGGCGCTCGCCGAGGCCCTCGAGCGGCAGGACATGGCGGCGGTCGCCCTCGCGCTTCGGAACGGCAACACCGTCGTGCCCCTGATCAAGCCCGGCCCGCGCGACACGCCGCTCGACGGCGGCGAGGTGTGGACCTACCGCGACGCGAACACGGGTGAGGTCGCGCTCCTGCTCTTCAGCGACGCGAAGCACAAGCCCGCGAACCTGCCGCCCGCGGTCGGCCTGCAGAGCCCGGCGTGGCTGAAGACCTTCCTCACGCGCTACGAGTCGACGATCACGACGGTCTTCCTCGACATCGCCGGGCCGCACCCCATGCAGGCGTCGCCCGCCGAGTTGCTGAAGGCGCTCGAGATCTAGGCGGCCGAGTCTGCCGCCGCCGGATCTAGAACGCCGCGTCGAGTTCGCGTTCGCGTCGACCGGATGCCGCCATCATGGCCCGCTCGACCGCCGCCCGCACACTGCCGAGGTCGTCGTCGAGCAGGGCCCGGTAGCCCAGCCGCGCGGCCTCCGAGGCGCGCTGCCGGGCCGATGCCACCGGGCGCACCTCGCCCGCGAGGCTGATCTCGCCGACCGCGGCGAGGTCGTGCGGCACCGCCCTATCGCGCATCGCGCTCGCGATCGCGACGGCGATCGCGAGGTCGGCCGCGGGCTCCACGAGCCGCACGCCGCCGACCGTGGAGACGTAGACGTCGTGCTCGCCGAGCTGCCGAAGGCCCGCCCGGCGTTCGAGCACGGCGATGATCATGGCCACGCGCGACGGGTCGACCCCGTTCACCACGCGGCGCGGCTGCGGCGCCTTGGTGCCGACCACCAGGGCCTGCACCTCGACGGGAAGCGCTCGGCGCCCCTCGAGCGCGACCGTCACGCAGGTGCCGCTCACGGCACTGCGGGAGCGGCTGAGGAAGAGCCCGGACGGATCGGGCACCTCGGAGATGCCGTCGCCCGTCATCTCGAAGCAGCCGACCTCGTCGGTCGGGCCGAACCGGTTCTTCAGCGCCCGGACGAACCGCAGCGCGGTCTGGCGGTCGCCCTCGAACTGGCACACCACGTCGACGAGGTGCTCGAGCAGGCGCGGGCCGGCGATCGCGCCGTCCTTCGTGACGTGGCCGACGAGCAGCACGGGCAGCTGCCGCTCCTTCGCGACGCGGATGAGGGTCGACGCGACCTCGCGCACCTGGCTCGGCTGGCCCGGCAGCCCGTCGGAGAGCGCGCTCGAGACCGTCTGCACCGAGTCGACGATGAGGAGGTCGGGGGAGACCTGGTCGACCTGCCCGAGGATCGTCGCGAGGTCGGTCTCCGAGGCGAGGTAGAGCTCGTCGTGCAGCGCGCCCGTGCGACCGGCGCGGAGCCGGACCTGCGCGGTGGACTCCTCGGCGCTGACGTAGAGCACCCGGCGGCCGGCCGCGGCGACGCGGGCAGCGACCTCGAGCAGCAGCGTCGACTTGCCGACGCCCGGTTCGCCCGACAGCAGGATCGCGGCGCCGGCGACGATGCCCCCGCCGAGCACGCGGTCGAACTCGCCGACCCCGCTCGGCCGGTGCGTCGCGTCGTCGCTCTCGACGATCGCCGAGATCGGCCGGGCTGCTCGGGACGCGCTGGGCGCCACCGGCTGAAGCCCCCGCACGAGGCCCGTCTCGGTGCCCGCCTCGACGACCGTGCCCCACTGCTGGCACTCCGCGCACCGGCCCACCCACTTCACGGTGCTCCAGCCGCATTCGGTGCATCGGAACGCGGTCGTGGGTTTCGCCATGCCCCGAGACTAGGGCCGGCCCCCGACATCGGCCGGAGCCCCCGCCGCGGCACCGTCATCGGCCGGGAACCGCGCCTCGAGCGAAGCGAGGACGGCGGGGCGGAAGGCGTCGGCCCACACCTGGTACCCGTGGTCGTTGGGGTGGAACCAGTCGTTCGCGAAGTGCGTGAAGATGCGCCGCCATCCGCGCACCCGGGTCTCGCGGTGCAGTCGCACGACCTCGAGGCCACGCTCGGCGGCGAGGCGCCGCAGGATGAGGTTCGCGGTCGCGACCCGCCGCTCCTGCTGGGGGAAGTAGAAGAACGGCAGATCGGCGACGAGTGCGTGCGACGGGACCGCGGCGAAGATCTCGCGGAGGTTCCGCTCGAATCCCTCCGGGTCCCACTTCGCGATGTCGTTCGCGCCGATCGAGACCGTCATCACGTCGGGCCGGTACTTCGCGAGCTTCGGCAGCTGGTCCTGCACCGCGAGCGCGGTCGTGGCGCCGGAGACGCTGAGGTTCACCACGCGGACGGTCCGGCCGGTCGTGTCGCGCATGAGCCGGGCGAGCAGCCCGACGTAGCTGTGGTCGGGGCGGGTCGCGCCGATGCCCTGCGCCGCGCTGTCGCCGAGTGCGACGTAGAGGATCTCGCCGCGCACCTTCGCATGGTCGCGCCACCACTTCGAGTGCACGGGCAGCGTCTCGTTGAGGATCAGGCTGTTGGCCGTGATCCGCGCCCGGAACCCGCGCCACGCGGCCCGGAGCGCGAATGCGAGGCCCGCGACGATCGCGATCGGCACGAGCGCCGAGATGACGGATGCCGCGGGCGGACGTTCCTCGACCATGGCGCGACGCTATGGCCGGTGTCTGAACGGTCGCTGAACGGGCGCGGCGCGGAGGCGGCCCGCCGCGCCCGCGCGGCGGGCCGCCGCGGCATCCGCTCGTTTTGGCACCTCGCGCCGCGGCCGCTATCATCGATCTCGGTACCGTGTCCGAGCGGCCGAAGGTGCAACTCTCGAAAAGTTGTGTGCGTGAAAGCGCACCGTGGGTTCAAATCCCACCGGTACCGCCAGAGCGAACGCCCCGCATCCGAGTGATGCGGGGCGTTCGTCGTTGTCCCCTGAACGGGTCCTTGCGCCGGTCAGCGACCCCTCAATACCGTGGCCCGCGAACTGGGTGACCGAACCTCTGGTGCGTCGGGAACAGCTGCTCGCGGAGCCTCGGGGTGCGGTGATACGCGCGTGAGGATGATCGATGACCGGTGTGAAGAGGTTCCCGAACCGAGTTCGAGCAGAGGCCGCTGCGGCGGCGAGTCGCCGCCACCGCGGCCACGATCGCCGCCCATCGCGGACGGTCCGAGGGGCACGGGCATCGGCCATCGGCCTCGTCGCCGTCACCGCCCTGGTGCTCCCGGTGGCCGTGGGCTCGCCGGCCGCAGGGGCGCCCGTGGCGGCGAAGCGACCTCCACTGGGCGACCCGGGCTGCGCATCCGCGCCGTCGGCCGGCACGCCGGTCGGCCCGATCGCCGCGGGATCGCCGTCCGGCCCGTACGCGACTCCGGGGCTCGGGCTGCCGACCTGGGCCGACACGCAGTGGGCGCCCGCCGAGTACAACGACACCATCCAGCTCGGCGACGTCGACGGCGACGGGCTCTCCGAGCTGTTCGGCCGGTCGGCGAACGGCCTCGACCTGCAGGCGTTCGACGACGACACGGGCCAGTGGCTGCCACTGGGGTCCCTGGACGCGGCACCGTTCAGCGACGCCGACGGCTGGACCGAGGCGAGCTCCTACGAGACCCTCCAGACCGGCGACATCGACGGCTTCGCCGGCGTGGAGGTGTTCGGTCGCAGCGCGGACGGCGTCGTCGTCGAGTCCTTCGATCCGGATTCCCACTCGTGGGTGTCGTACCCGACGCTCGACCACTTCACCGACTCCCAGGGCCTCGACCGGGCCGAGTACTACCGGACGCTGCAGTCGGCCGACGTCGACGGCTCGCAGCGCGCGTCGGTCCTCGGCCGCACCCCGGGCGGCGTGAAGGTGTTCCAGTACCAGCCGTCGCCGGCCGAGGCGTCCGCAGGCACCTGGGAGGAGCTGCCGACGCTCGACACGTTCATCACGCCGCACTGGGACGAGGCCGAGTACTACTCGACGCTGCAGACGGCGGACCTCGACGGCGACGGTCGCGACGAGGTGCTCGCCCGCAACCGCGGCGGACTGGAGGCGTACACGTACGATCCGACGACGAAGGGATGGACGGCGTTGCCGGTCCTGTCGGACCTCGGCGACGCCGACGGCTGGGCGGGGGCGTCGCACTATGCGACGATCCAGACGGCCGACCTCGACGGCGACGGGGCTGCGGACGTGCTCGGTCGCGGGAAGGACGGCATCGTCGCGTGGCGGTTCCTCGAGGGCGCCTGGGTGCCGTTGCCCGGCCTCACGGGCGACTTCACCGATGCGGGAGGTTGGCAGCAGGCGAAGTACTTCTCCACGATCCAGACCGGCGACGTCGACGGCGACGGCGCCGACGAGGTCATCGGACGCGCCGCGAACGGCCTCCACACCTGGTCGCTGCACACCTCGACCAAGAAGTGGGTCGAGCTCGGCGTCTCCGGCCCGTTCCCGGACGACGCCGGATGGCACCGGGAGATGTCCTACCCGACGATCCTCGTCGGCGAGATCGGCCTCACGGCGCAGGTCGGCGGCTCCTCCCGCATCCCCGATCCGCGTGCCGAGGTCATCGGGCGCGGGCCGACGGGCGTGCAGACGTACCGCTGGAACACGAAGGGCCTCGCGTGGGAGAGCCCGTCCGCCGTGTTCCCCGACTACAGCACCGGAGCGGCGGGCAAGGCCTACGACCAGCTGAACTCCATGTTCGGCGGGACGATCGACCCCGGCTTCGACCTCCGCACCGCGTACCAGACGGCGAGTGACGGGGCGTTCTCGTGCTGGACGACCACGATCACGGCCCTCACGGCGAGCCAGCTCGGCGTGGCGGCGAGCGTCTGGACGCCCATGCAGGCGCAGCTGCTCGCCGAGATCGGCGCCGCGAAGGGCGTCGCGGACTGGTTCGAGGTCGTGCGCGACCGGATCACCGAGATGATCGCGCTCAAGGGCTTCGACGGGACGACCACGCGCCTCTCCTACTCCGAGAGCTCCAAGGCGAGCCTCGAGGCATCCGTCTTCAACATCTTCGGGGGAGTCGTCCGGTCCGCGGCGGTCGCGGGCGGACCCGCGGGCTCGGCGATCGGCGGGCTCGTCGCGACGGCGATCTCCGCGGGCGTCGGATTCGCGACGTCGCCGACGACGGGCGAGCTGCAGGGCGACTACGTCAAGATCGAGGCCGGCCTCGAGACGTCGTACCAGGACGCGCTCACCGGCAACGGGAACGCGCGCGCGGCGGTCGCCGCGGACTACGGCCGCCTGACGGCCGGCGACCTCCTCATCGAGGCCCTCGTCTGGGCCGAACCGCAGTCGGACGTCGAAGCCCGCATGACGGCCGCGTCGCTGCGCTCCTACACGATCTCGACGTGGCAGATGCTGACGCCCGCGATCTGGAACGTGTACGCCGGCAACGACGACGAGTACTGCTCGAATGCGCAGGGTGCGTGCTGGGGACTGTACGACGGCCTGTTCCTCCACGTGAAGGACGAGTTCGTCCACCAACTGTTCCACTCGCCCGACTCCAGCTGTGCGACGACCTGGGACTTCGACACGTGCAACCTCGACCAGAGCAAGGAGGACGTCTTCCGCGGTCGCGACGGGTGGAACATCCCCTGCCGATCGGACGAGTACTCGAACGCGGGGTGCCCACCCGGGGCGTGATGCGGGTCACCACCCGCTTCGGGTCGGCGTGTGCCCGTCGCGGGCCTCCTCGGGCATCGGCATCTCCGCGCGGAGGCCGAGCAGCCGCACCGCACGGGAGGTGTCGCGCTTCGCGGCGAGCTCGAACACCTGCGCGAGCAGCTCGTCGGGGTCGGTCGCCGGCGGCCTGATGCGGCGGCTGAAGGTCTTCGTCGTGAACGGGGCGTAGCGCACCTTGAGCGTGAGGCCGATCACGGGACGGCCCTCGGCTGCGACGTCGGCGAGCACCTGCGCGAGGAGCTCGCCGAGTGCTCGTTCGACCTCGGCGGGTTCGGTGAGGTCCTGCTGGTATGTCGTCTCGCGGCTGTGCCCTCGCGCCACCCACGGCGCGTCGTCGACCGTGCGGGTGCCCTCGCCGCGGCCGACGGTGCGGTACCACGGACCCATCCGCGGGCCGAACTCGTCGACGAGCACGTCGAGGTCGGCGTGCGCGAGTTGTTCGACGGTCCCGATGCCGTGCGCGGCGAGCCGCCGCCCGACGCGCGACCCGACACCCCACAGGGCGGTCACCGGGCGCTCGCCCATGACCGGCATCCAGTTCGCGGCGGTGAGCCGGAACACCCCCTGCGGCTTGCCGAACGCGGTCGCGACCTTGGCGCGGAGGAGCGTGTCGCCGATGCCGACGCTGCAGTGCAGTCCGGTCCGCTCGAGCACCTCGCGCTGCAGGTCGCGCGCGGTCGACTCGGGGAAGGCGGCCGTGACGCCCACGAACGCCTCGTCCCAGCCGAGGACCTGCACGACGGCCCCGGGGTGCGCCCGCAGCGTGGCCATGACCTGGGCGGATGCCGCGGTGTATGCGTCCGCATCGACCGGCAGGATCACGGCGTCGGGCACCTTGCGGGCGGCGATGCGCAGCGGCATCCCCGACCCGACGCCGAATTCGCGCGCCTCGTACGACGCCGTCGAGACCACCGCGCGCTCGGTCGGGTCGCCGCGCCCGCCGACGATCAGGGGGCGTCCGGCCAGTTCCGGATGCCGCAGCACCTCGACCGCGGCGATGAACTGGTCGAGGTCGACGTGCAGCACCCAGGCGTCGGCGCGTTCCCCCATGCGGCCAGAATTCCGCGGTGCGTACCTCCGCGCAAGCATCGAGCGGCGAGGGTCGGGCGGGTCGCGCACCCGCCGGGCCCCGGCCTCGCGCGGAATAGCGCGTCGGAACACGCCCTCGCAACCTCTTGCACTCAGGAAGCATTCAGGAGGACAGTGGTGCCCAACGGAAGGAGAATCGATGAGTTTCCTCGCATTCCTGATCCTCGGCCTCATCGCCGGAGCGATCGCCAAGCTGATCCTGCCCGGAAAGCAGGGCGGCGGCTGGTTGATCACCCTCCTGCTCGGCGTCGTCGGCGCCCTGCTCGGCGGGTGGCTCGGCAGCGTGCTCTTCGGAGTCGGCCTCGAGGAGTTCTGGGACCTCGGCACGTGGTTGCTCGCCATCGGCGGCGCCATCATCGTGCTGCTGATCTACGGACTCATCGTCGGTCGCCGGAAGACCGCCTGATCCACGAAGCTCCATCCGGACGGCCCGGTCGACCTCGCGTCGGCCGGGCCGTCCGGCATTCGGGCGGTGTCCGGCGGCGGGACGCCGGCGTGCGACCCGGGTCCGGAGGGAGCTCGCCGAGTCCGTTCAGGCCGCCGCGCGGGCCTCGGCGAGTTCGACGAACCGCCGTAGCATCCGCTGCGGTTCGGTGACGGATGCCGCGTTCACGCGATCGCGGAGCGCCTCGAGTTCGTGCGCCGGGAAGTACCCGTGGTGGCGGTACACGCGCGCCCGGGCGAGGAAGTCGGCCGCGGAGACCTCCGGGTGGAACTGGGTGGCGTACACGCTCGTGCCGACCCGGTACACCTGCACCGGGCAGCCCGCGGAGCGGGCGAGGTGCACGGCGCCGCCGGGGAGCGTGCCGGTGGCCTCCTTGTGGCCGACGAGTGCGTCGAATCGCGCCGGGAGCGCCCCGAGCAGGGGATCGGCCCGGCCCTCGTCGGTGAGGGTGATCTCGACCGGCGCGGCCTCCTCGCCGTGGAGCGTGCCGACCTCGCCGCCGAGGACGCGCGTGAGCACGCCGATGCCGTAGCAGGTGAAGAGCACGGGGTGGTCGGCCGCGACCGCACGTTCCGCCAGCCGGGCGAGGTCGGCCTCGACGCGACGCTGCGTCGCATGCTTGCCGGTCTCGGGCGTCGTCACGTTGTACGGGCTGCCCCCGACGACGATGCCCGCGTAGCGGCGCGGGTCGAGGTCGCCGATCGTCTCGACGTCGAGGCGCACGTGCTCGAGCCGCCCGGCGTCGAGTCCCGACGCGCGCCGCACGGACTCGTACTCGGGCCCGACGGCCTCGACCTCGGGGCGCGCGGAGAGGAACAGGAACTCGTTCGTCATCGTCATCGGCGCTTGCCGCCCTTCCGCCGGCCGCTGCCGCCGGTGCGGTGCGAGCCGCCCGTCGAGGCGCCGCGGCCCCTCGTCCCGCGACCGCCCTGTCCCGATGTCGCGGGCGCCGGACGCGCACTGCCGCCGCGCTTCCGGCCGTCGTCCCGCGCGCCGCCGCCCGAGGCATCCGGCGCTCCGCCGCGGGAGCTCCGCGACGTTCGGCCGCGGACCACGCCCACGAACTCCTGGATGTCGGCGTCGTCGCGCTCGACGCGCCACACGAGCGCGATGCGCGTCGGCGCGGCATCGGCCACCGGGGTCGCGACGACGTCGCGGCGATGGTGCAGCCGCGCGACGCCGTGGGGGAGCATCGCCCAGCCCGTGCCGGCCGCGACGAGCTCGACGGTCATCGCCGGGTCGTCCTGCTCGGGCGCACGGGGCTCGTCGACGAGATCGGCCAGCGTGAGTGCCTCGGCGTCGGCGTACGCGTGGTCCTTCGGCAGGACCGCGACCGGCACCTCCTCCCACAGGGGGATGACGTGCAGGCCCTCGTCGTCGATGGGCAGGCGTACGAACGCGACGTCCGCGTCGCCGGCGAGGAGGTCGGCGAGCTGCTCGCCCTGCTCGACCCGCGTCGCCTCGAGCGGCAGCTCTGGGCGACGGTCGGCCCACGCCCGGAGCCACTTCGCGGGGCTCACCCCCGCGACGTACCTCAGCCGCAGCGACACGTCCGTCCTCATTCCCGCCGCGCGCGCGGCCCTCTCAGGCTAGCGCCGGGCGGCCGGCCCGTGACGTCCCGATGACGCGTCGCGCGGCCGACGCGACTACCGTGGAGGGGTGAACGCCGACAAGCCCCGCCAGTCCCAGTCGATGAAGCCGGAGACGGCGGCCAAGAAGCTCGGCATCCTGCTCGATGCGACGCCCGAGGAGTTCCGCTCCTCGACGCTGACGCGCGACGAGCTCGCCGCACTGCAGGCCGACCCGCCGGAGTGGCTCGCGACGCTCCGCCGGGAGGGCCCGCATCCGCGGAGCGTCGTCGCCGCCAAGCTCGGCGTGTCCAACTCCGGACTCGCCCGCGCGGGCATCAGCGACCCGCTCACCACCGCCGAGATCAAGGCGCTCCTCGAGGCGCCGCCCGCGTGGCTCGTCGAGGAGCGCGCACGTCAGGCCGGGGTGCGCGCCGAGAAGCGGCGCATCGCCGAGCGCGACGCCGAGCGCGCGGCGCGCGCGGACGGCGGTCGCGGCGGGGGCGGCGGCGGCGCGGGCGTCTGAGTCGCCCCGATCACGGTCGGTCCGGCTCCGCTCAGGCCGCGTAGCGCGCCGCCAGGAAGGCCCGGACGTCGCCGAGCTCGCGATCGGACACCGAGTGCCCGAGCCCTTCGTACACCCGCTGGTCCAGCGTCGTGTGCCCGGGCAGCCACTCCTGCGTCCGCACCACGGCGTTCGCCGGGATCACCTCGTCGGCGGTGCCGCGGCCCCAGAAGACGGGCGGCGCGAGCGCGGCCATCCGCTCGTCGCCCTCGCGTGAGCCCGGCAGCGCGAACCCGGCGAGGCTGACCGCGAAGGCGAACCGCTCGGGTGCGCGACGCAGCAGCTCGAGCGCCATGGCCCCGCCCTGCGAGAAGCCGAGCAGCCCCACGGAGGTCGCGTCGGGCGCCACCCGGTCGAGCCACTCGATCACCGCGGTCGTCGCCTCGTCGGCGCCCGTGACGGCGAACTCCTCCCCCTGCGCGAGCAGCGGGAACCAGGCATGCCCGTAGCCCGTTGCGATCGGCGCGCGGAGCGAGGCGATCGCCGGTTCGAGCGGCAGGTAGGGGCTCAGGCCGAACAGGTCGCCCTCGTGGGAGTTGTAGCCGTGGAGCAGCACCAGGAGCGGGCGTCCCTCCCGGTCGGACGGCGAGGCCGACCACATCACCGCCTCGTCGTCGATCCGCATCGGGGCATCGTACCCCGGGGCGCGTGGGGCAGAATCGACCCATGGCCGTACGCACCCCGGACCCGGACTGGAACCCCGACGACGAACCCGTCGTGCAGCCCCCCGCCAACCCCGGCTGGCTGTCCGATCTCGAGCTCGCCGAGATCCGCGGCCGGCTGCCGCTGCTCTACGTGGAGGCGGTGCCCGTGCGCGTCGACGGCGTCGGCCAGGTCACCGAGGTGGGCGTGCTGCTCCGCGCGAACGCGGTCGGCGAGATGACGCGCACGCTCGTCTCCGGCCGGGTGATGTACGGCGAGACCATCCGCGATGCGCTCTTCCGCCACCTCGAGAAGGACCTCGGGCCGATGGCGTTCCCGCTGCTGCCCGCGAGCCCAGTGCCGGCGACGGTCGCCGAGTACTTCCCGCTGCCCGGCATCTCGCCCTTCACTGACGAGCGCCAGCACGCGGTCTCGCTCGCCTACGTCGTGCCGGTCACGGGCACGTGCGAGCCGCGCCAGGACGCGCTCGAGGTCACCTGGGTCTCGCCCGCCGAGGCGGCGAGCGACGCGTTCTGCGCCGAGATGGAGGGCGGTCGCGGCGTGCTGCTGCGCCGTGCGCTCGCGTCGGCCGGCGCCCTCGACTGAACGGACGGCGCGGGCCCGACGACCACGCTCGCGTCAGCGCACCATCCGGATCTCGTGGATGCTCTCGCCGAGGAACGGCTCGTCGTGCGCGGCCCCGTCGGCCGTGAAGCCGTTGCGCTCGTAGAAGTGCACCGCGTGCGCGTTGGCCGACGGCACCCAGAGGTAGACCGACTCGTCGCCGACGGCGGCGTCGAACAGCTTCTGGCCGATGCCCATGCCGTGGTGCGAGTCGAGCAGGTGGATGAAGAAGAGCTCCCGCTCGCGCGGCGCGTCCGCGTCACGGGCGGGCCCCGCTCCGGCGAACCCGACGATCTCGCTGTCGACGAGCGCGGCGACGTGCGTGAACTCCTCGCCCTGGCTCATCCAGTGCGTCCAGAGCTCGGCCATGCGGCGCGGCGAGAGGTTGGCGAGCGTGGCGGCGCTCACGAGCTGGTCGTAGTCCTCGTGCCAGCACTGCGCGTGGACCCGGCCCAGCGCCTCGGCGTCGGAATCGCGGATGGGACGGATGACGACATCGGCAGCGACCTCGGTGCTCATGCGGCACAGGCTAACCCGGGCTGCGGTCGCGGGCGAAATCGGCGACGGCCCCGTCACCCCCCTCGGGTGCGGGGCCGTCGACGGCGCGATCGGGCTCAGCCCTGGGCGCGGCGGTTGGTCCGGGTGTTGCGGTTCGGCGAGACGAGGCTGCCGACGCGCAGCGGCTGCCTCTGCGAACCGCGGGCGGATGACGCGCGCTGCGCGCCCGTCGTCTGCGCGCCGCGCGACTGGCCGCCGCCCTGCTTCGGCGCGTGCGCCTTCGCCTCGGCGGGACGGCCCGAACGGTCGCGGCGCGGTGCGGCCGGAGCGACGTCCGCCTGGCCGCCGCGACCGCGGCCGCGGCTGCGGCGCCCCTCGCCCGCGGGCCGGGGGGTGCCCCCCGCGCGCTCGTCGCGCGCGGCGCGCTTGCGCTGCGCGTTGGCACCCTGCGAACGGCCGCCGCCCTGCTGGGGCTTCGCCTCGCGCGGTGCGGGCTTCACGTAGGGGGCGACCTCGCCGACGAGCGCCACGACCTTCGGCGTGGTCGGCGACACCTTCTCGGGCGCGACGCGGATCTCGGCCTTCCGGAGGAGCTTGCCGAGGTCGTCCATCTGGCCGGGGAGCGCGATCGTCACGACGTCGCCCTCGCTGCCTGCTCGTGCCGTGCGGCCCGAGCGGTGCAGGTACGCCTTGTGCTCCATGGGCGGGTCGACGTGGATGACGAGCTCGATGTCGTCGACGTGCACGCCGCGCGCGGCGACATCCGTGGCCACCATGACCTTGACCGAGCCGTCGCCGAACGCGGCGAGGTTGCGGTCGCGCTGCGGCTGCGACAGGTTGCCGTGCAGGTCGACCGCGGGGATGCCCTGCTCGGTGAGCTTCTTCGCGAGCTTCTTCGCGTGGTGCTTGGTGCGCATGAACAGGATGCGGCGGCCGGTGCCCGAGGCGAGCGTCTTCACGAGCTCGTGCTTCGCGTCGGTGTCGGCGACCTGGAAGACGTGGTGCGTCATCGCGGCGACCGGGGAGTGCGCCTCGTCGACCGAGTGCAGCACCTCGTTCTGCAGGTAGCGCTTGACGAGCCTGTCCACGCCGTTGTCGAGCGTGGCCGAGAACAGCAGGCGCTGGCCGCCCGTGGGGGTCTTGTCGAGGATGCGGGTCACGACCGGCAGGAAGCCGAGGTCGGCCATGTGGTCGGCCTCGTCGAGCACCGTGATCTCGACCGCGTCGAGGTGCGCGAAGCCCTGCTTCATGAGGTCCTCGAGGCGGCCGGGCGTGGCGACGACGATGTCGACGCCCGCGCGCAGCGCCTCGACCTGGCGCTTCTGGTTGATGCCGCCGAAGATCGTCGTGACCTTCAGGCCGTACGCCGCGGCGAGCGGCTCGAAGGTCTGGGTGATCTGCGTCGCGAGCTCGCGGGTGGGCGCGAGCACGAGGCCGAGGGGCCGGCCGGCGCGACGGCGGCCGCCGGCGAGGCTCGTGCCGAGGCGGGCGACCATGGGCAGCGCGAACGCGATGGTCTTGCCCGAGCCGGTCTTGCCGCGGCCGAGCACGTCGCGGCCGGCGAGCGTGTCGGGCAGGGTGTCGGCCTGGATGGGGAAGGGGGTTGTCTTGCCGTCGGCCGCGAGGGCCGCGACGAGGGGGGCGGGCACGCCGAGCGCGCCGAAGGTGATCTCGGTCAAGGGGGTCCGTTCCGGATGGCACGGCCGGGCGCGCCGGTGCACGTGCGGCAGCGGCGGATGGGCCCGGCGGTGGGTGATGGCGAAGACGCCGGTCGGCGAATCCGTTCGCCGTATGAAGTCATCGGGCTCGAAGCCCGGAAGCGTGTCTACGACGCAGGCGGCGCGTTCGTCGCGCACGCCGCGGACCACCATAGCAGGGTCACCTGCGGACCCGTCCCGAGGCTCGTCAGCGCGGCATCCGCTCGCCGACGGGCACGGGCTCGCGCACCGTGTTGCCCGGAGGTGCGAGCGGGCACGACCACGAGGGGTCGTAGGCGCACGACGGGTTGTAGGCGAAGTTCAGGTCGATGACGAGGCTGTCGTCGTTGCCGCCGGAGCCGAGGTCGGCGCCCTTGATCGTGTCGAGGAGGTAGCGCCCGCCGCCGTACGTGCCGCCCGGCACGCCCGCGAGGCCGTCCTTGACCGGCAGGAAGAGCCCGCCGCCGTACGCGGTGAGACGCCACACGTCGAGCGTGCCGAGATAGGGCAGCCGCACCGTCCCGACGAGCGAGAACGGGATCTTCCCGTCGTTCGAGCTGTCGACCACCATCCGCTGCGGCTCGTCGGGACGGCGCACCTCGAGCTCGAACCGCCAATCGGGGTCGTACGGCGCGATGTCCAGCCCGGTGAACCGCGCGCGGTCGTCGGGAAGCAGCGGCGACTGCGGATGCCCGCCGAACAGCTCGTCCCGCCCCGACCGCCACAGTTCGTGGCCCTGCGCCGGATCGTGGACGCTGAGGTGCCGCACGCCCGCGTAGAGCGAGAAGACGTGCCGTCGCCAGTCGGCGAGCTGCAGCGCACCGAGGGAGGCGGTCACGGGGTGCTCCCGCGATCGGCGCGCGGCGCGGCGCCGGCGACCGCGGCGCGGAGCGCCTCGGCACGCGCCGCGTCCGCCGTGCCCGGCGGGTCGTACGCCCACGTCGGCGCGAGCTGCCGCAGCCGCCGCCCGCGGTACTGCCAGAACGCCCACGTCGGGTACCAGTAGAGGGCGTCGAGCGCGCCGGCGCTCGCCCGCAGCTGGTCGCGGTAGAGCGTCCGTCCGTCGGGCAGCGGCGAGATCGCCATCCGGTGGTCCCAGTGCCGGAACGCCGCGAGCGGTCCGGTGAGCGCACCGCCGGCGTCGCGCAGCATGCGCACCCCGGTGGGCAGTCCGCCCGGGTACGACACGTCCACGTACTCCTCGCCGCTCGGGGCGATGCCGAACGCGAGCGCGCGCATGCGGTGCGGTCCGTCCGGCCAGGTGGCCGGGAACCCGTCGGCCTCGAGCGACTCGAAGTCGAGCCACGGCGCGACGACCTCGCGCAGCACGGCCGGGCTGCGGATCGCGCGCCACGCGGCATCCGCATCGCAGTCGAGGGTCAGCTTGAGCAGCACCCGCATGGCACGACCCTAGGGGCGACGGATGGCGCGTCCAAGCCTCCGCGCCGGATTCACGGGCGGTGCACGGCGATCGCCCGGCCCGGTCCCGGCCGATCCGGATAGGCTCCCGAGCATGGCCGACGCCGCCGACTGGCTGCCCTCGCTCGTCGTCTTCGGTGCCGCCGCGCTCGCGCTCGCCGCGGGGGTGGTCGGGTACCGCCGGCTCGGCGTGCGTCGCGAGGCGCGCGACGCCGCGACCGCACGCGAACTCGAGACCGCCGCGAAGGCCCGGCTGGTCGGCGCCGACGAGGCCGTGCGCGACGCGGTGCAGGAGATCCGCTTCGCCGAAGCGCAGTTCGGCCCCGAGACCGCCCGCGACCTCGGCGAGACGGTCGAGCGCGCCCGCGGATGGCTCCGCGAGGCGTTCCTCCTGCAGCAGCGCCTCGACGACGGCGAGTCCGACCCGGCCGCGGCGCGGCGCACGTGGAGCACGCGCATCGCGTCGCTCTGCGACGCCGTCGAGCACGCGCTCGCCGACGCCGATGCGGTGCTCTCGGCTCGGCGTGCGGCCGAGCGCGGCGCGGTCGACGACACCCCCGCGCTCCGCGAGCGCCAGCGGCGGCTGGTCGGGCGACGAGCGGATGCCGCATCCGCCCTCGACCGGCTCGGCACCCGGTTCTCGGCCTCGGCGCTCTCCGGGGCGCAGGGGGCGCTCGCGCGCGCCGACCACGACCTCGCGGCCGCGGCGACGGCCCTCGAGGAGGCCGCGCGACGGCTCGGGGCCGCGCCGGGCACCCCCGTCGCGGGGCTGCTCGGCACCGCGGCGCACGCACTGCAACGCGCCGACGGCGAGCTCGATCGCGTCGAGCACGTCGAACTCGACCTCGCGGCCGCCGCCCGGGCCGCCGACGGCGAGGCGGCCGACCTGGACGCGGAGCTCGTCGCCGCCCGCCGCGAGCGCGACCTCGCCGCTGATCCTGATGCGGGCGCCGCGCTCGCCGCCGCGATCGGGGACCTCTCGCCCCTCCTCATCGGCCGCGAGCACCGTGCCGACGACCCGTTCGCCGAGCGCGATCGGCTGCGCGCCGCCCGCGACCGGCTCGAAGCGGCGCGAGCCGGTGCTCGGCGCGCCCAGGACCGCCTCGACGGTGCGAGCGGAGCGCTCCCGGGTGCCATCGCGATCGCCGAGAGCCAGATCGGCGTCGCCGGCGAGGCGCTCGAGCGTGCGCGGGCGTTCGCGGGGGCCGACGCGAGGACCCGCCTCGCCGAGGCCGAACGCCAGCTCGCCATCGCCCGGCGCGAGTCCGACCCGGTCGCGGCGCTCGACGCCGCGCGGCGCGCGGCGTCGCGGGCGAGCGATGCGGAGGCGCTCGCGCACTACGCGGCCCTGCACCGCTGATCGGAGCGGGCGGCGGCCGCCCGCGCCGCTACTTGCCGCCCGCGATGAGGATGTCGGCCCCGGAGGTGTACGACGCGTCCTCGGAGAGGAGGTAGGCCACTGCGCCCGCGATCTCGTGCGGCTCGCCAGGCCGGCGCATCGGGATGTTGCCGGCGCGCTCGTCGGGCGCGTTCGGCCGGCCGGCCGCGGCGTGGATCTCGGTGCGGGTGGTCCCGGGCGAGACCGTGTTCACGCGCACGCCGGCGGGACCGAACTCCTTGGCGAGGCCGATCGTCATGACGTTGAGCGCGGCCTTGCTCGCGGCGTAGGGGATGTAGGTGTCGGGCGCGCCATGGGTGGCCGCACCGGAGGAGATGTTGACGATGGACCCGCCCGCTCCGCCGCGATCGGTCGCCATGTGCGCGATCGCGGAGCGGCAGAGCACCATGGGCGCGAGCACGTTGATGCGGAACACGAGCTCGGACTCCTCGATCGAGCCGTCGAGGAACGGCCCGATGAGGCCGGTGATGCCCGCGTTGTTCACGAGGCCGGTGACCCGGCCGAAGGCGCGCACCGCCTCCGGCACGATCTCGGTCGCGCGGTCCAGGTCGGCGAGGTCGAGCTGCATGAGCTCGACCCGCGCGCCGGCCGCGCGGCATCCGTCGGCCACCGCCTCGGCCTCGTCGCGCCGCTCCCGGTAGGTGAGCACCAGGTCGTGGCCGTCGGCCGCGAGCCGCTCGGCGATGGCACGGCCGATGCCGCGGCCGCCGCCGGTGATGATCGTCACGGGTCGCGCGTCGACATTCGAGGTCATGCACCCACCCTACGAGTGGGCGCCCCCGCGGCCATCGCGTAGCCTGACGCGGTGAGCGAGACCACCCAGCCCTCCACCGTCGCCGCCACGCCCGCCGCGCAGGCGAAGTACCAGGTCCGCTTCGACCAGGGCGTCGACGCCGTTCGCCGCATCGCGGCCGGTGCCGACGTGCTCGTCTGGGTCGACCAGGTGGCGGATGCCGCGCCGGCGGGCATCGCGGGCGACACCGCCGCCGCGTTCGTGCCCGAGGCGGCTCTGGCCGAGGCGCCCGGCACCGTGGTCGTCGCGGGCCTCGGCGACGCCGCGGCGGTCGCCGCCTGGATCCTCGCGGAGCAGGAGCGACTGGGCCGCCGCGCGTTCCTCGCCGTCGTCGCCGCCGGGCGGTCGGACGGCGGGTTCGCGGCCGACGACGTGCTCGCCGCCGGCGCCGTGATCGACGCGCTCACCGAGCTCGGCATCGACGACACCTCACCCGAGGCCGCGGTCGCATCCGCGTCCTACACGGGGCTCCGACGCGCGGTCGCGCACCTCGCGACGGCGTCGGTCGGCGGCCGCGAGGCGATCGCGGCCGGCACCGACGCCGCGGTGCTCCGCCGCGCGGCGAGCCGTGACGGCGACGCGACGGTGCGCGTGCTCAGGCGGCGCTGAGCGCGACCTTGCCCGACTTCCGCGCGCGGTGGGCACGGACCTTCGCGCGGTTGCCGCAGCGCTGCATCGAGCACCACCTGCGGCTCGCGGCGCGCGAGGTGTCGAGGTAGACGATGCCGCAGCCGCCGGCGCAGATGCGCACGCGGCCATGGTTGGCCTCGCCGAAGCAGTCGACGGCGTCGCGCGCGATCGTCGAGAGCGCCTGCCCGACGGTCTGCACGGAGCGACCGGCCTGGCGCGAGCCGCCGGCGAGCGTGGGCGGGATGTCGGGGGTCGCCGCATAGAGGTTGACGGTGTCGATGTCGGCGGTCGCGAGCTCCTCGCCGCGGCCCGCGGCGAGGGCCAGCCGCGCGATCGCGTCGCGCAGCGAGGCCGCGTCGAACAGGTCGCGGGACCGGGCAGGTGCGACGGGCATCGGGAAGCGGTCGCGCATCCACGCGGTGAGGTCGTCGGGCGAGTTCAGCCGGGCGGGGGCGACGGCGACGACGACGGGGATCCCTCCGGTGTAGGCGAAGTCGAGCGCGAACGATCCGGAGTCGAACCACCACCGGCCGCTGTCGTCCGTGAACCACTGGCCGACGGGGATCGAGACGGTCGAGACGGGCACCGGACCAAACTACCGGTTCGCGCGGTGCGCGGTCGTCACGCGCAGGTCGAGCGGAGGCGCCTCAGTCGGCGGCCGCGCTCGCCGCGGCCCGGCGCATGGCCGCGGTGATCTCGCGACGCTGCCACACGATCAGGTTGCGGCGGTCGAAGCCGCGGCGGCAGAGCCCGCAGCTGAGCGGTCGGCTGGGCTGGCGGTAGCGGTAGTGCTCGTGCCCGACCGGGCAGCGGCCGACCCACGGGGCGAGCTCGTCGGCGACGGCGCCGTCGTGCGTGCGCCGGCCGACGTAGCCGAGGTCGGCGGCGATGCCCGCCCATTTCGGGCCGTGCCCGGCGCGCGGTCCCGCCATGGCGTGGGCGACCTCGTGCAGCAGGATCTGGTGGATCTCGTCGTCGTCGTAGCGGGCGGCGAGGTAGCGGGAGACCGAGATCCGCTTCTCCGTGTAGTTGCAGAGTCCGGCGCGCTTCTTGGCGTTGTCGAAGCCGAAGCTCCACGCCGGATCCAGGTGCAGGGCGATGAGCGCCTCCGCCCAGACCCGAACCCTCGCGAGATCCGCCATGCGATCGAGGATATCCCCGGGCGTACCGGGATCGGGCGGGATCGGGGGTCCCCCGAACGGGGGTCCGGCCACCCCCGGGACCCCGCCGTCCGGGGGACCGGCGCGCCGCGATCGCGGCGCGGCTCAGCCGACGTCCTCCACGCCGATCCGGACGAGGCGGTCGTCGCCGTCGCGCGGCGTCCCCCGCCCGTCGGTGTTGTTCGTGAGCGCCCACACGTCGTCGCCGGGACCCGGGACCACGTCGCGCAGCCGTCCGAGCTCGCCGACGAACGCGGCATCCGCCTCGGTCGGCGCGGTGGTCGCCGGTGAGGCGAACCAGAGCCGCTCACCGCGCAGCGCCGCGAGCACGATCGTGTCGCCCACGATCGCGATGCCCGACGGGCTCGCCTCGGCGGTCGGCCACTGCACCGCGGGGTCGCGGAACCGGTCGTCGCCGGCACGGCCCTCGACCACGGCCCATCCGTAGTCCTCGCCCGGTTCGATGCGATTGAGCTCGTCCCACGTGTTCTGGCCGAACTCCGCCGCCCACATGCCGCCCGCGGCATCCCAGGCCAGGCCCTGGGGGTTGCGGTGGCCGAGGCTCCAGACGAGCGTGCCGAACGGGTTGCCCGGCGCCGCCTCGCCCTCGGGCGTCATCCGCAGGATCTTGCCGCCGAGCGACTCCCGGTCCCGGGCGAGGTCGACGGAACCCGCGTCGCCGGTCGTGGCGTAGAGGTATCCGTCGGGGCCGATCGCGAGGCGCCCCCCGTTGTGCCGGCTGCCGCGCGGGATGCCGTCGAGCACGACCTCGGGTTCGCCGAGGCCCAGCTCCCCGGGCTCGCCCGTAAGCGGCATCCGCACGATGCGGTTGTCGTCGCCGGTCGAGAGGTACGCGAAGACGGATGCCGCGTCGTCGCCGTCGCCCGGAAGGTGGGCGAGCCCGAGCAGCCCGCCCTCGCCGCCCGCGACGACGTCCGGAAGGACAGCGACCTCGCGGAGGTCCCCGTCGGGGAGCACCTCGACGATCCGGCCCGCGTCGCGTTCGGTCACCAGGACGCCGCCGTCGGGCAGGCGGAGGATCGACCAGGGCGCGTCGAGGCCGGAGGCGAGCGTCTCCGGTTCCCCGACCGGGCGCACGACGGGCGGAGCCGACACCGCCGGGGGCGTGGTCGCGGAGGCCGACGGCGCGTTCACGACGGGACCGGACTCGGGGGCGGGCGTGCAGCCCGCGAGCAGGACCGCGCCCGACGTCGCGACCGCGACCGCGCCCCCGCGGCGCGATCCGGTCCGTCCGGTCCGTCCGGTCCTCATCCGCGACCTCCCCACCGGCCGGTGCGTCGTCCGGCCGCCAGCCCAGTCTGCGGGAGTGCGCGGGAGAATGGGAGCATGCAGCGCGCGATCGACCTCAACGCCGACCTCGGCGAGTCGTACGGCGCCTGGAGCATGGGTGACGACGATGCCATGTTCGAGGTCGTCTCGAGCGCGAACGTCGCGTGCGGATTCCACGCGGGCGACCCGCTGACGATGCTGCGCAGCGCGCGCCTCGCCGCACGGCACGGCGTGGTGCTCGGCGCGCACCCCGGCTACCGGGACCGCGCCGGGTTCGGACGGCGGGCCCTCGACGTGTCGGTCGGCGAGCTGGCCGCCGAGCTCGTCTACCAGCTCGGCGCGCTCGACGCCATCGCGCGGACGGTCGGCCTCGGCGTCGCATACGTCAAGGCGCACGGCGCGCTCTACCACCGGCTCGGCGCCGATCCGTCGGCGGCCGCCGCCGTCGCGGACGCCCTCGCCGCGGCCGCCCCGGGCGTCGTCGTCCTCGGGCCGCCCGACAGCCAGCTCGAACGCGCGTCGGCGGTCGCCGGCATCCGCTACGCCCGCGAGGCCTTCATCGACCGCGGGTACCTCGCCGACGGGCGGCTCGTGCCGCGCGAGCACCCCGACGCGCTCGTGCACGATGCCGAGCGGGCGGCCGACCGCGCGCTCGAGCTCGTCGAGACCGGCGGCATCGCCGCGGCCGACGGCGCCCGGGTGGAGCTCGCGCCCGACTCGCTCTGCCTGCACGGCGACACCCCGGGCTCGGTCGGCATCGCGCGCGCCGTCCGGGCGGCGCTCGCGACCGCCGGGCACGACGTGCGGCCCTTCGCATGAGCGCCGGTCGGAGCGGCGCGGCGCCGAGGCTGCTGCCGTCGGGCCGCTCGGCGATCCTCGTCGAGTGCGACGACCTCGACGGCGTGCTCGCCCTGCACGACGCGCTCGCCCGCGACGTACCCGACGGCGTCGTCGAGCTCGTGCCGGCGGCCCGCACCGTGCTCGTGGCCGTCGACCCGGCGAGGCTGGCGCTCGAATCGGCGGCGAACTGGATCCGGCGGGCGGCGCGCACCGCGACCGCCGCTCGACCGGCCGGCACGCACGACCCGGCCGCGACCGACGACGTCGTGATCGACGTCGACTACCGCGGCGCCGACCTCGCCGACCTCGCCGCGCACCTCGGCATCACGCCCGAGCACCTCGTCGCGCGGCACGTCGCAGCCCGGTGGCGCGTCGCGTTCGTCGGCTTCGCGCCTGGCTTCGGCTACCTCGTCGCCGACGACTGGCCCTTCGACGTGCCGCGGCTCGGCGTCGCCCGCACGCGGGTCCCGGCCGGCGCCGTGGGCCTCGCCGGGGCGTTCTCCGGCGCCTACCCCCGCGAGAGCCCGGGCGGATGGCGCCTGATCGGGCGCACCGACGCCGCGCTCTGGAACCCGCACGCCGACCCGCCCGCGCTGCTCCGGCCCGGGCACGGCGTGCGCTTCCGCGAGGTCCGCGGATGACGCTGCTGCGCGTCGAGGCGACCGGCGGCCGGGTGCTCGTGCAGGACCTCGGCCGCCCCGGACTCGCCCACCTCGGCGTCGCGCCGTCCGGCGCGCTCGACCGCGGCGCCCTCGCGCTCGCGAACCGGCTCGTCGGCAACGCCGACGGGCTCGCGGGGCTCGAGGTCGTGCTCGGCGGCCTCCGGTTCGCGCCCGACCGCGACCTCTGGTTCGCCGTGACCGGGGCGTGGGGCTCCGTGCGCGTGGGCGACCGCGAGGTGGGGCCGTACCGGGCGGCGCGCGTGCGCGCGGGGGAGCCCGTCGAGCTGGGCGCCGCCGACCGCGGCCTGCGGTACCTCGTGGCGGTCCGCGGCGGGATCGACGAAGCGCCCGTGCTCGGCTCGCGCAGCCGTGACACGCTCGCCGGCATCGGGCCCGAACCCGTCGTCGCGGGGCGCGAGCTCGCCGTCGGGCCCGAGCCCGCGGCATCCGTGCCCCTGCTCGACGACGACGCGGCGTACCCGCCGCCCACCGGCGCGGTCACCCTGCGCCTGCTGCCGGGGCCGCGGGCCGACTGGGTGACCGATGCCGCCCTCGCCGCGTTGCACGAGGGGCGCTGGCGCGTCTCCGCGTCGGCCGACCGGGTCGGCGCGAGGCTCGAGGGCCCGGCGCTCGAGCGCCGCATCCTGCGCGAGCTCATGAGCGAGCCGACCGTCGCGGGCGCGATCCAGGTCACGGGCGCCGGCGTGCCGACGGTGCTGCTCGCCGACCGGCCGGTCACGGGCGGCTACCCCGTCGTGGCGATCGTGGACCCCGCGTCGCTCGACCGGCTCGCGCAGGTGCGTCCGGGGCAGGAGGTGCGCTTCCGCCACGCCTGAGCCGGGCGGGGCCGGCGTCGCCGCACCCGTGCACTACGGCTTGGCGAGGAACACCGATCGCGCGGGCGGCGGCGACGGCACCGCCGTGGCATCCGTCACCACCGGGGCGCCCGCGATGAAGCGGGTCAGCTCGTCGCCCTCGACGAGCTTCGCCGGGGCCGGGTCGCTCGCCAGCCGGCGGGGCATCGTGTCGAAGGGCAGCGGCTCGTCGGAGGCGTACATCACGACGTTGCCGAACCGACGGCCCTTCAGCATGCCGGTGTCGGCCGCGAGCGCGACGTGGGCGTACACGTGCGCCAGGGTCGCCGCCTGCGACCGGGCGAACGCGAGGCCGGCGCCGTCGGCGACGTTCACCGCGACGATGCCGCCGGGCGCGAGGCGCGGCGAGACGAGCCCGTGGAACTCGGCGCTCGTCACGTGCGCGGGCGTGCGGGCCCCCGAGAAGATGTCGACGACCGCGACGTCGACCGCGCCGTCGAGCCCCGCGGGCAGCTTCGCGAGCACCTCGCGCGCATCCCCGTGGCGCACGCGGACCTGCGCGCCGCGCGGGAAGGGCAGGGTCTCGCGGACCAGGTCGACGAGGTCGGACTCGAGCTCGATCACCTGCTGGCGCGAGCCCGGTCGCGTCGCGATGACGTAGCGGGGCAGCGTGAAGGCGCCGCCGCCGAGGTGCAGCGCGGTGACCGGGCGGCCCGCCTCGCGCACGAGGTCGATCGCGTGCCCGATCCGCCGGACGTACTCGAAGCCCAGCCACTCGGGCTGCTCGAGGTCGACGTGCGACTGGGGCGTGCCGTCGACCGTGAGCGTCCACGATCCGGGTCGCGTGCGCGACTCCTCGAGTCGGGCGAGGTGGCCGCTCACGGCGAGGCGTCGTTCGAGTCCGGGCACGGATGCCACGCTACCCGTGCCGGCTCAGCACGCGCCCCACAGCACGGCGTCCAGGCGCGCTCCCTGCAGCACCTCCGCGGGGAACGGGCCGGCGGTGCCGAGCCGCTCGACCACCCGCGACGGGATCGCGCGGCCGGCGACGATCACGGCGTTGCCCTCCTCGGCGCCGGCGAGCACCGACGGCGGCCCCGCCACGAGGAGGTCGGCGGCGGGGTCGGCGCGGGCGATGCCCCGTGCCTGCGCGGCGAGGCGCGGTCCGCCCGCGGCGTCCGCGACGTTGACGATGAGCAGGCCGTGCGCGGTCAGTCGGGCGAGGCACGCGCCGAGGAACGCCGGCTCGTCCACGAACGCGGGGGCGTCGAGTCGGGAGTACAGGTCGACGAGTACGAGGTCGAAGCGCCGCCCGGCGTCGAGCCCCGTGAGGGCGTCGCGCGCGTCGGCCACGATGATCGAGACGCCGGCGTCCGCCGGGAGCGGGAGTCGCTCGGTCACGAGCGCGACGAGTCGCGCGTCGGCGTCGACGACGACCTGTTCCGAGTCGGGTCGGGTCGCGGCGACGTACCGGGCGAGGCTCATGGCCCCGCCGCCGAGGTGCAGCACGTCGATCGGCGCGCCCGGGTCGGTGAACGCGTCGATCACGTTGCCGATCCGCCGCACGTACTCGAAGAACAGCCGGGTCGGCTGCTCGGCATCGACGTGCGACTGGGCGGCGCCGTCGACGAGCAGGGTCCAGCCGGTCGACGAGAAGACGTCGCGCTCGAACTCGATGCCGGGGGCCATGCGGGCATCGTCGCACGCGGGCGCCGGGGATCGCCAGCGTCCGCCGACGCGGCGAACGGTGGTGGGCGCGCCGGGGCGCTGACGGGCCCACCCGGGGGTTCGCGAGCGCGGAGGCGCGTCAGGCCGAGGCCGACAGCCGGCCGAGGGGCGAGCGGATGGCGCGCGCCGCCTCGTCCGGCGAGATCGAGCCGTGCAGCCGCAGCCACTCCAGCGCACGGCGACGGTCGTCGAGCAGACGGGTGCGCTCGTCGTCGCCGATGCGATCGAGCGCCGCGTCGAGTCGCCGCTCTCGCTCGAGTTGCTCCGAGGGCCGGCCCGCGTCGGTCGCGGGTCGCGCGACCGTCCGGCCGGCGCGCCCGGCGCGCCCGGTCCGGTCGGCCCGGCCGCTCGCGAGCGCGTCCGCGCCCGGCCGTGCCGCGGCATCCGTCCCAACCGGCCGGCGTGCCGAACGGCGCCCGGTCGCCTCGACGAGACCGCCCAGGAGCGCGACCACGACCGCGACCGCGAACCAGGCCTGCCAGCCGGGGACGTCCTGGCGGCTGCCGACGAGGCCCGTGCCGACCGCGATGAGCGCCGCGAGGATGCTCGTGATCGCGCCGATCCCGCCCGTGTCCGGCCGACCGCCCAGCGCCCGGACGAGCAGCACGACCTGCACGGCGCCGGCGACGAGGAGCGAGAGGCCCGCGATCGGCAGGGCCACCGCCCCGTCGACGTCGCGGATGCCGAACGGGTCGCCGACGAGCGCGGCGAGGCCCCAGACCGGGGCGGCGACGACCGGCAGCGCGACGAGGGCCGCGATCGCGATGCCGGCGGCGAGGGCGACGCGGATGCCGCGGCGCCCGACACGCACGCCCTCCCCCGCGGGCCCGAGCGCGCGGAGCGCCTCGGGGTGGTCGCGGAGCACGTGCGCCTCGAGCTCGTCCCAGTCCACGCGTGCGCCGCGCGGCAGGGTCCGCACCCAGTCGGCGGCGCTCGGCGTCCGCGCGGACCGGCTCACGCGCCGGCCCGGACCACGGGGGACTCCGGCCACGCCTCGACGTCGGCGCGCGTGGCGACGTCCTCGGGGAGCGGCAGCGCCTGCCAGTCGCCGTCGGCCTGCACGCGACGGAGGGACCGCGTGAACGCGCGCACGTCGTCGATGACGTGCGGAAGGAGGTCGGGCAGCGTCGGATCGAGGGTCACGAGCACCATCGTGTCGTCGTCCGCGAAGCAGGCCTGCGTGCCGACGAGCTGCTCGGCACCGGCGCCGTCCGTTCCCCGCCCGGCGGCACCGGGCAGCGCGTCGCCGTGCACCCACTCGACGCCGGGCCCGAGGCGCGCGCCGGCGACGTGCTCGGGATGCGCCGCCCGGTTCGCCCGGAGCTCGGCGGCGATCGCGCCGCGACCCGGGGAGGCGAGCACCGACACGCGGACCGTCACGGGCATCGGCACCACGGCCGGCCAGCGCAGCAGGACCAGGTGGTCCGCTCCTCGACGATCGAGCGCGTGCTCGAGCATGGACGGGACCAGGTCGGCGGACCCGTCGGGCCAGGTCCGGCCGAGCTCGCGCACCCGGGCGGACGTCGCGGCGACCCACACGGCGCGGGACGCGGCATCCGCCTCGCCCGGCACCTCGACCCAGCGCTCGTCGACGTCGGCGACGAGCTCGCCCGCGCTCACGCGCGGCCGCCGTCGGCCGGCGGCAGCCAGCGGAGGGTCGCGACGTGCGCGTCGATCGTGAAGCGCGTCGCCGCGAGGAGCGGATCGTCCTCCGGCGTCTCCGGCTCGTGCGGCAGCACCGCCGTGAGCAGCAGCGCCCGCCGCCGCCCGCTGCCGGGCACGGGCGTGAGGTAGCGGACGGTCGTCACGCCGATCCGCACGCCGTCCTCCATGCGCACCTCGCGCTCCTCGAGCCGGATGAAGCGCTTGTCCTCGCCGAGCGGGGTCGCGCCGCGGGTGATGAGGCCCGCCACGAACTCGTCGAGCGTGGCGCCGTCGAGGCCCGACTGCACCGACGCCGTGACCGAGGCGGGCACGAACGGCACGCCGTCGCCGCTCGAGGTCTGCAGCATGACCGCGACGCCGCCGCTCCTCCGCAGGCCCTCGAACGCGTTCGTCACGGCCGCGCGCGCGGCGGCCCACAGGTCGGGCCGATGGGCGGCGGCCAGGCGCGAGCGGAGGTCGCCGAGCAGGCGGTCGCGGGCCTCGTCGGTCGCGTCGAGCCGCGACCAGCCCTCGGGGAGCATCATGGTGAACTCGGGGTCGCGGGCCGCACCCAGCGCCTCGCGCAGGCTTCCGGTCATCGTGCGAGCCTATCGATCCGCGCCGACGACGCCGTCGTACACCCGGCTCCACAGCCCCTGGCCGGTGCCCCACGACAGTCCGGTGTTCACGCGGCCGAGCTGGTTCCAGAGGGTGCCGATCACGATGTCGGCCGGCGCTCCCGAGGTCGCCGCCGACGCGGCCCTGCCGGTCAACAGGCGGGCGAGCGAGTCGACGAGGCGACCGTCCGTTCCGTGGTTGCGCACGAGGTGCGAGAGGCCGTTGCGGATGCCGACGATGCCCGAGCCCGAGAACCGGAACGCGGCGGTGCCCGAGCCGAGGACCGTCGAGATCTCGGTCCGGACGGCACTGCGGCCCGCCCCGGTCAGGAGCCCGCCGAGCACCGAGTCGGCGAACTTCGCCGAGCCGAGCTTCCCGAGGCTCCCGAACGGGATGACCGCGATGCCGGCGAGGATCACCTCCTTCCAGCCCGTGTCGCCCCGCGCCTTCTGGTAGATCGTCAGGACGAGGGTCGCGATCGAGACGATCGCCGCGAGCGCGGCCACGAGCGGACCGCCGACGATGATCGCGGCGATCGTGAGCACGATCCCGACGATCTTGAGCACCTCGAGCGTGCCGGCGACGAAGCCGTCGACCCGATCCCAGAAGCCGTCCTCGATGCGGCCGTCGAGCACCTCGCCGACGTTCGACGCCGCGCGCTCGAAGGCCTCCTCCCACGTGTCGTACTCGCGATCGAACCCGTCGGCGGCCTCCACCCACAGGTCGTGGGCCGCTTGCCGAGCGCGGTCCTGCGCCGCGGCCGCCGAGGCCTCCTCGCCGTCGGGGTCGACCGGGGTCAGGTACGGCGGGCGTTCGCCCTCGAGGTAGCCGGGCGTGGCGAGGTAGTCCTGCCAGAGCTCCTCGCACGTCTCGGCGCGACGGTCGATGCGGGGCTGGACCTCGGCGAGCGCCTCGCCGTACGCCCGCACGACGGGGCCGGTCGGCCGATACATCTCGCCCGCCCTGCGGAGTTCCTCGTGGACGTCGCCGACGACGTCGCGGAGCTCGTCCATGGCGAGGCCGCGCTGGCCCGCCGCTCCGTCGGCGATCGCGCGGAGCGTCACGGCGCTCGAGATCATGTCGTCGCCGAGCTGCTCGATCTCGGTGCCGCGGCGGATGATGGTCGACGGCGTGCCTTCGAGCCGGCAGATGGTCCGGCCGCGGGGCGAGGTGGGGTGCATGTCGCGTCCTTCCGGGGGCGGATCGGGGTCAGTCCTGCTCGAACCCGGCGGCCGTCTCGCGGTCCCAGGCGCGGAATCCCTCGAGCACGCCGTGCACGTGCTCCTGCACGCCCGCGATGTCCTCCGCGAGGTTCTTGCGGCGGTTGTTCCATCGGTCCTCGAAGTCCTCGACGGCCTCGCGGAGGTCGTTCCGTCCGAACGGGTCGCCGACGGCGTCCTCGAGCACGTCCGCGCGCGCCGCGGCCTGCTGCAGCTCCGCGGTGATCGACTGCAGCTTCGCATCCAGTTCCGCGAGCTCCTCGTAGCTCACGACGACGTCGGTCATGCCGGCTCCTCTCCCGTACCGGGAGTCACGGTAGCGGCGGTGCGCGGCGCGGCTCCATGGGGAGCGATCCCCATGTGCGCGCGGGCGTCGGCGAGCGGATGCCGCGGGCTCACGCGAGCGCCGAAAGGCGCCGCGATCGGGGCCTGCTCCGCGGTTCGCGCGGGTTATACCCGAGATGCGCGGACAAATCAAGAATCCGACTGGACATGGCGCGTCATCCGGTCTATGCTTGACCTTTGCGCTCCCAGACCCACTATGCCTTCATATTGCGGTCGGCTTCTGCGTGTCGGGTCTCCCGGCATCCGCACCACGTCTGAGGGGTCAACTCCACCACCACCGACAGTGAACCGGCCCCGAGACGGGGCCATGGAGGTCATTTCCTTGGCTGCTGCGCGCAACGCATCCACGCCCACCCCCAAGAACGGACGCGGTGCAAGCCGCCTCTCGTTCGCGAAGGTCACCGACACCCTCACCGTACCCGATCTGCTCGCCCTCCAGACCGAGAGCTTCGACTGGCTCGTCGGCAACGAGGCATGGCGCGCCCGCGTCGAGGAGGCCATCGAGTCCGGCCGTCAGGACCTTCCCGAGGCCACCGGCCTCGAGGAGATCTTCGAGGAGATCTCGCCCATCGAGGACCTCGGCGAGACCATGCAGCTCTCGTTCTCCAACCCGGAGCTCGAGCCGCCGAAGTACACCATCGACGAGTGCAAGGAGAAGGGCAAGACCTACTCCGCTCCGCTGTACGTCAACGCGGAGTTCATGAACCACCTCACCGGTGAGATCAAGACCCAGACGGTCTTCATGGGCGACTTCCCGCTCATGACGCCCAAGGGCACGTTCGTCATCAACGGCACCGAGCGCGTCGTCGTCTCGCAGCTCGTCCGTTCGCCCGGCGTCTACTTCGAGCGCACCCCCGACAAGACCTCCGACAAGGACATCTACTCGGCGCGCGTCATCCCGAGCCGCGGCGCCTGGCTCGAGTTCGAGGTCGACAAGCGCGACCAGGTCGGCGTCCGCATCGACCGCAAGCGCAAGCAGTCGGTCACCGTCTTCCTGAAGGCCCTGGGCCTCACCTCCGAGGAGATCCTCGAGGAGTTCGCCGGCTACGAGTCCATCGCGCTCACCCTCGAGAAGGACAACATCCTCACGAAGGAGGAGGCGCTCAAGGACATCTACCGCAAGCTCCGTCCGGGCGAGCAGGTGGCCGCCGAGGCCGCGCGTGCGCTCCTCGACAACTTCTACTTCAACCCGAAGCGCTACGACCTCGCCAAGGTCGGCCGGTACAAGATCAACAACAAGCTGGGCCTCGAGGCGCCGCTCACCGACTCGGTGCTGACCGTCCAGGACATCGTCGCCACGATCAAGTACCTCGTCGCGCTGCACGAGGACCGCCCGACCCTGCCCGGTCGCCGCGGCGGCAAGGCGGTCGACATCCGCCTCGACGTCGACGACATCGACAACTTCGGCAACCGTCGCATCCGCGCGGTGGGCGAGCTGATCCAGAACCAGGTCCGCACGGGCCTGTCCCGCATGGAGCGCGTCGTCCGCGAGCGCATGACCACGCAGGACATCGAGGCGATCACGCCGCAGACCCTGATCAACGTCCGCCCCGTCGTGGCCGCGATCAAGGAGTTCTTCGGAACCTCGCAGCTGTCGCAGTTCATGGACCAGAACAACCCGCTGGCCGGCCTCACGCACAAGCGTCGCCTCTCGGCGCTCGGCCCCGGCGGCCTCTCGCGCGACCGCGCGGGCGTCGAGGTCCGCGACGTGCACCCGTCCCACTACGGCCGCATGTGCCCGATCGAGACGCCGGAAGGCCCGAACATCGGCCTCATCGGCTCGCTCGCGTCGTTCGCGCGCATCAACTCGTTCGGATTCATCGAGACGCCCTACCGCAAGGTCGAGGGCGGCAAGGTGACCGACCGGATCGACTACCTCACCGCGATGGAGGAGGACGACTACATCGTCGCCCAGGCCAACGCGCCGCTCGACGCGAAGGGCCACTTCGTGGAGGAGCGCGTGCTCGCCCGTCGCAAGGGCGGCGAGGTCGACCTGTTCCCGGCCGACGAGATCGGCTACATGGACGTCTCCCCGCGCCAGATGGTGTCGGTCGGCACGTCGCTCATCCCGTTCCTCGAGCACGACGACGCGAACCGCGCCCTCATGGGTGCGAACATGCAGCGCCAGGCGGTGCCGCTGCTGCGCAGCGACTCGCCGTTCGTCGGCACGGGCATGGAGGGCTACGCCGCGATCGACGCCGGTGACGTGATCACCGCCGACCGTGCGGGCGTCGTCGCCGAGGTCTCGGCCGACGCGGTCACGCTGCAGCTCGACGAGGGCGGCACGCAGACCTACTACCTGCGCAAGTTCGACCGCTCGAACCAGGGCACGTCGTACAACAACCGCGTCGTCGTCTCGGCGGGCGACCGGGTCGAGGTCGGCGAGGTCATCGCCGACGGCCCGGCGACCGACAACGGCGAGCTCGCGCTCGGCAAGAACCTCCTCGTGGCGTTCATGCCGTGGGAGGGCCACAACTTCGAGGACGCCATCATCCTCAGCCAGAACCTGGTGAAGGACGACGTCCTCTCCTCGATCCACATCGAGGAGTACGAGGTCGATGCCCGCGACACCAAGCTCGGCAAGGAGGAGATCACCCGCGACCTCCCCAACGTGAGCCCCGACCTGCTCGCCGACCTCGACGAGCGCGGCATCATCCGCATCGGCGCCGAGGTCCGCCCCGGCGACATCCTGGTCGGCAAGGTCACGCCGAAGGGCGAGACCGAGCTCTCGGCCGAGGAGCGACTGCTCCGCGCGATCTTCAACGAGAAGAGCCGCGAGGTCCGCGACACGTCGCTCAAGGTCCCCCACGGCGAGCAGGGCACGATCATCGGCGTCAAGGTGTTCGACGCACAGGACGGCGACGACGAGCTCGGCTCGGGCGTCAACCAGCGCGTGGTCGTCTACATCGCCCAGAAGCGCAAGATCACCGAGGGCGACAAGCTCGCCGGCCGCCACGGCAACAAGGGCGTCATCTCGAAGATCCTGCCGGTCGAGGACATGCCGTTCCTCGCCGACGGCACGCCGGTCGACGTCATCCTGAACCCGCTCGGCATCCCCGGCCGCATGAACTTCGGCCAGGTGCTGGAGACCCACCTCGGCTGGGTCGCCAAGCAGGGCTGGAAGGTCGACGGCGACCCCGAGTGGGCCAAGCGCCTGCCCGAGGTCGCCCGCGAGGCCGCGCCCGGCACCAAGGTGGCCACGCCCGTGTTCGACGGCGCGCTCGAGGAGGAGATCGCGGGTCTGCTCGACTCGACGCTCCCCAACCGCGACGGCGAGCGGCTGATCGACTCCAGCGGCAAGACGCAGCTGTTCGACGGCCGTTCGGGCGAGCCCTTCCCGTACCCGGTCTCGGTCGGCTACATGTACATCCTGAAGCTCCACCACCTCGTCGACGACAAGATCCACGCGCGTTCGACCGGCCCGTACTCGATGATCACCCAGCAGCCGCTGGGCGGGAAGGCGCAGTTCGGCGGCCAGCGCTTCGGTGAGATGGAGGTGTGGGCGCTCGAGGCCTACGGCGCCGCGTACGCGCTGCAGGAGCTCCTCACGATCAAGTCCGACGACATCCTCGGCCGCGTCAAGGTGTACGAGGCGATCGTCAAGGGCGAGAACATCCAGGAGCCCGGCATCCCCGAGTCCTTCAAGGTGCTCATGAAGGAGATGCAGTCGCTGTGCCTGAACGTCGAGGTCCTCTCGGCCGACGGCACCGCGGTGAGCCTCCGCGACACCGATGACGAGGCCTTCCGCGCAGCGGAGGAGCTCGGCATCAACATCTCCGCGCGATTCGAGTCGTCGAACATCGACGAGATCTGATCCGCCAGGCACACGAGAACGACTTCAGGAATCTAGGAGAGAAATTGCTCGACGCAACGACGTTCGATGAGCTCCGTATCGGCCTGGCGACCGCCGAGGACATCCGCAAGTGGTCCTACGGCGAGGTCAAGAAGCCCGAGACCATCAACTACCGCACGCTGAAGCCCGAGAAGGACGGGCTCTTCGGCGAGCAGATCTTCGGACCCAGCCGCGACTGGGAGTGCGCCTGCGGCAAGTACAAGCGCGTCCGCTTCAAGGGCATCGTCTGCGAGCGATGCGGTGTCGAGGTCACCAAGTCCTCGGTCCGCCGCGAGCGGATGGGCCACATCGAGCTGGCCGCGCCCGTGACGCACATCTGGTACTTCAAGGGCGTGCCCTCGCGCCTCGGGTACCTGCTCGACATGGCGCCGAAGGACCTCGAGAAGGTCATCTACTTCGCCGCCTACATGGTGATCGACGTCGACGACGAGGGTCGTCACGCCGACATGCCCGGCCTCGAGAACGAGCTCCGCCTCGAGATCAAGGCCATCGGCGACGCCCGCGACGCGCGCATCGCCGAGCTCATGCAGCGCAAGGAGGAGGAGCTCGCGGCACTCGAGGCCGAGGGCGCCAAGTCCGACCAGAAGAAGCGCGCCGAGGCGGCGGCCGACAAGGAGATGGCCGGCGTCCGCAAGTCGGGCGACGAGCAGATCGCGCACCTCGAGCGCGTGTGGGAGGACTTCCGCACGCTGAAGGTCGGCGACCTGAAGCCCGAGGACTCGGTCTTCCAGGAGCTCCAGGACCGCTTCGGCATGTACTTCGAGGCCTACATGGGCGCCGAGGCGATCAAGAAGCGCCTCGAGTCGTTCGACCTGGCCGCCGAGGCGGAGGACCTGCACCTGCAGATCGCCGAGGGCAAGGGCCAGAAGAAGATCCGCGCCATCAAGCGGCTCAAGGTCGTCAACTCGTTCCTGCAGACCGGCAACTCGCCGGCCGCGATGGTCCTCGACGTCGTCCCGGTGATCCCGCCGGAGCTGCGCCCGATGGTCCAGCTCGACGGCGGCCGCTTCGCGACCTCCGACCTGAACGACCTCTACCGTCGCGTGATCAACCGCAACAACCGCCTCCGTCGCCTGCTCGACCTCGGCGCGCCCGAGATCATCGTGAACAACGAGAAGCGGATGCTGCAGGAGGCCGTCGACGCGCTGTTCGACAACGGCCGCCGCGGTCGCCCCGTCACCGGCACCGGCAACCGCGCCCTCAAGTCCCTGAGCGACATGCTCAAGGGCAAGCAGGGTCGCTTCCGCCAGAACCTGCTCGGCAAGCGCGTCGACTACTCGGGCCGTTCGGTCATCGTCGTCGGCCCGCAGCTCAAGCTGCACCAGTGCGGCCTGCCGAAGCAGATGGCGCTCGAGCTGTTCAAGCCGTTCGTCATCAAGCGCCTGATCGACCTCAGCCACGCGCAGAACATCAAGGCCGCCAAGCGCATGGTGGAGCGTTCGCGTCCGCAGGTGTGGGACGTGCTCGAGGAGATCATCCGCGAGCGCCCCGTGCTGCTGAACCGTGCGCCCACGCTGCACCGCCTCGGCATCCAGGCGTTCGAGCCGCAGCTCGTCGAGGGCAAGGCCATCCAGCTCCACCCGCTCGTCTGCGCCGCGTTCAACGCGGACTTCGACGGCGACCAGATGGCCGTGCACCTGCCGCTGTCGGTCGAGGCGCAGGCCGAGGCCCGCATCCTGATGCTGGCGTCGAACAACATCCTGAAGCCGTCGGACGGCCGTCCGGTGACCCTGCCCTCGCAGGACATGATCATCGGCCTGCACCACCTGACGACGGTCATCGAGGGTGGCGCCGGTGAGGGCCGCGCGTTCTCGTCGATCGCCGAGGCGATCCTCGCGTTCGACCAGAACCGTCCGGGCGAGCCCGTGCTCGACCTCGGCGCGACGGTGAAGATCCGCCTGAACGACCTGCACTTCGCCGAGGGCCAGGAGCCCGAGGGCTTCGTCGCGGGTCAGCCGTTCCTGATGGAGACGACCCTCGGTCGCGCCCTCTTCAACGAGGCGCTGCCGGCGGACTACCCGTACTTCAACGCGCAGGCCGGCAAGTCGCAGATCTCGCAGATCGTCAACGACCTCGCCGAGCGCTACCCGAAGACCGAGGTGGCCGCGACGCTCGACCGGATCAAGGACGCCGGCTTCCGCTGGGCGACCCGTTCGGGCGTGACCGTCGCGCTCTCCGACATCGTCGAGCTGCCGCAGAAGCGGGAGATCGTCTCGAAGTACGAGAAGCAGGCCGCGAAGGTCCAGTCGCAGTTCGAGAAGGGTCTCACGACCGACCTCGAGCGTCGTCAGGAGCTCATCCAGATCTGGACCAAGGCGACCGACGAGGTCGCGAAGGCCATGCAGGAGGAGTTCGCGGCGAACCAGGGCAACACCATCAACCGCATGGTGACCTCGGGTGCTCGAGGCAACTGGCTGCAGGTGCGCAACATCGCCGGCATGCGAGGCCTCGTGAACAACCCGAAGGGCGAGATCATCCCGCGCCCGATCATCTCCTCGTACCGCGAGGGGCTGTCGGTGGCCGAGTACTTCATCGCCACGCACGGTGCCCGCAAGGGCCTGGCCGACACGGCACTCCGCACGGCCGACTCGGGCTACCTGACGCGTCGTCTGGTGGACGTCTCGCAGGACGTCATCATCCGCGAGGACGACTGCGGTACCGGCAAGGGCCTCGAGATGCCGATCGCCGCGGTCGACACGACCGGCGCGCTCGTGCGCGACCCGAACGTCGAGAACTCGGTGTTCGCCCGGTCGCTCGCGGCCGACGCGGTGAACGCGAAGGGCGAGGTCGTGGCCGAGGCCGGCGAGGACGTCGGCGACGTGCTCATCGACAAGCTCGTCGCGGCGGGCGTCGAGTCGATCAAGGTCCGTTCGGTGCTCACCTGCGAGTCCGCCGTCGGCGTGTGCGCGAAGTGCTACGGCCGTTCGCTCGCGACGGGCAAGCTCGTCGACATCGGCGAGGCCGTCGGCATCATCGCCGCGCAGTCCATCGGCGAGCCGGGCACCCAGCTCACGATGCGCACCTTCCACACCGGTGGTTCGGCCTCGGCCGACGACATCACGCAGGGTCTTCCCCGCGTGCAGGAGCTCTTCGAGGCCCGCACCCCCAAGGGTGCGTCGCCCATCGTCGAGGCCCCGGGCCGCATCACGATCGACGAGACCGAGAAGCAGCGCAAGGTCATCCTCACGCCCGACAACGGCGACGAGCCGATCGCGTACAACGTGCTCAAGCGTTCGACGCTGCTCGTCGAGGACGGCCAGCACGTCGACCTCGGCCAGCAGCTGATCGTCGGCACCGTCGACCCGAAGGAGGTCCTCCGGGTCAAGGGCGTGCGCGAGGTGCAGAAGCACCTGGTGAACGGCGTGCAGGACGTGTACCGCTCGCAGGGCGTGCCGATCCACGACAAGCACATCGAGGTCATCGTCCGCCAGATGCTCCGCAAGGTCACCGTCGTCGACCACGGCGACACCGACCTGCTGCCGGGCGAGCTCGTCGACCGCTCGCGGTACAACGAGATCAACCGGGCCGCGCTCACCGAGGGCAAGAAGACCGCGTCGGCGCGCCAGGAGGTCATGGGCATCACCAAGGCCTCGCTCGCGACCGAGTCGTGGCTCTCGGCCGCGTCCTTCCAGGAGACGACCCGCGTACTCACGCAGGCCGCCATGGAGGGCAAGTCCGACCCGCTCGTCGGCCTCAAGGAGAACGTGATCATCGGCAAGCTGATCCCGGCCGGTACGGGCCTCGCCAAGTACCGGAACGTCACCGTCGAGGCGACCGAGGAGGCGAAGGCGGAGCGGTACCCGAACCGCATCTTCGCCGACGACGCGTCATTCGCCGAGGGCGACCTCAGCTTCGTCGACTTCGACTCATTCTCGAGCGACGACTTCACGCCCGGCAACTACAGCTGAGCACCGCGGGCGGCGGCCTCGCCGCCGCCCGCAGTCCCGCGAACGGCCCCGGAGCGATCCGGGGCCGTTCGTCGTCCGATTCCGAGGCTCCTGATGACGGCACTCAGGTGCGTTGGCTAGTATCTCGGGCGGTCGCCCCCAACCGAATCCGACCCGGAGCCCACATGCCAGACGCCGCCCCCGCCTCCCGCCGATCGAGGACGCTGCTCATCGTCGCGGCGTCCGCGCTGGTGATCGCGGTCGTCGCGCTCGTCGCCGCGCTGGCGCTGCCCGCGCCCGGCAGCGAGTCGGCCGAACCGACGTCCGAGTCGCGTCCGGCGCCGTCCGCCGGCGCCGACCCCTCGCCGGTCGCGGTCCCGACGCCGGAACCGGTCCGCGACGAGCGCATCCCGACCGACTGCGCGGCGATCTACACGTTCGACTGGTCGAGCGCGTTCGCGCCCGGGTACGTCCTGAACCCCGAGTGGTCGACCGCCGACGGGACTCCCGCACTCCTCGGCACCGACGACGCCGGCGCACTGCCCACGCTGCAGGAGACCTCGCAGCTCACGTGCGCCTGGCTTCCCCCCGAGGGAGGCGACGGCCGCATCGGCCTCGTGACGAACGTGGCGAGCCTCGACGAGGCGCAGACCGCGGCCGTCGTCGCCGCCCTCCAGGCCGCCGGCCAGGAGTGCTACGAGGAGCAGGGCGGGACCCGCTGCATCGCCGAGTGGGAGGGCGCTGCGGGCTCCGCCGGCGAGTCCCACTTCATCCGCGAGGGGCTCTGGATCGCCACTCGCTGGGACGGCCCGGCCGTGAGCGGCTACACGCTCGACATCGCGACGCAGCTCTTCGCCTGATCCTGCTCCGTCCGCGCGCGCCCCTCCGCCGGCGGCCGCGGCTCCGGCGAGCCGGTCGACGCCCGCGGCACGCCGGCGAAGCGCCGCGCGCGCTCCCCGTCAGGCCGACGGCGCGTTGCTAGAGTGAGCCGCACCACGGGCGGCCCGGTCCTGCCCGGAAGGAGCGGACGATGAGCAGCACGACCCCCGGATCCGAGCCCGACCGCCGCGACCTCGACGGCGACGGCCTGCCCGACCGACCTGTCTCCGGCGACGGAGCGACCGCCTCGGAGGCGCCGGCGACCGAGTCGACGACCGACGACGTCGCCGCCGCGCAGGCGGAGGTCGACCCGACGGCGCCCGATGCGGAGCACGTCGACCGGGTCGAACAGCCGGATGCCACGTCCGACCCGACGTCGTCGGGCGACGAGCAGCACGCGTTCACCGGGACGGCCGCCGCGAGCGAGTCCGCTTCCGACTCGACGCCCGTCGCGCCCGCGGCATCGGATTCGGTCGCCGACCGCGAGGCCGACACCGCCGATGAGCGTTCCGAGCTCGACGCCGCCGTCGAGCGGGCGCGCACGGAGCATCCGCCGGTCGTGAGCTCCGACCCGGCCGATCGCACCGACACGACGGCGATGCAGCGCGACGAGCTGGCCGCCGGGAACGCTGAGCCGGTGCGTGCCGCGGAGGTCCGCCGCGAGACCGGCGTGCCCGAGACCGTGGGGGCCGCCGGGATCGGCGCCGCTGCGGGAGTCGGCGCAGCCACCGCCGCACCGGAGACCCCGGCCCCGCCGTCTCCGCAGACGATCTACGTCCAGGCGCCGACGCCTCCGCGCGAGAAGGGCAACCGCGGGTTCGGCGTGCTCGTCGGCCTGATCGCGACGGTCGCGTTCGCGCTGCTCTACGCGGGCATCTCGTACCTCGTGATCACCTGGTACGGCGCGGGACGCGGCGACGGGATCCGCGTCTTCACCGAGTTCCTCGCGCAGCCGGTGTTCTGGATCCCCGTGATCTTCTTCTTCCTCGCGTTCGCGCTGCTCGCCGCCATCCTGAACCGGGCGGCCTGGTGGACCTGGGCGGTGTTCGGCCTCGGCGTCGGCATCATCGTCTACTTCTCCTACATCGGCGCATCCCTCCTCACCGTCGCCGCGTGGCAGTTCACGCCGCAGCAGGCCGCGGACTTCGTCGCCGAGCGGTGGGTCGACCCCTTCGCGATCATCGCCTTCATCGTCGCGCGGGAGCTGCCGATCTGGTTCGGCGGCTGGATCGCCGCCCGCGGCCGCACCGTCGGCGAGCGGAACATCCGAGCGCGCGAGGAGTACGACCGGCAGCTCGCGGCGGGACCGCGTCCGGTGACGTCCTCGCGCTAGCGGAGGGATCGGTCCGGGTACCCTCGACTGGGGTGCGCTCATGGTGAGCGCTCCCCATCGACGTGGCGCACCCGGCCTGCTTGGGTGGCTCCCTGACCCTGCACACCCGAGGAGCGCAGTTGAGCATCACCATGCAGACCGCCGAGCCGATCCCCGGCACCGGTCCCGACGGTCGGCCCGATCCCGCCTACGCGGCGGCGCTCGGCATCGTGCCGGCTCCGACCGGGCGGCGCGCCGCCGCGTTCGCGCTCGATGCGGCCGTGTGGGTGGTCGTCGCGGTGCCGGCCGTCATCGGCTGGGCGCAGCTGGTCGTCGCGGTGACGGCGGCCGGGGCGGCGGCGATCCCGGCGACGGCGGATGTCGCGGCGCTCGTCGGCCCGCTCGTCCTGGGCGGCGTCGGACAGCTCCTCCTCACGGTGCTCGGCATCGTGCAGCTCGCGCTCCACGGCCGGAAGGGCGTCACGATCGGCAAGGCGTCCCTCGGCCTCAGGTCGGTGAACGCCGCCACCTTCGAGCGCCCCGGCTTCTGGCGGGTCGTGCTGCGCGCGCTCGTGCTCTGGCTCTCCCAGGCCGTCCTGCCGTTCGTCGGGCCCGCCGTGTGCTTCGCATCCGGGCTCTGGGATCCGGAGGCCAGGGGCCGCAGCTGGCTCGACCGGATCGGGCGGTGCGTCGTGGTCGACGCGCGGAACGGCCTCGACCCGTTCGACGCGAAGGCGCTGCGACACGCGCGCCGGCAGGTCGAGTCCGAGCCGCTCGCGCAGCGGGCGGTGCTGCCCTCGCTGGCGTCCGAGCGGGGCGTCGACGAGCGCACGTTCATCCCCGCGGCCCGATCGAGCTCGGGCGTGGTCGCCGCGCCGGCGGCACCCGCAGCCGCCGAGGCGGCGCCGGGCGGCTGGACGCCGCCGCCGCTCGGTGCGCCCGCACCGTCGCCCGGGCCCACGAGCGCGCCGGCGAGCGCGGTCGCGCCGGCGCCCGCGGCCGCCCCGGCCTCGGCTTCCGCGCCCGCGGTCACGCTCGTCTTCGCCGACGGCGCGCGGATCGCGGCATCCGGCACCACCCTGCTCGGGCGGGGCCCGGCGCGCAGCGATGCCGACCCGGCCGACGCGGTGCTCGTCCCGCTCACCGACCCGAGCATGGGGCTGTCGAAGACGCACGCCGCCGTCGAGGTCGACGCGCGCGGGGTCCGCGTCATCGACCGGTGGTCGAGCAACGGCACCGTCCTCGTGGATGCGGACGGGCTCGGGCGCGAGCTCGAGCCGGGCGTGCCGCACGTCGTCCCGGCCGGCTCCGCGGTCCGGCTCGGCGGGCTCGAGTTCCGCGTCGAGGCGGTGCGGGCATGAGGCTCAAGCTCGGGCTGCGCCGCCAGTCGGGCGCCGGCGTCGACGTGGTCGTCACCGCCGACGCGACCGCCACCGTCGGCGACGTCGCGCGCGCCGTCGCCGACACCGACCCGGCCTCGGCGCACCTGCCGTCCCACCCCGGTCCGCTGACCCTCGCGGTCGCGCCGCCGACGTCCTCCGAACCGGTCGTGCTCGACCCCGGCACGCTGGCCGCCGACGCCCCGATCGGGTCGGGCTTCAACGCGGCCGTCGTCTCGCCGGCCGCGCGGACCGCGGCCGCCGATGCGCCGGTCGCCGTCATGCACGTCCACTCCGGGCCCGACGCCGGGCGCGAGTTCCCGCTCCGCCGCGGCCACGGCGTGATCGGCCGCGCGGCCGACGCCGACGTCGTCCTCGCCGACCCGCTCGTGTCGAAGCGGCACGCGCGCGTCGAGGTCGACCAGGCGGTCGAGCTCGTCGACCTGAACTCGGCGAACGGCCTCCTCGTCGACGGCGGCCAGGTCGCGCGCGTGCGCGCCCTTCCCGGCGTGCGCGTCACGATCGGCGACACCGTGGTCTCGTTCAGCGCGGTGGCGGGCACGGATGCCGCGGTCGACCCCGTGCTCGAGCGCGGCGGCGCGCTCATGTTCAACCGGTCGCCCCGCGTCGAGGCGCGTTACCCGGGCACCGCGCACCCCGAGCCGCGCGTGCCGAGCGAGGAGACGCCGCGCCTCTTCCCGTGGCCGATGATCGCCTCGCCCGTGCTCATGGGCCTCGGCATCTTCGCCATCACCCAGCGGCCGGCATCGCTGCTCATCGTCGTGCTCACGCCGATCATGCTGCTCGCCAACTTCATGGGCCAGCGCATGGGCAGCGGCAAGAAGCTGCAGCGCGAAGTCGAGACGTTCGAAGTCCAGCTCGAGGACCTCGAGGAGAAGCTGGAGCGCGAACGGCACGTCGAGCGCGAGCGGCGGCATGACGAGACCCCACCGGTCGCGACGGTGTACGAGCAGGCGATGCGCCTCGGACCCATGCTGTGGACCCGCCGGCCGGAGCACTGGAACTTCCTCGGCCTGCGCCTCGGGGTCGGTCGCGCCCGCAGCCGCAACTCGATCCGCGAGTCGGAGGGCGCGAGCGACGGCATCCCGACGTACGCCAAGCAGGTCGACGTGCTGCGCGAGCGGTACCGCGACATCGACGACGTGCCCGTGATGGAGCTGCTGCCGAGCTCGGGCGCGCTCGGCATCGCGGGCCCGGCGAACCTCGCCGCGGACGCGCTGCGCGGCATCGCGGTGCAGCTGTTCGGCCTGCACGCGCCGAACGACGTGGTCGCGGCCGCGATCGTCGATCCGGCCTGGAGCCGCGAGCTCGACTGGCTGAAGTGGCTGCCGCACACGTCGGGGGAGCGGAACCCGGTCGCCGGCGCGGCCCTCGCCGACAGCGCCTCCGCGGGCGCGGCCCTGCTCAACGCGCTCGAGGAGCTCATCCTGCAGCGCCTCTCCGCGGCACCCGTGCGTCGCGGACCGCTCGCCGACGAGGACGGCTCGATGGCCCGCGGGTCGCGCATCGGCACGCCCGGCGGCGTGCGCGAGGAGGCGCGGCCCGACTCGGCGCTCATCCTGATCGTCTCCGCCGAGGCGCCCGTCGACCGCCCGCGCCTCGTGCAGCTCATCGAGCGCGGCGCCGAGGTCGGCATCCACGCCGTCTTCGTCGCACCCACGGTCGAGTCGCTGCCCGCCGCGTGCCGCACCTTCGTCGACGTGGCGCCCGGCCTCGACCGGGCGCGTGTCGGGGTCGTCCGCTCGGGCCTCGAGTACGCCGACGTCGCCGTCGAGGGCGTCTCGCTCCGCTACGCGGAGGTGTTCGCGCGCCGGCTCGCGCCGGTCGTCGACGCGAGCACCGTCGTCGAGGACTCGAGCGACCTGCCGCGCAGCGTCTCGATGCTCTCGCTCATCGGGAGCGAGATGGCGCACGACGCCGAGAGCGTCGTCGAGCGCTGGCGGCAGAACGCGTCGGTCATCGACCGGTCCGGCATCAAGCTGCCGCGATTGAAGCGCGCGGGCACGCTCAAGGCGTTCGTCGGCCAGGGCAGCCCGGACGCCATGACCCTCGACCTGCGCACGCAGGGCCCGCACGCGCTCGTCGGCGGCACGACCGGTGCAGGCAAGTCCGAGTTCCTGCAGGCATGGGTGCTCGGGATGGCGGCCGAGTACAGCCCCGATCGCGTCACGTTCCTCTTCGTCGACTACAAGGGCGGGTCGGCGTTCGCCGACTGCGTCGAGCTGCCCCACTGCGTGGGCCTCGTGACCGACCTCAGCCCGCACCTCGTCCGCCGCGCGCTGACGAGCCTGCGCGCCGAGCTGCACCACCGCGAGCACCTGTTCAACCGCAAGAAGGCGAAGGACCTGCTCGAACTCGAGAAGCGGCAGGACCCGGAGACGCCGCCGGCACTCGTCATCGTGATCGACGAGTTCGCCGCGCTCGCCGGCGACGTGCCCGAGTTCGTCGACGGCGTCGTCGACATCGCGCAGCGCGGCCGCTCGCTCGGCATCCACCTGATCATGGCCACGCAGCGGCCGGCGGGCGTCATCAAGGACAACCTGCGCGCGAACACCAACCTGCGCGTGGCGCTGCGCATGGCGGACGAGTCGGACTCCCGGGACGTGGTCGGCGACGCCGTCGCGGCCGGCTTCGACCCCGGCATCCCCGGGCGCGGCATCGCCAAGACCGGCCCCGGCCGGCTCGTGCCGTTCCAGTCGGCGTACGCCGGCGGGTGGACGAGCGACGAACCCGAGGTCGCCGACGTGCGTCTCGCCGAACTCCGCTTCGGCTCGACCATCGTGTGGGAGCGCGAGGGCGTCGCCGACGACGACGTCCACGCGGGCGACCCCGGCCCCAACGACCAGAAGCGCATGGTCGACGCGTTCATCCGGGCGGCGACGGCCGCCGGCATCCCGGCCCCGCGCCGACCGTGGCTCGACGACCTCGCGACGACGGTCGCCGTCGAGGCGCTGCCGACGCGCGGCGACGGCGACGTCCTGTTCGGACTCGCGGACGTGCCGGAGCGCCAGCTGCAGGCGCCCATGTCGTTCGTCCCCGACCGCGACGGCGCCATGCTCGTCTACGGCACGAGCGGGTCGGGCAAGTCGACGCTGCTGCGCACGCTCGCCGTCTCGATCGGCATGCGGCCCGAGCTCGGCGCCGCGGAGGTGTACGGGCTCGACTTCGGCTCGGGCGCGCTCCGCTCGGTCGAGGCGCTGCCGCACGTCGGCTCCGTCATCGCGGGCGACGACCCCGAGCGCATCCAGCGCCTGCTCCGCACGCTCGACGAATTGCTCGACCGTCGCGGGCGCGCCTTCAGCGCCGCGAACGCGGCGAGCCTCACCGAGTACCGCGAGCTCACCGGCATCCGCGAACCGCGCGTGCTGCTGCTGATCGACGGCTTCGCGCAGTTCAAGGCCGACTGGGACTCGACGACCGTGCGCATGCCGTTCTACAACATCCTCATGCGCGTGCTGGCCGAGGGCCGGCCGCTCGGCGTGCACGTCGTCGCCACGGCCGACCGGTCGGGTGCGGTGCCCACCGCGGTGAGCGCCAACGTCACCAGGCGCATCGTGCTGCGGCTCTCCGACGAGAGCGGCTACCAGATCCTCGGCGTGCCGAAGGACGTGCTCGACGAGCGCTCCGCGCCGGGCCGTGCCATCGTCGACGGGCTCGAGACGCAGGTCGCGGTGCTCGGCGGCACCGCGAACGTGGCCGAGCAGACGAAGGCGCTCGAGGCGCTCGCCGACCGGCTCCGCGCCGCGGGCGCGCCGGAGGTCGCCCCGATCCGCTCGCTGCCGGCCTCGTTCGGCGCGCACGAGCTGCCGAGGCAGGTCGCGGGCGAGCCCGCGCTGGGGCTCTCGGATGACACGCTCGCACCGATCGGCTTCGAACCCGTCGGCACGTTCGCGATCACCGGTCCACCGCAGAGCGGCAAGACGACGGCGATGCGCGCGGTCATCGACGCCGTGCGCCGCCACGATCCCGAGGTGCGGCTGTTCCACATGGCGGGCCGCCGTGCGGCGCTCACCGACCACGCGGACTGGATGCGGAGTGCCACGAGCGTCGAGGACGTCAAGGCGCTCGCACGCGAGCTGCTCGACGTGATCGGCGATCCGACGGTGCCCGGGCGCTACCTCATCGCGGTAGAGAACGTCACCCAGTTCGCCGACTCCGACGCCGAGCGGCCGCTCAAGGAGCTCTTCCAGGCCGTCAACCGGAGCGATCACTTCCTCGTCGGCGACGCCGACGTGGCGAACCTCTCGAGCGGGTTCGGGTTCGTGGGCGACTTCAAGGCCGGCCGCCGCGGCGTCGCCCTGAAGCCCGACGCGTACGACGGCGACTCGGTGTTCAAGACGCCGTTCCCGAAGGTCAAGCGCTCCGACTTCCCCGAGGGACGCGGGATCTTCGTGCAGAACGGACGCGTCACGACCGTCCAGATGCCGCTCGTCGGGTGACCGTCCGCCGCGGCCCGCGGGTGGGGAGTGCTCCCCATGGGCCGGGCCCCGCGGCATCCGTAGTCTGGTGACACCGGCTCGCAGTCGCGGGCACATCCCGAACGAACGAAAGGTTCCACCATGGCTGCAGACTTCGGCGCCTCGTACGGCGAGATGGAAGCGATGGCGAGCAAGCTGTCCGACGCGCGCGACGACATCCAGTCGCAGCTCGACCAGCTGAAGAGCTCCGTCGACAACCTGCTCGGCAACGACTTCAAGACCCAGCACGCCTCCGGCAAGTTCGGCCAGGGGTACGAGGAGCTCACCACCGGCCTGAAGAACGCCGTCGACGGCATCGGCGAGATGGGCGAGGCCCTCCGCGGCATGATGCAGGCGATCCAGGACCTCGACCAGCAGCTCGCCGGTCGCTGACCCTCGCGGCGCGGCGGCCGGCCCTCGTGCCGGCCGCCGCGCCGCGTCCCGTCCGAAGCCCGTGATCGTCAGTGAGGAGTCGCCGTGGGAGACGGAGTCGACATTCCGCTGTCCTCCATGCAGGAGCTGGACCAGGCCCTGAAGGACATCGTGATCGAGTTCGACGAGGCCGGAGGCCGCACCGGCCGGCTGGTCGAGGCGATCGGCCGGCCACTGGGCCGGTCGGGCCTGCGCGACGCCGCGGACGAGTTCGAGGGCGCGTGGGACGACAAGCGCGAGACGCTCAAGGGGCACCTCGTGGAACTCCAGCAGCGGGTCGAGGCCGTGAAGGACGGCTGGGCGTCGCTCGACCGCGACCTCGCCGCCCAGCTCGAGACGAAGTGACGGACCGACCATGGGGAACAGCGCGTACTTCCACCGGTTCATGCCGGACTCGCCGAAGGGGCGTGAGATCGAGCGGCTCGAGGGCGACGCCGCCGACATCATCGAGCGCGGGACCGCGATCGAGGACCTCGGCCTGCGGATGCAGCAGGCGGCGAACACGCTCCGCCTCCTCGCCGACGGCCAGGTCGGGCAGGGGGAGTCGCTCGACGCGGTCCGCGACCAGGCGGAGGAGGTGCACGCCGACCTCCGGACGGCCGGGCTGCGCTACTCGCCGAGCGGCACGGCGCTGCGCGCCTACGGCGAGGCGCTCGCCGACGTGAAGTGGCGGCTGAACGCCGCCGTCCGCCACTGCGAGGAGCTCTGGGAGACGGTGCGCACCCGCGCCGCGGCCGTGGACGACGCCGGAGACACGCCGGCCGACCCCGACGGCTCGACGTCCGCCCGCGATGAGGCGCTGGCCCAGGCCGACGGCGACCTCTCCTCCGCCGGGGAGGCATGGCGCGAGGCCGCGGCGAAGTTCGACGGCCACTACGACACGTGGGACGACGCGTACGAGGCGGCGCTCACCGGGCTCGAGGGGGCCAACGAGGACGGCGTCGAGGACGGGTTCTGGGATGACACGCTGCCCGCGCTCGAGTTCATCGTCGAGGTGCTCGAGGTCGTCGGCCTCGTGCTCTTCGTCGCCGCGTTGATCGTCGGCGGTCCGCTCGTGGCGATCCTCGCGACGGCCGCGGCGCTCATCACGCTGGCCGCCACGATCGTGCTGTACGCGAAGGGGCGGAAGAACGGCATGGACCTCGGGCTGGCGATCGTGGGCGTCATCCCGTTCGGCAAGCTCGGGCGCATCTTCGCGGCGGCGGGCGAGGGCAGCGCGCTCGCCCGTATCGGGAAGCCGATCGGGCTCTTCCTCGGCTTCGACGACGTCGGGGCCCTGCGCACGCACCTCGGCACCATCAGCCGCAACGCGGCGGACGCCTGGAACGCGGGCGACAACGTGGTGCCGTGGGTGCAGACCTCGGTGGTGAGCCAGATGGTGCGCGAGACCTCCGAGGGGTGGCGCTACGCCCTGGACGCCGCGCAGCTGCCCACCAGCTCCGACGTGTTCCTCGGCCGGCTCTGGGGCGTCGGCGACTCGCTCGCCGAGTCGTTCGACTCGGGTGCGGCGGGCATCGGCGATCTCGTGGCGGGTTCCAAGCAGCCGTGGGCGCAGGGGGTCCAGATCACCGACTTCATCACGGGCGAGGTCGCCGAGGCCGCCGAGGATCGGCTCGTAGACTCGTGGCGATGAGCCTCCGCGACGAACTGACCGGTTCCACCCGTACGCCGGTCCCGCCGTTCGTGCTCCTCCTGCCTCCCGGATGGGTCTCGGTCGAGCCGAGCCGCGAGACCTTCGACGAACTGCTCGGCGCGGTGTCCGCGCAGATGCGCGCCGAGCACCGCCCCGACCTCGACGCCCGGTTCCGGACGCTGGTCCGTCGCGCGTCGGACGAGTTCCTGCGACGCGACCCGGTGCGCCTCGTCTACCAGCGGTCGGTGCCCGCCGAGCGGATGCTGCCGCTCGCGATCACGGCCGCGCGCGTCGTCGGTCCCGCCGGCGCCACGCTCGACGCCCAGGTCGCCGAGCTCGTGCGGAACCGCGGAGCGCGGCCGCTCGACGACGCCAGGGTCGTCATGCGCTGGACCTCGGACTCGTCGCACCGGATCGACGGCGGGACGCTCCGGACCCGCTCGTTCGACTACCTCGTCGCGATCCCCGGCACCGGCCGGCGCGAGGCGCTCGTGTTCACGGCGGTCGTCCCCCTCGCGGCCGGCGGTGAACGCCTCGACGACGAGACCGCCGAGGAGTTCGGCCTCCTCGCCGACGCCATCCTGTCCACCTTCCGCTGGAGCGGCGCCTGATGCGATTCGAGATCTCCTACGACGAGCGCGTGTGGGCGGTCATGCCCGAACCGGATGCCGCGGCGGACGGCCTCTGGATCGCAGAGCAGCGGATGCGCTTCGCCGACGGGCCGTTCGGCGCCCACCTCGCGGCGTTCGAGGGGGCGGCACGCGAGGCGCTGGCCCGACGGCGCACCGGCGGCGTCACCTCGCTCTTCTTCCGCCCCGAGTCGGTGCCCGCGACGGGAGTGCTCCACGTGGGCCTCGTCGAGCGGCGCGTCGACGAGCGGGAGGGTGCGCTCGCCTGGCTGCCGCCCGGCACGACGCCCCGGATCGACGCGGCCGTCGCGTCGTTCGAGACCCGGCTCGTCCGTCGCGGACAGCGCATCGCCTACGTGAGCGATCGCGACGCCGCCGACGGCGCTCCGCTCGCCGGTCTCGTCTACGGACTCCCGCTCGACGACCTCACCGGCTACGTGGTCGCCGAGGAGGCGCACAGCGACGTCATCGGGCTCATGCAGGCGCACGCCGACGCGATCGTCGGGTCGTTGAAGCTCGTCGCATGAGCGGGGGCACCGCCGCGGACTGGGCGGCGCGAGCGGATGCGACCGCACTGGCCGTCCGCCGTGACGAGATCGACCGGCGCGCGCTCGCCGACCTGCCGGAGACGCGCGACGCGCTCGCGGACCTCGGGGTCCGGGCGGCGCACGAGCTCCGCCGGTGGCGCGACGCCAGACTGGCCCGGCTCGCGGACGAGGAGCCGGGTGTCGCCGCCATCCTCAGGCCCCGCCGTGGCGTGACGGCCGGCTACCTGGCCGCGTCGCTCGCCGTGGCGGTGGCGTACGCGCTGTTCTTCAGCCGGGGGAACCTGGGCCTCGAGGCCGAGGTGATCGCATCGGCCGTCGCACTCGCGTTCGGCGCCGGCGCGATGGCGCTGGCCGCGCCCTGGTCGCCGCGACGGCGCGCGACGGCGGCCGACGCGACGATGGCGTGGATCGTCGCCGGCTTCGGCGGTGCGGCCGCGATCGCCACGGCCGTCCAGGCCGAGCGTGCCGGGGGCGGCCCGGCCGTCGCGGTCGCGATCGCGCTCGCCGGCGGGATCGCCCTCGTCGGCATGGCGGGGATGACGACCGTCCGACGACTGCGGACTCCGCGCGGAGTCAGGGAGCGGGAGGCGGTGCGTGCGGCCGAGGTGCGCGACGAGCTCGGCGAGGCGGTCGCCCGTGCCCGGCGGGACGGGGGCGAGCAGGTCGCGGCGGCCCTCGCACGGTCCGACCCGGATGCCGTCGAGCACGCCAGGGCGGAGCTCGCCGCCGCCTACGCGGTGCTCGCCCGTCGCGGCCTGGTCGCCGCGACGGCGACGCCGCACGAGCCCGGGATGCTGCTCATCGACGATCCGCTCGGGCGGGCGGCCCGCGCGATCGGGCTGCCCGACCGCGATCCGCTCGTCCCGGCGCTCGCCCGCGCCAGCTGAGGGCGGCGGGCGGCGCCGCAGGCCGGCGGGCGGCGGCAGGCGGTGCCCGCGTCGACGGCCCCGCCCTGCCGCGGCGTAGGCTCGGACCATGGCGTCCAACCCGGTCTCCGCGTGGGCCGTCGCGGGCTTCGCGGCCGCCCTCGACCTCGCGCTCATCGTCGCGACGTTCGGGTTCGTGAGCCTGCTCGCCGACCTCGAGCCGATCGCGGATCCCGCCGCCGGGCGCCTCGTCGGGCCGATCACGATCGGCGCCGCCGTCGCCGCCCTGCTGCTCCTGCTCGGGGTCGGCCTGGGTCGCGGCGTCCGGCCGTGGTCGCTCGCGGGGCTCGCGCTGCTCGTGACCTGGACGACGGGCGTGCTCGCGGGCGCGATCGCGTACGCGGCGGCCACCGGCACCGTCCTCGCCGCGTTCCTGTTCGCGCTCTCCTTCATGTCCGTCGGATTCGGGCTCGTCATCCCGATCGCGAGTGCGCTCGTCGCCCTGCTCGCCGCCGTCACGGTCCGAGCGGGCGAGGGCGGGGTCGAGCGACCGAGGTGGCCGTGGGAACGCGACGACGAGGAGTGAGCCGAGCGCTCCGGCGTGACATCCGTTCACCGCTTCGCCGCCGCACTCGCCCGCCCGCAGTAGGGTGAACCGCGTGGAGGGATCGGTCGAGGCCCGCGTGAGCCACGAGGTCGACCGCTGGCTGGCGTGGCTGCCGCGTTGGCGGCCGGGCACGCATCGGGGTCGCGTGCGCCTCTGCACGCGGTGCTTCGGCTCGCCGATCCTCGCCGCGGCGGGCCTCGACGTCGACGTGCCGCACCCCGTGCAGCACGCCTTCTCGATGCGCATGAAGGGCATCATCGACGTCGCCGTCGACGACTACACCGCCAGGAACCTGCCGATGCTCCACCGCGAGATCCGCCTCGCCGAGGAGCGCAAGGCGCGACGGCCCTACCGCGCGGGGGAGGGGCTCGATCCGGAGTTCCTCGGGCTCGACCTCGATCCCGACCCGACGCCGGGCGAGCCGTTCCTGTTCACGCTCCAGGGCCTCGAGGCGGATGCCGCTGCCGAGGCCGCCGAGCCGGCGCCGCGACCGTTCACCCCGCAGGAGAAGGAGGCGCTCCGCGAGGAGGTCCGGCTCGCCGACGACTTCGCCAAGCAGCTCGGCCGGCGGATCTGCGCGGAGCTCGCGCGGCACCGGCAGCGGATCGCCAACGCGGTCGAGCGGCTCGTGGAGCCGCAGGTGGCCGAACTGCTCGCCGACCTCGACCGCGAACTCGACGCCCCGGGCTGGACGAACTGACCCGGCCGGCCCCGAGCCGCCGCGTTCGCGCGCGTTCGCCGTGGGCGTGCGCGGCCATTTGACCGCATCGTGACGCCGGATTACCATTGATCGGGTGTGCGCGTTGCCGCGCGCTCGTGCCGTGCCCGCGGATCCACCGGATCCCCGGATGCGGGACGGGTTCTCACAGGGCGCACACCAGGGCACCGGCCGCACGGCCGGGACGCCCCCACGGCATACCCACCACTGAAGGCAGCGCCGCTCGGCGGTGCCGGTGGGTCGTGATGTGAAATCCATCAACGCTGTCACCGTGCAGCACAACAAGGAGAAGCAGTGCCAACCATTCAGCAGTTGGTCCGCAAGGGTCGCTCGCCGAAGGTCACCAAGACCAAGGCTCCCGCCCTGAAGGCCAACCCCCAGCAGCGCGGCGTGTGCACGCGTGTGTACACCACCACCCCGAAGAAGCCGAACTCCGCGCTCCGCAAGGTCGCCCGTGTGAAGCTCTCGAACGGCACCGAGGTCACCG
>NZ_JBOCIG010000009.1:107039-153372 GCF_050565425.1 Agromyces sp. GXS1127
CGGCGTGCGCTACAAGATCATCCGCGGAGCACTCGACACGCAGGCCGTGAAGAACCGCAAGCAGGCTCGCAGCCGCTACGGCGCGAAGATGGAGAAGAAGTAATGCCTCGCAAGGGACCCGCTCCGAAGCGCCCCGTCGTCGCAGACCCCGTCTACGGCTCGCCGGTCGTCAGCCAGCTCGTCAACAAGATCCTCGTCGACGGCAAGAAGGACCTCGCGCAGCGCATCGTCTACGAGGCGCTCGAGAACGTGGCGAACAAGTCCGGCCAGGACGCCGTCGCGGTCCTGAAGAAGGCCCTCGACAACGTGCGCCCGACCCTCGAGGTCCGGTCGCGCCGCGTCGGCGGCTCGACCTACCAGGTCCCCGTCGAGGTCAAGCCGCACCGTGCGAACACCCTGGCGCTGCGCTGGCTCACCAGCTACGCCAAGGCCCGCCGCGAGAAGACCATGACCGAGCGTCTCACCAACGAGATCCTCGACGCCTCGAACGGCCTGGGTGCCGCGGTCAAGCGCCGCGAGGACACCCACAAGATGGCCGAGTCGAACCGCGCCTTCGCCCACTACCGCTGGTAGTAGCGGATGCCTCGCTTACCGCGGCGGGCATTCGTTCGGGCCCACTACCGCTGGTAGTCGGCCGAGCGGATGCCGCGGGCCACGCGCTCGCGGCGGCCACGCGGCATCCGCTCGCCCCCACCCCTTCCCTTCCTGAACATCCGGAGGAACCCCGTGGCACTTGACGTGCTCACCGACCTGAACAAGGTCCGCAACATCGGCATCATGGCGCACATCGATGCCGGCAAGACCACCACGACCGAGCGCATCCTGTTCTACACGGGCGTCAACCACAAGATCGGCGAGACGCACGACGGCGCGTCGACCACCGACTGGATGGAGCAGGAGAAGGAGCGCGGCATCACGATCACGTCCGCCGCGGTCACCTGTTTCTGGAACAAGAACCAGATCAACATCATCGACACGCCCGGTCACGTCGACTTCACCGTCGAGGTGGAGCGCTCGCTCCGCGTGCTCGACGGCGCGGTCGCCGTCTTCGACGGCAAGGAGGGCGTGGAGCCCCAGTCCGAGACCGTGTGGCGCCAGGCCGACAAGTACGACGTCCCCCGCATCTGCTTCGTCAACAAGATGGACAAGCTCGGCGCGGACTTCTACTTCACGGTCGACACCATCGTGAAGCGCCTCGGCGCGAAGCCGCTCGTGCTGCAGCTGCCGATCGGCGCCGAGAACGACTTCGTGGGCGTCATCGACCTCATCGAGATGCGCGCCCTCGTGTGGCCCGGCGACGCCAAGGGCGACGTGACCATGGGCGCCAAGTACGAGGTCCAGGAGATCCCGGCCGACCTGAAGGACAAGGCCGACGAGTACCGCCAGCAGCTGCTCGAGACCGTCGCGGAGACCAGCGACGAGCTGCTCGAGAAGTTCTTCGGCGGCGAGGAGCTCACGGTCGCCGAGATCAAGGGCGCGATCCGCAAGCTCACCGTCAACTCCGAGATCTACCCCGTCCTGTGCGGTTCGGCGTTCAAGAACCGCGGCGTGCAGCCCATGCTCGACGCGGTCATCGACTTCCTGCCGTCGCCGCTCGACGTGCCCGCCGTCCAGGGCCACGACGTGCGCGACGAGGAGAAGATCATCGAGCGCCACGCCGACGCGACCGAGCCGTTCTCGGCGCTCGCGTTCAAGGTCGCGGTGCACCCGTTCTTCGGTCGCCTCACCTACGTCCGCGTGTACTCCGGCAAGCTCGACTCCGGCGCCCAGGTCATCAACTCGACGAAGGGCAAGAAGGAGCGCATCGGGAAGATCTTCCAGATGCACGCCAACAAGGAGAACCCGGTCGACTCGGTCACCGCGGGCAACATCTACGCCGTCATCGGCCTGAAGGACACCACCACCGGCGACACCCTGTGCGACCCGGACAACCAGGTGGTCCTCGAGTCGATGACCTTCCCGGAGCCCGTCATCGAGGTCGCCATCGAGCCGAAGACCAAGGCCGACCAGGAGAAGCTCGGCACGGCGATCCAGAAGCTCGCCGAGGAGGACCCGACCTTCCGCACCGAGCTGAACCAGGAGACCGGCCAGACGGTCATCAAGGGCATGGGCGAGCTGCACCTCGACATCCTCGTCGACCGCATGAAGCGCGAGTTCAAGGTCGAGGCGAACGTCGGCAAGCCCCAGGTGGCCTACCGCGAGACGATCCGCCGCACGGTCGAGCGCCACGACTACACCCACAAGAAGCAGACGGGTGGATCGGGCCAGTTCGCGAAGATCCAGTTCAAGCTCGAGCCGCTCGAGGTCGAGGGCGACAAGACCTACGAGTTCGAGAACGCCGTCACGGGTGGTCGCGTCCCGCGCGAGTACATCCCGTCGGTCGACGCGGGCTTCCAGGACGCGATGCAGGTCGGCATCCTCGCCGGTTACCCGATGGTGGGCGTCAAGGCGACCCTGACGGACGGTGCCGCCCACGACGTCGACTCCTCGGAGATGGCGTTCAAGATCGCCGGTTCGATGGGCTTCAAGGAGGCCGCTCGGAAGGCGAACCCCGTCCTGCTCGAGCCGCTGATGGCCGTCGAGGTCCGTACTCCCGAGGAGTACATGGGCGACGTCATCGGCGACCTGAACTCGCGCCGCGGCCAGATCCAGTCCATGGAGGACGCCGCCGGCGTGAAGGTCGTGCGTGCGCACGTCCCGCTCTCGGAGATGTTCGGCTACATCGGCGACCTGCGGTCCAAGACCTCGGGCCGCGCGGTGTACTCGATGGAGTTCGAGAGCTACGCGGAGGTCCCGAAGGCCGTGGCCGAGGAGATCGTCCAGAAGAACAAGGGCGAGTAAGCGCCCGAACGCACGGACCGACAGGTTCGCGTAACATAACAACACAACCCCAGTAGCACACCGGTCGCAATCCGGCGCCCGGTGCTGCTACACGGATCCTGAGGAGGACCCACAGTGGCTAAGGCCAAGTTCGAGCGGACCAAGCCGCACGTCAACATCGGAACGATCGGTCACGTCGACCACGGCAAGACCACGCTCACCGCAGCGATCTCCAAGGTGCTCGCCGACAAGTACCCGTCGGCCACCAACGTGCAGCGCGACTTCGCGTCGATCGACTCCGCTCCCGAGGAGCGCCAGCGCGGCATCACGATCAACATCTCGCACGTCGAGTACGAGACGCCGAAGCGCCACTACGCGCACGTCGACGCCCCGGGTCACGCCGACTACATCAAGAACATGATCACCGGTGCCGCCCAGATGGACGGCGCGATCCTCGTGGTCGCGGCCACCGACGGCCCCATGGCCCAGACGCGCGAGCACGTGCTGCTCGCCAAGCAGGTCGGCGTGCCCTACCTGCTCGTCGCGCTGAACAAGGCCGACATGGTCGACGACGAGGAGATCCTGGAGCTCGTCGAGCTCGAGGTCCGCGAGCTGCTCTCGTCGCAGGGTTTCCCCGGCGACGACGCTCCGGTCGTCCGCGTCTCGGGCCTCAAGGCTCTCGAGGGCGACGAGAAGTGGGTCAACTCGGTCCTCGAGCTCATGGAGGCCGTCGACGACTCGATCCCCGACCCCGTGCGTGACAAGGACAAGCCGTTCCTCATGCCGATCGAGGACGTCTTCACGATCACCGGTCGTGGCACGGTCGTCACGGGTCGCGCCGAGCGCGGCACGCTGAAGATCAACTCCGAGGTCGAGATCGTCGGCATCCGCCCGACGCAGAAGACCACGGTCACGGGCATCGAGATGTTCCACAAGCAGCTCGACGAGGCCTGGGCCGGCGAGAACTGCGGTCTCCTGCTCCGCGGCACCAAGCGCGAGGACGTCGAGCGCGGCCAGGTCGTCGTGGCCCCGGGCTCGGTCACCCCGCACACGAACTTCGAGGGCACTGCCTACATCCTCTCGAAGGACGAGGGCGGCCGTCACAACCCGTTCTACGCGAACTACCGTCCGCAGTTCTACTTCCGCACCACCGACGTCACCGGCGTCATCACGCTGCCCGAGGGCACCGAGATGGTCATGCCCGGCGACACCACCGACATGACGGTCGAGCTCATCCAGCCGATCGCCATGGAGGAGGGCCTCGGCTTCGCCATCCGCGAGGGTGGCCGCACCGTCGGCGCCGGTACCGTCACGAAGATCCTCAAGTAATCTCCGCGACTGCGACCTGAAGGGGTCGGGCCTCCGGGTCCGGCCCCTTCGTCGTTCCCCGGCCCGGGAGCGCGGGCCCGGCGCGGGTCGAGGGTCCGGCGCGGTTCGGCGACGTCAGATCTCGATGCCGTCGATCGTCGTCCGGAGCTCGATCGCCCCGTCGACGCTCCGGGCCACCGTGCAGGACTTCGCGATGGCGCGGGCCATGATCGCGGCGAGCTTCTCGCGATCGGCGGGATCGAGCGCGGAGAGGTCGACGACGATCTCCTCGTCGATCTCGCGGTAGCGGTTGTCGTCCTTCGAGGTCCCGTGCGCCCACACGGTCATCGCGACGTCGTCGCCCAGTCGACGGGCGGCGACCGAGTCGGCGCTCATGCCCGCGCAGCCGGCGAGGGCGAGCTTCAGGAGCTCGCCCGGCGTGAAGTGACCGGGCGCCTCGACCGGGCCGATCAGCACGGTCGAGCCGCGCTCGTTCAGGCCCTCGTACGTGCGTGGCCCGGTCCGCGTGACCGAGACGCTGCCCGGTCCGATCCGCTCGCCGACCGCGTGCGCGTGCTCCGTCATCGAGTCCTCCCTCAGGCTCACCGTGCACCGATTCCATCACGTCGGCGGATGCCGCGGCATCCGCTTGACTGAGAGGATGCGGTGAGCCTCGCGGCCGCGACACGCCCGGGTTGCACGAGAGTGCCTCGATATGGCAAACTCGTTGAGTTCAACATTTCGAACGGCGTGCCTTGCTGCGCTCCGATCGGATCACTGCCAGGCAGTGCATAGCCACCGAAGCTCCTCGGAGCCCCACGGGTCAGGCTAGGCCGCGGGCAGCAGGACACACAACCGACCACCACCATTTCGAGCATGGGTCGCGCCTGCGCGCCCATGCCCGTTTTCGCGAGTGCGACACGCCCGAGCGCGGGGGTCGGGTGGGGCTCGAAGGTCGAGCGTGTCGAGGCCACCGCGATGCGGGGTGGTTTCGACAGGCTCGATCAGCGGCCTTTGACAGAAGAACAGTGGTGCTTCACACGAAGTGGCTACGCGGCGTCCGATGCCCTCGGAAGGGGTAAGACGCCTTGACAGAGAGAGAGTCAGCAATGGCGGGACAGAAGATCCGCATTCGACTGAAGTCGTACGACCACGAGGTCATCGACACCTCGGCGCGCAAGATCGTCGACACGGTGACCCGCGCGGGCGCCACGGTCGTCGGCCCCGTGCCGCTTCCGACCGAGAAGAACGTGGTGTGCGTCATCCGTTCGCCCCACAAGTACAAGGACAGCCGCGAGCACTTCGAGATGCGCACCCACAAGCGCCTGATCGACATCGTGGACCCGACGCCCAAGGCCGTCGACTCGCTCATGCGTCTCGACCTTCCGGCCGACGTCAACATCGAGATCAAGCTCTGAGGTACGACATGTCCACCACTGCAAAGAACGTGAAGGGTCTGCTCGGCACCAAGCTCGGCATGACCCAGGTGTGGGACGAGAACAACAAGCTCATCCCGGTCACCGTCATCGAGATCGCCCCCAACGTGGTCACCCAGCTCCGCACCGAGGAGCGCGACGGCTACGCGGCCGTCCAGATCGCCGCGGGCGCCATCGACCCCCGCAAGGTCACCAAGCCCCTCACCGGTCACTTCGAGGCCGCCGGCGTCACGCCGCGCCGCAACGTGACCGAGGTGCGCACCGCCGACGCCGCGGACTACGCGCTCGGCCAGGAGCTCACCGTCGACGGCACCTTCGAGGCCGGCCAGCTGGTCGACGTCGTCGGCACGTCGAAGGGCAAGGGCTTCGCCGGTGTCATGAAGCGCCACAACTTCGCGGGCGTCTCCGCCTCGCACGGTGCCCACCGCAACCACCGCAAGCCCGGTTCGATCGGCGCGTCCTCGACCCCGAGCCGCGTCTTCAAGGGCATGCGCATGGCCGGTCGCATGGGTGGCGAGCGCGTCACCGTCCTCAACCTCCGCGTGCACGCGGTCGACGCCGAGAAGGGCCTGCTGCTCGTCAAGGGCGCCGTCCCCGGTGCGCGCGGCCGTCTCGTGTTCGTCCGCAACGCTGTGAAGGGGGCGTAGTCCATGGCTACCGCAAACTCCATCGACGTCCTCGACGTCACCGGCAAGAAGTCCGGCTCCATCGAGCTGCCCGCCGAGATCTTCGACGTGCAGACCAACGTGCCGCTGATCCACCAGGTCGTCGTCGCCCAGCTCGCCGCCGCGCGCCAGGGCACGCACAAGACCAAGACCCGCGGCGAGGTCTCCGGCGCCGGCCGCAAGCCCTTCAAGCAGAAGGGCACGGGCCGCGCCCGCCAGGGCTCGATCCGCGCGCCGCACATGACCGGCGGTGGCGTCGTCCACGGCCCGCAGCCGCGCGACTACTCGCAGCGGACCCCCAAGAAGATGATCGCCGCGGCCCTGCTCGGCGCGCTCTCCGATCGCGCTCGCGGCGGCCGCATCCACGCGGTCGAGGCGCTCGCCGGCGAGACCGCGAAGACGAGGGACGCCGTCGCGCTCCTCGCCTCGATCGCCCCGTCGAAGCACCAGCTCGTCGTGCTCGCGCGCGACGAGGAGCTCTCGGAGCGTGCGGTCCGCAACATCCCGACCGTGCACGTCCTGCCGGTCGACCAGCTCAACGCCTACGACGTGCTCGTCTCCGACGACATCGTCTTCAGCAAGGCCGCGCTCGAGGCGTTCATCGCCGCGAAGCAGGGCAAGAAGGAAGAGGTCTCCGCATGAGCGCCGCGCACAACAAGGACCCCCGCGACATCATCATCGCGCCGGTGGTCTCGGAGAAGAGCTACAACCTGATCGACGAGGGCAAGTACACGTTCATCGTGGACCCCCGCGCGAACAAGACCGAGATCAAGCTCGCCATCGAGAAGATCTTCAACGTCCAGGTCGCCTCGATCAACACCCTCAACCGTCAGGGCAAGACGCGTCGCACCCGCTTCGGCATCGGCAAGCGCAAGGACACCAAGCGCGCGATCGTCACCCTCAAGTCCGGCTCGATCGACATCTTCACGAACGTCGGCTAAGGAGCAGAGGAACTCAACCATGGCTATTCGCAAGTACAAGCCCACGACCCCGGGTCGCCGCGGTTCGTCGGTCGCCGACTTCGCCGAGATCACGCGCTCGACGCCCGAGAAGTCGCTGCTCAAGCCGCTCTCGAAGACCGGTGGTCGCAACAACCAGGGCCGCATCACGACCCGTCACATCGGTGGTGGCCACAAGCGCCAGTACCGCGTGATCGACTTCCGTCGCAACGACAAGGACGGCGTGCCCGCCAAGGTCGCGCACATCGAGTACGACCCCAACCGCACGGCGCGCATCGCGCTGCTCCACTTCGCGGACGGCACCAAGCGCTACATCCTGGCCCCGGCCAAGCTGTCGCAGGGTGACCTCGTGGAGTCGGGTCCGGCCGCCGACATCAAGCCCGGCAACAACCTTCCGCTGCGCAACATCCCGACCGGTACGGTCGTCCACGCCATCGAGCTCCGCCCCGGCGGCGGCGCGAAGATGGCCCGCTCGGCCGGCGCCTCGGTGCGCCTGGTCGCGAAGGACGGCCCCTACGCGCAGCTCCGCCTGCCGTCGGGCGAGATCCGCAACGTCGACGCGCGCTGCCGCGCGACCGTCGGCGAGGTCGGCAACGCCGAGCAGTCGAACATCAACTGGGGCAAGGCCGGCCGCAAGCGCTGGAAGGGCGTGCGCCCGACCGTCCGCGGTGTCGCGATGAACCCGATCGACCACCCGCACGGCGGTGGTGAGGGCAAGACCTCCGGTGGTCGTCACCCGGTGAGCCCGTGGGGTCAGCCCGAGGGCCGCACCCGTCGCCCCAACAAGGAGAGCGACAAGCTCATCGTCCGTCGTCGCACCGTCGGCAAGAAGCGCAAGTAGGAGTAAGAGAAGATGCCTCGCAGCCTCAAGAAGGGCCCCTTCGTCGACGAGCACCTGCTTCGCAAGGTCGCCTCGCAGAACGAAGCGGGTTCCAAGAACGTCATCAAGACGTGGTCGCGTCGCTCGATGATCGTCCCGGCCATGCTCGGCCACACGATCGCCGTGCACGACGGCCGCAAGCACATCCCGGTGTTCGTCACCGAGACCATGGTGGGTCACAAGCTCGGCGAGTTCGCGCCCACCCGCACCTTCCGTGGACACGTGAAGGACGACAAGAAGGGCCGCCGCCGCTGACGCGGTGGCGTGAAGGAGGAGAGAAATGGTGGAGTCGATCGCCCGCGTGCGTCACATCCGCGTGACCCCCATGAAGGCCCGCCGCGTCGTCAACCTGATCCGCGGCAAGCAGGCTCAGGAGGCCCTGGCCATCCTGAAGTTCGCGCCGCAGGGTGCGAGCGAGCCGGTGTACAAGCTCGTCGCCTCGGCCATCGCGAACGCTCGCGTCAAGGCCGATGCCACGAACACCTACCTGGACGAGCAGGACCTCTACGTGAAGACGGCATTCGTCGACGAGGGCACCACCCTCAAGCGATTCCAGCCGCGCGCGCAGGGTCGTGCCTTCCGCATCAACAAGCGCACGAGCCACATCACCATCGTGCTCGGCACGCCCGAGGAGGGTACGAAGTAATGGGTCAGAAGGTCAACCCGTACGGCTTCCGTCTCGGCATCACCACCGACCACGTGTCGCGGTGGTTCTCCGACTCGACGAAGCCCGGACAGCGCTACGCCGACTACCTCGCCGAGGACGTCAAGATCCGTCGCCTGCTCCAGACGTCGCTCGACCGTGCGGGCGTCTCCCGCATCGAGATCGAGCGCACCCGCGATCGCGTCCGCGTGGACATCCACACGGCCCGCCCGGGTATCGTGATCGGCCGCCGCGGCGCCGAGGCCGAGCGCATCCGCGCCGACCTCGAGAAGCTCACCGGCAAGCAGATCCAGCTCAACATCCTCGAGGTGAAGAACCCCGAGGCCGACGCCCAGCTCGTCGCGCAGGGCATCGCCGAGCAGCTCTCCGCCCGCGTGGCCTTCCGCCGCGCGATGCGCAAGGGCCTGCAGGGCGCGCAGCGCGCCGGCGCCAAGGGCGTCCGCATCCAGGTCTCGGGCCGCCTCGGCGGCGCCGAGATGAGCCGCTCGGAGTTCTACCGCGAGGGACGGGTGCCGCTGCACACGCTGCGCGCGAACATCGACTACGGCTTCTACGAGGCCAAGACCACGTTCGGCCGCATCGGCGTGAAGGTCTGGATCTACAAGGGCGACATCACCAACAAGGAGCTCGCCCGCGAGCAGGCCGCCCAGAAGCCGTCGCGTGACCGTAACGACCGTCGCCGCGGGCCCCGCGCCCAGGAGACGGCCGCAGCAGGAGTTGAGGCATAACCATGTTGATTCCCCGTCGAGTCAAGTACCGCAAGCAGCACCACCCCGGCCGTTCGGGCCAGGCCACCGGCGGCACGAAGGTCTCCTTCGGCGAGTACGGCATCCAGGCCCTGAGCCCCGCCTACGTGACGAACCGTCAGATCGAGTCCGCTCGTATCGCCATGACGCGTCACATCAAGCGTGGCGGCAAGGTGTGGATCAACATCTACCCCGACCGTCCGCTCACGAAGAAGCCCGCCGAGACCCGCATGGGTTCCGGTAAGGGTTCGCCCGAGTGGTGGGTCGCCAACGTCAAGCCGGGTCGAGTCCTCTTCGAGGTCTCGGGCGTCTCCGAGGAACTCGCTCGCGAGGCCATGACCCGTGCAATCCACAAGCTGCCCCTCAAGGCACGCATCATCAAGCGCGAGGAGGGCGACGCATAATGGCCGTCGGTTCCAAGGAGCTCGCTGTGACCGAGCTCGACACCTTCGAGGACGAGCGTCTCGTCGACGAGCTGAAGAAGGCCAAGGAGGAGCTGTTCAACCTCCGCTTCCAGTCGGCCACCGGCCAGCTCGAGAGCCACGGCCGGCTGAAGGCCGTCAAGCGCGACATCGCCCGCATCTACACGGTCATCCGTGAGCGCGAGCTCGGCATCCGTGCCACGCCCGCACCGGTCGAGGCGCCCGCAGCGCCCGCCAAGAAGACGAAGAAGGCCAAGGCCGCTGAGGCGACCGAGGCCGAGACGAAGGAGGCCTGATCATGGCTGAGACCAAGAAGGCTGCGGCCGAGGTCGCCGAGACGGCCGAGCTCGTCCGCGGCTACCGCAAGGTCCGTCGCGGCTACGTCGTCAGCGACAAGATGGACAAGACCATCGTCGTCGAGGTCGAGGACCGCGTGAAGCACCCGCTGTACGGCAAGGTCATGCGCCGTACGTCGAAGGTCAAGGCGCACGACGAGCAGAACACCGCCGGCATCGGCGACCTCGTCGTGATCTCCGAGACCCGCCCGCTCAGCGCCACCAAGCGCTGGCGCCTGGTCGAGATCGTCGAGAAGGCCAAGTAAGCCCCCGGGCTTGCTTCCCAGAAGGAGTACGAAGTGATTCAGCAGGAATCCCGGCTCAAGGTCGCCGACAACACGGGCGCCAAGGAGCTGCTCACCATCCGCGTGCTCGGCGGTTCCAGCCGCCGCTACGCGGGCCTCGGCGACGTCATCGTCGCCACCGTCAAGGACGCGATCCCGGGCGGCAACGTGAAGAAGGGCGACGTGGTCAAGGCCGTCGTCGTCCGCACCGTGAAGGAGACCCGTCGTCCGGACGGCTCCTACATCAAGTTCGACGAGAACGCCGCGGTGATCCTCAAGAACGACGGTGACCCCCGCGGCACCCGCATCTTCGGGCCGGTCGGCCGGGAGCTTCGCGACAAGAAGTTCATGAAGATCATCTCGCTGGCGCCGGAGGTGCTGTAACCATGGCCAAGATCAAGAAGGGCGACCTCGTCGAGGTCATCTCGGGCCGCAGCCAGGCTCGCGGCGGAGACCGCGGCAAGCAGGGTCGCGTCATCGAGGTCCTGGTCGACCAGAACCGCGTCGTCGTCGAGGGCGTGAACTACGTCACCAAGCACGTTCGCGTCGGCCAGACCCAGCGCGGCACCAAGACCGGCGGCATCGAGACCCACGAGGCCCCGATCCACGTGTCGAACGTCGCGATCGTCGACCCGGAGACGAAGAAGCCGACCCGCGTCGGCTTCCGTACCGAGACGGTCACCAAGGACGGCGTCGAGAAGACGGTCCGCGTCCGCTACGCCAAGAAGTCAGGTAAGGACCTCTAATGACTGACACCGCGACTGCCGCGCCGGCTGGCAAGATCCAGCCGCGCCTCAAGCAGAAGTACCAGACCGAGATCACGAAGGCGCTGACCGAGGCGAACGGGTACACCAACCCGCACCAGGTCCCCGGCCTGACGAAGATCGTCGTCAACATGGGCGTCGGCGAGGCCGCGCGCGACGGCAAGGTCATCGACGGTGCGATCGCCGATCTCACCAAGATCACCGGCCAGAAGCCGCAGGTCACGAAGGCCCGCAAGTCCATCGCGCAGTTCAAGCTGCGCGAGGGCCAGCCGATCGGTGCGCACGTCACGCTGCGCGGCGACCGGATGTGGGAGTTCCTCGACCGCCTGCTCTCGCTCGCGCTGCCCCGTATCCGCGACTTCCGCGGCCTCTCGGACCAGCAGTTCGACGGCACCGGCAACTACACCTTCGGTCTCACGGAGCAGTCCGTGTTCCACGAGATCGACCAGGACAAGATCGACCGCGTCCGCGGCATGGACATCACCGTGGTGACCACCGCCAAGACGGACGACGAGGGTCGCGCGCTGCTCAAGGCGCTCGGCTTCCCGTTCAAGACGGTCGACAACGCGTAGTAGACTCTACGAGTTTGTGCCCGATCGGGCCGGGCTCCGGAGCGATCCGCGAGCCCGGCCGGCCGGGCATCCGGGGATGTGCAACCGCACATCTCCACCACCACAGGTCAGTCCCCGTGTAACGGGTCCTGAAACCTGGTGAACGTAAGGAACCATTGTCATGACGATGACCGACCCGGTCGCTGACATGCTGACGCGCCTGCGCAACGCCAACTCCGCGCACCACGACACCGTGTCGATGCCGCACTCGAAGCTCAAGGGCCACATCGCCGAGATCCTCAAGTCCGAGGGCTACATCTCCGGCTTCGAGATCGCCGACGCGCGCGTGGGCAAGACCCTGACGCTGCAGCTCAAGTTCGGCCCCAACCGCGAGCGTTCGATCGCGGGCATCAAGCGCGTGTCGAAGCCCGGCCTCCGCGTGTACGCGAAGTCGACCGAGATCCCCAAGGTGCTCGGCGGCCTCGGCGTCGCGATCCTGTCCACTTCCAGCGGTCTGCTCACCGACCGCCAGGCCGAGAAGAAGGGCGTGGGTGGGGAAGTCCTCGCCTACGTGTGGTAGATCCATGTCACGAATCGGACGACTTCCCATCGACATCCCCGCCGGTGTCGACGTCAAGGTCGACGGCCGCGCCGTCACCGTGAAGGGCCCCAAGGGCGAGCTCGCGCTGACCGTCGCGCAGCCCATCGAGGTCAAGGTCGAGGACAACCAGGTCCTCGTCACGCGCCCCGACGACGAGCGCGAGTCGCGCTCGCTCCACGGTCTCACCCGCACCCTGATCGCCAACGACATCCTCGGCGTCACGCAGGGCTACTCCAAGGGCCTCGAGATCGTCGGCACGGGGTACCGCGTCGCGCAGAAGGGCAGCGCGGTCGAGTTCGCGCTCGGCTTCTCGCACCCGGTCACCGTCGAGCCGCCGGCCGGCATCACGCTGACCGTCGAGGGCAACAACAAGATCACCGTCTCGGGCATCTCGAAGCAGGCCGTCGGTGAGACCGCCGCCAACATCCGCAAGATCAAGAAGCCCGAGCCCTACAAGGGCAAGGGCATCCGCTACGCCGGCGAGGTCGTGCGTCGCAAGGCCGGAAAGGCTGGTAAGTAATCATGGCCGTCAAGAGCAAGTCGGCTGCGCGTTCGCGCCGCCACACCCGGCTTCGCAAGAAGATCGTCGGCACCGAGCTGCGTCCCCGTCTCGTGGTGACGCGTTCGGCCCGCCACGTCTTCGTGCAGGTCGTCGACGACAGCAAGGGTCACACCGTGGCCTCCGCCTCGACCATGGAGGCCGACCTCCGTGCGTTCGAGGGTGACAAGACCGCCAAGGCGAAGAAGGTCGGCGAGCTCGTCGCCGAGCGTGCCAAGCAGGCCGGCATCGACGCAGTCGTGTTCGACCGCGGCGGCAACAAGTACGCCGGTCGCGTCGCCGCGATCGCCGACGGAGCGCGAGAGGCAGGACTGAGCCTGTGAGCACTGCAAGCACTGAGAATCAGGGCACTGTGAAGGAGAACGACGTGGTCGCAGAGGCACCCGTCGAGACGGCAGCATCCTCGGAGCCGCCGCGCAACGAGCGCGAGGGCCGTCGTGGCGGCCGCGACCGCGGCCAGGGCCGCGACCGTCGCGACCGCGACGCCGAGAAGAGCCAGTTCCTCGAGCGCGTCGTCACCATCAACCGCGTGTCCAAGGTCGTCAAGGGCGGCCGTCGCTTCAGCTTCACGGCGCTCGTCGTCGTGGGTGACGGCAACGGTCTCGTCGGCGTCGGCTACGGCAAGGCGCGCGAGGTCCCGACCGCCATCTCGAAGGGCGTCGAGGAGGCGAAGAAGAACTTCTTCCGCGTCCCCCGCGTCGGCTCGTCGATCCCGCACCCCGTCCAGGGCGAGGCGGCCGCCGGTGTCGTGCTCCTGCGCCCGGCCGGCCCCGGTACCGGTGTCATCGCCGGTGGTCCGGTCCGCGCCGTGCTCGAGTGCGCGGGCATCCACGACGTGCTGAGCAAGTCGCTCGGTTCGTCGAACACCATCAACATCGTGCACGCCACGGTCGAGGCGCTGAAGCAGCTCGAGGAGCCCCGCGCCGTCGCCGCCCGTCGTGGTCTCGACTACGACGAGGTCGCGCCGGCCCGTCTCCTGCGTGCCGAGGCCCAGGCGGCCGAGGCCGCCGCAGCAGCGAAGGCAGGTGCCTGATGGCCAAGCAGCTCAAGGTGACCCAGATCAAGTCCAAGGTGAGCGAGAAGCAGAACCAGCGCGACACGCTGCGCAGCCTCGGTCTGAAGAAGATCGGCCAGAGCGTCGTTCGCGAGGACACCCCCCAGGTGCGCGGCTACGTGAAGACGGTCGCCCACCTCGTGACGGTTGAGGAGATCGACTAATGGCTGACGAGAAGAAGGACGTCGTCGCCGAGGAGACCCCGAAGAAGGCTCCCGCGAAGAAGGCCGCCGCGAAGCCGGCCGCCGAGAAGAAGGCTCCGGCCAAGGCCGCCGCCGCCAAGTCCGACGACGCGAAGGCCGAGAAGGCCCCCGCGAAGAAGGCTCCGGCGAAGAAGGCCCAGGCCAAGAAGGAGTCCGAGGACGTCGTGCGCGAGCCGGTCCTCAAGGTGCACCACCTGCGCCCGGCCCCCGGTGCCAAGAAGGACAAGACCCGCGTCGGACGCGGTGAGGGTTCGAAGGGCAAGACCGCCGGTCGCGGCACGAAGGGTTCGAAGGCCCGCAACAACATCCGCCCCGGCTTCGAGGGCGGCCAGCTTCCGTACCACATGCGTGCGCCGAAGCTCCGCGGCTTCAAGAACCCGTTCCGGGTCGAGTACCAGGTGGTCAACCTGGACAAGCTCGCCGAGCTCTACCCGAAGGGCGGCGACGTCACCGTCGCCGACCTCGTGGCGAAGGGTGCCGTCCGCAAGAACGAGCGCGTCAAGGTGCTCGGCAACGGCGACATCCAGGTGAAGCTCAACGTCGAGGTCGACAAGGTCTCCGGCTCCGCGGAGCAGAAGATCGTCGCCGCCGGCGGTTCGGTCAAGTAAGGCCACTGCACCACACACGGAATTCGAGCCTGTCGGGACCTCGCGTATGATTCACGGGGGTCTCGACAGGCTCGAGCCGCATTCATGCTGACTGCGGCGTCAGTAACAGGAGGACGAGTGTTCAACGCCATCGGTCGGATCTTCCGCACCCCCGACCTTCGACGGAAGATCGGGTTCACGCTGGGCATCATCGCCCTGTTCCGCCTCGGCTCGTTCATCCCGGCGCCGTTCGTGGACTTCGGCAACGTCCAGCAGTGCCTCGCCGCGAACCAGGGCGCCTCCGGCCTCTACGAGCTCGTCAACCTCTTCTCGGGCGGCGCGCTCCTCCAGCTGTCGATCTTCGCGCTGGGCATCATGCCGTACATCACGGCGTCGATCATCGTGCAGCTGCTGCGCGTGGTCATCCCCCACTTCGAGACCCTCTACAAGGAGGGCCAGGCCGGTCAGGCCAAGCTGACGCAGTACACGCGCTACCTCACGATCGCGCTCGGCGTCCTCCAGTCGACGACGCTCATCACGGTGGCCCGCTCGGGCGCGCTGTTCCCGGCGAACTCCGACCCCGCGTGCTCGCAGCTGATCACGAACGACGCCTGGTACGCGATCCTGCTCATGGTCGTCACCATGACCGCGGGCACCGGCCTCATCATGTGGCTCGGCGAGCTCGTCACCGAGCGCGGCGTCGGCAACGGCATGTCGCTGCTCATCTTCACCTCCATCGCCGCGACCTTCCCGACCTCGCTCTGGGCGATCGGCGTCGCGCGCGGCTGGGACGTGTTCGCCCTCGTGCTCGTGATCGGCCTCCTGGTGGTCGTCGCGGTCGTCTTCGTGGAGCAGTCGCAGCGCCGCGTCCCGGTCCAGTACGCCAAGCGCATGGTCGGCCGCCGCACGTACGGCGGCAACAACACGTACATCCCGATCAAGGTCAACATGGCCGGCGTCGTGCCCGTCATCTTCGCCTCGTCGCTGCTGTACCTGCCGGCGCTCATCGCGCAGTTCAACCAGCCCGCGGCGGGCGAGGAGCCGCAGCCCTGGGTCGTGTGGATCACGAACTACCTCACGCAGGGCGACCACCCGCTGTACATGCTCCTGTACTTCCTGCTCATCGTCGGCTTCACGTACTTCTACGTCGCGATCACGTTCAACCCCGACGAGGTCGCCGAGAACATGAAGAAGTACGGCGGATTCATCCCCGGCATCCGCGCAGGTCGCCCGACCGCCGAGTACCTCGACTACGTGCTGACGCGCATCACCCTGCCGGGCTCGATCTACCTCGGCCTCATCGCGCTGCTGCCGCTCGTCGCGTTCTCGTGGTTCGGCGCGAACCAGAACTTCCCGTTCGGCGGCGCCTCGATCCTCATCATCGTGGGCGTCGGCCTCGAGACCGTCAAGCAGATCGACGCCCAGCTCCAGCAGCGCCACTACGAAGGACTCCTCCGATGACGCAGACCCGCTCCGCCCGCTTCCTGATCGTCGGCCCGCAGGGCTCCGGCAAGGGCACGCAGGGCGTGCTCGTCGCCGAGGCGTTCGGGGTCCCGCAGGTGGCCACCGGCGACATCTTCCGCGAGAACGTCAAGGGCGGCACCGAGCTGGGCAAGCGCGTCCAGGCGATCATCGAGGCGGGCGACCTGGTTCCCGACGAGCTGACCAGCGAGCTGGTCCGCGACCGTCTCCAGCAGGCGGATGCCGCGGGCGGCTTCCTCCTCGACGGGTACCCCCGTAACCGCGGGCAGGTCGACGACCTGGAGGGCTTCCTCGCCGGCCGCGGCGAGTCGCTCGACGCCGTCATCGAGCTCGAGGTGCCGCGTGAGGAGTCGATCAGCCGGCTCCGTCAGCGCGCGATCGACCAGGGCCGCACGGACGACACCGAAGAGGTCATCGCCAACCGCCTCGCGATCTACGAGCGGGAGACCGCGCCGATCCTCGACGTGTACCGCGAGCACGGCCTGGTCGTGCGCATCGACGGCGTCGGCACGCTCGGCGAGGTCACGGACCGGATCTTCGCGGCGCTCGCCGAGCGCGGCCTGCAGCCGAACGGCGGCGACGCGAGCGACCGCAGCGCCGGCGCCGCGTAACCGGCGCGACCGGTGTTCGGCCGACTGAAGCTCAAGACGCCGGCCGAGCTGCGCGCCATGGTGCCCGCGGGCGCGGCGACCGCCGAGCTCCTCGCGGCGGCGCGTGAGCGGCTCGTCGTCGGGGCGACCCCGCTCGACCTGGATGCCGCCGCCGACGCGGTCATCCGCGCGCACGACGGACGCTCGAACTTCCGCCTCGTGCCGGGGTACCGCCACGCGCTCTGCGTGTCGGTCGACGACGACGTCGTGCACGGGATCCCCGGCGGACGACCGTTCCGGCCCGGCGACATCATCTCGGTCGACGGGGGTGCCGAGGTCGACGGATGGAACGGTGACGCCGCGTTCACGACGGTCCTCCCGGACCCGGCTCGCCCCGACGTCGTGCTGGCGCGCGAGCAGCTCGCGGCGGCGGCCGATCGCTCCCTCTGGGCCGGGATCGCCGCCCTGGCGTCGGCGCGCCGCCTGAACGAGGTGGGCGAGGCCATCGAGGCCGCCGTCGCGGAGTCGGGCGACTACGGCATCCTCGAGGGCTACGGCGGCCACGGCATCGGCCGCGCCATGCACGAGGACCCGTCCGTCTACAACCACGCGGTGCACGGCCGCGGACCTCGTGTGCGCCCCGGGCTCGTCGTCGCGATCGAGCCGATGATCACGTCGGGCGACCCGGCGACCTTCGTCCGCGACGACGGCTGGACCGTCGCGACCGCGGACGGCGGCGACGGCGCGCACGTCGAGCACAGCGTGGCCGTCCACGCCGACGGCATCTGGGTGCTCACCGCTCCCGACGGCGGAGCCGCCGGTCTCGCGTCCTTCGGCGTGCGGCCCGTGCCGATCCCGTGACCGGCGGCGGGCGGCATCCGCTCAGCTCGACATGAGCCCCGAGAGCTCGGCGAGCAGCCCGGCGTAGTCGGTCGCCCCGCGCACGAGGCGGCGGACGTTCTCGGGCTCGGAGAACGCCTCGACGAACTGGTCGAAGACCGCCTGGAACTCGGCGCGCCCGTCCTCGGCGAATGCGATGAGCGCCACGACGTGCACGTTCGCCTCGCCCCACTCGATCGCCCGCTCGTCGATCGCGATCGCGATCGCGCTGCGCGTCGCGGTCATCGTCATGGCGTGCGGCACGGCGAGGAGGTCGGTGAACGCGGTCGACGACATGCGCTCGCGTTCGAGCGCACCCTCGACGTACGACCCGTCGATCACGCCCGCGTCGATGAGCCGCTCGCCGAGCAGGCGGATGACCGCCTCCCGATCGCGGCCGCCGACGCCGCGCACGAACAGCTCGGGCCCGATCGTGTGGGCGAGCGTCGACGCCAGGCGCGCGCGACGCCGGCCGCGCCGGAGTCGCGCGACCTCCGCTCGCACCCGGTCGACGTCGTCGGCGGTCGGGAACGGTGCGACCGTGACGACCGCGGGCATCGGCGAGGCGGGCGCGAGCACGGCGACGACGAGATCCGCCTCCGCGGAGTCGCCGTCCACCAGGTCGGCCTCGTCGCCGAGCGCGCCGCGCAGCCGCTCGACGAGCAGCTGCCGCGCGTCGTGGTACTCCGGCACGTCGACCGCGACGCGCACCACGTCGCCGCGCGAGCGGGTGCGTTCGAGCTGCGCGCCGAGGTGCATCGCGAGGTACGCGATCTCGTCGTCGTTGACCGTGATGGCCTGGAGGCGCGCCAGCTCGCTCGCGAGGTACACCGCGAGGTCGTAGATCATCGGATAGGCGGACTTGATCGACGCGGTCAGCGGGTTGCGGGAGTAGCTCTGCTCCGCGGCGCGCGCGGCCAGGTTCTCGACGTGCAGCGCCAGCCGCTCGATGAAGCGGTCGTCGCCGAGCTCGACCAGCCAGTCCCGCGAGATGCGGGCGACGATGTCGCGCACGACCTCGTCGCGGGCGGGCCCCGTGCGCGAGGTGGCGACTCGGGTGCCGACGAGGCGGGCGAGGTGCTCGACCTCGGCGGGCGGCAGTCCGACGTCGAACGTCGCGCGGACGAGCCGGTCGAGGACGGCCGCGAGGTCCGAGCGCGCGTGCGGGTCGGCGGCGTCGGCGTCGAGGCGCACTGCGTCGCCCGGCCCCGATTCGTGCAGGCCGGCCCCGGACGGGGTCGGCGCGATCCCGGCCCCGTCCTCCTCGCCCGTCGGACCGAGCACGCGATCGCGCCCCACCCGGTCGAGCGCGATCGCCACATGCAGCAGCACGTCGTCGAGGGCGTACTCGTTGGGCGCGTAGCCGGCGGCACGCAGCTCCGAGACGAGCGCGACGCGGAAGGGCTCCATCGACGGGAAGCCGGCGCGGAGGGACGACAGGTCGCGGATGCCGCGGCGGCTCTCCTCGCGGATGAGCGAGCCGAGGAGCCGGCGCACGGCCGTCTCGGGGCCGGCGAGCCGCACCCGGCTGCCATCGCGGACGAGCGACAGGCCGGTGCCCTGCAGGCGGGCCCGCACCCGACCGAGGTCGGCCTCCACGGTCGACTCGCTGACGTGCGCCGCCTCGGCGACCTCGTGCACGTCGAGGCCGTCCGGCGAGTCGACGAGGTCCCGGATCAGCCGGGCCCGGCGGCCGTCGGGACTTCCCGCCCCGGCCGTCGACGATCGGGCGTGGAGCACCCGCGCCCACGCCGCGCGGTCGACGCGGTACCCGTCCGGCCCGGACTCGACGACGACCTCGCCCGTGCGGTTCGCCTGCGCGACGTAGGCCCGCACCGTCCGGTCGGAGACGCCGAGCCGGTCGGCGAGCCTGGCCGCCGTCACCGCCGCGTCCTCGTCGGCGAGTGCCTCGACGAGGCGCTCCCAGTTCTCCGGCACGTTCGGCTCGCTCCGATCCTCGCGGTCATCGCCCGCTCGGCGCGCACGCACGCCGGGCGGGATGCAGCCCAGTCAACCACCTGCCCCGTCGGCGGGGGAGCGGTTGCGGCGCATCTTCCGGGGGCCCGGAAGGCGATCTGTTGGCGTCGACCGCGAGCGCCGGAGCAGACTCGGGATGTTCGCGGCATCCGCCGTGACCGATCGAAGAGGACCGGGCGAGCCGGGCGAGGAGGCGGGCGATGCGGATCGTCGTGGTGTGCGGAGCCGGTGCGTCGAGCACCTTCGCCGCGCTGCGCATCCGTCGCGCCGCCGAGGCGCGCGGGATCGCCGCCGACGTCCGGGCCGCGGGGGAGCAGACGCTCGCCGACCAGGTCGAGGGCGCCGACGCACTGCTCGTCGGCGTGCACCTCGTGCCGAGGCTCGGGTCGCTCGAGCAGCTCGCGCGCGAGGCATCCGTGCCCCTGGCCGTGCTGCCCGGCGAGACCCGCACGCTCGACGGCGACGCGGCGCTCGACCTCGCGATCGCGATCGCCGGAGCCCGAGCATGAACCCGTCCACGCCGCGCAATCCCGTTCCCTGCGCGGACGCACGGGTCTATGGTGATCACGGGAACGGACACCAGCGACGGAGGCCGGAGACATGGTGGAGCGCACTGTTCGAGTCGGATCGAGTCACGGACTGCACGCCAGGCCGGCGAAGCTGTTCACCCAGGCGGCCGCTGCATCGGGGGCCAGCGTCACGATCGCGAAGTCGGGAGGTGCTCCCGTCAACGCGGCGAGCATCCTCGCCGTCATCGCGCAGGGCATCGACCACGGCGACGAGGTCACCGTGGTGGTCGACGGGGGCGACGAGCAGCGCGTGCTCGACGAGCTCGTCGAGCTGCTCAGCACCGATCACGACGAGTAGCCCGAGGCGTCCGTCGCCCATCGAACCGAACGGGGAGGGCGAGTGATGGAGTTCAGAGGCACCGGCATCGGCCAGGGCGTGGCCGTCGGGCCGGTCGTACGGATGGCCGAGCGCCTGCCGGAACCGGTGGACCGACCGAGCCACCTCGACCCGGCCCGCGAGGAGGAGCGCGCCCGCGCGTCGGTCTCCGTCGTCGCGGACGACCTGCAGCGCAAGGGCGCGCAGGCGGGCGGCGCCGCCCAGGACGTGCTCGAGGCCCAGGCCATGATGGCCGAGGACCCCACCCTCATGGACGACGTCGTGAAGCGGCTCGCCGACGGCAAGACCGCCGAGCGCGCGGTGTTCGAGGCGTTCGCCGCGTTCCGCGACCTGCTCACGTCGATGGGCGGCTACATGGGCGAGCGCGCCGCCGACCTCGACGACGTGTCGCAGCGCGTCGTCGCGCACCTGCTCAAGGTGCCGGCGCCGGGCGTGCCGAACCCCGGCCATCCGTTCGTGCTCGTCGCACGCGACCTCGCACCCGCCGACACGGCGCTCCTCGACCTGACCCAGGTCCTCGGCCTCATCACGATCGACGGCGGCCCGACCTCCCACACGGCGATCCTCGCCCGCGAGAAGTCGATCGTCGCGGTCGTCGGGGCAGCGGATGCCACGGCCCTCGCCGACGGCGACACCGTGATCGTCGACGCCGAGAACGACCTCGTCGTGCAGTCGCCCGGACCCGACGCCGTGGCCGCGGCGAAGGAGCGCATCGCCGAGCGTGCCGCACGCGCCGCCGCGCCCATCACGCCGGGCGCGCTCGCCGACGGCACGGCGGTGCCGCTCCTCGCCAACCTCGGCTCGGCCGACGGCGCCGCGGGAGCGATCGAGCTCGGCGCCGAGGGCGTCGGCCTCTTCCGCACCGAGTTCCTCTTCCTCGACGCCGACCGCGCCCCGAGCGTCAGCGAGCAGCAGGAGCAGTACACGCGGCTGCTCACGGCGTTCGCCGGGAAGAAGGTCGTGGTCCGCGTGCTCGACGCCGGGGCCGACAAGCCGCTGGCCTTCCTCAACGACGCCGTCGAGGAGAACCCGGCGCTCGGGCTCCGCGGCATCCGCGCCCTGCGCCACGCCGAGGTGATCCTGCGCGAGCAGCTGACCGCGCTCGCCGCGGCCGGTGCGGCGACGAACGCCGACCTCTGGGTCATGGCGCCCATGATCGCCACGGTCGACGAGACGCGGTACTTCGTCGACCTCTGCCGCGAGCTCGGCCTGAAGACGGCGGGGGTCATGGTCGAGACGCCGTCGGCGGCGCTCATCGCCGATCGCGTGCTCGACGTGGCGGACTTCGCATCGATCGGCACGAACGACCTCACCCAGTACACGATGGCCGCCGATCGGCTCCTCGGCACCGTCGCGAACCTGCAGGACCCGTGGGCACCGGCCGTGCTCCGGCTCGTCGCCGAGGTCGGCGCCGCGGGTGGACGGCTCGCGAAACCGGTCGGCATCTGCGGCGAGGCCGCCGCCGATCCGCTCCTCGCCGTGGTGCTCGTCGGCCTCGGCGCCACCACGCTGTCGATGTCCCCGTCGGCACTCGCAGACGTCCGCGCCTCCCTCGCGCGGTACACCCGGGAGGATGCCGAGCGCATCGCCCGGGCAGCCCTGGCCGCGGAGGGAGCGGCCGAGGCGAAGCAGGCGGCGAGACAGGCCGCCGAATCCGCACCCACCCCCACCGGCACGACCGTGCCGTGACCCAGCACTGGAGGCATCATGACGACGACGTCAGCTGAGGCGAAGCGACCCGGGGGAACCCGCGTCCACGTCCAGCGCTTCGGCACCTTCCTCAGCGGCATGATCATGCCGAACATCCCCGCGCTCATCGCGTGGGGCATCTTCACCGCGTTCTTCATCGGAGTGGGGTGGACCCCGAACGACGACCTCGCGACCATCGTCGGCCCGTTCATCCACTACCTGCTGCCCATCCTCATCGGCTACACGGGCGGCTCGATGGTGTACGGTATCCGCGGCGGCGTGGTCGGCAGCATCGCGACGTTCGGCGCGATCGCCGGATCCGACCTGCTGATCGCGCAGGTGAACGCGACCCTGCCCGAGGACAACCAGCTCGGCCAGATCCACATGTTCATCGGCGCGATGATCCTCGGACCGCTCGCTGCCTGGACGATGAAGTGGCTCGACTCGCTGTGGGAGGGCAAGGTCCGCGCGGGCTTCGAGATGCTCGTCAACATGTTCTCGGCCGGCATCTGGGGCTTCGTCATGGCCGTCGTCGGCTTCTACCCGGTCGCCTGGCTCGTGAACGGCATCATGAACGCGCTCTCGAGCGCGGTGGGCTGGCTCGTCGAGACGAACCTGCTGCCGCTGACGAGCATCATCATCGAGCCCGCCAAGGTGCTGTTCCTGAACAACGCCATCAACCACGGCGTGCTGACCCCGCTCGGCCTGTCGGAGGCGGCCGAGGAGGGCTCGTCGATCCTGTTCCTGCTCGAGGCGAACCCCGGCCCGGGCGTCGGCCTCCTGCTGGCGTTCACCTTCTTCGGCATCGGCGCGGCGCGCGCGTCGGCACCGGGTGCGGCCGTGATCCAGTTCTTCGGCGGCATCCACGAGGTGTACTTCCCGTTCGCGCTGATGAAGCCCGTCCTGATCCTGGCGCTCATCGCCGGCGGCATGACCGGGGTCACGACCAACATGCTGCTGGGCGGCGCCCTGCGAGCCCCCGCTGCACCGGGAAGCATCATCGCGGTGCTCCTGCAGACCGCCCCGGGCGCGTACTTCGCCGTCATCCTGTCGGTCCTCCTGTCCGCGGGCGTGACCTTCGCCATCGCGGCGGTCATCCTGCGGGCGTCGCGCAAGCGCGACCTCGAGGCGATGGCCGTCTCCGACGACGCGTTCGGCGCCGCGATCACGCAGACCGAGGCGGCCAAGGGCAAGAGCTCCGACGCCCTCTCCAACCTGCGCGGCGGTGCAGCGACCCAGGCGGGCGGGGCCGGCGGGCCCGCGACCGGAACGATGCGGGAGATCAGGAACGTCGTGTTCGCCTGCGACGCCGGCATGGGCTCGTCCGCGATGGGCGCGAGCGTCCTCCGCAACAAGATCAAGAAGGCGGGCATCGAGGATGTCACGGTCGTGAACAAGGCGATCGCGGCCCTCGACTCGTCGGCCGATCTCGTCATCACGCAGAACCAGTTGACGGAGCGGGCACGTCACCAGACGCCCGACGCCGTTCACATCTCGGTCGACAACTTCATGAACTCGCCGAAGTACGACGAGGTCGTCGACCTGATCGAGGCGCAGCGGGAGCGCTGATGAGCCGCACCGGATGACGTGCCGCCCGGGTCGCGACGCCGCAGCTGCGGCGTCCGCGGCCCGGGCGGTCGTCCGCCGGGCCATCGACGTGCCGGGCCGGTCCCGACACCCGGATCCACCAGAACCGCCGAGGAAGGAACTCCCATGACCGACCAGATCCTGTCGCCCGAGAACGTGCGGATCGTGCCCGGTGGCGCGACCCGCGACGAGGCGATCCGCTCGGCCGGGCGTCTCCTGGTCGACGCCGGAGCCGTCGACCAGGCGTACGTCGACTCGATGCTCGACCGCGAGTCGACCGTCTCGACGTACATGGGCAACTGGCTCGCCATCCCGCACGGAACCAACGAGGCGAAGGATCTCATCAGGAAGTCGGCGCTCACCCTGCAGCGCTACGACGAGCCGATCGACTGGGGCGGTGAGCCGGCGCGGTTCGTCGTCGGGATCGCCGGGCTCGGCGACGAGCACCTCGAGATCCTCTCGAAGATCGCGATCGTCTTCTCCGACGAGGAGCAGGTGAACACGCTCCTCTCGGCGGGCTCCAGCGAGGAGCTGCACGCGCTGCTGTCCGAGGTGAACGAGTCGTGAAGGCCGTCCACTTCGGCGCGGGCAACATCGGCCGCGGCTTCATCGGGCTGCTGCTCCACGATGCCGGGTACGAGGTCGTCTTCGCCGACGTGAACGCCGAGCTGATCGATGCGCTCGCGGCATCCGACCACTACACCGTGCACGAGGTGGGCGTCGGCGCGCGCGACCTGGTCGTCGACCGGTACCGCGCGATCAATTCCCAGACGGACGCCGCGGCCCTCGCCGCGGAGCTCGCCGACGCCGACGTGCTCACCACGGCCGTCGGCCCGAACATCCTGCGCTTCATCGCGCCGCACGTGCTGCAGGCGCTGCGCGACCGATCGCCCGAGGCGCCGCCGCTCGCGGTCATGGCGTGCGAGAACGCGATCGATGCCACGAGCCTGCTCCGCGAGGAGACCCGGCACCTGGCCGGCCCAGACGAGTGGCTCGAGCTCGAGCGGCGGGCGGTGTTCGCGAACACCGCCGTCGACCGCATCGTGCCCGGACAGCCCGAGGGTGCCGGGCTCGACGTGACCGTCGAGACGTTCTCGGAGTGGGCGATCGAGGAGCCGCCGTTCGGCGACGCCCCGCCGGTCATCCCCGGCGCCCACTTCGTCGATCGGCTCGGGCCCTACATCGAGCGGAAGCTGTTCACCGTCAACACCGGTCACGCGTCGACCGCGTACTTCGGCTTCCTCGCCGGGCACGCCCGGATCGCCGAGGCGCTCGGGGATCCCGCGGTGGCCGAGCGCGTCGAGCGGGTGCTGCACGAGACCTCCGCGCTCATCGTCGCCAAGCACGGCTTCGGCGAGGGCGAGATGACCGAGTACCGGGAGGTCATCCTGTCCCGGTTCCGCAACGAGGCGCTACCCGACACGGTGGAGCGAGTGGGTCGCCAGCCGCTGCGCAAGCTCTCGCGACGGGAGCGGTTCATCGCGCCCGCCGCGGAGCTCGCCGAGCGCGGGCTGCCGATCGACGGGCTGCTCGCGGCCGTCGAGGCGGCGCTGGGGTTCGACGTTCCCGCCGACGCCGAGAGCGTCGAGCTGCAGGAGCGACTGCGGTCGGATGCCCCGGCGACGTTCGTCCGCGAGGTGTGCGGCATCGAGCCGGGACATCCGCTGCACGATCGGCTCGTGGAGATGGTCGCGCGGCGCGCCGCAAGCTGACACGCGGCCCGACTGGCGAATCGGGATCGATTCGCCTATAGTTGACCCTTGGTGTTTTGCACGCCCGCTTCGGCATGCCCGATGGGACAGGCCGAGGTCGTGCATCATCATCGCACGACCGAATTCCCAAACTCCAAGCGATAGTGAGGCTATGGCCAAGAAAGACGGCGTCATCGAGATCGAAGGCTCGGTCATCGAGGCTCTCCCGAACGCGATGTTCCGGGTCGAGCTGACCAACGGGCACAAGGTGCTCGCCCACATCTCCGGAAAGATGCGCCAGCACTACATCCGCATCCTCCCCGAGGACCGCGTGATCGTGGAGCTGAGCCCGTACGACCTGACCCGCGGCCGCATCGTCTACCGCTACAAGTAAGGGCTGTTCGGAAAGTAACGACCCGCGGCACCCCGCGGGTACGAGGACAGCGAAAAAAGGAACCACGACTGTGAAGGTCAACCCCAGCGTCAAGCGCATCTGCGACAAGTGCAAGGTCATCCGCCGCCACGGGCGCGTGATGGTGATCTGCGAGAACCCGCGCCACAAGCAGCGCCAGGGCTAGTCCCGCGCCGACGTGATCGAACACGGCACTTCCAAGAACCCGCGCCGCTGAGGCGCCGGGGGACACCCTCGGACGGAGGCCGAGGCACCGGAAGTGCTCCACACCTCCGACACATCCAACAGGAGAAGCCACCATGGCACGTCTGGCAGGAGTCGACATCCCGCGCGAGAAGCGCGTGGAGATCGCACTGACCTACATCTACGGCGTCGGTCGTACCCGCGCGCTGGAGACGCTCACCGCGACCGGCATCGACGGGAACATCCGCGTCAAGGACCTCAGCGACGACCAGCTCGTCGCGCTCCGCGACCACATCGAGGGGACCTACAAGGTCGAGGGCGACCTCCGCCGCGAGGTCGCCGCCGACATCCGCCGCAAGGTCGAGATCGGCTCCTACGAGGGCATCCGCCACCGCCGCGGCCTCCCCGTCCGCGGCCAGCGCACCAAGACCAACGCTCGTACCCGCAAGGGCCCGAAGCGCACCGTCGCCGGCAAGAAGAAGCCCGGCCGCAAGTAACCGCTCGCGCCAAGATCTAGGAGATTTCGACAATGGCAGCACCCAAGGCGGCTACTCGCAAGCCGCGCAAGAAGGAAAAGAAGAACATCGCCGTGGGCCAGGCCCACATCAAGTCGACGTTCAACAACACCATCGTGTCGATCACCGACACGACCGGTGCCGTGATCAGCTGGGCCTCCTCCGGCGGCGTCGGCTTCAAGGGCTCGCGCAAGTCGACCCCGTTCGCCGCGCAGCTCGCCGCCGAGTCGGCCGCGCGCCAGGCGCAGGAGCACGGCATGAAGAAGGTCGACGTCTTCGTCAAGGGCCCCGGCTCGGGCCGCGAGACCGCGATCCGCTCGCTCCAGGCCGCGGGCCTCGAGGTCGGCAGCATCAACGACGTGACGCCCCAGGCGCACAACGGCTGCCGCCCGCCCAAGCGTCGCCGCGTCTAGCACTCCACCGTTGGTCGAGCAGGGCGCCCGCGCCCGTGTCGAGACCTCCGCGACATCCGCCGGTCTCGATACGGCCCTGACGGGCCTGCTCGACCAACGACACGTTCTCTCAACAACTCAAGATCCTCGAACTCGCAGGTGTCATATAGCGGACACCCTGCCGAAAGGAATCACACCGTGCTGATCGCACAGCGTCCGACGCTCACCGAAGAGAACATCTCGGAGTTCCGTTCGCGTTTCGTGATCGAGCCCCTCGAGCCGGGCTTCGGTTACACCCTGGGGAACTCGCTCCGTCGCACCCTCCTCTCCTCGATCCCCGGCGCCGCCGTGACGAGCATCCGCATCGACGGCGTGCTCCACGAGTTCTCGACCGTCCCGGGCGTGAAGGAGGATGTCACCGAGATCATCCTCAACATCAAGAACCTGGTCGTCTCCAGCGAGCACGACGAGCCCATCACCGCCTACCTGCGCAAGCAGGGCTCCGGTGAGGTCACCGCCGCCGACATCTCCGCTCCGGCGGGCGTCGAGGTGCACAACCCGGAGCTCGTCATCGCGACGCTCAACGACTCGGCGAAGTTCGAGCTCGAGCTCACGATCGAGCGCGGCCGCGGCTACGTCTCGGCCAGCCAGAACCGCAACGAGTACTCCGAGGCGGGCCAGATCCCGGTCGACTCGATCTACTCGCCGGTCCTCAAGGTCACCTACCGCGTCGAGGCCACGCGTGCCGGTGAGCGCACCGACTTCGACCGCCTGGTGGTCGACGTCGAGACCAAGCCGGCGATCTCGCCGCGCGACGCCATCGCGTCGGCCGGTCGCACGCTCGTCGAGCTGTTCGGCCTCGCGCGCGAGCTCAACAGCGCCGCCGAGGGCATCGAGATCGGCCCGGCGCCGGTCGACGCCGTGCTCTCGAGCGAGCTGTCGATCCCGATCGAAGACCTGGACCTGTCGGTCCGCTCCTACAACTGCCTCAAGCGCGAGGGCATCAACACGGTGTCCGAGCTCGTGGCCCTGTCGGAGTCGCAGCTGATGAACATCCGCAACTTCGGGCAGAAGTCGGTGGACGAGGTCAAGGACAAGCTGACCGAGATGGGCCTCTCGCTCAAGGACTCGGTCCCCGGCTTCGACGGCGCCCACTTCTACACGGGCTTCGACGACGAGAACTAGCAGGCCACGGGCCGCACCAACCCCACACCACTGGAGATAACGAACCATGCCGAAGCCCACCAAGGGCCCCCGCCTCGGAGGCGGACCCGCGCACGAGCGCCTGCTGCTCGCGAACCTCGCCGCTGCGCTGTTCACGCACAAGCGGATCACCACGACCGAGACCAAGGCCAAGCGCCTGCGTCCGTTCGCCGAGCGCCTGGTGACCTTCGCCAAGCGCGGCGACCTGCACGCGCGCCGTCGCGTGCTCGCCGTGATCGGCGACAAGTCGGTCGTGCACGAGCTGTTCGCGGTCATCGCGCCCCAGGTCGCCGACCGTGAGGGCGGCTACACCCGCATCACCAAGATCGGCAACCGCAAGGGCGACAACGCGCCCATGGCCGTGATCGAGCTCGTGCTCGAGCCGGTCCAGCCGAAGCAGCGCGCCGCGAAGCCGGCCGCCGCACCCGCCGCCGACGAGGAGACCCCGGCCGAGACCCCCGAGGCCGAGGTGACCGAGGCCGAGGCCGCGGTCGACGAGGCCGCCGGCGCCGAGGCGTCGGAGGAGTCGGCCGAGGCGCCCGCCGAGGAGACCGAGGCCGCCGAGGCGAAGTAGCCCCGCGCACCACGCACCCGGAGCCCCCGCAGCGATCGCTGCGGGGGCTCCGTGCGTCCGGTCGCTCGGCGAGGGGCACCGTAGGCTTGCGTGCGTGGACACGGGGATGACGCTGCGGATCCGGTTGGACCTCGCCTACCAGGGCACCGGGTTCGCCGGATGGAGCCGGCAGCCCGCGCTCCGCACGGTGCAGGGCGTGCTCGAGCACGCGCTCGCGACGCTGTTCCGACGCGAGGGATCGGTGCCGCGTCTCGTCGTGGCCGGCCGCACCGACGCCGGCGTGCACGCGATCGGGCAGGTCGCACACCTGGACGTCGACCCGGATGCGTTGGCCGCGGTGACGCGGCCGAAGCGCGGCGAGGCGGCGGCCGGCCCGGCCGACGACCCGTACGCCGTGCTGGTGCGCCGGCTCACCGGCATCCTCGGCTCCTCCGACGACGACGTGGTGGTCCGATCCGCGCGGCCCGCGCCCGACGGGTTCGACGCGCGATTCTCCGCGGTCTGGCGCCGCTACGCCTACCGCATCGCCGACCTCGGGGCCGAGCGCGACCCGCTGCAGCGGCACCGGACGGTCTGGTACCCGCGGGCCCTCGACGAGGAGGCGATGGACGTCGCGGCGCAGACGCTCATCGGGCTCGGCGACTTCGCCGCGTTCTGCAAGCCGCGAGATGAGGCCACGACCATCCGCACCCTCCAGTCGTACCGCTGGCGTCGCGACGCCGACGGCGTGCTCGTCGCGTCGCTGCAGGCCGACGCATTCTGCCACTCGATGGTGCGTGCGCTGGTCGGCGCGTGCCTCGCGGTCGGCGAGGGTCGGCTGGATGTCGCGGGGCCGGCGGCGATCATGCAGGCCGGCGAGCGGACGAGCGCGTTCAAGGTGCTCCCGGCGAAGGGCCTCACGCTCACGGAGGTCGGCTATCCGGCGGACGAGGAGCTCGCCGCTCGGGCGGAGCAGACGCGAGCGCGCCGCGAATTGCACGTGAACGGCGTCGTCGGCTAAGATTTCCCTTTGGTGCCGTCGACTGCGTCGGTACCCGATGTTGAGCCCTCCACCGGAGCGTTCCACCCGCATCGCGGGCGAACCCCAACGGAGCGGGATTCACGAACCCCTCACTCGATCAGAAAGCAGCACTACTGTGACGCGCACCTACACCCCGAAGGCGAACGAGATCCAGCGCGACTGGGTCGTCATCGACGCCACCGACATCGTGCTCGGCCGCCTCGCGAGCCACGCCGCCTCGATCCTCCGCGGCAAGCACAAGGCGATCTTCGCCAACCACGTCGACACCGGTGACTTCGTCATCATCGTCAACGCCGGCAAGGTGGCCCTCACCGGCCAGAAGCTCGAGCAGAAGAAGGCCTACCGCCACTCCGGCTACCCGGGCGGCCTCAAGGCCGTCGGCTACGCCGAGCTCCTCGAGAAGAACCCCGTCCGCGCCGTCGAGAAGGCGATCCGCGGCATGCTGCCGAAGAACTCGCTCGGCCGCGCCCAGATCAAGAAGCTGAAGGTCTACGCCGGCCCGGAGCACCCCCACGCGGCCCAGCAGCCGAAGCCGTACACCCTCACCCAGGTCGCCCAGTAAGCCCGGCGCCGAGCGAAAAAGGACTCAGACACCACCATGGCGAAGATCGCAGACCAGATCGACCAGGCTCCTGAGAGCTACACCACCGAGTCGGCTCCGGCCGCCGCGCCCGCGGCGCGTCCCGTGCTGAACGTCTCGGGCGCGGCCGTCGGCCGCCGCAAGCAGGCCATCGCGCGCGTGCGCGTCGTGCCGGGCGCGGGCACCATCACGGTCAACGGCCGTGAGTTCGCGGACTACTTCCCGAACAAGCTCCACCAGCAGCTCATCACCGACCCGTTCACCGTGCTCGAGCTCTCGGGCTCGTACGACGTCATCGCGCGCATCACCGGCGGCGGCCCCTCGGGCCAGGCCGGTGCCCTCCGCCTCGCGATCGCCCGTGCGCTCAACGAGATCGACCGCGAGAACAACCGTCCGACCCTCAAGAAGGCCGGCTTCCTCACGCGTGACGCCCGCGTCATCGAGCGCAAGAAGGCCGGTCTCAAGAAGGCCCGCAAGGCGCCCCAGTTCTCGAAGCGCTAAGCGCGAGAACGGGTCTCCCGAATGCCTCGGCTCTTCGGAACCGACGGGGTCCGGGGTCTGGCCAACCGTGAACTCACGGCTGACCTGGCCCTGGGCCTCGCCCAGGCGGCCGCCGCCGTCCTCACGCAGGGTCGTCACGCCGACGAACTGCGCGCCGCGGGCCGTCGGCCCGTGGCGATCGTCGCGCGCGATCCGCGCGTGTCCGGCGAGTTCCTGACGGCCGCCGTTTCGGCCGGCCTCGCCAGCTCGGGCGTCGACGTGCTCGACGCCGGCGTCATCCCGACGCCCGCGACGGCGTTCCTCATCGACAGCATCGGCGCCGACTTCGGCGTCATGATCTCGGCGTCGCACAACCCCGCTCCCGACAACGGGATCAAGTTCTTCTCCTTCGGCGGCACGAAGCTCCCGGACGAGGTCGAGGACCGCATCGAGTCCCACCTCGGCAGGCAGAAGCTCGCCCCGACCGGCGACGGCGTCGGTCGCATCCGCCGCTTCGCCGACGCGGAGGACCGCTACGTCGTCCACCTGCTCGGCACGCTGCCCAATCGGCTCGAGGGCCTCAGGGTCGTGCTCGACTGCGCCCACGGCGCCGCTGCCGGCGTCTCGCCGGAGACCTTCCGCGACGCGGGAGCCGAGGTGATCGTGATCGGCGCCGATCCCGACGGCATGAACATCAACGACGGCGTCGGCTCCACGCACCTGGAACTGCTCCAGCAGGCGGTGCTCGAGCACGGCGCCGACGTCGGCATCGCCCACGACGGCGACGCCGACCGGTGCCTCGCCGTCGATGCCGACGGCAACGTGGTCGACGGCGACCGCATCATGGCGATCCTCGCCGTCTCGATGCACGAGCGCGGCATGCTCACCGACGACACCCTCGTGGTCACGGTGATGTCGAACCTCGGCCTCAAGCGAGCGATGGCCGAGCGCGGAATCCGCGTCGTCGAGACCAAGGTCGGGGACCGGTACGTGCTCGAGGCCCTCGCCGAGGGCGGATTCGCGCTCGGCGGCGAGCAGTCGGGCCACGTGATCATGAGCGAGTTCGCGACGACCGGCGACGGCGTGCTCACCGGACTGCACCTCGCGGCCGAGATGGCGCGCACCGGCCGGACGCTGGCCGAGCTCGCCTCCGTGATGACCGTCTACCCGCAGGTGCTCGTCAACGTCCGGGACGTGGACCACCACGGCCTCGCCGACGACGAGGGCATCGCCGACGCGGTCCGCGAGGTCGAGGCCGAGCTCGGCGACACCGGTCGCGTCCTCCTGCGTCCGTCGGGCACCGAGCCCATGGTGCGGGTCATGGTCGAGGCGTCGGAGCAGGGCGCGGCCGAGGCGCACGCCGAGCGGCTGGCGGGGGTCGTCCGCACGCGCCTCGCTCGCTGAACGGCGCCCCGCGCCATCCGTCGTCGTCGCCCTCCGGTGACGGCTCAGAGCTTGCGCAGCAGCACGCTCGACACGGTGTGGTCCGCGTCCTTGCGCAGCACGAGCGAGGCGCGGGACCGCGTCGGCCGGATGTTCTGCAGCAGGTTCGGCTCGTTGATCGACTGCCAGATCGAGCGCGCCCGTGCGCGCGCCTCGTCCTCGGTCAGGCTCGCGTACCGGTGGAAGTACGACCGCGGATTCGAGAAGGCGCCGCGCTGGAGCTTGAGGAAGCGCTCCTCGTACCAGCGCGCGATGTCGCGCGTGCGCGCGTCGACGTAGATCGTGAAGTCGAACAGGTCGCTGACGGCGAGGCGGTGCCCGGGCCCGGGCGGCTGGAGGACGTTCAGGCCCTCGATGATGAGCACGTCGGGGCGCCGGACCGTGATCTGGGCGTCGGGGACGATGTCGTAGGCCAGGTGCGAGTAGAAGGGCGAACGCACCTCGGGCGCCCCGGCCTTCACGTCGCTGACGAAGCGCAGCAGTGCGCGCCGGTCGTACGACTCGGGGAAGCCCTTGCGTGCCATGAGACCGCGGCGCTCGAGCTCGGCGTTGGGGAAGAGGAAGCCGTCGGTGGTGACGAGCTCGACCCGCGGGGTGTGCTCCCATCGCGCGAGGAGCTCCCGCAGCAGGCGTGCAATGGTCGACTTGCCGACGGCGACCGAGCCGGCGACCCCGATGACGAAGGGCGTCGACTCGAACCGCTCGCGGAGGAACGTGCTCGTGACCTCGTGCAGGGCCTTCGTGCCGCCGACGTAGAGGTTGAGGAGCCGGCTGAGCGGCAGGTAGACCTCGGCCACCTCGATGGGGTCGAGCGGTTCGCCGAGGCCGCGCAGCTGCACGATCTCGGTCTCGCGGAGGGGTGACGGCATCGACGGGGCGAGCGCCGCCCAGGAGGCGCGGTCGAGTTCGACGAACGGGGAGATCTGCGGCGTGTGCGTCGACGGGCTCTGCGGATCGGGCACCGGCACAGTCTAGTGCCGTGCGCACGGCGTGCCCGGTCCCACCGGCCCTCGCGGCGCCGGACCGGGCGGAAGCCCAGCCGGGCGCGGATACAATCGGGCCCATGTGTGGAATCGTCGGATACGTCGGAGAGCGCAACAGCCTCGACGTCCTCATGGGCGGCCTTCGCCGCCTCGAATACCGTGGCTACGACTCGGCGGGCGTCGCCGTCATCGATGACGACGGCTCGATCGAGACGGCGAAGCGCGCCGGCAAGCTGCAGGTGCTCGCCGACGAGCTCGACCGCCACCCGATCCACCAGGGCGGCACGGGCATCGGCCACACCCGCTGGGCGACGCACGGGGGTCCGACCGACCGGAACGCCCACCCGCACCTCGGCGACGAGGGCCGGCTCGCGCTGATCCACAACGGCATCATCGAGAACTTCGCCGAGCTGAAGGACGCGCTGGTCGCCGGTGGCGCCTCGTTCGAGTCCGAGACCGACACCGAGGTCGCCGCGGTGCTGCTCGGCAACCTGTACCGCGAGTCCGGCGACCTCCGCGACGCGTTCCAGCGCACCGTGTCGCAGCTCGAGGGCGCCTTCACGCTGCTCGCCGTCCACCGGGACGAGCCGGGCCTCGTGGTGGGCGCGCGCCGCAACTCGCCGCTCGTGATCGGCCTCGGCGACGGCGAGAACTTCCTGGGGTCGGACGTCGCGGCCTTCGTCGAGTACACGAAGCGCGCCGTGGCGATCGGCCAGGACCAGATCGTGGCGATCACCGCCGACGGCGTCACGGTCACCGACTTCGCGGGCGCGCCGGTCGAGGTCGAGCCGTTCGACGTCGCGTGGGACGCGTCGGCCGCGGAGAAGGGCGGTTGGTCGTCCTTCATGCGCAAGGAGGTGTCCGAGCAGCCGGATGCCGTGGCGAACACCATCCGCGGCCGCATCGCCGACGGCGCGGTGGTCATCCCCGAGCTCGACGGCTTCGGCGACGCCCTCCGCGACGTCAACCGGATCACGGTCATCGCCTGCGGCACGGCCGCCTACGCGGGCATGGTCGCGAAGTACGCGATCGAGCAGTGGGCGCGGATCCCGGTCGAGGTGGAGCTCAGCCACGAGTTCCGCTACCGCGACCCGGTGATCGACGAGCACACGCTCGTGGTGTCCATCAGCCAGTCGGGCGAGACCATGGACACGCTCATGGCGGTCAAGTACGCGCGCGAGCAGGGCGCCAGGACGATCTCCGTCTGCAACACCCAGGGCGCGACGATCCCGCGCGAGTCGGACGCCGTGGTCTACACGCACGCCGGCCCGGAGGTCGCGGTCGCCTCGACGAAGGCGTTCGTGGCGCAGATCACCGCCCTGTACCTCTTCGGCCTGCACCTCGCGGGCGTGCGCGGCACGCTCTCGGACGACGAGCTCGCGACCCAGGTCGCCGAGCTCCAGGCGATCCCGGGGAAGATCGAGACCGTGCTCGAGCAGGCCGACCGCGTCGGCGAGCTCGCGCACTGGATGAGCGACACCCGTTCGGTGCTGTTCCTCGGCCGCAACGTCGGCTACCCGATCGCGCTCGAGGGCGCGTTGAAGCTCAAGGAGCTCGCGTACATCCACGCCGAGGGCTTCGCCGCGGGCGAGCTGAAGCACGGGCCGATCGCGCTCATCGAGCCGGGCCAGCCGGTGTTCGTGGTGGTGCCGAGCCCGCGCGGTTCCGCGAACCTGCACCCGAAGGTCGTGTCGAACATCCAGGAGATCCGGGCGCGCGGTGCGCGCGTCATCGCGATCGCCGAGGCGGGGGATGCCGCGGTGCTGCCCTTCGCGGACGAGGTGATCCGGATCCCGCTCGCCGCGCCGCTGTTCGAGCCGCTCCTCGCGGTCGTGCCGCTGCAGATCTTCGCGATGGAGCTGTCGCAGGCGAAGGGCCTCGACGTCGACCAGCCGCGGAACCTGGCGAAGTCGGTCACGGTCGAGTGACCCGGGCCGGGCGGCGGGCGTCGCGACGCCCGGGCGCCGGCGGAGTGCGGCAGACTCGAACCGTGGGGTCGGAGGGGCAGCAGTGATCGCGGGCATCGGCATCGACGTGGTCGACATCGCGCGCTTCGCGCGGTCGCTCGAGCGCACCCCGGCCCTGCGCGACCGGCTGTTCGCTGAGAGCGAACGCGACCGGCCCGCCCGCTCGCTGGCGGCACGGTTCGCGGCGAAGGAGGCGTTGATCAAGGCGCTCGGCGGCCACACCGTGATCCGCTGGCACGACATGCGCATCGTGCAGGACGACGACGGCAACCCCGACTTCGCGCTGTCGGGTGCGCTCTCCGCGCACGTCTCGGCGCTCGGCATCGACCGCGTGCACCTCTCGATGAGCCACGACGCCGGCATCGCGAGCGCGTTCGTCGTGCTCGAGCGCGGCGTCGGCCGCGCGGCCACCTCGCGCGAGGCCCTCGTCGGCCCCGACGCGGCGGGGGAGGGCGAGTGAACCCCCGTCACGTGCGGTCGCCGTTCCGCGAGGCCGTGATCGACCTGGACGCCGTGCGCGCGAACGTCGCCGCCCTCGCCCGGACGGTCGCGCCGGCGAAGGTCATGGCGGTGGTGAAGGCCGACGCCTACGGGCACGGCGCGGCGCAGGTCGCGCGCGCCGCACTCGCCGCGGGTGCGGACCACCTGGGCGTCGCCGACCTCGACGAGGCCCTCGCACTGCGCGATGCCGGGATCGACGCCCCGGTGCTCGCCTGGCTGCACGATCCCGCCGCACGGTTCGAGACGGCGATCGCGCACGACATCGACCTCGGCGTCTCGTCGCTCGCGCAGCTCGAGGCCATGGCGGATGCCGCGGCCACCGCCGGTCGCGTCGCGAACGTGCACCTGAAGCTCGACACCGGCCTCAGCCGCAACGGCATCCTCCGGGCCGACTGGGACGATGCGGTCGCGCGCGCCGCCGCCCTCGAGGCAGCGGGTCGGGTGCGGGTGCGCGGGCTGTTCAGCCACCTCGCGAACACCTCGCCCGACGAGGATGCCGCCCAGCTCGCCGCGTTCCTCGACGGCGTCGAGGCGGCGCGACGCGCCGGGCTGTCGCCCGAGATCCGGCACCTCGCGTCGACGGCCGCCGCGCTGCGGATGCCCGAGGCGCGCTTGGACATGGTGCGACTCGGCATCGGGATCTACGGGGTCCCGCCCTTCGGCGACGGGACGACCGCGGCGGACCTCGGACTCACGCCGGTCATGACCCTGCGCGGGCGCGTGGCGGCCGTCCGCCGCGTCGATGCGGGCACGGGCGCGTCGTACGGCTACACGTGGCGCGCGGAGCGGCCCACCACGCTCGCGCTCGTCCCGCTGGGGTACGCCGACGGCGTGCCGCGACAGGCGTCGGGACGAGCCGAGGTCGCGATCGGCGACGCGCGGCACCGGATCGCCGGACGCGTGGCGATGGACCAGTTCCTCGTCGATGTGGGCGAGGCCCAGGTCGGCGTGGGCGACGAGGTGGTGCTCTTCGGCGATCCCGCCGCGGGCGCGCCGTCGGCCGACGACTGGGGCGACGCCGCCGGCACCATCGGCTACGAGATCGTCACCCGCATCGGGCCGCGCGTGCCCCGGACGCACGTCGGGGGTGCCTGATGCGCCGCGCCGTCCCGGACACCGAGGCCATGGAGGCGCTCGGGCGCGAGCTCGGTCGGGAACTGCGCGCCGGCGATCTCGTGGTCCTGACGGGCCCGCTCGGCGCGGGCAAGACCACGCTCACCCGAGGCATCGGCGAGGGCCTCGGGATCCGCGGGCCCGTCCAGAGCCCCACGTTCGTGCTCGCCCGGACGCATCCGAGCCTCGTCGGCGGCGCACCGCTGGTGCACGTCGATGCGTACCGGCTCGGCAGCGCCGCCGAGCTCGAGGACCTCGACCTCGACTTCGCGCGCTCCGTGGTGGTCGTGGAGTGGGGCGCCGGCCTGCTCGACGACGTCAGCGATTCCTGGCTCGAGGTCGTCATCGCCCGACGTCGCGGGCACGAGGACGGGTTCGACGACGCGGATCCCGGCGTCGCCGATGCCGAGCTCGTCGACGACGAGCCGCGGTCGGTCGAGCTCCGCGGCCACGGGCCGCGCTGGGCCGGAACGCCGTACGCGGTCCAGCCCGAGCTCGAGGCGTGACCGCGAGCCCGCACCCGCCCGCCCCGCGGCCAGCGTGCGGCGACGCGCATCTAGGCTTGATGCCATGCTCCTCGCGATCGACACGTCCACGGGGACGAGCGTCGCCGTGGTCGACCTCGACGGCGGGATCCTCGCCGAGACCGGCACGAACGACACCATGCGCCATGCCGAACTGATCGGCGACGGGATCCGCGACGTCCTCGCGCGGGCCGGCGTACGGCCGGCGGAGCTCTCCGGCGTCGCGGCCGGCATGGGACCCGGCCCGTTCACCGGACTCCGCGTCGGCATCGCCGCAGCACGCGCCTTCGCGCTCGGCATAGGTCGCCCGGTGGTGCCGGTCGTGAGCCACGACGCCGTCGCGCACGCGTGGTACGCCGCGGGCGGTTCCGGCCGGCTCCAGGTGGTCACCGACGCCCGGCGACGCGAGTCCGCCGTCACCGACTACGACGGCCTCGACGCCGACGGCCTGCCGGTCCGGCTCGCCGAGCCCCGCCTCGAGCCGCGCGACGGGGTGCCCGCGCCCCGCGGCATCCGCCTCGACGCCGAGACGGTCTCGGCCGGTTCCCTCGGACTCGTCGCCGAGCTCGCGCACGCGGCCGGGCGCCTGCCCGTCGCCGCAGACGAGGCGCTCTACCTGCGGGCACCGGACGTCACGCCGTCGGCGGGGAAGCGGGTGCTGCGATGAGCCTCATGCTCCGTCGTGCCGGGCGCGACGACCTCGAGTCGATCATGCGGCTCGAGCGCGCCACGTTCACGACCGACGCGTGGCCCGGATCCGCGATGCTCAGCGAGATCGAGGCGCCGCACACGCACTACCTCGTCGCCGTCGACGACGCCCGCCCCGACGAGCCGGTCGCGTACGCCGGGCTGCTCGCGCCGCACGGTTCGGGCCAGGGCGACATCCAGACCATCGCGGTCGACGCCGCGCACCGGGGTTCGGGCCTCGGCCGCGCCCTCATGCACGCGCTCATCGACGAGGCGCGCCGACGCGGGGCGGCCGAGCTGTTCCTCGAGGTGCGAGCCGACAACCCCGTGGCGCGCCGGCTCTACGAGTCGCTCGGGTTCGTCGAGATCGGCGTCCGGCGCGGGTACTACCAGCCGGACGGCGTGGACGCCATCGCGATGCGGCTCGACGTCCCGCCCGCCGTGACACGACCGGCGACCACGGATGACGGCGCAGCGGTGGCCGCGGGTCCGACCGCCGCGACCGCCGCGACTGCCGCGACCGCCGCGCCGGCGGCCGTCGATGCCCGGCCGGACGCCGACGCCCGCCCCGGCAGCGACGGAGGACCTCGATGAACCGCGATGCGCCGCTCGTGCTCGGCATCGAGACCTCGTGCGACGAGACCGGCATCGGCATCGTGCGCGGCACCGAGCTGCTCGCCAACGCCATCGCCTCCTCGATGGACGAGCACGCCCGCTACGGCGGCGTGGTGCCCGAGGTCGCCGCGCGGGCGCACCTCGAGGCGCTCGGGCCGACGATCCGCGCAGCGCTCGCCGAGGCATCCGTCGACCTCGACGACCTCGACGCCGTCGCCGTCACCAACGGGCCCGGCCTCGCCGGCGCCCTCATGGTCGGCGTCGGCGCGGCGAAGGCGCTCGCGCTCTCGCTCGAGAAGCCCGTCTACGCGGTCAACCACCTCGTCGGGCATGTGGGCGCCGACCTCATCGGCGACCGGCCGCTCGAGACGCCGAGCGTGGCGCTGCTCGTCTCCGGCGGGCACACGTCGCTGCTGCTCGTGCGCGACCTCGACTCCGACGTCGAGCTGCTCGGCGAGACGATCGACGACGCCGCGGGGGAGGCCTTCGACAAGGTCGCCCGGCTCCTCGGGCTGCCGTACCCCGGCGGGCCCGAGATCGACCGCGCCGCCGTCGGCGGCGACCCCGACGCCATCCGCTTCCCGCGTGGGCTCACGCGCCCGAAGGACCTCGAGCGCCACCGCTACGACTTCTCGTTCTCGGGCCTGAAGACCGCCGTCGCCCGCTGGGTCGAGCAGCGCGAGGCCGCGGGGGAGCCGGTGCCGATGGCGGACGTCGCGGCGAGCTTCCGCGAGGCCGTCGTCGACGTGCTCGTGTCGAAGGCGATCGCCGCGTGCACCGACCTCGGCGTGCCGAGGCTGCTCCTCGGCGGGGGCGTGGTCGCGAACCGACGGTTGCGCGAGGTCGCCGAGGCGAGGGCGGATGCCGCGGGCATCGAGCTGCGCATCCCGCCCCTGTCGCTCTGCACCGACAACGGCGCCATGATCGCCGCACTCGGCGCGCGGCTGATCATGGCCGGCCACGAGCCGTCCTCGCTGGAGTTCGGGGCGGATTCGACGCTGCCGGTGACCGACATCCGGAGCTGAACCGGCCCGTCGGGGCCGTGGCGGGCGATCCCCACGGCGGTGCGGCCCGGGTGCGCGCTATGGTGAGCGAAGACCCGCGATCGCCGGGGAGACGACCCGCGCCGTGAGCGTTGACACCACCCTGCGGCGCTGCCAGCATGGCCGGGTCCGCGCTTGCACGAGAGGAAACCGCACCATGACCGACCCCAACACGCCCGACCCGAACGCGTCGAACGTCCCGCCGCCTCCTCCCGCGCCGCCCGCGCAGCCCGCCTACGGATCGAGCCCGTCGTACGGGTCGAACCCGTCGTACGGCGCTCCGGCGACCCAGAAGACCAACGTGCTGGCGATCGTCTCGCTCGTCTCGGCGTTCTTCATCTCGCTCGTCGCCATCATCACCGGCCACATCGCGCTGAGCCAGATCAAGAAGACGGGCGAGCAGGGCCGCGGCCTCGCGATCGCCGGCCTGATCATCGGCTACGTCGGGTTGCTCGCGAGCATCATCGCGCTGATCTTCGTGTTCGTGGTCGCAGGCGCCGCCTACAACAGCGGCGTCACCTCGTACTGATCCACCCACTCCACCCGCAGCACGGAAGGGGCTCGGCATGAGCGATCCCACCAACCCGGACCGACCGACGGAGCCGGCACCTCCGGCGCCGAGCGAACCGACGGTCCCGTCGGAGCCTGCCGAGCCCACCGTGCCCGTCGAGCCGCCCACGGTTCCGGTCCCGCCGACGGAGCCGACCGTTCCGCTCGAGCCCGAGCCGGGGCCAGTGCCGCCCACCGCACCGGAACCGCCCGCCGCACCCGAGCCGCCCGGTACGCCGGTGCCTCCGGGCACTCCCGAGGTGCCGGGCGCACCCGAGCCGCCGAGTGCACCGGAGCCCCCGGCGCCGCCGGCTCCGCCGAGCGCTCCGGCGCCCGCGGCTCCCGGTCCGCCCGCCACGCCGTACGGGGCGCCGTCGGCGTCGACGCCCTCGTCGTCGACTCCGGCCCAGCCGGAGCCGCAGACGTACGACAGTCCGGCCCCGGGCTTCGGGAGCACGGAGGCGCCGGTCCCGCCCGCGGCGGCATACGGCTACGGCGCCGGGGCGCCGAGCATCGCGCCCGCGCCGTCCAGGCCGACCCCGGTGCTCAGCCTCATCTCGCTCATCGCGGGGATCATCGGCGTCATCGGCTCGCCGATCGCGATCATCCCGTTCGTCGGCGGCGTGCTGCAGCTCATCGTGCCCGCGGCCGCCGTCGTCCTCGGCTTCCTCGGCCGCAGCAAGGAGCCGGCCGCGAAGGGCATGTGGCTCACCGGCCTCGTGCTCGGCTTCGTGGGCATCGGCATCGCGCTGCTCTCGTTCATCCTGTGGGGCCTGCTGTTCTCGATCGGGAACGGGTTCGGGTACCGGTACTGAGGTGACGGCGTGACCGACGAGCGGATGCCGCGGCCGGACGAGCCCGGGCAGGCTCCGCCCCGCGCACCCTCCCCGACGGCACCGGCGGCCGCGGACGGAGCCGCGGCGGCTCCGGCGTCCGGCGCACCGGTGCCGTACGGGCCCGAGCGCCCGGGGGCGGCCGACGGGGCGGCCTCGACGCCGGCGCGCGAGTTCGACGTGCCCTACGACACCGCCGAGATCCACGGGCTCCCCACCGGGCAGCTCCTCGCCGTCGGCCGGCCGATGCCGGAGCCGTACGAGACGGGGTACGAGGACGAGGACGAGCAGCGGCGTGTGTACAGCCAGGTGGCCGCGGTGCTCGGCGTCCTCGGCGCCGCGGCCTCGCTGTTCGTGGGCTGGATGCTGCCGTTGTCGCTCGCGGCGATCGTCTTCGGCGTGCTCGGGCTGCGCCGCGAGGAGCACGGCCGGACCTCGGCGTTCGTCGGGATCGGCACCGGCGTGGCAGGGCTGGTCTTCTCCGGGGTGTGGATCGGCTACTACGCCATCGTGTTCGGCGCGCTCTCGAGGGCCTGACCGGGGTTGCGGGCCCTCATCGTCGTTCGACGAGGATCGCCACGTGACGACCCTCCTCGCGCGTCAGGACGATGGTCGCGGAGGCGTCGCCCTTCAGCTTGAGCCGCGTCCGGAGGGCCGCCGGATCGACGTCGACGCCCCGCTTCTTGATCTCCAGGGTGCCGACGCCGCGTTCCTGCAGCGCACGCCGAAGGCTGCGCTCGTCGGCGGGAAGACGCTCGATCACCCGGAAGCCCCGCGCGAACGGGGTGTCGACCGCGCGGTCTCCGGTCAGGTACGCGATGCCGTCGCTCAGCATCCACGCTCCCATCGAGCGAGCCAGGTCGCCGATCAGGCGCGCCCGGATCACGGCGCCGTCGGGCTCGTACAGGTAGTCGCCGAGCGGGCCCACCGGGGCGTCGGCGCTGTCGGCGGGGGCGACGAGCTCATGCGCACCGTCGCCCCGGATGACCAGCGCCGCGCGTCCGACGCCCGCGCGGGCGAGCGAACCGGTCCAGACGACGAGCTCGACGACGTCGCCGTCGACGGAGACCCACTGGGCCTCCGTGCCGTCCGGGATGACGTCCCGGTCGGTGCCGGGCCCGAGCTTGACGCCGACGGGCATCCGCTTCGCCAGTCCGAACACGAAGTCCAGCGAGGGCGAGTAGTCCGCGGCATCCGGGAGCCGCGTCGTCGTTCCCCCGGCGGTCGTCCGCCGAGCCGGGTCGAGCCACGCGGCATCGATGCCGCCGAGCGCGACGTCCTCGGCGCGGGCGTGGAGCACGTGCACCTTCGGGAACGGCGTGAGGTTGAACGCCGCGACGGCCGCGGTCACCTCGTCGGCCTCCGCCGCGGTCACCTCGAGGTCGACCGCGGCGAGCGCGAGCGCGTCGCCGCCGATGCCGCACCCCAGGTCCGCGACGTGGCCGAGCCCCGCACGGGCGTAGCGGCCGGCGTGGAGCGCCGCGACGCGCAGTCGCGTCGCCTGCTCGAGTCCCGCTTCGGTGAAGAGCATCCGATCGGCGAACTCGCCGAACTTGCCGCGCGCCTTCGAGCGGAGCCTGGACTGGCTGAGCACCGCCGCGACGAGTCCGGGATCGTGGCCCTGCTTGCGCAGGTCCGCCACCGTCTTCACGACATCCGCCCTGGACGAGTACGGCGGGAGCGAGTCGAGCAGCGCGAGCCCCTCGGCAGAGAGCAGCCGCACCAGCTCGTCGCGTTCCACGCCGACACGCTAGCACCGCGCCATCCGTTGGCACTCACGTTGCACGAGTGCCAGAACCGCCATAGACTCGCTTTAGCACTCTCACTCAGAGGTTGCTAACCCCAGTCTTCGTCAAGAAAGAGGTCAACCGTGTCGGTTTCCATCAAGCCGCTCGAGGATCGCATCGTCATCAAGCAGGTCGAGGCCGAGCAGACCACGGCTTCGGGCCTGGTCATCCCCGACACCGCCAAGGAGAAGCCCCAGGAGGGCGAGGTCGTGGCGGTCGGCCCGGGCCGCATCGACGACAACGGCAACCGTGTCCCGCTCGACGTGGCCGTCGGCGACAAGGTCATCTACTCCAAGTACGGCGGCACCGAGGTGAAGTTCGGCGGCGAGGACTACCTCGTCCTGTCGGCCCGCGACGTGCTCGCGGTCGTCGTCCGCTAGTCGACACCGACATCTTCGCGGCCCGGATGCCATCGGCATCCGGGCCGCGTCGCGTCCCCCGGCACGTCGCGTGGGGCGGGATCTCGACGGTGGACGGCAGTGGCCGCGGCCCTCCGGGCCGGACGTCGCGCGTAGGCTGACACGGTGCCATCCGCTCCGTCCACCGACGCGCCGGCGCGCGTCAGGCCCGACGGCGTGAGCCGCGCGGGCCTCGCCTACGCGGTCGCCGCGTACGCCCTCTGGGGCTTCCTGCCCGTCTACTTCATCGCCCTCGCCCCGAGCGGGCCGATCGAGATCGTGGCGATGCGCATCCTGCTCTCGCTCGTCTTCTGCGCGATCCTCATCGCGGTGACGCGCACGTGGCGCGCGTTCCGTGCGCTCCTGCGCGACCGCCGTGTCGTGCTGACGATGGGACTGGCCGGCGTGCTGATCTTCGTCAACTGGCTGACCTACGTCTTCGCGACGCTCACCGGGCACGTGGTCGAGGCCGCGCTCGGGTACTTCATCAACCCGATCGTGACGGTGTTCCTCGGCGTCCTCGTGCTGCGCGAACGGCTGAACGCGGTGCAGTGGACGGCGGTCGGCATCTCGATCGTCGCCGTCGTCGTGCTCGCCGTCGGCTACGGTCGACTGCCGTGGATCGCGCTCGTCCTGGCGTTCAGCTTCGGTTTCTACGGGCTCATCAAGAAGCGGGTCGGGCATCGGGTGGACGCGGTGTCCGGACTCACGCTCGAGACGGCCTGGCTCGCCCCGCTCGCCGTCGTCCTCCTCGTCGTCGTCGCGGCGACGACCGGGCTCACGATCGGCACGGTGAGCGGATGGCACACGGTGCTGCTGCTCGCTGCGGGCGCGGTCACCGCGGTGCCGCTCCTCCTGTTCGCCGCGGCGTCGCGTCGTCTGCCGCTGACCTACATGGGGTTCATCCAGTACTTCGCGCCGTTCATCCAGTTCATCGTCGGGGTCGTCGTGCTGGGGGAGCCCATGCCGCCCGAGCGATGGGCGGGCTTCGGGCTCGTCTGGCTCGCGCTCGTCGTGCTGACGTTCGACCTCGTGCGGGGTGCGCGCGCCGCACGTCGGGCCGCGAACCTCGAACCGGTCTGAGCGGCCGACGACCCCCGAACGGGGTGCCGTCGCCGGGTTCCGGAGCGGCGTCCGATGCGCGATTCCGCAGCGGAAACGGCCGATTGCTGCGCAGAAACGCGCTCGGATGTCACGGAGATAACGATTCCGTGTGCGTTACCGGGTTGTGATCGGGGCAATCTTGTTTCCCCTCTGGGCGGGCAATACGGTCGATACATCGGCGTCGCCAGACGCTGTTTGTGTACCGATCCTTCAGTCCCAAGGAGCATCATGAGCGTATTCGCGAGGGCCACCGGCTCGCGCTCGTCTCGCACGGCCTGGACGGGCATCGCCATTGCCGGCGTCTCCGCCCTCCTCCTCACCGCGTGCAGCACGGGTGGCACCACGACCCCGGAAGAGTCCGAGGAGCCGGCCGACACCGGCGACGCCCTGGAAATCGAGGCCGGTGAGCGCGACCTCACCCTGAAGGTCGGCACGATCCTGCCCCAGTCGGGCACCCTCGCCTTCCTCGGCCCGCCCGAGGAGGCCGGTGTCGCACTCGCCGCCGAGGAGATCAACGAGGCCGACGCCGGCATCCAGGTCGAGGTCGTGTACCGCGACTCCGGCGACACCACCACCGACATCGCGACCGTCTCGGTCACCGACCTCCTCTCGCAGGACGTGTCGGCGATCATCGGCGCCGCCTCGTCCGGCGTGTCCTTCACGGTCATCGACCAGATCACGTCGGCCGGCGTCGTGCACTTCTCGCCGGCCAACACGTCGCCCGACTTCACGGACTACGAGGACAACGGGCTGTACTTCCGCACCGCGCCGTCCGACAAGCTCCAGGGCGAGGTCCTCGGCAACCTGATCGCGGAGGACGGCGCCTCGACGCTCGGCCTCCTGGTCCTCAACGACCCGTACGGCACGGGCCTGGCGGACTTCACCAAGCAGGCCTTCGAGGCCGCCGGCGGCGAGATCGTGGCCGAGGAGCTCTTCAACACGGGTGACTCGAACTTCGACGCGCAGCTCTCGGCGATCAACGCCGCGAACCCCGACGCGGTCGCGGTCATCACGTTCGACGAGGCCAAGGTCGTCGTGCCCGCGCTCGTCGGTGCCGGCTACCCGGGCGACCAGCTGTACTTCGTCGACGGCAACCTGGCCGACTACAGCGCGGACTTCGCGCCCGGCCTCGTCGCCGGTGCGAAGGGCACGCTCCCCGGCCCGGAGCTCGAGGCGAGCTTCGAGGACCGCATGCTCGAGATCGACCCCGACCTCGACAGCTACAGCTACGGTCCCGAGTCCTACGACGCCCTCATGCTGATCGCGCTCGCGGCCTACGCGGCGAACAGCACGGCCGGCGAGGACATCGGCGCCTACCTGCAGCAGGTGTCGGGCGGCTCGGGTGAGGGCGAGACGGTGACGACGTTCGCCGACGCGGCCGCGCTCCTGGCCGAGGGCGAGCAGATCGACTTCGACGGTGCGTCGGGTCCGATCACGCTCGACGAGAACGGTGACCCGACCGAGGCCACCATCGGCATCTACGAGTACGCCGACGACAACACCTACACGCGCATCGGCTGATCCCGATCCGCAGCAGAGGGCCCCGGCTTCGGCCGGGGCCCTTTCGCGTGCCCAGGGAAGCGGCCGCGGCGCGGTTCGTGGCGCCCTCTCCCAGCCGTGCCACACGCGGTCTGAGGGGATCGGATCGCGGCGCACGGGCGCGACCAGGCGACCGACCTCAGGCTCCGGCTGCCCGACCGCTGGGGCCGCTGTCGACGACGGTTGAATTCTGGTCGTTTGCGGCGGCCGGAAAGTGAACGGTCGCGGGCAGTCTAGCCGTGGTCTTG